>JBBAJV010000005.1:0-92299 GCA_040403925.1 Sediminibacterium sp. | reverse complement strand
GAATAAATAATTTGAAAAAATAATTGGAGTAACTATAGGGTAATCACCATCCCATCATATGCCATCCGGATGCCCTTTGGCAAACTTGGCTCCACCTCGGCCTGTAAGCCAATCTGGTGGCTAAAATGCGTAAAATAAGTTTGAGGGATATGTAGAGACTGCGTCATGGCAATCGCTTCGGATAAGGTGAAATGTGTTGGATGAGACTCGGGACGCAGTGCATTTAGGATAAGGACCTTGGACCCTTTTATTTGCTCCATGGCTTCGGCCGAAATATAATTGGCATCTGTGATATAGGTAAAGTCCCCAATTCTAAAACCTAGCACAGGCATCTCCCGATGCATGACTTGAATCGGTGTCAATTCAATGTCCCCAATCTTAAAAGGCGTTTCATGATCAATAGTGTGTAATTGCATTTCTGGCAAACCCGCATCTTTATCCGTTTCAAAAGCATAATAAAAATCACGCTGAATGGCTACCTGCGTAATTGTATTGGCATAGATCGGCATTGATTTACCCGAGAAGAAATTAAATGGTCTAATATCATCTAGTCCTGCATAGTGATCTCTATGGGGATGGGTGAATACCACTGCGTCTATATGTGTTGTTTTGGTACGAAGCATTTGATACCTAAAATCTGGGGTCGTATCGATGATGATACAAGTGGTATCGGATTCAATTTTAATGCTTGTTCTTAATCGATTGTCTCTGGGATCATCTGAAGTACATACAGGACATACACATCCAATGAGGGGAACCCCAGTGCTGGTGCCTGATCCTAGAATGGTGATACTTAACAAAATGGGTAGGGTTAAAATTTATGCTTCAGACAATGCAATCCGCTTCACTTCCTCATATAATTTTTGAGAATCATGCGTCAACTTATCAAATTCTATTGTGAGTTGCGGAATCAGTTCAAGTAAGGTATTGATTCTAGCTTCCAAATTTAAAAACTTGTTTAAAACCACAATCTTTTTGAATTCAAGTAAACACCAGCCGCTCTGGAAATTACCTCGCTCGTAACGAACTACATATTTAGATTCGCCTAAAATATCTTCTAATTTATCTAAAGTGCCTTGTGTGATTTTCATAAAATTGGGCTATTTAAAGTCGGTTTTACCTTCATTAAGGGGCGTTACAAAGATAGTTTTTTGGTACAGTAGCTATTTAAATAAAACGCAGGAGTTATTCACATTTCGTACCTTTGTCAACACATTTAGCCTATGGAATTTTTGACTCGAAAAATGATTAACGATCCAGTACATGGATTTATTACGATCAATGACCCGTTGATATTTGCCATTTTTAACCATCCTTTTTTTCAAAGATTAAGAAGGATACAGCAAATGGCTTTAGCGCAACTAGTTTATCCTGGTGCTGTGCATACTAGACTGCACCATTCATTGGGTGCCTATCAATTAATGTGTAATGCGATTAATGAACTTAGAGACAAGGGTATTGAGATCACTGTAGAAGAAGCACAAGCTGCAAAAGCAGCCATATTAATGCATGATATTGGCCATGGTCCCTATTCACACGGATTAGAAAATGTATTGTTAAAAGGCGTACACCATGAGGCACTTTCTTTGTTAATTATGAATCAACTCAACGCAGATCCTAACCCTGCATTGAATGGTCAATTAACCTTGGCGATTCAAATTTTTACCAACCAATATCCTAAAACCTTTTTACATCAATTAATTAGTGGGCAGCTAGATGTGGACAGGTTAGATTATTTATCAAGAGATAGTTTCTTTACAGGTGTAAGTGAGGGCGTAGTTGGCCATGAGCGCATTTTAAAAATGTTAAACGTAAAGGACAATATTTTATTAGTAGAAGAAAAAGGAGTGAATAGTGTAGAGAAATTTTTAGTGTCCAGAAGGCTCATGTATTGGCAAGTTTACCGGCACAAGACCGTCATTGCTGCAGAGAATATGTTGGTTAAAATTATTCAAAGAGCTAAACAATTAACAAAAGCAAAAAACAGTACCATTGCCATTGGTGGCATTTTAGATTATTTTTTATCCAATGAATTTACCTCCATTGAGCAAATTGATTTAACAGCCTACTGCCAATTAGATGATACAGATATTATGTACGCCATCAAAAAATGGCAAACCCATTCGGATCCAATTTTATCTTTATTGTGCCATAGATTATTAAATAGAAGCATCTACAAATGTCATTTGCAATCAGAGCCTATCACGGATGCTGCTTTAAATCAAGCTTTAACAGCTACTAAAGCAAGGTTCAATGTGGATGATGAAGCAGCTGCTTTCCTATGTTTTAAAGGTGAAACAAGCAATACTTTGTACAAGAATGACAGTGAGAATATCCATATTTTGCTAAAAAAAGGTGAAATTTCTACTATTTCTGAGGTACAAAACGCATTAATTGTCGAAAGTCTTTCTACCCCAGTTAAAAAATTTTACATTTGTTCACTAAGTGAATAAGCCCAATTCAAATAAATAATGCAACATATGCTAGAATTCAGTGCCCAACAGATCGCAATCATGATTCAAGGTCAAGTAGAAGGTGATGCGTCTGTCACTGTAAGGAATTTTGGTAAAATAGAGGAAGCCACTGCTGGTCAACTCTCTTTTTTAGCCAATCCTAAATATGAAGCATTTTTATATTCTTCCGCCGCTTCGATCATCATCATTAGCGATCAGCAAGTATTAAAACAAAAAATAAATGCAACTTTAATTAGGGTGCCAGATGCCTATGCAGCCTTCGCTACCCTACTTACAAAATACCAAGAACTAAAGACCCAACAGCTTGTTGGGATTCAAACACCTTCCTTTATTGCGCCAACCGCTAGCTTAGGTGCAAACCATTTTGTCGCAGCTTTTGCCTATATCAATGAAGGTGCTACACTAGGTGATCATGTAAAAATTTTTCCCAATGTAGTCATTGGTGAAAATGTAAAAATTGGCAATCATGTGACCATCTATCCAGGTGTGGTCATTTATGCAGATTGTGTTATTGGCAATCATGTGACCATTCATAGTGGAAGCATTATTGGAAGTGATGGTTTTGGATTTGCCCCTAAAAAAGATGGTAGTTTTCAAAAAGTACCACAACTTGGAAACGTGGTCATCGAAGACGATGTTGAAATTGGTGCTAACACCACAATCGACAGAGCCACTATCGGGTCCACCATCATTCGCAAAGGTGTTAAATTAGACAACCAAATTCAGATAGCACATAACGCAGAAATAGGAACCAATACCGTCATCGCTGCTCAAGTTGGCGTGAGTGGAAGTACCAAAATTGGGAAAAATGTTATGATTGGAGGACAGGCAGGTTTAGCTGGTCATCTTGCCATTGCAGATGGGATAAAAATTGCAGGAGGAGCTGGTGTGACAAAAACATTTACAACTGCAAATATGACCCTTGCGGGCTACCCAGCAATTGAACAAAAACAAAGCCTAAGAAACCAGGTTTATGTCAAAAACCTCCCAGAATTGGAAAAAAGAGTACAAGAACTCGTAATATTAGTACAACAACTGTCTCAAAAAGCCTAAATCAAGCGTATTTTTGCTTTAAATCAAGCTTTTAACTAAGCTATTCTAAACTAGTTACACATGGATCAACATTTTAACCCCGATAAGCAACACACCCTTTCTGAAAGTGTTAGTATTAGCGGAACCGGTTTACATACAGGCGTTTTAGTAGATATGACATTGCAACCTGCTAATCCAGGCTTTGGTATTCAATTTCAAAGGGTAGATTTACCAAACCAACCATTGATCAAGGCGGATTGTGATTTAGTAACTGATACAAGTCGTGGAACTACATTGCAAGTGGGTGATGCCAAAGTGAGTACGGTGGAACATATTCTTGCCGCTTTAGTTGGATTAGGCGTTGACAATCTTTTGATAGAATTGAATGGACCAGAAATTCCGATCATGGATGGTAGCTCTGCACCATTCATTGAAGCTATTGAAAAAGTAGGTGTATTAGAACAAGATGCTGCAAAAGCATGGTACAGCATTGATGAAAATATTTTTCACTACGACGAAGACAAGCGCGTAGAGATGGTTGCATTACCAGCTTTAGATTATCAAATCACCACCCTGATAGATTTTAATAGCCCTGTATTAGGTACACAACATGCGGCACTTAAAACAATTAAAGATTTTAAATCAGAGATCTCCCCTTGTAGAACTTTTTGTTTTCTACATGAATTAGAAACGCTTTTAGAACACGATTTAATTAAAGGCGGAGATATCAATAATGCCATTGTAGTAGTTGACAAGCCTGTTACCAAAGAAGAAATGACTCGATTGGCTAAAGTATTTAAGCGAGATAAAATTGAAGTAAAAAGTGAAGGCTATTTAAATAATTTGGAATTGAGATTTCCTAATGAGCCTGCACGTCATAAATTATTAGATGTCATAGGTGACTTAGCATTGATCGGCTATCCAATTAAAGCAAGAATCATCGCCAATCGTCCTGGACATAGTAGTAACGTAGAATTTGCTAAAAAAATAAAGCAGTACATCAAAAAAAATAAAAATATTAAAGATGTTCCTGTTTATGATCCAAGCGCAACCCCTGTGTATACATTAGAACAAATAGAAAAAACTTTGCCGCATCGTCATCCATTTTTATTGGTGGATAAGATCATTGAATTAACAGACACTTCTATTGTAGGTGTTAAGAATGTCACATTCAATGAATGGTTTTTCCCTGGACATTTTCCAGGCAACCCAGTCATGCCAGGTGTATTGCAAATTGAGGCATTGGCGCAAACTGGTGGTATCCTTTGTATCAATGCCATGCCTAAAGGCAATTATGATACTTATTTTTTAAAAATCAACAATTGTAAATTTAAACAAATGGTGAAGCCAGGCGATACCATGTTACTTAAATTAGAATTGATGGCTCCAATTCGTAGAGGTATTTGCGAAATGCGTGGCACGGTCTATGTAAATGGAAAAGTGGCTACAGAGTCGGAACTTGTTGCTCAAGTTGTAAAAAGAGCAGAATAAATTTATACCTATGACACATCCATTCACTTATATAGACCCAAATGCAAAAGTTGCATCCAATGTAAAAATTGATCCCTTCACTGTCATACATAGTGATGTTACAATTGGGGAAGGTACATGGATTGGAAGTAATGTGACCATTATGAATGGTACTACAGTGGGGAAAAATTGTCGCATCTTCCCTGGTGCGGTGATAGGTGCTGATCCTCAGGATTTAAAATTCAATGGAGAAAAAACCACAGTAGAAATTGGGGACCATACCACCATCAGAGAATTTGTAACCATCAACAGAGGTACCTCTGATCGTTGGGTTACTAGAGTTGGAAGTCATTGTTTAATCATGGCCTATAGTCATATTGCACATGATTGTATCATTGGTAACCATTGCATTTTGAGCAATAGCGTTCAAATTGCTGGTCACGTAACATTAGGCGACTATTCTTGGATTGCTGGCGTGAGTGCGGTACACCAATTTGTACAAATTGGACAACATGCATATATCGCTGGAGGTAGTTTGGTAAGCAAAGATGTGCCTCCTTATATTAAAGCTGTCCGAAATCCATTAAGCTATGGTGGTGTGAATAGTGTTGGTTTGAAAAGAAGGGGATTTGACTTAGAAAAGATCAATCATATATTAGATATTTACCGTTATATTTTTAATAAAGGAATGAATACCACACAGGCCCTTGCTTTTATTGAGGAAGAATTACCTGCAACAGATGAGCGAGATGAAATTGTGACTTTTATTAGAGACAGTGGAAGAGGCATCATCAAGCGTTTTGTCAAAGGTGCATCAGAAGAAGATTAATATGCAAATTCACTTTACAGCTGCATCAAAAAGATTCAATAAAGAATGGATTTTCTCCAATCTTAATTTCAGTTTTGTCACCGGACAACATTATGCATTGATTGGAAATAACGGATCAGGTAAAAGCACCCTACTACAAATTATTGCAGGTTATATTGGACTTACAAAAGGTCAGGTGCATTGGGTCGACAATGATGATCAATCCATTGATAGCTCAAATATATTTCAACATATAAGTATTGCTGCACCTTATTTAGAACTGGTAGAAGAGTTCACTGCATTAGAACAAATCGCTTTTCATCAACAATTCAAACCCATCCAATCTAACATTCATCCAAATGAAATATTAGAAAAAATTGGACTCAGCAAAGCTGCCGATAAACAGATAAGAAATTTTAGTAGTGGAATGAAACAAAGATTAAAATTGGCTTTAGCTATTTTTGATCAAGCCCCAATTTTATTATTAGATGAACCATGTAGTAATCTAGATCAAGAAGGTATTCAAACCTACCATCAATTAATGCAAGCTTACGCGATGCATAAATTAATCATTGTAGCAAGCAATGATCCTCAAGAATACCAGTTTTGTGCTCAACAATTGGCGCTATCAGATTTTAAAATATAAGTAACTGTCTTAGCTTTTGCTTGCAATCAATAAATTCAAATCGGTGAATTTTAAATTGCATTTTTGACTGATGTAAAAATCAGTCAATGATCCTTTGTATAAATAGACCCCCTCGCGAAGGTGTACATGATGCCAGACAAGTTCTTCTAAGCTACCTTGATCTCCAACTTCCATCATCAAATGCATTAAGACATTACTAATTGCTTGGCTTGCAGTTCTCGCAAAACCACTTGGGATATTGGGTACACCATAATGAATCACATCATGTTTGATGACAATTGGATTTTCATGATTTGTTAATTCAGTGGTCTCAAAACATCCACCCCTATCCACTGCCACATCAATAATAATACTACCTGGTCGCATATTCATCACCATCTCCTCTGTCACTACAATGGGTGCTCTACCAATTTCATTTGTCAATGCACCAATGGCTACTTCACAGGTTTTAAGTTGCTTTGCCAATATTTTTGGCTCAATCACAGAAGTCCAAACACGTTGACCTAAATTATTTTGCAGTCTCTGTAGTCTAGAGACATTGTTATCAAACACTTTGACGCTTGCACCCAATGCAAGTGCATTGCGTACTGCAAATTCACCAGTAATATCTGCACCAATGACCACTACTTTAGTTGGAGGTACACCACTGATACCACCCAACAAAACACCCTTGCCTGAATTAAAATTACTTAGGTATTGACCGGCAATCAACATCACCGCGCTACCCACTATCTCATTCATGCTTCTTAAGATAGGATAGTTTTGATTTTCGTCTTTGATATTTTCGATTGCTAAAGCAGTAATTTTTTTTGCCATCAACGCAACCAATACCTCATGATTGATTGCAGATAAATGCAAAGGAGAAATAATGGTTTGATGCATTTGTAAAAAAGGCAAATCAGATTCGACTGGTGGCGCCGTCTTAATTAAAATTGGACATTGGTAGACTGCTGCTTTTTCGAAAGCTATTTCTGCACCTGCTTCTGCATAATCTTTATCGGTATAACGGCTTCCTTTTCCTGCACCTGATTCCACCATAACACGATGCCCATTGGCTACCAATACCCCAACCGCTTCTGGAATGAGGCCAACCCTATTTTCTTGAAATGCAGTCTCCTTTGGGATGCCAATCAACAATGGCTTTGCACTATGAGGAATATCCAATACCTCTTCCTGTGTTTCATAGGAAAATGAAGGATGAATTTGGGGCTTGGTGACACTCATAAGAAATATTTTCATGAAGATACAAAAATACCAGAGATCCTAAAATAGGAAAAAGCCGATTCGATTGACTCCTTTTACTGATTGGTATAAATTCTACGCTGATTGGGGTCGATGAATTCAATATTGAACACCACTGCTTGCTCCGGCACTAGATTAGGCGCTTTTTCAGGCCATTCCACCAAAGACAAATCAGCTTCTTCCATCGCCGCCTCTACCCCAGCCTGCCTTGCTTCTGCTTCACTCTCTAAACGATACCAATCCATATGGTAAATCAATTTGCCCTGTACTTCATACTCATTCATAATAGAAAATGTAGGACTTGACATGGCTTGCCGAATACCCAGTGCCCTCCCTATTGCAGCAATCAGGGTTGTCTTACCTGCGCCCATGGGTGCTTGAAAGACCCACACAGGATGCGTAGCATATTTTTGTACCAGTTGAGCGGCAACTTGATCCGTCTGTTCAAGGGTGTAGACTTGGTCCATATTGCAAATATAAAGCTTCAAATACAATCCTAAAATGGTTTCGTACCTTTATATTATAATTGTATTAAAATGGAAAACATTCAATGGAAAGTAGATGGTATGAGCTGTACCAATTGCGCGTTATCCATTCATAAATATCTTAGTAGCAAGGGCATACATGAACCTAAAGTGAACTTCATGGAAGGCGAAGTGCAATTTGAATTGGCAGATGCCGCTCAAAAACCCGCTTTAATTAAAGGCATTCAAGGACTGGGATACAAAGTGAGGGGACAAACAACAGAAGAAGTCAATAAAAAATGGTTAGACAATAATAAAGAACGTGCCATCTTCTCTTTGATTTTTACCCTTCCACTCATCCTGCATATGATACCAGGTGTGCATATTCATTGGTTAATGAACCCTTATGTGCAATTGGGTTTAACATTACCTGTTTTTATAGTAGGTATGAACTACTTTGGAAAAAGTGCCATCAATAGTTTATTACATGGCATTCCGAATATGAATGTATTGGTCTCCATTGGAGCGGTCGCTTCTTTTGGATATAGTTTATACGGCACCATCATTGGACAAGGCGCGCAGTTTGCTTATTATGAAACCACCGCCACCATTTTAACTTTTGTATTTTTTGGAAATTATTTAGAAGACGCCTCCATTGCTTCCACCCAACGTGCCTTGAAAGATTTAGTGAAGGCACAGAAAGTGATGGCCAATATGATTGTCTTTGATGAACATCACAAAGAAGTTATTTTTAATGTCTCAGCTGATACCTTGAAAGTGGGTGACATTTTATTAATTAATTCAGGTGAAACAGTCCCCATGGATTGTAAAATATTATCAGGGGAAGCAGATGTCAACGAAGCCATTGTCACTGGAGAAAGTATTCCTGTGCATCGTGTAATGAAGGATATCTTATTAGGAGGCAGTACAATCGAAAATGGTTCTATCAAAGCTTATGTTACCGCTGTTGGTGATCAAACTGTGCTGGCTAATATTTTAAAAATGGTCAAAGCAGCTCAAGGTGAAAAACCACCCGTACAAATTTTAGCAGATAAAATTAGTGCCATCTTTGTCCCCTTGGTGGTGGGTATCGCATTACTTACTTTAATTGGGAATTACTTTTTTACCAATATTGGATTTAGTGAAAGTATGTTAAGATCCATCGCAGTCTTAGTGATTTCATGTCCATGTGCTATGGGATTGGCGACGCCAGCAGCAATTGCAGTAGGACTTGGCAGAGGTGCAAGAAATGGTGTCTTATTTAAAAATGCAAAAAGCTTAGAAACTTTTAAAAACATCAAGCAAGTTGTTTTTGATAAAACAGGGACTTTAACCACGGGGCAATTTGAATTGAGTGGATTTCATATCATACAAAATGAGCAAGCGGAAATTTCAGAAGATACGTTTAAAATTCTAAGCTACTCTTTAGAAAAATATTCCAATCATCCAATTGCTCATTGTATTCAAGCAACCTGGAAAACAAATAATGCCATTCCATGGGCGAAAATAGAAGAAGTAAAAGGGATGGGTATACAGGCAACAGACAAAACTGGCAACACCTATTGGGCTGGATCCTTTAAAACATTAGAAGACAAATCAATTGAAGATGGTCATAATATCTATATTCAAAAGAACAATCAATGCATTGGATGGATTGATGTAGCAGATCAAATTAGACCAGAAGCAAAAGAAGTAGTAGATCAATTGCACCGTCAAGGTATTGCTACTATCTTATTGAGTGGAGACAGGGCTGCAAAATGCAAACAAGTGGGTGCAGCATTGGGGATTCATAAAATTATTGCAGAACAAAGTCCTTCAGAAAAATTAGCAACACTAGATGCTTTGATAAAAATTGCACCAACTGCAATGGTAGGCGATGGTATCAATGATGCCCCTGCGCTAGCAAAAGCAACCGTTGGTATTTCATTAAGCAACGCGTCACATATCGCCATTCAAAGTGCACAAGTGGTATTGATGAACAGTGGCTTAAAGAATCTACCAATGTCCTTGGTATTAGGAAGAAAAACATATGAAACTATCAAAGAAAACTTAGGATGGGCTTTCTCTTATAATATCATAGCCATCCCTGTGGCCGCATTTGGATTTTTAGGCACCTGGGGGCCAACTTACGGTGCCATGATCATGGCACTCAGTGATGTGGTCTTGGCATTGAATTCTTTAAGGTTATTTAAAAAGAAATTAGATTCATAATTCATTGATTGGAAGCCTTAGTTGACATATTAAAAAAGCATTGGAACTATGATAGTTTTAGACCACAGCAATTAGCTGTGATTGAATCTATCCTTTCTGGTAAAGACACACTTGCCTTATTGCCAACAGGCGCAGGTAAGTCCATTTGCTTTCAAGTGCCCACCATCTATCAAAGAGGTATTTGCATTGTGATTAGCCCTTTGATTGCACTCATGCAAGATCAAGTGAAAGATTTAGTCTCTAAAAATTTAAAAGCAGTTTTATTGGGGAGCCAGCTGAGTGGTTATGAAGAAGCTGTTGTATTTAAAGAGATTGAAGCAAAAAAATACCAATTCATTTATTGTTCTCCAGAGAAATTAGCACAGAAACATTTTCAAACTTTATTAAGTAGCTTACCCATTCAATTGTTTGCCATTGATGAAGCACATTGTATCTCACAATGGGGCTATGATTTTAGACCGAGCTATCGCAAATTGGACTTTTTGAAAAAAACATTTCCCAAGATACCTATTTTAGCAATGACTGCGTCTGCTATTCCCTTGGTACAAAAAGACATGTTAGTTCAATTGGGTGTGGAAGACGCTAACCTCATTACAGATCAATTTTTAAGACCAAACTTAAGTTATCAAGTCAAAAAAGAAACAGTTAAATTATTTGTTTTAAAGAATTTATTGAAAGATATCACAGGATCTGTGATCATCTATTGTAATACAAGAAACAATGTGGCCCAGCTTGCAAGTATGTTAACTAGTTATGGATTTTCTGTTGCAGGGTATCATGCGGGGATGGATTTGAGTGAACGCAAAAAAGTACAAGAGGATTGGATGCAAGACCATCTTCAGGTAATCGTTTCTACGAGTGCCTTTGGAATGGGGATCAACAAAACTAATGTGCGTGCAGTCATCCACTTTGATATACCCGGAAGTATCGAACAATATTATCAAGAAGCAGGAAGAGCTGGTAGAGATGGATTACCAGCAAAGGCAATTTTACTCTACCAACAAAATGATTTGGAATACTGGAATCAGTTGCAGGAAAAAAAGATTCCTCCAATCCCTGTGATTAAAAAAGTATTTCAAGACCTTGCTGATTTTGTGCAGTTGCCCGTAGGCATGGGCGAACAACAGCAGTTTTTATTTGACTTTGAGGTATTTTGTTTGCAGTTTAAGTGGGATAAAATCATTGCAAGAAACGCATTACAGTGGATAGAACAAGAGGGGCATGTGAAATTTTCACCCAGTTCTTTCAAACCCACATTAGTACAAGTCATTGAAAATAGAATTAGCATCCAATTATTCGAAAAACAATATCCTGAAACTGGTTTTGTTTTACAAACCTTATTAAGGACCTATGGTGGTATTTTAGACAGCCCACAGTTTATCAATGAAGGCATGCTAGCAAAATTATTACAACGTGATATTGAATTTGTACAGGGACAATTAAAACAATTGCTACAATATGGCATGATTTCGTTGGAGCAAAAAGCCAACCAACCCATTGTACAATTTAAGTGGAACAGGGCATCTGCTGAATTTATGACCCTTAATTTAGACGAATACCAAGCAAGAAAATTAGCTTTTGAAGACCGCATTCAAGCAATGAGAGATTATATAGGCAGTAGATTGGTTACTTGCAGAAACGTATTTCTTGCAAAATATTTTGGAGAAAAATCGCCTCAGAACTGCGGAATATGCGACCTTTGTTCAACTAATAACCATTAGTTGTATTTTTAACAAAAGATTGGAATCCAATTTTATAGTTTAAAAAATAAAATCTGTTTCTTTACACAAAGCAATCAATTATGGAAGACAAGAAAAAGTATAAAATCCTTTTATGTGAAGATGATAGCAACTTAGGTTTGGTTCTAAAAAACTTTTTAGAATTAAACGATTATGATGTCACGCTTGAAAGAGATGGAAGATTAGGTCTTGGCGCTTTTCAACGTGAAAAATTTGACCTTTGTTTATTAGATGTGATGATGCCAAATGTAGATGGGTTTACATTGGCAGAGGAAATAAGAGATATTGATCCAGATGTGCCTTTGTTCTTTTTAAGTGCAAAAACTTTAAAAGATGATATCCTTCAAGGATATAGACTTGGTGCGGATGATTATATCACTAAGCCATTTGATAGTGATGTGCTCATGCATAAAATTAAAGCGATTATCAAACGCAACGAGGAAGACCATAAAATTACAGACAATATTGAATTTGAATTAGGCGCTTACAATTTCAATCCAAAATTAAGAGAATTAAAAATTAAAGAAAATACACAAGTACTTTCTCCAAAAGAAAATGAGTTATTGAAAATGCTTGCAGAATACAAGAATGATTTATTGACCAGAGAAAAGGCTTTGAAAAAAATATGGGGTAGTGATACTTATTTCAATGGAAGAAGCATGGATGTATATATCGCTAAGTTGAGAAAATATTTAAAAGAAGATAGTACGATTGAAATTGTCAATATCCATGGAAATGGATTTAGATTGGTGGTAAAGTAATTGATTACTTATCTAAATAATTCTGGATTTTCTCCAAAGCCTTGTCCCTTATGCTTTCCAAGGTGCTCGTAAGCTTTAAAAGTAACTTCCCTACCCCTAGGTGTTCTTTGTAAGAACCCTTCTTGAATTAAGAATGGCTCATATACTTCTTCTATCGTGCCCGATTCCTCTCCTACTGCAGTCGCAATAGTGCTAATCCCAACAGGCCCTCCTTTGAATTTTTCTATAATGGCAAGTAAGATGCGATTGTCCATTTCATCCAATCCATGCTCATCCACATTCAATGCTTTCAATGCATGTTGCGTGATGCCTAAATCAACAATGCCATCGTTTAAGACTTGTGCAAAGTCCCTTACCCTTCTTAATAAACCATTGGCAATTCTTGGTGTCCCCCTACTTCTTCTTGCGATCTCAGCTGCTGCACTTGAATCTAGTTTTACTTCTAGGATACCTGCACTTCTTTCAATAATTTTTTGCAAAACAGGTGCAGGATAATATTCCAATCTTGATTTAATTCCAAAACGCGATAACAAGGGTGCTGTCAGCAATCCACTTCTAGTGGTAGCCCCTACCAATGTAAATGGATTTAAATTAATTTGTACTGATCTTGCATTGGGGCCACTATCAATTAAAATATCAATCTTATAATCCTCCATTGCTGCATACAAATACTCTTCTACCACAGTACTCAATCGATGGATCTCATCAATAAATAAGACATCATTGGGTTCTAAGCTAGTCAATAAGCCCGCCAAATCACTTGGCTTTTCAATGACAGGTCCAGAGGTTTCTTTAATCTGCACCCCCATTTCATTCGCCACGATCCTGCTTAATGTTGTTTTACCTAAACCAGGAGGTCCATGAAATAAAATATGGTCCAATGCCTCACCCCTTAGCTTAGCAGCCTTAATAAAAATGCTGATATTTTCAATTAACTGTGGTTGACCGGCAAAAGCATCCATGACAGCAGGACGAATTGTATTCTCAAATTCTCTGTCCTGTGCTGGTACATTTTGAAAAGGGCTATCCAAGTTTGGGTTTGACATTGCTTGTATTATTTTGAAGCAGGCATTGCCTTTTCCAATAAATGTTTGTAAATAAATTGATTTTTTAAATCCGTAAAATGCTTGCCTTTTGCACCACCCCATCCATGACGGCCTCCAGGATACAACATGAATTCAACTGGTTTGCCTTGCTCTTGCAACGCACTCAATAATTGAATAGAATTTTGCATATGCACATTGTCATCCATTGTGCCATGCACCAATTGTAATACGCCTTTAAAGTTTTTGAGATGCGTCATGACATTACTAGACTTATACCCTTCTGGGTTTTCTGCTGGCGTATCCATGAAACGTTCTGTATAATGTGAATCATATAATTCCCAAGCTGTTACACTACCTCCAGCCATTGCATGTGTGAATACAGATGCCCCATATGTCAATGCATAAGTACTCATATAGCCGCCATAACTAAATCCAGTCATGGCAATTTTAGTAGGGTCCGCTTGACCATTGGCGATAAACCATTTTGCCATCGTCATATAATCTTCCATTTCCCAATGGCCCAAGTCACGGTACATATAGTTGACGCCTTCTTTTCCAAAATGCCCACTCGCTCTATGATCAAATGCCACCTGAATTAAACCTTCTTGTGCCCATGCTTCTTTGGTTGGATTAGAGGACCAACTATCCATCACTGTACCTGCATTTGGTCCACCATAAATACTCACCAACAATGGATACTTTTTATTTGGATCCATATTTTTTGGCCAAGTTACCAAGGCTGGTAATTCAAATAAACCATCGGCGCTCTTGATACGAATCAATTCTGTTTTAGCTAATTTACTCGCATCAAAATTAGATGGTGTTGAAGTGCCTAACAGTTCTACCGTTTTCTTTTGTGCGTTGATTAAAGCCATTGTAGTTGGTGTTTGTATATTGCTATACACCGTTACAAAGTTTTTTGCATCAGGTGCTAAATACACTTGTGCATTGTTCACATCACCCACAGTTAATCTTTTTTGATTCTTGCCATCAAATCCAATCGAGTATAAATCTATTCTAGCACTACTTTCAATGCCTCTTGCAGTGAAATAAATGGTCTTATTTTTTTCATCAATTTGACGAATACCTAAAATGGTAAATTTACCATTGGTAATAGGATATTGTAAATTGCCTTCCATGTCATACATGTACAATTGATTCCATCCACTAGCATCCGCCTGTGCAATATATCCCTTGTTGTTTGGGATAAAATTAATTCTACCGCCGTTTCTATCTTCTAGATCAATCCAAGTTTTTTGGTATTCTGTATACACAAGTTTTTTTGCACCTGTCGTCAAATTCAACTCATAAATTTTCAGGTTGTTTTGACCACGATCCATCCAACTCAACCACATGCTATTGTTATTTGGATTCCAAATAGGCCATCCAAAATATTGATCCTCTGCTTCATTAAAATCAGTCCATGTAATACTGCCGCCATCTGGTGTTGTCCATCCAATTTTTACTGTTGGATTTTGATCACCTGCTTTTGGATACCTTGTTTCTTCTACAAAGCCGTGCTGTCCTTCACTATTGTAAATTGGAAACATAGGCACTTTACGCTCATCAAAACGCATGAATGAAATATACTTGCTGTCTGGACTCCACCAGAATGCACGGTACTGTGTTGAACGACCAAAAATTTCTTCAAAATACACCCAGCTTGCATAACCATTCAAGATACCTGTCGCACCATCATTGGTAATGGCTACTTCCTTTTTAGTCGCCAAGGATAAAGTATATAAATTATTGTTTTTCGTATAGCCTACATAATTCCCATCAGGTGATAGTGTTGGATTTTTTTCTTCCATGGCGTCAAAAGTCAATTGAGTCTCTGTTCCATTTTCTTTTAAAAAGACATCTCCTTTTTTGAGGAACACCGCTTTTTCGGTAGGTACCACATCTGCTGGCGCAATACTGTATTGCTTTGTAGCTAGATTGTACACATAATTTTTTGGAGCAGCATCGTCGCCTCTTTTAGTGTTCAATACGAATTGCGTATTGTCTACCCAACGTATAAAACGTGGTAAACCACTTTGGGGCATTTGTGCTATCCCTGAAAAAGAGAGCAAACTAAAAACGACTGCAAATAAGATTGTTTTTTTCATAGTATTTAATTTTATGCTAAATCACCACATTAATCATTTTACCTTTTACGAATATGAGTTTTTTTATTGGTTTTTCTTCTACCCATTTTTGTATTAATTCATTATTGAGCACAATTTCCTGCACCTGTGCTTCTGTTGCATCTAAAGCAATCGCAATATTAGCTCTGACTTTACCATTGATACTCACTGGATATTCCTTAGAAGTCTCTAGAACATACTGCGCTTCAAAGATTGGGAAGGGCGCATCTATGACCAATCCTTGGTTGCCAATCAAGGACCAAAGTTCTTCACTGATATGCGGTGCATAGGGTGCCAATAAAATAAGCACCTGCGCTAATACTTCTTTTTTATGACAACCCAAGTCAAACAATTCATTCACACAAATCATAAAACCACTCACCGCAGTATTGTAACTATGTCGCTCCGTATCTTCTTCAATTTTTTTTATTGTTTTATGCAGCACTTTTAATTCTTCCGGCGTTGCTTGCACATCTATCCACATTTGACCTTTCATTTCGTCATAAAATAGCCTCCACAATTTTTTCAAGAAACGGTGTACGCCTTCTATGCCTTTGGTATCCCATGGTTTACTTTGTTCCACCGGTCCTAAGAACATTTCGTACATTCTAAATGTATCAGCGCCATATTTTTCAACAAGCACATCTGGATTGACCGTATTGAATTTAGACTTAGACATTTTTTCTACTTCTACACCACAATTGTACTTTCCATCTTCTAATTCAAAGCTGGCATTGGCATAATCGGGTTTCCATGCTTTGAAAGCTTCAGTATCCAATACGATCCCATCTACAATATTCACATCCACATGCAATTGATCTACTTCCATGGACTTTGCTAATCCAGCAGAAACAAAAACTTGAGTCCCTCTTTTACGGTATACAAAACGGGAACTTCCTTGGATCATCCCTTGATTTAATAATTTTTTGAACGGCTCGTCAAAACCAATATGCCCTAAATCATATAAGGCCTTGGTCCACATTCTACTATACAATAAATGCCCTACAGCATGTTCAGTTCCGCCAATATATAAGTCAACCTGCCCCCAATAATCACTCACTTTTCGATCACAAAATGCAGTGGTATTGTGTGGATCCATATACCTTAAAAAATACCAACTACTCCCAGCAAAGCCAGGCATGGTATTGGTCTCATAATGATTGGCTTTCCAATCTTCAATATTGGCTAGTGGCCCTTCTCCATCTGGACCAGGTCCATAATTTTCGACAGTGGGTAATAACAAGGGTAACTGAGTTTCTGATAAAGGATACGCAATCCCATTTTTCCATTGAATTGGAAATGGCTCGCCCCAATAACGTTGTCTACTAAATGCCGCATCGCGCATACGGAAATTGACTTTCTTTTTTCCGATACCCATTGCTTCTAATTTTTCATTCACTATTCCAATAGCCTCTTTTTGAATCATTCCATTTAAAAAATCACTATTGCTTAAAAGGCCTTCTTTAGTTGGATTAGCAGCACTGCCATCATAAGCATCCCCAATGATATTGGTAATAGATATATTAAAATGTTGCGCAAATTTAAAATCACGATCATCTCCACAAGGTACCGCCATGATAGCGCCTGTTCCATATCCAGCAAGTACATATTCAGAAATCCAAATTGGAATGCGTTGTTGGTTGAATGGATTCACTACATAGGCGCCTGTAAAACATCCTGTAATTTTTTTCTCTGCGATACGCTCTCTTTCACTTCTGCTTTTTACATAGGCAATATAGTCTTCTACCTTTTGTTGATGCGTTGCAGGTACAATCTCTTGTATTAAAGCATGCTCTGGTGCGACTACTAAAAAATCTACGCCAAATACGGTATCAGGTCTTGTGGTATATACAGTGACCATTGCTGTATGATCCGCTACTTTAAAATCAATCTCTGCACCATAACTTTTACCGATCCAATTGGATTGCATTTCTTTCATTGCATCACTAAATTGGATAGTGTCTAATCCGGCTAATAAACGATCCGCATATTCTGTGATGCGCAAATACCATTGACGTAATTTCTTTTTTTCGACAGGATGACCCCCTCTTTCACTATACCCATTGATCACTTCGTCATTGGCTAAGACAGTGCCCAATGCGGCGCACCAATTCACTTCACCAATGCCACAAAAAGCCAATCGATATTGCATCAACACATCTTGTTTGGCTTTTTCATCCCAACTATTCCAAGTGCCTTCTGTAAAAATTAAATCAGGATCTGCAGGACAAATATGTTGCAGATTACCTTCCTTTTCAAATGCAGCTACCAATGCAGTGATTGGATTAGCTTTATTTAATGTACGATCAAAATAACTATTGAACAATTGCAAGAAGATCCACTGTGTCCATTTATAGTAAGTGGCATCACAGGTTCTTACTTCTCTATCCCAATCATAACAAAATCCAATATTGTCTAATTGACTTCTAAAATTATCAATATTGTTATGGGTGCTTTTTGAAGGATGCACCCCGTGCTCTAGGGCATATTGTTCTGCAGGCAATCCAAAAGCATCGTATCCCATTGGGTGTAATACATTGAATCCTTTTAATCTCTTATACCTACTAAAAATATCAGAAGCGATATAGCCTAATGGATGGCCCACATGCAAGCCCGCCCCACTTGGATAAGGAAACATATCTAAGACATAACATTTTGGCTTATTGCTTTGATTGGAAACCTGATATGCTTTCTGATTTTTCCAGCTCGTTTGCCATTTTTTTTCGATTGTCCTAAATTGATACTCCATCTGCTAAATTTTCTTAAAAATCTGTAATTATTCGGTTTTGAATCTGCCAGCCCACTATACCTCCTATTTTTAACTAAAATTGGGCATAATTCGACCTCTGCAAATGTAAGTGTTTAGCGTTCAAAACCCTACATTTGCAATGCGAACAAGTAAAATTTTAATGCCATGGCAGTATCCGGAAATGGATCTTTAAAGAGAAGCAAACCAAACTATATCTACAGCATTGTTGGCGTAGCCATTGTGTTGTTCATTATGGGGATCATGGGTTGGCTTTTCTTAAACCTTCATGCTATTGGAGACAATTTCAAAGAGGATATTAGAATTAGCGTTTACCTAAGAACTGCAGACAAAAATACGGTGGGTAAAATTCAAGCCTTTATTGCTGCCGCACCCTACGCTAAAAACGTAGAATATGTGGACAAAGAAAAAGCAAAAGCAATTTGGAATAAGGAAAATAACGAGGATTGGTCAAAAATTTTAGCTGTCAATCCATTACCAGAAAGTATTGACTTTTTTGCTAAAGCAGACTATGTCAATCCAGATAGTTTAGCAACAATTAGCGCAAGCATTGCTAGCAATTTCAAAGAGGATGTGGCGGATATTCAATATCCTAAAAGTTTAGTCACTAATTTAAACGAGCGTGCTACTAAAATTGGCTTCATCTTTTTGGTGATGTCTGTTATTTTATGTGCCATTGTGATTATTAGTATTGACAATACCATTCGCTTGGCCATGTTTAGTAATCGTTTTTTAATTAAGACCATGCAAATGGTTGGGGCGACAAGAAACTTTATTTCAAAACCACTTGTGATTCGTGCCTTATTGAATGGCTTAATCAGTGCTTTAATTGCTATCTTTTTATTGTTTGGATTGATTCAGTGGGCCAGTGCACAATTTCCTCAACTTCAAACCTTACAAGGTATTGGTAATAGCTTATTATTATTTGGTGGGCTGATCATTGTTGGTATTGGCATCTCTGTATTAAGCACTTACCGAAGTGTAGTGAAATATTTAAAAATGAAATTAGACGAACTTTATTAACCTATTTATTATGAAAGAAAAAAATACAAAAAGATCTTTAGACCTATTTGGGAAATCCAATTATACTTGGATGATCATTGGCGCCGTTTTGATTATTGCGGGCATGTTGTTAATGGCTGGGGGTAAAAGTGCCGACCCGAATGTATTCAATGAAAACGAAGTGTATAGTTTTAGAAGAATCACACTTGCACCATTGTGTATTGTCGCAGGTTTCATTGTAGAAATATATGCTTTGTTCAAAAAAGCTTAAACTTCTTTATGCCAAAAAAGAGCGATGCCTGCATCGCTCTTTTTTTTAATCCAAACTATGAATACGATACAAACTATTATCATTGCCATCATTGAGGGTATCACCGAATTTTTACCGATATCGAGTACGGCACACATGAAATTCGCCAATCCATTTTTGGGGATTACGGATAGCCCTTTTGTAGACCTTTATGAAATTGTGATACAATTTGCTGCTATCCTTTCGGTCGTGGTGATTTATCGTAAGGAATTCTTCAATTTCAAGGACTATCGTTTTTATATAAAATTACTTTTAGCAGTGCTGCCAGCATTGCTTTTTGGCGCTTTACTAAAAAAATACATTGATGCTGTTTTAGATAATTTATGGGTGATTGCAACCGTCATGGTATTGGGTGGTATTGCTTTGATTTTTATAGATCACTATTTTAAAAAGCAAGTCGCTCCTGTAGACCATGCACCCATTCAATTTAAACAAGCATTTTGGGTTGGTTGTTTCCAGGTATTGGCCATTGTGTTTCCTGGACTTAGCCGAAGCGCCGCCACCATCATTGGTGGTTTAAGTCAAAAACTAAGTAAAAAAGCTGCGGCAGAATTTTCATTTTTTTTGGCTGTCCCAACGATGCTCGCTGCCTCAGCCAAAAGCACATTAGATGTGTACCAAGAACACCCACAAGTATTTGTGTCAGACAATCTAATGAATCTATTCATTGGTGGATTGGTCGCTTTTTTAGTAGCGCTAGTTAGTGTTAAATTTTTTATTCAATTTGTACAAAAAAGAGGCTTCTCTATATTTGGTTGGTACCGCATTGCATTAGGATTAGCCATGCTGACCTGGCTCTACCTTCAAAAAGCTTAATGGATTTAAAGATAGATTCGCAATTATTCGTATTTTGAGAGTAAACCCCTTGCATTATGCAAACTGCTTCTAAAAAAGTAATCAATAGTTGGACCATGTACGATTGGGCCAACAGTGTCTACAGTCTGGTAATCTCTTCGACCATTTTCCCTGCTTTTTATGAGGCTGTGACTAGTGACGGTAATGAGGCGACTTTAATTGATAAAGTTAAAATCGGTTCTTTTGAATTCATTAATACGGCTTTATACAATTATATATTGGCCATTGCGTTTATTATAGTTGCCCTTTTATCTCCAATCCTCTCTTCGATTGCAGATTTCAAAGGCAATAAAAAACAATTTCTTAGATTTTTCTGTACTCTGGGTAGCTTGGCATGCTGCAGTCTGTACTTTTTTGATGCTTCCCATATTGGTTTGGGATTAATTTCCATGATCATTGCCTGTATTGGCTTTTGGAGTAGTCTGGTATTTTATAATTCTTATTTACCAGAAATTGCTGCACCAGAAGACCAAGACCGTGTGAGTGCAAAAGGATTTATGATGGGTTATATTGGCGCCGTTATTTTACAATTAATCTGTTTTGTCTTTGTATTAAAACCAGACTTATTTGGAATCACTGTAGGTAAAGCTTCTCAAATCTCTTTTTTATTAGCTGGAATTTGGTGGTTTGGTTTTGGACATTGGTCCATTACTAATTTACCAGCGAGCATCAAAAACTTAAAGACAGATCAATCAGATAATTTATTTGTAGGAGGTTATAAGGAACTTCATAAAGTTTGGTTACAACTAAGAAAATTACCCGTTTTAGACCGTTTTTTAGGGGCTTTTTTCTTTTACAATATGGGCGTACAAACTGTGATGTTAGCGGCCACGCTTTACGGAAAGAGTGAATTAAATATCCCCACGACCAACTTAATCATTGCAATTTTAATCATTCAATTGGTGGCCATCCCAGGCGCCATGCTCATGAGTAAGATGGCGGTTAAAATAGGTAATTTTAACACTTTAATGATCGCGGTTTCATTTTGGATAGGCATTTGTATCATTGGTTATTATGTCCCAAGAAATGGCATTACAGAATTTTATTGTTTAGCCACCATGGTTGGCTTTGTCATGGGAGGCATACAATCCGTGAGCAGAAGTACTTATGCAAAACTAATGCCAGAAACAAAAGACACAACTTCTTTCTTTAGCTTTTTTGATGTCACAGAAAAAGTAGCCATTGTCATTGGTATGTTTAGCTTTGGTTTTATCATTGAATTAACCGGCTCTCAAAAAAATGCCGTCCTTGGTTTGTGCGTATTTTTTATCATTGGTTTAATTTTATTGTATCGAACATCGCTAAAAAATAAGCATGCAAATTTATAGTATCCATACAGGTAATTTTAAATTAGATGGGGGTGCTATGTTTGGTGTGGTGCCAAAATCCATTTGGAATAAGACCAATCCAGCAGACGAAAATAACCTTTGTACTTGGGCACTTAGATGCATGCTAGTTATATCAGGTGATCGAAGGATATTAATTGATACTGGCATGGGTAATAAACAAGATGCCAAATTCTTTAGCCATTATCAACCCACTGAAACAAAAACAATTGCTGAGGCGCTTGCCCAGCATGGATTCAAGCCAGAAGACATTACAGACGTACTTTTAACGCATGTACATTTTGACCATGTAGGTGGCGCTGTGAATGATGAAAATGGAACGCTCAAATTGGCTTTGCCCAATGCAACCTATTGGGTAAGTGCCCCACATTGGAAAACAGCGACAAACCCAAATAGAAGAGAAAAAGCAAGCTTTTTAAAAGAAAATATCATGCCCTTAATGGAGAGTGGTCAATTAAATTTAATTGAGATCCCTGCATTTAAAAGCGATACCAGTTTACCAGAAATTCATTTTGCAGAAAATATCAGCTGTATTGTTGTCAATGGACATACACAAGGAATGCTCTTACCTAAAATTCAATATGGGAAACATCAAATTGTATTTATGGCAGACTTATTGCCCTCTGTAGGACATTTACCTATCCCCTTTGTAATGGGCTATGATATGCAACCTCTTTTTACACTCAATGAAAAAGAAACCTTCTTAAACGAAGCTTGTAACAAAAACTATATTTTATTTTTTGAACATGATTCAGTCAATGAATGCTGTGATGTACATGTAACTGAAAAAGGCATTAGAGCAAAGAATTGCTTTAGCTTAGATAGCCTGTCGCAATAATTTTTATTTAAAAATAGCAGCCGATTGAATACAGGACTATTCTACTTCAATCAACGCAGTTAAAGGATGCCTTAACCCTTGATAGCTTTTCATATCCACTTTGATACTGCCTATAATAATAGGCGTTTCTATTCTAATGGGAACATGGTTGTCGTCGTCTGTAACCCATATGGTCATGAGCTCTCCGCCTTCAAACATCGATCCCTTTACAAGTAAAGGGGCGATCTTAATGGCTTTAAATTTACCAAATCTAGTTTGAATAATTTCTTTCCCTAAATATTTAAAATAAGAAGGGAACAATTCATTGTCAAGGAAAAAATTTAAGTATACTTTCTCATTGACTTGAAGATTACTAAAATCTAAATTCCTTACGGCATACACAGCACTTATCACATCAAATGTACAATCTGCTGCTTTAAAAGATGCGCCTTTTTGGGTAGTGACTTCGTTGGACTTTTGATTAAAAGTAATGGTTTGATTTTGATGGAATGAACCCTCATTGATGCTTCTACTAAAAAAATAGGGTAACAAAGTTTTACTATCCACAATGGATTCATATTTGTCTCGCACTTTGAAGATCCAATCATACTTGCGATTGGAATGGCCAGTGGCAGTAAAGGATAAAGCAGCATCTCCTTCCCATTTAGTAGGTGTTATGGTAAATTGAGCGTCGCCTGCATTTACATACAATCCTATCACATTATAAAAAATAGTATAGGTGACTTTTTCACCTGTATTAAATGATGTATTGGATTGACTACATAGCTCTTTAGTCTGTTTTGGCAGCAAAGTTAATAAAGTAGCCATCCAAATTTGAAATAAATATAAAAACATGAATTGGGATATGGACTACAAATTTATTGCTTTAATTTAAAACCAAGTAATAAAATCGCGCCCAGGATAGATGGTATTAAAAAATTGACAATCCATATTAAAGTGGTTAAAGCAATGAGCATAATGTCGTTCTGGTAAAATGGCGCCATTAACAATAAAAACAATTGTCCTCGAATCACTAAATCAGTCAAACTAATTGCAGGTATCATACTTAGAAAAAATAATAAAGCCATCATGGCAATGCTTAAATCCATCCAGTCCACTGGTATTGAAAGCATATGTGCTGCCCAATTATACTGCATGAGGTAGATGCTATAGCGCGCAAATGCAAGTGCAAGTAGTTTCCATTTTAATGCAGTATCAATTTGCAGGAGGTTAATCTTGGATAACCAACCCTTTAAAGGCTGATTGTAAAAAAATAAAAACAACGCAATGATTCCACCCAATGGCGCAACCCATTTTAACCATGGGAGAAATGGAAGGTTCCAAAATAAGGCAAAGCAACCAAAACAAATGGTCATTAAAATTTGCGCATAGGAAGCCCAGGCCATTTGTGTAATGCCTTTCAACTTAGTTCCAGGTGCTAAAAATAATGTTCTGCCCACATAGTCGCCAGACCTTGCTGGTGTAAAAAACGAAAAAGCCTGACCTACCAATACTGCCCTAAGTGCCTGCCATATGTTAAATATATTGGTAGATGCGATCACAGACTTCCATTTGATGGCTTCGATGGTATAATTCAAAGTCAATAAACAACCCATGAGTAACCAAGCTGTCCAATGAATTTTGGCCAATTGTATTTTTAAATCTGCCCCATATTGATTCAGATTTTCATTTTGCAAGACCTTATTGTAGATCGCAATAGCACAAATCACAAATAAGATGAACCCAATCAATTTATTTCCAAGAGAAAGTAACGGCTTTAGTTTACTCGAATTCATATTTTGTAAAGATCGTATTTTGAAGGGATATCTGTAACTTTATACCTATGTCAAAAACACCCATTATTTTAGGGATTGATCCTGGAACACAAATACTGGGCTATGCCGTTTTACAAGGTGGTGTTGAGCCAAAAATTATTATGATGGATGTGCTTAAATTGACCAAAGAAAAGGACATCTATGCACGCTTACAGATGATTCACGCTAAGATTATTGAATTGATGGAAACCTATCATCCAGCGCATTTTGCGATTGAAGCCCCCTTTTTTGGAAAGAATGTACAGAGCATGTTAAAGTTAGGAAGAGCACAAGGTGTTGCCATTGCAGCAGCCATGCATTACAAAACACCAGTGACAGAATATGCTCCCAAAAAAGTGAAGCAATCCATTACAGGCAATGGCAATGCGGATAAAGATATGGTTTGGAAAATGCTTGAGCGTGTGTTGAATATAAAAGAAAAACCTACACATTATGATGCCACAGATGCACTTGCAGTAGCATTATGCCATTGGCATCAAATCAATCGACTAGTGATTAGTACTGGAAAGGGTTTAAAAGGATGGGATGATTTTATCCAAAAAAATCCTGCACGTTTAAAAAAATAAGGGCAATTTGCTAATGATCGCATCTTGAATGGCGATAAAATCTGCTTTAGACAATTGTAATTTTGGATTGGCAAAATTAAGATCATCTGCCTGGTTGATTGGAATCAGATGCAGGTGCGCATGGGGCACTTCTAATCCAACAGTCACCATACCCACGCGATTACATGGAAAACTCTCCTCAATTGCTTTTGCAATGGGTTTTGCAAAGACCAATAACTCAGAAAGGTAGTTATCTGGCAGTTCAAATACTTTATCTACTTCTATTTTAGGTACCACCAATACATGCCCTTTTTGCAAAGGAAAAATATCCAAGAATGCAATGAATAGTTCATTTTCTGCAATCTTGTAAGCAGGTATTTCACCTTGTATTATTTTTGAAAAAATAGTCATCGCAAGTTGGGTACTGCTATTAAATGGTAATATTGTCAATGCTGAATTTCATCACACCATTTGGAGCTTGTACTTCTGCAGTATCACCAATTTTTTTACCAATCAATCCTTTCCCAATTGGAGAAGATGCGGAAATTTTACCTGCTTTTAAATCTGCTTCCTTCTCTCCAACTAATTGATAAGTGACTGACTTTTTTGTAGCCAAGTTGGTGATTGTCACCTTGGTTAAAATCGTCACTTTGCTTGTATCAATCGTACTAGTATCTACAATCTTTGCGTTCGATATAGCTACCTCTAATTGCTTGATTTTAGATTCTAACATGCCTTGTGCTTCTTTCGCTGCATCATATTCGGCATTCTCTTTTAAATCCCCTTTTTCCCTTGCTTCTCCAATCGCTCTTGATGCCGCTGGACGATCATGAGATTTCATGCGTTGTAATTCCTCACGCATTTTATCAAAAGTCTCTTGGGTTACATATACGTTTGTTTCGCTCATACCTTCTGTTTTTATAAAAAAAATACAACGCCACATGATTGGAGCGTTGCATAGAACAAAGATATCATATTAGGGTCAAATGATCCCTAATTTTTCTAATAGGATCTTGGACATCTTGTAATAAGCCTCTTGGCTATAGCCCGCAATATGGGGGGTTAAAATGAAGTTCGGCAGGGCCATTAAGGCTACTAAATTGGCCTTTTCGGCTTGGTTAAAGGTACCTAGTTGTTCATTTTCTAGGACATCCAGGCCAGCCCCTCTAATTTGTTGATGCTGAAGTGCTTCGAGCAATGCTGGTGTTGATGTGACCCCACCCCTGCAAGTACTCAAAAAATAGGGTTGTTGTTGTAGTGTTTCAAAAAAACGGGTATTGGCAAAATGCTTGGTTATAGGGGTTAATGGCAGGTGTAAACTAATCACTTCCGCTTCGGCTTGGATGGTTTCCAATTGTACCATTTTGACTTGTGGTAATTGTTGGCTTCCCAAAGCCCTAGGTTGGATATCATGCGCTAAGAGCTCGACACCAAATCCAGTCAATACTTTTGCAAAGGCTGTTCCGGTATGTCCAAATCCAATGATGCCTACCTTCTTTCCAGTTAGCTCATCTCCACGATTCGCATCTCTGACCCATTGACCCATTTTGATTTCACCATAAGCACTATGTATGCGGTGCATTAAATTCAATAACAAGCCCAAACTATGTTCACCTACTGCAGTACAATTTCCCTCTGGACTACTCACACAAAGAATACCTTTGGATTGTGCAAAGTCTGTGTCAATTAATTCCATCCCACTTCCCAATCGGCCAATCCATTTTAATGATTTTGCTGCTTCAATGATGCTTACATCAATAGATAATCTTGTGGTTACAATCAATCCAACAGCATCTGTAATTTGCAGACTCAGTTCATCATAGCTAATGGTAGGTTCGAAACAAATTTCAAATCCTTTTTTTTCTAGCGTTGCTAATAAAAAAGGATGCACCGCTGCAGTTACAATAACTTTATTAGACATAGATTAAGGATTGTGCATTTTAAATGTAAGATCTGCAAAGTCTTGATAGGTCAAGTTCTCAGCTCTCTTCGTAAAGATAGGATCTTGTAATTGTTCCGTCGTAAAATAAGGTTTCAATGGATTTCGTAACATTTTACGTCGTTGACCAAATCCCATTTTAACAATATGATAGAAACTTTTTATAGAACTAAATTCGGGAAATGTCGTTTTGCGTTTTAAACGAATGACCCCACTCATCACATTGGGGGGTGGTGTAAATGCAGAAGGAGGCACATCAAATAAATAGTCCACCTCATAAAATGCTTGGGTCAATACACTCAAAATGCCATAGGCTTTTGAATGTGGCTTTGCTGCAATTCTTTCTGCCACTTCTTTTTGAAACATGCCAATCATCACAGGCACTTGTTCTTTCCAATCCAATACCCTAAACACAATTTGTGTAGAGATATTATAAGGAAAATTCCCTACAAGCGTAAATTGACCTTCAAAAGGGATTGCAGTTTCTAAAAAATCTTCATTGATTAATTTACCTTCCAATTGAGGATAGGTATGAAGTAAATATGCCACTTTTTCACGATCCAATTCCACCGCTTTAAATAATGCTAAAGGCAGGTCTAAAATATGCTGCGTTAAAGCACCTGCACCTGGACCAATTTCCAATAGCTGGTCGATAGGCGCCTCTGATAGCGCAGCTTTGATTTGTAGACAAATTTGGACATCATTTAGAAAGTGTTGACCCAATGACTTTTTAAGGGTGTATTGCATGTAGCAAAGTTAGGTTTTTGTGCGTACTTTTACACCCTAATCAACTGGATATGAACCAAGACATCAGAAAACCCATTATAGGCTTTACTTGCGGAGATTTAAACGGCGTTGGACTTGAATTAATCATCAAATCATTGTCTGATAGCCGCCTACTAGAATTTATGGTGCCGGTTATTTTTGCGCATCCTAAAGCGATCAATTTTTACAGTAAAGGCATCCCCGATTTCCAAATGCCTTTTTCAACCGCACCAGATTTGGACAAACTGAATGCAAAACAAATTAATTTAATCCAATGTTGGGAAGAGGAAGCAAACATTGAACCAGGCACACTCACAGATGTGGGTGGAAAATATGCATTAATCTCATTAGAAAAAGCAGTCGACGCATTAAAAAATAAAAAAATTGACGGCTTAGTGACCGCCCCCATCCATAAAAAAAATATCCAGTCGCCTAACTTTAATTTTAGTGGTCATACCCCTTATTTGCAACACGCATTTGGGAATGTAGAAAACCTAATGTTATTGGTAGCTGAAAATTTAAAAATGGCCTTGGTCACAGAGCACCTGACGATTCAAGATATTGCACAACATATTACCAAGGATAAAATCAAACAGAAATTACAAATTCTTCAAAGAAGCTTACAAAAAGATTTTGGTATAGACAAACCTCGTATTGCTGTATTGGCATTGAACCCGCACGCAGGCGACGATGGCTTAATTGGTAAAGAAGAAATAGAAATCATTGCCCCTGCTATTAAAGAAGCCAAACAACAAATGCTGGTCTATGGGCCTTATTCTGCAGATGCGTTTTTTGCAAGAGGACAACATGAAAAATTTGATGCCGTCTTGGCGATGTACCACGACCAAGGTATGATACCATTCAAGTCTTTGGCATTTGGAGAAGGTGTCAATTTCACTGCTGGCTTACCTATTGTTAGAACAAGCCCTGACCATGGCACCGCTTTTGATATTGCCGGCAAAGACAAGGCAGATGCAAGTTCATTTACAGCAAGTATTTTTGAATGTATAAGGATTATTCATGCAAGACAAGGCTATCGTGATATGCGCTTAAATCCGTTGAAGAAAATTAGTGCAAGAATGTTTGCAGGTGCAGTGGACGAAAGATTAGACGAAAATTAGAAAAGACATGCTTTTTTCAATTGCACTAAGGATTGAATACCCCAAGATGGTTCCACTGAACTTGCTTTAGTTTGAGTATTCAAACACCATTCTGCTTTTTGAATCAATGGCTTAGCTGACTTACATCCACCACCAAATATAAAAGGTAATTTATGTTGGATATTGGCTTCCAAAATATAGGCCCTAGGATTATTTGGATTCAACTTCTTAGCCAAGCTTAAGGCGTTTTTAATTTTACCTTCATAGCTAAACCACCTCAGTGCAGGATTCACTGACAACTTTGCAGTATAGGCTAAACTTTCTGCGCAATAAATTTCATCATTCTTTACAATGGATTTTGCCCTCCCAACCCATAATAAAGCATCATTGGCTAGTGCATCTCTCTCTCCCATTTTCAAAAGACACATGAGTGCTTTAGTCATCCCAGCATAATAAGGAATCAACCAATTGGTTTTATCTACACTGTAGAGCTGTTCAAATTGAAGGTATAGTTGTGTATAGGAACTAGGACTATTTGTCTGATTAAATTGCATGACCGCAGATTCCAAAGCTTTGCTTTGATTGGGTAACTGTGCCTGAAGGGGCAACTGCATTAGTAAAACAAAAAGGACAACTAGGTTTCTCATTCAATGCAATTTAAAACATGGAATTGGGAACGCCTTGATTTATTACATAATTAGCGTAAGTAATTTCGATGGTGCCTTTTTTTTGCTTCAACGCTTTTTGTTTTGCCGCAGGGTCCTCGTCTCCAAATTCTAAAGTAATGCCGTTGGGCAATTTATAATCCTTGGTATTAAAACCAAAAATAAGTTTACTCGGTAATCCATAATTCGCATATTGACCATATTCCATGGTAATTTCATAAGTACCATTTTCCTTTGTAGTTGTAAAGGTCCTGTACACTAACGCATCCACCGGATCAATCCACAAAGTCGAAATCACCCAATCTAATTTTTCATCGGTTGGAATCAATTTAATCGCTTGCAATGACTTGCCTTTATATAGTTGTACCCCCGATTCGATAGCGATATATTGTTTGTTGTTTAATAAGGAATTGATGGTCACAGACACTCCACCTTTAGGAAGCAATGAGATGCCCCCTTCTTTTTTTACTTTCAGCATATTGGGTTTCTTAAAATACACTTTGACCTTCCCCAATGAAGCTTTGATAAATGCAACATCCGTTTTCATTACACCTGTTGCAACATAGTCATTGACCAAATTCAATTTCGAACTTACTCTTTCAATCAGGGCATTGGATTGCGCAAAGATGGACCCTTGAATAAGCCATATTCCTACAATAAGTACACTCAATTTTTTCATATCGAACTAATTATATTTTTTCAAGCTTAGCTTAAAATGTCTTTCTTTTTCATGATCCAAATAGAAGCTCCTACGAATAATCCAATATGAACTGTCAGTATCATGATTGAATTTTTAATTTTAGCCATATTCAATACACTACCAGTAATGGCATTATTAGATTCATCGACTTGTATATCAAAAAATTCTTTCCAATTGTTCATATGGGTAGTGAATAAATAGGGCTTCACTACATTGAATAAGGGAATGTTCAAGGTGCTTAGGATGGTGAAGAAAACAATCGCGCTAATGGTTGCTACAATTGGCCCAATCGAATTATTCGCTAAACTAGACATCAAGAAACCTAAAGCAGCCACCGTTAATAAAGAGAAACTCGCAAAAACAAATGCCCCTATATACCTCCAAAAAACATCTTGTTCCTGAATCAAAACTACATAATTAGATTTCATCAGAAATAAATCGTCCGTACCAAAAATCCACATACTCAGAAATAGGGCAAGAAAGGCCAACCAAACCAATAATAAAATAGTGTACAAACTAGCAGCCACAAATTTAGCCAAGACCCACTGCGTTCTACTATAAGGTGTGGTAAACAACAACCTCAAAGTGCCTAAATTGGCTTCCCCCGAGAGCATATCAGCTGCAATTAAAGCGACCAATAAAGGCACATGCACCAGTAATAATTGCAATAAAATATAACAGATCAAATAGCCATTTAACACTTTGCCATCCACGGTTAAGGTGTCATTGATATCCTTCATCAAAAATCCAGCGTAGGCTTCCCCATCTATTTTCAATCCCATTTGAATCACTAAAATCAATGCAGCAATCGCACCAAAAGCAATATACGTTCTAGGCCTTTTGTAGATTTTAAAAAGTTCAATTTGAATAATGGGCCACATATTAATAAGTTGAGGTAAGTTGTAAAAAATAATCTTCTAAAGAGTTTTTTGCCTCTAAAGAAACTAGGTCAATATTTGATGCCACTAAAAAAGCATTCAATGCAGGGATTTCTAATTTAGGAATACGCAGATACAGCCCCTCAGTTCGCTCCAATAAATTAGAATGATACACAGAAGCGATTAGTTTTTGCTTTGCGTCCAAGTCATCCAAGGTCTTGATTTGAACAATAGTTTTATTTGGATCCAATAAACTTGAGGTTGGACCTTCTGCCATTTTTTTACCTTGGTGGATGATTAAGATATGGCTTGCTATTTGTTCAATTTCTGAAAGTAAATGCGAGGATACCAATACGGTTTTACCCTCCTCTTTGGAAAGAGATTTGATCAATTGGCGAATGTCTGCAATGCCTTGAGGGTCTAATCCATTGGTTGGCTCGTCTAAAATGATCAATTTTGGATCGTGTAATAGTGCAATACCAATCCCTAGTCTTTGTTTCATTCCCAAAGAATAGGTCTGTACTTTATCATTGGCCCTTGCAAGTAATCCTACTTGTGACAAAGTCGATTCAATTTTTGCAGCAGTAATTTTTTGCTTACGCAATTTTGCAAATAAACTTAGATGCTCTTGCGCAGTTAAATAAGGATATGAGTCTGGACGCTCTATGACTGCGCCAACCTGTTCTAAAATGGCAGATCGATGGTCGGTTAAAGATTGACCAAAGATTTCAATATGCCCTTGAGAGGGATGGATTAAGGAAAGTAACATCCGAATGGTCGTACTTTTTCCAGAACCATTTTGGCCCAAAAAACCATAAACCTGACCCGCTGCTACTTCAAAAGAGAGCTGGTCTACTGCTTTTATGGCAACAAAGTTTTTACTTAATGCTTGTACTTTAATCACTGACATATTATTATAACAATCAATTGAATTATTTGTTGCATATCCACTGTCTATTCACAAAAAAACCCCGAAAAATCGGGGTTTTTTATATTCAAGTATGCACTTATTTGTATTGAGGAATTAAACCATTCGCCAATTCAACCAATTGCTTTAATCCATCTTCAGGTAAGTTACCTTTTTTGAATTCAGCCAATACATTTGGTAATTTATTGGACATCTCTAACAAGAAATGTGCTTCAAAATCTTTCATGTTTTTAACGGCTACTTCTTTCAACAAACCTTGTGTACCTAAGTAGATAATGGCTACTTGTTTTTCAACCGTAAACGGTGTGTACTGCGCTTGTTTCAAGATCTCTACGTTTCTCGCACCTTTATCAATTACATTCTTTGTTGCTGGATCTAAGTCACCTCCGAATTTAGAGAAGGCTTCTAATTCTCTGTATAAAGCTTGGTCTAATTTCAAAGTACCAGATACTTTTTTCATTGATTTGATCTGCGCGTTACCACCCACACGACTTACAGAAATACCTACGTTGATCGCTGGACGAATACCTGCGTTGAACAAGTTTCCTTCTAAGAAGATCTGACCGTCTGTAATTGAAATTACGTTGGTTGGGATATAGGCAGATACGTCACCTGCTTGTGTTTCAATAATTGGTAATGCTGTCAATGAACCACCACCTTTCACCAAATGCTTGATAGAAGCTGGTAAGTCATTCATGTTCTTAGCAATTTCATCGTTTGCAATGACTTTTGCTGCACGCTCTAATAAACGACTATGTAAGTAGAATACGTCACCTGGATAAGCCTCACGTCCTGGTGGACGACGTAACAATAAAGAGACTTCACGGTAAGCTACTGCTTGCTTTGATAAATCATCAAACACAATCAATGCTGGTTTACCACAATCACGGAAGAACTCACCAACTGCTGCACCCGCAAATGGAGCGTAGAATTGTTGAGGTGCTGGATCTGCAGCAGAAGCAGCAACAATAATGGTATAAGCCATTGCACCGTTTTCTTCTAGCGTCTTCATCACACCTGCAATCGTAGATGCTTTTTGACCAATCGCAACATAAATACAATAGACTGGTTCACCAGCATCATAAAATTCTTTTTGATTGATAATGGTATCCACACAAATGGCCGTCTTACCAGTTTGACGGTCACCAATTACCAATTCGCGTTGACCACGACCAATTGGGATCATTGCGTCAATCGCTTTGATACCAGTTTGCAACGGCTCTTTTACAGGCTCACGGAAGATCACACCTGGCGCTTTACGCTCCAAAGGCATTTCATACAATTCACCTTTAATTGGACCCTTGCCATCAATTGGCTCACCCAACATATTGATTACACGACCTACCAAACCGTCTCCTACTTTAATAGAAGCGATTTGACCAGTACGCTTTACTTTATCACCTTCTTTAATGCCCTTGCTAATACCCATCATTACCACACCCACATTGTCTTCCTCTAGGTTCAATGCAATGGCTTTGGTACCATTCTCAAATTCAACCAACTCACCACTACTTACACCGTTCAAACCATATATACGAGCGATACCATCACCAACTTGTAATACAGTTCCTACTTCTTCTAAATCAGCAGAAGCATTAAAATTGCTTAATTGCTGTCTAAGAATTGCAGATATTTCATCAGGTTTAATGTCCACCATAAATACTTATTTAATGTATGATTGTTATGTTAATTATAATTTTGATACAAATTCGTTAGATAAAAATTGTTTCTTAATATCTAATAAATCTCTTTTAATACTTGCGTCAATTAGGTTATTATCGAATGACAATACAAAACCGCCAATTAAATCTTCGTTGGTATGTGTTGTTAATTCAATGATGTCGAATTGAGTTTCTGCTTTAATTTTTGCTTCAATAGCTTGTTTTAAACTGTCGCTAATGGCTACAGCAGTCGTTAAGCTAACTTGATGAATTCCTTTTAATGCATTGTATTGTTCAATGAATTCGGTAGCTATTTCTGGTAAAGCGCTTTCTCTACTTTTTTTAACCAATAAAACAACGAAAGACAAAGACAATGCGCTCACTGCATCTTTAATCACAGCAAGTACAATGGCATTCTTTTGATCCGCTTTAATGATTGGGCTTCTTAATACATTTACAAAATCGTGACTTTGCGCGCACACTGCCTGAAAATATTTCATATCAGCATGCACTGCGTCCAATTGATTTTGTTCAATGGCTAAGTCGAGTAAGCTCTTTGCGTATCTTCCTGCTAAACGTACGTTGGGCATTTCTTACTATTTAATTTAACTTAACTCCTTCAGCAATTTGTTTAATATAGCTTTCTTGTTCTGCTTTATTAGACAACTCTTTTCTTAATATTTTCTCTGCAACTTCTACCACCAAACTACCTACTTGATTTTTTACTTCAGTTAATGCAGCATTTTTCTGTTGCGTAATCGCTACTTGTGCATCGCTGATAATGCGCTCATATTCCTGCTTCGCTTTATCTTTTGCATCCGTAACCATTTTATCGGCTGTCTCTTTGGCATCTTTAATCATGCCAGCTCTTTCTTCACGTGCTTTAGCCAACAATGCTTCATTTTCATTTTGCATTGCAGCGATATCGGCTTTCATCTTATCGGCACGTAATAGTGCTTCTTCGATGCCGCTTTCACGCTCAGCAATTGCTTTTAACATTGGCTTCCAAGCGAACTTGCCTAACACAACCAAGAGTATCAAAAACGCAATGGTGTTCCAAAATACCAAACCGATATCTGGCAACACAAGAGGATTTACTTCTAATAAAAACATACTATTCGTTTATCTTAATGAATGAATCAAATAAAAAATAGGCCTTTTGCCCTGTGCTAGGACCTATTTAGTTCTTTAAAAAAATCCTTAACAGATTATCCGTTACCCAAAAGGGCAACTACCACAGCGAACAAGGCAACAGCCTCTACGAACGCAGCAGCAACAATCATGTTGGAACGGATTTCGTTAGCAGCTTCTGGCTGACGAGCAATACCTTCAACAGCACCCTTACCAATCATACCGATACCAATTCCAGCACCGATAGCTGCTAATCCAGCGCCAATTGCGGCAACACTTCCTACTACCATTTTTTTACGTTTTAATTGTTATTGAAAAAAGAGTTAAATAAATTTTAGTGATGTGCTACATTTTTGTGTCCTTCCTGTTCATGTGCTTCATGATGGTGTTCTTCTGTTGCCATACCAATATACATGGCACTCAACATAGTGAATATATAAGCTTGTAAAAAAGCCACCAACAATTCAATCAAACCAATGAAAACAGCAAACGGCACTGCAATAGCAGAAGCATACACTGTTTTGAATATAAAAATTAAACAAATCAAACTTAATACTAGAATATGCCCTGCTGTAATGTTTGCGAATAATCGAATCATTAAAGAGATAGGCTTAGTGAAGACCCCAATTAATTCAATGGGCGCTAAGAACAACTTCATACTCCAATGCATTCCTGGCATCCAAAAAATATGTTCCCAATAACTTTTATTAGCACTCAAATTAACCACCACAAAAACACATACTGCCAGGGTCATTGTGAAAGCAATATTACCACTTACGTTAGCCCCACCTGGGAAGAAAGGAATTAATCCTAAAAAGTTATTCGTTAAAACCAAAAAGAAAATCGTTAATAAAAAAGGCATGTATTTTGAAAACTTCTTTTTGCCAATATTTGGTATCGCTACTTCATCTCTTACAAATAAAACAATTGGCTCCATAAAAGATTGAACGCCTTTTGGTGCAGATTTGATACCCGTTTTTTTATAGGCACCAGCAGCTGTAAGCAGCACCACTAGAAGAATCAAAACAGAAATAAATAAAGAGGCTACATTTTTAGTGATTGAAAAATCCCATAAAGCTTTTGATGCTTCAACGTCAATTGCTTCTGTTGCATCCACTATTTTAACCTTGCCCTCCATAATTTTATAATCAAAGTTGCCCTTATATGCAATATGCTCATGGTGTTCATTCATAAACTTTGCAGATGAAAAAACTTCAAATCCTTTTGGCGTGTATAAAATCACTGGTAAAGAAAGTGAAGTTTGTCCCCATAAATGCCAGCTATGATCATCTTTAATGTGCTCTAAGATCGTCTCCGTAACATTGAATGCTTTTGCTTCATGTCCTTCCGTTTTTGCTTCATGTCCTTTTGCTTTTTCATTGGCAAATACATTGCCAGAAAATGCCAATGTTAGCAAGCTAAAACACAATACCAGTAAAGATTTAATAGGTCTAAATGCCATAGTGATCTCAAAATTTGCGGCAAAGATAGGGATAATGCTGCTGAAAAGTCATAATATTTGGCAGAAATATAGCATCAGAGAAAATGTTTTTCATTCTCCTAAATAATTGATTTACAAATATTTAAAAAATTAAGTGTTCTTTTTGTGTTCAAATTGCATTTCGTTCAAGGCCTTATAAAATCCTCCCTGCTCCATTAAGGACTGATGCGTCCCTTTTTCGATGATTTTTCCCTGCTCCAAAACAAGGATCTGGTCCGCCTTTCGGATGGTAGATAAACGATGCGCAATCACGATAGATGTTCTACCCTGTATCAATGTTTCAATGGCTTTTTCAATGAGTTGCTCACTCTCTGTATCGATGGAAGAAGTGGCTTCGTCTAAAATTAAAATACTCGGATTGTATAAGAGCGCTCTAATAAAACTCAATAGTTGTCTTTGTCCCAAGCTTAATGTTGCGCCTCTTTCCATGACATGGTATTGATATCCTCCCGGAAGTTGCATGATAAAATCATGCATGCCAATCATCTTTGCTGCTTCCTCCACTTGTTCGGGACGAATGGATGGATTGCGTAAAGTGATATTGTCATAAACCGAGCCAGAAAATAAAAATACATCTTGTAAAACGACGCCGATGGATGCCCTCAATCGTTCTAGTGCATAATCTTCAATTAAGACACCGTCTAATAAAATTTGTCCCGCTTGATATGGGTACAAGCGATTCAAAATACTAATGATGGAGGTTTTTCCACTTCCAGTTGGTCCCACCAACGCCACAGTTGCGCCAGCTTCGACCGTAAAATTTAAATCGTTTAAAATCCAATTGGGGGCTTGATATGCAAATTGTACGTTTTTAAATTCAATAGCTCCCTGAATTTGAGTTGGAGCAAATGCACCTTGATTTACGGTGATATCTTCGTTGTCTAAAATCTTGAAAACACGTTCTGCAGCGACCATGCCCATTTGCAAGACATTGAATTTATCTGCAATCATACGAAGTGGTCTAAAAATCTGATTTAAAAATAAAATAAAAGCCACCAGCATCCCTGCATCTAAACTTTGGCCAGCCACCCACCAAACAATTAAGCCAATACTTAAAGCCAATACGACCTCCACTACTGGAAAAAATACAGAGTAGGCAAAAATGGCTTTGATATTTGCATTTTTATGATGCACATTGATGTGATCAAATTTTTTCATCTCTTGCTCTTCTGCAGCAAAAGCCTGCACCACTTGCATACCAGAGATATGCTCTTGTACAAATGCATTGAGCGCTGCCACAGCATTGCGCACCTGAACAAAACTTTTATTCACACTTTCTTTAAAAAAATAAGTGGCCACAATCATGATTGGAAACGGAATTAAACAAATTAAAGTCAACTCCCAATTGATAAAGAACATGGTAGTTAAAGTCACTACAATCGTTAACATATCTGCTATAATAGGAATGAGTCCATCTGAAAAAATATCATTAATACTTTCAATATCATTGATGGTTCTGGTGGTCAATGTACCAATGGGTGTTTTATCAAATTGACGCATCTCCCAGTACATAATTTTTTGGTATACTTTATTCCTTAAATCTCTGATCACTTGTTGTCCTAGCCAAGACATCCCATAAGTGAAACAAAAACGAAATACCGTTTCAAGAATGATAAAAGCTACCTGAAATAAGGAGATGCCAAGAATCAATTGTACGACCGAATTAAAAGCTTCATAAGGCAATACTGAATGCACCCATGGAGGCAGTACGACCAGTTTACCTATCGCTAAGTTCACTGTTACTTGAATCAAATAAGGTCGGATAGGGGTAGCAAACGCTAAAAAGATCCCTAAAAAGACATTGATCCAAAAAATATATCGATAAGGCCCAACAAAAGAAAACACCCTAGTTAAGATAGCAGATTTGAATATGGGTTTAGGCTGGGTAGATGACATAGCGAAGTAAAGTTACACCGCTTTTACGTATTTTCGTATAAGCATGGAAAGTACCGATCAAGAATTATTGAATGCAGTTGTAACACCTTACAATTTGACCGACGAACAAGAGAAAAAAGAAATTGTTCGCCACTACCGTGCATTGCTTAGAACGCTAAGAACTAAACTAAAAAAGGGTGATCGGGAATTGCTAAGAACCGCATTTGAAATGGCTACTGAAGCACATAAAACAATGCGACGTAAAAGTGGCGAGCCTTATATCCTCCACCCCATTGCTGTGGCGATGATTGCAGCTGATGAAATTGGATTGGGTGTGCGAAGCACCATTTGTGCTTTGTTACATGATACTGTAGAGGACACCGACATCACATTAGATGATATCAAAAGAGAATTTGGAAATGAGATTGCAAAGATTGTAGATGGCTTAACAAAAATTGCAACGGTGATGGATGCCAATAGTAGCCAACAAGCAGAGAATTTCAAAAAAATCTTACTCACTTTGACGGATGATCCGAGAGTGATCCTGATCAAACTTTCGGATAGACTCCATAATATGCGAACAATGGACTCGATGAAGCAAGAGAAGCAATTAAAAATTGCCTCTGAAACCATCTGGGTATACGCCCCACTCGCACATCGTATGGGCTTGTACAATATCAAGACCGAATTAGAGGATCTGGCCATGAAATACATGGAACCAGCTACCTACCATGAGATTGCCAAAAAATTATCAGAAACAAAAAGAGAAAGAACAAAATATATCAATGAATTTGTTAGACCATTAAAAGAAAAATTAGGTCAATCCGAATTGCAATTTGATATTTTTGGTCGTCCAAAAAGTATTCATTCTATTTGGAATAAAATAAAAAAGAAAGGCGTAAGTTTTGAAGAAGTCTATGATCTTTTTGCCATCCGTATCATTCTTGATGTCCCTTTAGAAAAAGAGAAAGAAGCCTGTTGGAAAGTATATTCTGTTGTCACAGACGAATACATCCCCTCTCCAGAAAGATTAAGGGATTGGTTAAGTAACCCTAAGAGTAATGGCTACGAAGCATTGCACACCACAGTAATGGGACCTGATGGGAAATGGGTAGAAGTGCAGATTCGAAGTAAAAGAATGAATGAAATTGCAGAGAAAGGAATGGCTGCCCATTTTAAATACAAAGAAGAGACATCACAAAGTGAAGATCGATTTGATAAATGGTTCATACAGATCAGAGAAGCCTTAAGCAATCAAGAGGAAGAAAGCATTGATTTCTTACAAGACTTTAAGACCTCTTTTTTAGCAGAAGAAATTTATGTCTATACGCCAAAAGGTGAAGTAAAAATGTTGCCGGTCAATAGTTCTGCGCTTGATTTTGCTTTTTATATCCATACCGCAATTGGGTCAAAATGTATAGGTGCAAAAGTCAACCACAAATTGGTACCCATTAGCCATACTTTAAGAAGTGGCGACCAGATAGAGATCATCACAAGTAACAAACAAAAACCTACTGAGGACTGGTTGAACAATGTGGTGACTGCAAAGGCAAAAAATAGTATTAAAGACGCCTTAAGAGAGGAGAAGAAAATCATTTCGGAAGAAGGTAAATATACAGCACAAAGAAAACTCGAAGGCATAGGCGCAGTTTACAGCACGCATAACTTGGATCAATTGATGCACTATTATAAATTATCTAGCCAGTTAGATTTGTTGTATAAAATTGCAACCAAATCGATTGACCTAAAAGAGCTAAAAACCTTTCAAGTGGTTGGTGATAAAATAGAAGCGCCAAAGCCAATTGTGGTTGCACCAGACCCGAATGTAGAACCTCATATTTACAAGCCACTCCCTAAAAAAGGAGATTCAGAATTGATCATTTTTGGTGAATCAAGTGATAAGATCAAATACAATCTGGCAAAATGTTGTAACCCAATTCCTGGAGATGATGTATTTGGATTTGTGAGTACTGGAAAAGGGTTGATCATTCATAGAACCAGCTGCCCCAATGCCACACAACTATTAGCCAATTATGGTCATCGAGTTGTCAAAACTAAGTGGGCTAAAAATAAAGAAATCTCCTTCCTTACAGGACTTAGTATCATTGGATTAGACGATGTAGGAGTGGTTAATAAAATTACAACCATTATTAGCGGGGACCTCAAAATCAATATTGCAGCACTCACCATTGAATCCAAAGATGGCATGTTCGAAGGCACTATTAAGGTCTTTGTGCACGATAAAGACGAATTAGAGGAATTGGTCAACCGCATTCAAGGCCTAAATGGCATTCAAAAAGTGACCCGATTTGATACAGACCTAATCTAAATTCAAGTAATCAACACCATAGGAAAAATATGTGTGAAAACATTTCTTATTATTCCATGCTTAAATAGGTAATCCCCATTTCTAGACATATTTTTGCTACTCAAATTCAAATTTATGGTAGACGTAATTTTAGGACTTCAATGGGGTGATGAAGGTAAAGGGAAGATTGTGGATTATTTTGCACCCAACTATGATATCATTGCTCGTTTTCAAGGTGGCCCAAATGCTGGGCATACTTTATATGTGAATGGCACTAAAATGGTCTTACACCAAATTCCATCGGGTATTTTCCATCAAGATAAAATCAATATCATTGGGAATGGTGTCGTATTAGATCCAGTGACTTTGAAAAAAGAATGTGATGCAGTGGCAACGATGGGCATTGATGTGAAAAAAAATCTTTTTATTTCAGAGCGTACTAATATTATTATTCCTAGCCATAGAGCTTTAGACAAGGCCTCTGAAATGTCCAAGGGAGATGCTAAAATCGGATCTACATTAAAAGGAATTGGCCCAGCTTACATGGATAAGACTGGCAGAAACGCGTTAAGAGTGGGCGATTTATTAGATAAAAAATTTATCAGCAAATACATTGCTTTAAGGATGAAGCACCAAAAGATTTTGGATAGCTACAATTTTAATGAGGATATTTCTGAAATGGAAACTGAATTCTTTGAAGCCATTGAGTTTTTAAAGAAAATGAACATCATTAATTGTGAATACTTTATCAATGATCAAATAAGTAAGGGTAAAAAAGTATTGGCAGAAGGCGCGCAAGGATCCATGTTAGATATTGACTTTGGTACTTTCCCATTTGTGACTTCAAGCAATACGATTTCTGCTGGAGTTTGTACTGGTCTAGGCGTTTCTCCAAAACTAATTGGCGAAGTATTTGGCATTTCAAAAGCCTATTGTACAAGAGTGGGTAGCGGTCCCTTCCCTACCGAATTGCATGACGAAAAAGGAGAGGAATTAAGAAAGATTGGAAGTGAATTTGGTGCAACAACAGGACGTCCTAGAAGATGTGGCTGGATCGACCTTGTTGCATTGAAATATACCTGCATGATCAATGGTGTAACGCAGATTATCATGACTAAGGCTGATATATTAGATTCATTTAAAGAACTAGAATTGGGCATTGCCTATGAAATGGAAGGCAAGCAGATTGATTATGTACCTTTTCAATTGGTTGGTACCCCAGTCATACCCATCTGGAAAAAGATGGCAGGCTGGGAAGTAGATACCACCAAAATGAAAAAAGATGCCGAATTGCCAGCTACCATGAAAACATATATCAAATTTATTAATGAATATTTAGGCGTGCCTGTGAAGTATGTATCGAATGGTCCGGGCAGAGATCAAATTGTACATTTATAATCAAAAAAAAGGAATAAAAAAAGTCTTATTATTTTTGAAAAATTAAATTTTCATTTGAAATTTACATAAATATTTTTGATTGAGTTATGGCAGTAAAATCTACAAAAGAGAAAAAGACAGCGACACCAAAAAATGGCGTAGTCAAAGCTGAAAAATCAAGCAAGGCATCTTCCAAGAAAAATGAGGATGCCGAGGAAGAAGATTTAGACGATGAGGAAGAAACAGATGATTGGGGTAAGACAGAAGAAGAGGACGATAGCTGGGATCCTGACTTTGCAGAATTTGATTTACCTAAAACATCCAAAAAAGTAGGCAAAACTAAGAAAGGTGGAGGAGAGGATGCGCATGCATCGGATGAAGGGGACGATCTAGATTTAGACCTAAGCTTAGAAGAAGATGATTTGTTTGACGAAAAAGATGAATTCGATGATGATTTCTAAATAACGATTACACTATTTGATTAATCGTTATCCAGGTATAAAGATTGTATTGAGGCCTGTAAAATTTGATTTTTATGGGCCTCAAATAGTATAGCCTCTTTGGTAGGCAGCACAAGTGTATATGATTTTCCAGTAGCCAACTGCTGATCCATATTTGGATTCAATTCTTTTAAATAGGTCAAAGACATTTTTAACCAAATTGCCATTGTATTTGCATTGAACCTTCCAGAAATGACGATCCTTTCCATACCTGAACTTGCATTGCTAATGTCAGCCCTTTCGGTACGCTGATTTGTATCTTGCTCGGTCATAGCTACCCCTTCAAAAATGGCATGCGTAGCTATGAATTTTTTTACATGATTCCTAGTTTCTAATGGAAGTTCATATTGTAAGGCCCAAAAGTCTTTTGTTTTCTTTTTTTCAATCGCTTTACTTAATCTGCCTGCACCTCCATTATAAGCAGCTACCACCAATAACCAATCCCCAAATTGTTGGTATAATTCCCTAAGAATGGTCGCTGCTGCTTGCGTACTTTTTTGATAATCCATTCGCTCATCATTTGGAAGTAATTTCAATCCTAGTCGGGTTGCTTCTGCAGGCATAATTTGCCAAGGACCTGCTGCACCCGCCCATGAAACGACTTGCGAACTTAAATGACTCTCAATGACACTTAAATATTTTAACTCCACAGGTATGCCATTCGCGGTTAAAATTTCATCGTATAAATTAAAATAAGGCTTTGCCCAGGTTTTCATCTTTCTCAAACCAGCCCCTTCTTTTTCCATATAAGATTGCACAAAACTGATGGCTTTAGGATGCATTTCGATGACAAAAGATTTGTCTTTATCTGGCACTTGTTGGACAGTGAATAAGCTACTAAAACCAGTTCTATTCAATGTCAAACTATCTTGCGCAGCAATACGCCCAATACAAGAAAGCAAACAATAAACGAATAAGATTGGTCTCATAATAAAGAAGCTATGCAGCCATTAAGGAATTTGAAAAACTAAATAATGCGGCCTCTTCAAATGATGCACTCATGACCTGAAGCCCAAAGGGCATGCCGTTTGAATGGGTATACAAAGGCAATGAAATGCTAGGGATTCCCACAAGGTTCGCATAGACCGTATAAATATCTGCTAAGAAAATTTCAGTAGCCGACTGATGTTGCATACCCAATTTAAAAGCAGTTGTTGGTACCGTTGGTGAAATAATGAAATCATATTGGCTAAATACCTGATTGGTGAATTCTACTAATTTTTGGCGGACCTGCTGTGCTTTGGTAAAGTAGGCATCAAAATAGCCAGCACTCAATACAAAACTGCCCAATAAAATTCTACGTTGTACTTCTGCACCAAAACCTTCTGATCTGGATAATGTATACAATGCATTTAGGTCATCTACTTTTTTAGTTGTTCTATGTCCAAATCGAACGCCGTCAAATCTTGATAAATTACTAGAGGCTTCTGCAGTGGTTAATACATAATATGTAGGTACAATAAAATTCATTAAATCAAAAGATACTGCTTCTACGATATGGCCAGCTGCTCGCAATTGTACAATTTGATTTTCAATTTGCTCTTTGATTTCTGGATCCAACCCTGGATGGCTTAAAGTTTCTTTGAAGTAAGCAATTTTCTTTTTTGTTTCAACCGCTTGTATGTTTTGACTATAAGCTGGTACTGTTTTAGCAGATACCGTACTATCAAAATCATCCGCTCCTGAAATTACTTCTAACACCATGGCTGCGTCTGCAATATTGTTACTTAAAATACCAATCTGATCAAATGAGGAGGCATATGCGATAAGTCCATATCTTGAAATCCTTCCATAACTTGGTTTGAATCCAACTACACCACAAAAATCTGCAGGCTGACGCACTGAACCACCCGTATCAGATCCCAAACTCACCATGCATAAATTTGCTTGCACAGCAACAGCTGACCCTCCCGAAGAACCACCTGATACTAGGGACGGATTGGCTGCATTTTTTACAGGACCATAAGCGGAATTTTCATTGCTACTACCCATTGCAAATTCATCACAATTTTGACGACCAATGATGATCGCACCAGCTGCAAGTAATCTTTCGATCGCAGTTGCAGAATACATAGCCGTATAATTTTCTAGCATTCTAGAAGCTGCAGATAATGCATGCCCCTTATAAGAGATCACATCTTTTATCCCTACGACGACCCCGTGTAATGGACCCATTGGTTTTCCTTCAAGTCTTTGTGCATCTAAAGTCTTTGCGCTTAGAATAGCCTCTTCATCAAAAATTTCTAAATAAGCATTTAGTTCTTCTTGACTTTTAATTTGATCCAAATAAAATTGAACTGCTTGCGCACAAGTTGTTGCTCCGGTCTTTAATTGACCATGGTAGGTTTGAATGTCGGTGAAACAGAACATCGTTGTTAAGAAGCTTTGTCGTCCTTCTCTTTAATGCCTTCTTCGATTTCTTTTTTCACGTTATTTTTAGCGTCATTGAATTCACGAATTCCTTTACCTAATCCACGCATGAATTCAGGGATTTTTCTTCCTCCAAACATCACTAAAATAACTACACCAATAATTAATAATTCTTGAAATCCTAAGTTGCCCATAATGTATCGTTTAGAATGATAAAGGTAATGTAAATAGCACAAAAAAAGGTCCTCAAAAAGAGGACCTTTATATAATTTAAGCGATTAGGCTTAGAATCTTTTTTCTTTAATACGAGCACTCTTACCACTTCTTTCACGTAAGTAGTACAATTTAGCACGACGTACCTTACCTGACTTGTTTAAAACAATCCCATCAATGTTTGGAGATAAGAAAGGGAACAAACGCTCCACACCTATACCATCAGAGATTTTACGAACGGTAAAAGTAGCTGTTGCTCCAGTTCCTTGGGTTTTAATGACATCCCCACGGAAACTTTGGATACGCTCTTTACCACCCTCTACAATCTTGTAGTTTACGGTAATATTATCACCAGCCTTGAATGCTGGATAAGATTTTTTTGCTGTTAATTGCTCGTGTACGAAGTTTACTGCTACGCTCATAATTCATTTTTTTTGCGGAGGGCAAAGGTAGGGTTACCCTTGCTATTCTCCAAATAATTTGATCCAAATATTAAAATCCATGCTTTTTAGGGCCTGTTCTCCTCGTTATGCGCCTATCTAGCAATATTTACAGCTCTCTTTTCACGGATCACCGTTACTTTGATTTGACCTGGATAGGTCATTTCGGTCTGTATTTTTTGTGCAATTTCAAAGCTCAATTGGTCAGATGATTGGTCGGTCACCTTCTCTGCTTCTACAATCACCCTTAATTCACGTCCAGCTTGGATGGCATAAGCCTTCTCAACACCTTGATAACCAAGTGCTAAGTTCTCTAAATCCTTGATACGTTGGATATATTGTTGCATGATTTCACGTCTCGCACCTGGTCTTGCACCGCTGATAGCGTCACAAGCCTGGATGATAGGAGAAATCACATATTGCATTTCCATTTCATCGTGGTGGGCACCAATGGCATTCACCACCGCTGGATTTTCACCGTATTTCTCGGCCAATTTAGCCCCTAATAATGCGTGGCTTAATTCAGTTTCTTCGTCAGGAACTTTACCAATATCGTGCAATAAACCCGCACGTTTTGCCAATTTAGGATTCAATCCTAATTCAGCTGCCATGATACCACATAAATTTGCGGTCTCACGTGAGTGCATTAATAAGTTCTGTCCATAAGAAGAACGGAAACGCATCTTACCAATGATTCTAATCAACTCTTTATGTAAACCATGGATCCCTAATTCAATCACAGTACGTTCCCCAATTTCTGCAATTTGCTCTTCTAATTGACGACGTGTTTTATCTACCACTTCTTCGATACGTGCTGGGTGGATACGACCATCCGCAACCAATCTTTGTAAACTTAAACGCGCAATCTCTCTTCTTAATGGATCAAATGAAGATAACAAAATCGCTTCTGGCGTATCATCTACAATTAAGTCAACACCTGTTGCAGCTTCAATCGCACGAATATTACGACCTTCTCTACCAATGATCTGACCTTTCATTTCGTCAGACTCCAAATTGAATACCGTTACCGTATTTTCAATTGCTACTTCGGCAGCAGTTCTTTGAATCGATTGAATGATTATTTTTCTAGCTTCTTTATTCGCCTTCTGCTTTGCATCTTCAATAATGTCTGCTTGTAAAGCTAAAGCTTGAGTTTGTGCTTCGTTCTTTAAGCCCTCGATCAATTGTTGCTTTGCATCTTCTGCTGTCAGGTTCGCAATTTTTTCGAGACGACGAACATGCTCTTCTTGGTGCTTCTCGAATTCGCCACGCTTGATATTCACTAAATCTATTTCACGATTTAGTTTCTCTTTAATGGCTTCGTTGTCGTTGATTTGTTTATCTAAAACAACCGCTTTTTGATTGATACTTAATTCGTGTTGCTTAATTCTATTTTCAGCTTCTCCGATTTTCTTATTTTTCTCCAGCAATTCACGATCATGGTCTGCCTTCAATTGAACAAAACGCTCTTTTGCTTCTAATTGCTTTTCTTTTTTGATGTTCTCACCCCTTGATTCTGCTTCTTTTAAAATGCTAGCTGCTTGATTTTCTGCGTCTTCTACTTGCTTTTTGGTGTTCTTGGCGAAAGCAAATCGCCCTATGAGTAACCCTCCTATTCCAGAGGCTCCCCCGATGATCAATAATAATATTGTTTGGTCCATTGTTTAATCTTGTTGTGTTAAAAAAATCGCCCTACTTCTCCACTAAGGTTCGGCAACGAAGATAAACAAATAATGTAAAGATTGGTCCGAATAGACCCAATAATGTGTTATAAGTTGGTATTTACGAGCGCTTTATCAATGGAGGCAGACATGCTCTCAATTTGGGCCTGAATTGCATCTATTTCATAGAGCTTTTGTCCATTTTGCTGCTGCTCTGTGGTAAACCATAATAAGACCATCGAGATATAGTCCTGGGTGTCGCTACCTGCATAAAGCCCCTTGAACTCGACCAACTTCTGGTTGATTAAGGCAGCCGTTTTACGAACTGATTCCTCATCCTTAGGACTAATTTTAACCCTATAATTCCTATCTGCAATGAGTATGTTGACAGGGATCAAATTTTCTGGGGTATCGTTGAGTTGATCAGACATAGTTAGGGATTCAGGTTTTGAATACAGTGATCGATTTCTTTGATAAAATCGTCGATTTTTTTATTCAAGGCAGCTTTTTCAGCAGGATCCATTTGTTGCGCCGGACGCATCTGTGCTGTAATTAAGGCAGCTTGCTCATTTTTGAGTTCATTTTCGAGTTGACCAATCACAAGTAGCTGCTCTTCCAAAGTCCCCTTTAGTTGATGGTTTTCTTTCTCCAAGGCAAGTTGTCGCTTGAGCAAAGCTTGCAGTTTTTCTTGAAGGCCTAATAAAGCGGTCTGTAAATCAGACATGGGACTTTGTTTATGACTTGAAATTACTTATTTTCTGATTTCTGCTTGAATATTTTTTTCAAATGCTGCCATTAATTTTTTCATCATCCCATCAATCTCCGTATCCGTTAAGGTGGCTGATCCGGCATTGAAAACAAAATTAATTGCGACTGATTTTTTATTCAATCCCAATTTATCACTTTCAAAAATATCAAATACACGGATCTCTTTCAAGGCATCTAACTGCACTGTTTTGATCGCCTGTTCAATCGCGGAATAAGCCACTGTTTGATTTATCACCAATGCTAAGTCTCTTTCGACAGATGGATATTTTGAAATCTCCTGGTATTTTACCGTGCCAGACAAGTAGGCATTCAATAAAGTGGTTAGATCAAAATTTAAAAAACCAACTGCTTGTTTGATGTCGAACTGCGCTAATTTTTTGGGGCCCACTAATTCAATTGTTCCAAGGACGGTCTTACCCGCAATGACTTCGAACTGTCCATGCCCAATTGGGTTCCAATTGATTTTTTTCAATCCTAACAATTCACAAAGCGCCAAGGCAATCCCTTTTAGTACAAAGAAATCTTGTCCAGCTCCTTTTGCCCTCCAGCTATCTTGCACTTGTTTGCCCGAAAGATAGATGGCTAAAACTTCTTGCTCCTGGTATTTACCTGCTGCTATCTTCGCATATATTTTGCCCATTTCAAAGAAAGAGATGGACTCGTTTTTTCTGTTATTATTATACGCAATGGTCTCTAAACCTGTTTCCAACATCGTTGGACGCATCACACCTAAATCGGCACTTAAGCTATTCAACATTTTAACGGTGGTCTCTAATTGTTCCGCTGAATAATATTTGCTGTTGGTAATGGAATTGGTTAAAATTTCTGTGTAACCGCGACCTACTAAATAGTTGGCAATTTTATTTTTAAACTGTTCTTTTGTTTCAAGTAAATCCACCGAAGGACTAATTGTGATAGCGGTTGGAATTTCAATATTATCTAAGCCATCAATACGTAAAATTTCTTCTACTAAATCGGCTGCAATGCTAATGTCAGGCTTATTATAAGGCACTGCTACTTGGATACTTTCAGCATCTTGATGCAGTAATTCAAATCCTAAACTTGTTAAAATGGCCACTGCTTTATCGGCTGCATATTGCTTGCCGCTTAATTTTTTTAAGTAAGCAAAAGTCATTGCAACTTTCACTTTCTCCGCAGGACTAGGATACACATCCACCACTGGACTGCATGTGCCACCCGCAATTTCTTGAATCATTGCTGCTGCTTTCTCTAATACTTTAACGGTATTCGCTATGTCTACGCCTTTTTCAAAACGTGTTGCGGCATCCGTTCTCAAACCATGGTGCACCGATGTTTTACGAATATGTACATTTTCAAACCAGGCACTCTCTAAAAATATGCTATTGGTCGTTGCGCTTACGCCACTATGTAAACCACCGAAAACGCCAGCGATACACATTGGCTTTTCTGTATCACAAATCATTAAATCCTGCGCAGTTAATTTTCTTTCTTTTTCATCTAATGTAGTGAACAAGCTATCTTGTGGACATTTTTTCACCAGGATCTTTTTTCCTTTAATTGCAGCTGCATCAAATGCATGCAAAGGTTGACCAGTGGCATGTAAAATGAAATTGGTGATGTCTACGATATTATTAATTGAACGTGATCCAATGGCTTGTAATTTATTTTTCAGCCATGCTGGAGATGGGCCCACTTTAACGCCTTCAATTAAAATACCACTATACCTTGCACAGGCTTCTGGATTTTCAATCACCACCTCCAATGGGGAAATGGCCGCGTTGATGATGGGCGTTTGATTCAATGGACTAATCGGTTCTACTTTATTCGCATGGTACGTTAAGTAGGCACAAACATCTTTTGCGACACCATAATGACTCATCGCATCCATCCTATTTGGCGTTAAGCCTATTTCATAGATCCAATCTTGATAGTAATCATATAATGTTGCTACAGCAGTTCCAACCTGAATGGATGGATCTAAAACCATGATGCCCGCATGGTCTTCACTTAAGCCAATTTCATCTTCGGCGCAAATCATCCCCTCACTTTCTTCTCCTCTAATCTTAGCCAATTTCATGGTGATGGGCGCACCTGTTTTCGGGTAAATGGTTGTACCTATTTGAGCAACCACTACTTTTTGTCCCACAGCAACATTGGATGCGCCGCAAACAATATGCAATGGTCGATCACCACCCACAGCCACTTTAGTCAATTTTAATTTATCTGCATTGGGATGTTGGGCCAATTCTAGCACTTCTCCAACTACTAATCCTTGAAGTCCTCCTTTAAAATTTTCATACATTTCTAAGGATTCAACTTCTAAACCTATCGATGTCAATATGGTAGATAAATCTTCTTTGGGAATGGGAGCTGGCAAATATTCACACAGCCAGCGATAACTAATGGTCATGATGCTACTTTAAGGTATGATTCAAAAATACAATTTTATGTTTAAATAACCCGTGTATAACCTATGAATAACCCGTGAATAACTGTAATTTTAATGTGCAAATCCCATTAAAAAGAGCTGTGAATAAGCAAGTTGGATAATTAAATTTCGAGATGCCGAATTTTGAAGGGATTTTCGTAGTAAGAAAAGCAAGTATCATTATGGCCCTACCTAACCTCAATACAAGATCAACAACAAGAAAAAAAACTAGTTCTGTAGACCTGAGTGCCATGATGTATGGGAAAATTCCACCGCAAGCAAGAGAATTGGAAGAAGCGATTCTTGGAGGTATTCTTTTAGAGAAAAGTGCATTTGATACAGTGACAGAAATATTAAAGCCAGAATGTTTTTATGTAGAAGCACATCAAATGATTTTTCAGTCGATGCAAAGCTTACAACAAAAGAACATGCCTATTGATATGTTAACTGTGGTAGAAGAATTAAAAATGCGCGAGTATTTAGACCAAGTAGGTGGCGCTTATTATATTTCTAAATTAACCAATGTCGTTGTTTCTACTGCGAATATTGACGCGCATTCTAAAATTGTTTTACAGAAATTTATTCAGAGAGAACTGATCAGAATTAGTGGTGAAATTATTAGTAACTCTTACGAAGACAGTACAGATGTTTTTGACTTGTTAGATGAGAGCGAAACAAAAATGTTCAACATCACAAATAATTATCTTAAGAAAAACTTTGTTGACATAGGGAATGCTTTAGCAGAATCCATTACACGTATTGATGAATTAAGAACTAAAAAAGACGAAATCTCTGGTGTACCTAGTGGGTTTTCATCTCTAGATAGGATCACTTTTGGATGGCAGCCAACAGATTTAATCATCTTAGCAGCACGTCCGTCTGTGGGTAAAACTGCATTTGCATTGAACCTAGCGCGCAATGCTGCATTGCATCCTACGAAACCTCAGGGTGTAGGATTTTTTAGTTTGGAGATGAGTGCAAGTCAGTTAGTACAACGTATTTTAAGTGCGGAGAGTGAAATTAAAATGGAAAAAATTTCGAGAGGTAAATTAGAAGATTACGAATACCAACAATTGCATACCAAGGGTATCAACCGACTAGAGTCTGCGCCCATTTATATTGACGATACCGCTGCCTTAAATATTTTTGAGTTCAGAGCAAAAGCAAGAAGGTTGGTAAACAAGCACGATGTTAAATTGATCATCATTGACTACTTACAATTAATGAGTGGCTCTGGTGATAGAAATTCAAATAGAGAACAAGAGATTAGTCATATCTCTCGAAGTTTAAAGGCCTTGGCAAAGGAACTGAATGTACCCATCATTGCATTGTCACAGTTGAGTCGTGCGGTAGAAACCAGAAAAGAAAGTAAGATGCCGCAGTTGAGTGATTTACGTGAATCAGGTGCAATTGAGCAGGATGCGGATATGGTGATGTTCATATATAGACCAGAATATTATGAAGTGATGAGTAACGAGATGGGTGAATCTACCATGGGCGAAACACATATCAGGATTGCGAAACACAGAAATGGCTCATTGGATTTAATCAAACTGAGGGCTAGATTGGATGTACAGAAGTTTGAAGAATGGGATGGAGCTACAGGTATCCCTGGACTAAGCAATAATTATAAACCCCTTACACAAAATCTAGGTGCAGGTGATGCACAAGATGGTGGTCGTTTTTTTATCCAAGGCAGTAAAATGAATGGCGGAGAATTTGATGATGACTCGAACGATGATCAACCATTCTAAATTGTATTTATGTCTGCTCCTTTTTTCTACGAACCATTGATCGCCACTGGCATGACGCAATTTACAATGAGTGAGCCCTCTAGTAAACATTGTATTCAAGTGCTAAGGATGGATGTGGGTGAACATATCGATATCACCAACGGAACTGGTGGATTATTTCATGCAAGCATTCAGGTAGCGCATAAAAAAAATACCCTTGTCAGTATTACCAAGTCTATTCAAACTGAACGTCCTAAACAAAAATTACATGTAGGTATTTCTTTGTTAAAAAATGCCGTGCGCTTGGAATGGCTTTTTGAAAAAGCAACAGAAATGGGCATTACAAATATTACAGCATTAATTTGCGAACGCACCATTCATGAACGTTTCAAAACAGAAAGAATGCAACAAATCATTCAATCTGCCATGATTCAAAGCCAACAAACTTGGTTGCCTATTTTAACTGAACCAATGCCTTTTCAACAATTTATAGAACAGTTCACTGCTATTCAAAAACTCATGGCGCATTGCGCGCCTTTGAACAAAACTTCTATTAAATCCATTGAAGCTAGCGAAGACTTATTGTTGCTAATTGGTCCCGAAGGCGATTTTACTCCTTCAGAAATTGAAGCAGCCATTGCCCAGAATTTCACGCCCATTGATCTTGGCCCTACCCGACTCAGAACAGAGACTGCTGGTATTTTTGCGCTGAGTGTCTTAAAAAATTTCTAATTTACAGCTATGAAAGTGATTGAAGTCAATACGCCCCATTTAGATCATTCCTTTTTGGCCATCAATGTCCATGTAAACAAGGACAACCCAAACTATATCAGAGCTTTGGATAATGAAGTGCTTGCCACTTTTGATCCATCAAAAAATAAATTATTCACAGAAGGTGCAGCAAAAAGATGGGTTGTTCAAGATGAAACAGGCAAAACACTTGGCCGTATTGCCGCATTTCATTACGCTAAATATAAAAATAAAGGTACCGATTTTGCGACTGGCTGTATTGGTTATTTTGACGCCATTCAGGATCAAAAGGTCGCCAACTTATTATTTGATACTGCAAAAGCATGGTTAATGTCAGAGGGCATGCAAGCCATGGATGGTCCAGTGAATTTTGGCGATCGAGATAAATGGTGGGGGCTTATGATAGAAGGATTTGACAGGGAACCTATGTATGGTATGTCTTTTAACCCTTCATATTATGAAACTTTATTTACCAATTATGGTTTTGAAAATTTCTACAACCAATATTATTATCGTAAACTGCTATTAGTTGATTTACCAGATAGATTTAAAGAACGATACGAAAAATTTATCACAAAGCAAGACTACAGCATCCAACATTTACATAAAAAAAATTTGGACAAATATGCCAATGACTTTGTACATATTTATAATTCGGCATGGGCACAACATGGAGAAGCAAAAGCCATCACGAAGGATCAAATCATGCAACTATTTAAAACCCTCAGCCCTGTGATGGATGAGCGCATGATTCGATTTGCTTATTACAAGGAAGATCCCATTGCAATGTTCATTAATATCCCAGATGTGAATCAATACTTTAAGCACTTTGATGGACAATTAGGATGGAAACAGAAATTACATTTACTATGGATGAAGTTTAGGAAAATAAATACAAGATTAACTGGATTAGCATTTGGGGTGGTGCCAAAATTTCAATCTCTAGGAATAGATAGCTATTTAATCTATTCAACTTCTCTGATGCTTCATGAACTCAATATGTACAATGAATATGAAATGGGATGGGCCGCAGATTGGAATCCAAAAATGGTCAATATCTACAAAAGTCTTGGCGCCGATCCAAGCAGACATATGGTTACATTTAGACATATTTTTGACACCCAAAAACACCCATTTGAACGTCATCCTGTAATGGAATACAAGAGCTCAAGTCAGGCCAGTTAAGGATTTCATAAATAGGGGATAAGATTTGCGCCCTAGCTCCAAAAATTACCTTTTGATGTATTATATTGCATCTCAAGTATGGAGAATTTTATCGTATCAGCAAGAAAGTATCGTCCTCAAAACTTTAATACCGTTGTGGGTCAGGCGCATATCACGACTACATTAAAGAATGCGATCCTAAACCAACATCTAGCACATGCATTTTTGTTTTGTGGACCAAGAGGTGTAGGTAAAACAACTTGTGCGCGTATCCTTGCAAAAACAATCAATTGTACCCAAATCTCAAAGGAAGGCGAAGCTTGTAACCAATGCGAAAGTTGTGTGTCTTTTGAAAAAGGGGCAAGCTTAAATATCCATGAATTAGACGCAGCAAGTAACAACTCTGTAGACGATATTAGAGCACTTGTTGAACAGGTTCGTTTTGCACCTCAGGCTGGCAAATACAAAGTGTACATTGTGGATGAGGTCCACATGCTGAGTGCCAGTGCCTTTAATGCATTTCTAAAAACATTAGAAGAGCCCCCACCCTATGCTATTTTTATTTTAGCAACTACCGAAAAGCATAAAATTCTTCCAACCATTTTAAGTAGATGTCAAATTTTTGACTTCAAAAGAATTGTACCAGAAGATACCGTAAAACACTTAGAGGAAATTGTAAAAAAAGAAAATATTAAGGCCGAAAGAAATGCATTGCAGCTCATTGCACAAAAAAGTGAAGGTTGTATGAGGGATGCATTGAGCATTCTTGATAAAATTGTTAGCTTCTCAAACGGCGCATTGACTTATGATAATACTTTAGAGCACTTAAATATTTTAGACGAGGGTTATTTCTTTAAATTATTAACCCACCTTACAGAGGAAGACCTAACAAGTGCCATGTTATTGTATGACGAAATCAATCAAAAAGGTTTCGAAGGGGATACCGTGTTGTATGGTATGGCTGCATTTATTAGAAATATACTTGTTTGTAAAGATAAAGCCAGCGCACATTTACTTGAATCTATAGAAGGTTGGAGAGATCAATACCTAGCTGCTGCCCAAAAAATAGGCACCCCTTATTTAGTCAATGCATTGAATATTTTAAATGAAGCCGAGATCCAATTTAAGATGGCCCGTAATAAAAGATTGCATGTAGAATTGGCCTTGATTAAACTTAATTTTTTACAACAAGCAATTGAATTAAGTATGGAAGACGGCCAGCTAGTAAAAAAAAAACTAGTTGATGCGCATTATCCTATTCGCACCAAAAAGATCATTCCTTTAAGTAATATTGTTGTCAATAGGGAGGTAACCAAACCAATTCCCAGTCCAATAGTTCCTGCTAAAAAAGTTGTTACCCCTACAGCTCAAGACAAACCTTTAGTTGAACCAGATGAAACTGCTAGCATTCCTAAAGACAATGCTTCGACTAATTCAGTTTCAACGAATGCTGGCGGCAAGAAAAGCCTATTGGCTGTATTACAACAGAAGTATGGCAATGATTACAATATTGAAGAAGTAAAAGAAGCGATTTCTCTCAACATAGAGACATTGCAATTATGCTGGAACGACTATGCCAATAAAATGGAAAAAGACCTGAAACACTCCGTGGCAGGTACTTTTAGAATCGCAACACTTCAAATAGAAGACCCTACCCATTTTACCATTACAGTGCCGGCTTTGACTGCTCAAAAATTTGTAGAACAAGAGCGTATGACTTTAATGGAAACTATTTGGGAGCGTTTTCAAAACAGGGCGATACAATTTAGTATTCTTGTAGATGCTGGCGAAAAAGAAGATGTGCCATTGCATTTGAAACTCAATAGCAAACAAAAATTTGACCATATTGCAAAGCAATATCCTTTGGTGCAACAGCTGAAAGAACGTTTGAATCTAGAAGTGAATTTTTAAAAAATAAAGGAACTTTTACAATTTTGCTTTGGCAAAACCTTTCTGCTTTAGGTATTGAAATACTTTTTGACGGTGATCCCCTTGTATAATAATTTCTCCCTCTTTAACTGCACCACCAGTACCACAAAAGTTTTTTAGCGATTTACCCAATGCTTCAAGATCCGCATCGGCGCCTTCAAAACCATACACAATGGTGACCGTTTTCCCCGCTCTATGTTTGGTTTCTAGAATTACCCGAAGCATTTGTTCTGCCGGTTCTAAGGTTGGCTTGATTGCTTCCTCACTTGGTTGTATATAATCCGGATTGGTACTATACACTAGAGGAATGCTAGAAAAACTATTCAAGGTATTTTTTGGCTTTTTACTCATCTTCTTTAACTTCTAGTTCACCCTCATGCTCACAATGACAAATCCTTTTTTAGTGGATTGAAGCAATAAAGTCAGATTGTATTTTTGTTGGCTGGATAATAACTTGCCTGTAAGGTATAAGGTATTACCTAATTTTCTCTCTGCACTTTTTTCAAAACCAATTATATTTTTTTGGTTAAAAAAAGCTTGTAAGGTTTCATTGGCTTTTTCTGCATTCAATGGCTTAGCAGCAATTTGATCCAAAATACTAGACTCTACTTGGTTGTCCCAAAAAATCTGCAAAGCACTAAAATTGCCTGTTTGCAAATGTTGCACCAATAATGCTGTTTCATTTTGTGCATTCACGCCAATGCTACAGTGCAAAAGGGCCAATACAACTAGTATTTTGGATATTAACTTCATTTTTGTCTATTATAGTGGGATAAAGTTTGTAATGTGCCTAGTATTTTGAAACTTTGCGATATAAAAATAAACAAATTATAAGCAGGCGGTATACAAAGTTAAAGAATATGTCAAAAAAAATAATATTAGTGATTATGGATGGATGGGGATTGGGCCAGGTATCAAAGGCAGACGCAATTCAGCATGCGCATGTGCCTTTTGTAACGAGTCTCTATCAGCAATACCCTAATACTACTTTAGTGACTTGTGGAGAAGAAGTTGGTTTGCCAGATGGCCAAATGGGTAATAGTGAAGTTGGGCATTTAAATTTAGGTGCTGGCCGAATTGTATACCAAGAACTACAAAGAATTAATGTCGCTATCAAAACAGGGGAATTTGCAAATCATCCTGCACTCATTCAATCTATTCAATATGCTAAGGAAAACAACAAGCCATTGCATTTAATTGGCTTAGTAAGTGATGGAGGCGTACACGCGCACACAGCACATTTAAAAGCTTTATGTGATGTATGCAAAACAGAAGGTTTGACCAATGTATTTATCCATGCATTCACCGATGGCCGTGACACAGATCCAAAGAGTGGACAATGTTATATAGAATCCTTAGAAACACATTTAAAAAAATCTGTCGGTAAAATAGCCAGCATCAGTGGCAGGTATTATGCCATGGACAGAGACAAGCGTTGGGAGCGTGTTCAATTAGCTTATAATGCCCTGGTGAAAGGGACTGGAAGCACTGCTAATAGTGCACTTGAAGCCATTCAAGCAAACTATGCTAAAGACACGACAGACGAATTTATTTTGCCAACGGTACTTACAGAAAATGGACGGCCTATCGCAACCATTCAAGATGGAGACGCAGTCATCTGTTTTAATTTTAGAACAGACCGTTGCAGAGAAATGACAGAAGTCTTGACACAAAAAGATTTTCCAGAATTGGGCATGCACGCATTGAATTTACATTATACAACAATGACTAAATATGATGAGACATTTAAACATGTGCATGTCGTATTTGAAAACGATAATCTAATCAATACATTGGGAGAAGTATTATCAAAAAATAATAAAAAACAAATTCGTATTGCTGAAACAGAAAAGTATCCCCATGTGACTTTCTTTTTTAGCGGCGGACGCGAGCAACCCTTTGAAGGTGAAACAAGAATCATGGCGGCGTCCCCTAAAGTGGCCACCTATGACTTAGAACCAACAATGAGTGCTGCTGAATTAACAGCTAAAATCTTACCAGAAATCAATGCTGGCAACCCTGATTTTATTTGTCTTAATTACGCCAATGCAGATATGGTAGGTCATACAGGCGTTTTCAGTGCTGTTATAAAAGCAGTTGAAACGGTAGATGCCTGTGTCGAAAAAGTAGTCACTGCAGGTTTAGAACAAGGGTATACGATTTTCTTAACAGCGGATCATGGCAATGCGGATTATATGATGAACGAAGATGGCAGTCCAAACACAGCCCATTCATTGAATCTAGTCCCTTTCTTTATCATTGATAAAAATTGGAAAGGCACCATTCATTCAGGCAAATTAGGCGACCTTGCACCCACTATATTACAGATGATGGAATTGCCCATTCCAAAAGAGATGACAGGAACGGTTTTAATTCAAGCATAAAAAATGCTCCTATAAAAAACACAATGAAAATACATAAAGCCACTTACCTTATTTCGAGTCCTAATTACGATCAATGTCTTGTTTTACAAGCACCTGAATACGCATTTATAGGAAGGAGCAATGTAGGTAAGTCCTCCATCATCAATGCTATTTGTGGACAAAAAGGATTGGCTAAAACCTCTTCTGCACCTGGAAAGACGCAATTGATCAATCATTTTGAAATCATCAGCAATGAAGTGGTGAAAGGACGCCCAGAGAAATGGTATATCGTTGATTTACCGGGATATGGCTATGCTAAAGTATCTCAAAGTAGCCGACGTAGATGGGAGCAAATGATTGAAAATTATTTACGCAAAAGACCCAATTTAAATATGGTCTTTGTGTTGATCGATTCTAGACATAGCCCTCAAAAAATTGATATCGAATTCGTTGAACAATTATTTCAATGGCAGATTCCATATACCCTTATCTTCACCAAATCCGATAAAGAAAAACCAGGTGTTGTGAAGCGCAATGTAGAAGCGTTTTTTGAAACATTGAAAACAATACTACCCTATTTACCCGAAGGATTTGTAACCAGTGCAGAAAAAAAATTAGGTACCGAAGAAGTACTTGATTGCATTGCGCGATACAACCTACTATACAACGAAGACAAAGCATCCCATTAATATGAAAATTCTTATCCAATACATTAAGCCATTCAAAGGCTTAGTTTTTTTAGCCTTTTTACTTGCAGCCATCAACCAAACTTTTTCCTTATTTGATCCAATGATCTTTGGAAAACTGATAGATGAATTTGCAAAGAATCCATTTTTAGACCCTGCAGGCAATGAGCGAACTCAAGCTATGTTCTTAAAAGGCGTGGGCAATATGTTATTACTATTGGTAGGCACCGCCATGGTGAGTAGGATTGCCAAAGCATTTCAAGATTATATTGTAAACGTGATTATTCAAAAATTTGGCGCCGCTTTATTTACAGATGGCTTAAAGCATTCCATGCAATTGCCTTATCAAGCTTTTGAAGATCTTAGAAGTGGTGAAACCTTATCTATCCTTACCAAAGCACGTGCTGATTGTGAAAAATTCATTAGCTATGTGATTAATGTGGTGTTTGGTATTGTGGTGAGTGTGGCATTTGTTTCTATCTATGCCACTCGTTTACACTGGTCTATTGTTCCAATCTATATTGGAGGTGCAAGTATGATTGCTTATGTCACTAATTTATTAAGTAAGAAGATCAAAGTCATTCAAAAAAATATCGTAAAAGAAACGACTAGTTTAGCAGGCACGACAACAGAAAGTTTAAGAAATATTGAATTGGTAAAAAGTCTTGGATTAACAACGCAAGAAATTAATAGACTCAATAACAACACCTATAAAATATTAGCGCTAGAATTAAAGAAAGTAAAAAATATACGCTCCTTAAGTTTTATACAAGGCACGATGGTGAACGCTTTGAGACAAGTGATTTCGTTCACTTTAATGTGGTTGATTTTTAAAGAAATTTTGACAGTAGGTCAATTAATCTCTTTACAATTTTATAGCTTCTTTATTTTTGGACCTTTACAAGAAATTGGTAGTATCATTTTGAGTTATAGAGAGACTGAAGCGTCTTTGAATAATTTTGATGCCTTGATGAAAAAGCCTATTGACACGCCACCAGCCAATCCAATTGCAATTGGAGATATTGAACAATTGGCATTTAAACAAGTAGGTTTTCAACATCAAACTGCTAATTTTAAAGCTATCGATCAAATTAGTTTTGAGGCGAAAAAAGGGGAAACCATTGCATTTGTTGGTCCATCTGGTGCAGGTAAAAGTACATTGGTCAAATTGCTTGTTGATTTATATGAACCTCAAGAAGGTGAGATCTTAATGAATGGCGTGAATACTGCACAAATAGATATGAGCGCACTTAGAAATCAAATAAGTTTTGTGACGCAGGATACGCAGCTTTTTGCAGGAACGATTCAAGAAAATTTAGCATTCGTTGCACCAGGAGCGACTGAAGAAGATATGCTACTCGCTTTAACCAAAGCAAGTTGTGCCAATATTTTAGACAAAGGTGGTAATGGCTTAGCCACTGTGATTGGCGAAGGAGGATTAAAATTAAGTGGAGGAGAAAAGCAAAGACTTTCCATTGCTAGAGCTTTGCTAAGACATCCACATTTATTAATTTTTGACGAAGCTACTTCTTCATTGGATAGTTTAACCGAAGAGTCCATTACAGATACCATCCGCGACCTGTCTAAAGAAAGAGAACAAATTACTATTATGATTGCGCATAGACTGAGCACCATCATCCATGCAACAAGAATTTATGTATTGGAAAAAGGGACGGTGATAGAATCGGGAAGCCACCAAAGTTTATTAGAAGAGAAGGGATTGTATTATGCCATGTGGAGACAACAAATTGGAGAACGTAAAGGACATTAAGTACAATAAGTAATTTATAATAAAATATTTTACGATAAATGATTAAATCAATAAATGATTATTTTTTATCGTCTCTTTCAAACCTCTTTTTTATGTATCCCATCACAGAAGGATCTTCTAATCCTTCCATGTCACTTAATTCCAATTCGATAGCTTTTGTACTTAATCGGATTTCAAGCAAGGAGACTAAAATAGATACAGTAAAAGTAAGTAAGCTCACAGCAAAAATAAATTTTGCAATCGCTTGGTATTGAATGAAAATAAAAAACATCGAAAGCAAGGATAACAATAAGGATGCGACTCCATAGGTTTGCATTCTTTGGATCAATTTAATTCTATATTTAAGGTACTTAATTTGTCTAAATATCACCAGTCTATTTTCCTCTTGTTGATACTTTTCATGTAAAGCCCTTACACGGTTAGACAAGGCCAAAAATCGATTGGTATAGGCCAACATAATCAAACTAATGGCGGGGAATATCAAAGATGGGATATTGACTGAAAGTTCCATGATATAAAAATAGTAAAAATAAACCAGTATTTTTGCATTGACCCTATGGAGAAAGAACAGTTTAAGAAAATACAATCTAGCATCCCGCAAGAACCTGGCATTTATCAATATTTTGATGATAAAGGCAAACTATTGTATGTTGGTAAAGCAAAACATTTGAGAAATCGAGTGAGCTCGTATTTTCTTTCCAATCAACATAACTTAAAAACCATTGAACTGGTTCAGCGTATTGCTGAGATCAAGTTCACCATCGTCAATTCAGAACATGACGCTTTTATTTTAGAGAACGAACTCATTAAAAATTATCAGCCTAAATACAATATCAATTTAAAGGATGACAAGACCTATCCTTATATTGTCATTAAAAAAGAGGCTTTCCCTAGGGTGTTTTTAACGAGACGAAAAATAAAAGATGGCTCTACCTATATTGGACCGTTCACACATGTGTTTGCGGTAAGAGAACTGATTAACCATATTAAAGAAACCATTCCTTTAAGAACTTGCACCTTACCCCTAACCCCAAAAAATATTCAACAAGGTAGATTTAAAGTTTGTTTGGAATACCATTTAGGTAATTGTAAAGGGCCTTGTCAAAACTTTCAAACAGAAGCAGACTATGCTCATTCGATTGATCAAGTAAAGCATTTGTTGAAGGGGAATGTAAAACCATTGGTGCAAAATTTAAAAGAGACCATGCAGGCCGAAGCAGCTGCACTTGCTTTTGAAAAAGCCAATGCCACCAAGAAAAAAATAGATGAACTGGAACATTACCAAACCAAATCAGAAATTTTAATAAAGCAACAAGAAGCCATGGATGTATTTAGCATCGCTATGGAAGAAGATCAAGCTTATGTGAATTACCTGATGTTACAAGAAGGCCGTATTGTTCAAACACATATGCTACCTTTAAGCACCCCACTAGAAGAGTCTAAAGAGACCGTGCTTGCATTTGCAATACATTATTTTAGGACCCAACTTGAATCCCAAGCTAAAGAAATTATTGTACCTATTGAACCCGATGAAAAAGAGCAAGGCGTTAAGTATACTGTTCCAAAAATGGGTGAGAAATTGCATTTATTAGCCCTCTCTCAAAAGAATGTAGATTATGCATTAAAGGATTGGAAACATCGACAAGCTTTAGTGAAAGTAAGCGAGACTGCGCCTGTCAATGAGGTATTGATAGATTTAAAACAATTACTTTCCTTACCTGCAGTACCCAATCATATAGAATGTTTTGATAACTCCAATTTTCAGGGCGCTTACCCTGTTTCTGCGATGGTCTGTTTTAAAAATGGCTTAGCGAGTAAATCAGATTATCGCAAATTCAATATTAAAACTGTGGTGGGTATCAATGACTTTGCAAGCATGAATGAGACTGTTTTAAGACGTTACAGTTCGGTCTTACAGAAAAAACACCCACTGCCACAGTTGATCATCATTGACGGTGGCAAGGGACAATTAAACGCCGCATTGGATGCCTTAAAAGAATTAGGCATTCAAGATAAAGTCACTACTGTTGGCTTGGCTAAAAATATAGAAGAATTATTCTTCCCAGGAGACAGTCGTTCTATTTTATTGAACTGGAATAGTGCAGCCCATAACCTAGTTAGAAATATCAGGGACGAAGTACACCGTTTTGGTATCACCTTCCATAGAGCCCAAAGATCCAAAGGTGCTTTAGAAAACAGCTTAGATCATATCGAAGGCATTGGTCCAAAAACAAAAGAAACCTTGTTGACTTATTTTAAATCGGTGAGTAAAATAAAAACCGCAAATTCAAACACATTAACTGAACTGATTGGCGCTGCAAAAACTAAAATTCTAATTGCTGCTTTTGAAAAAGAAAAGCAATAAGATTTAGCAGTCATTTCAATCAAGCGCTAATAAAAAATGCGACATGAGGATGTCGCATTTTTTATTTCTATAAGTCCTTGGATTAGTAGACCCAACGATCTTGTTCAAAATCAAATATTTTTTGTTTGATCTTTTCCCCTTCTTGTAATCTTTTGATTGGGTCTTTAAATAAAGCACTCAACATTTTATCATTGTAATTATCTAAAGTGGACTTCACAACATACCCATTGAAATAACGACTCTCAAATAATTCCTCCCATGTAATACGGCTAGAGATATTTCGTGGATTGTACACTTCTGCTTTTGCAAGGCTCGTTCTTAGTTCTGGATAATACACCCAAAACAATGGACGCTTCACAACCTTGTTGTTTATTTGAATAGCAGCAATTGGTGCGATACCAATGATTCTACTGTACATTCTACTTGTTTTGCTATCAAAAATCCATTGTTCCTTTAATCTAAAAGTATAAATAGAATCTGGATTAGGCGCTAAATTGGTATTATAAAAAACAGTCGTATCATATACATTTGGATCCAATACGTTTTGAACCAATTGTGTATCTAAACTTCCTTTTAATGAGGCATTCACTTCGTCTATACTTATTGGTGTTGTAAATCGATCATCCACTGTTGAAAAAGGAACCACTCCGTCTTTTTCTATAGCACGTAATAATACAGCAAAGAAACGTTGGTCACCATTTTCATCATAAGATTGGTACATGAATGTTCTGTTGATCTTTTCCCTTGCATCAATTTCCTCCCAAACAAATTCACTAAATAAAGCATCTTCCTCTCTTAAATTTTCATAAGGTAAAGGGAGTCTTTCTTTAACCCCTTTTCTTGAATTGGTTTCAGAGAAAAAAGCATACCCATTTCTTAAACTTCTTTTATTATTGGCATTGAATCCACCCACCACAGTCGTGTCAATAATTTTAGCTGGCTTTACATCAGAAGAAGTAGGTGCTACCACCACTTGATTATTAGTTACAGGTTTTGCGATCACTGTATCTTTTGAAGATGCAGCAGGCGTTGTTTTCTTTTTAGCTCCATAAGAAAACTGAGCATTTGCAGATATCGTCATTACCAAAGAAGCAAGAACGATGGAGCTTGTTTTCATTGTTATTTTCATAAGTACCCTTTTATTAATTTCAAATCTACTTTGTCTTTTACGATATGACTATTGTAAAATAAAAGTGATTGTTTGATCTAGTTTTCTTGATCCACCACCTGGCTCTGACACTTTAATTTCCCCAATAGTTACCGTTGTACCCGCTTGGCATTTTCTAATCAAAGAAGTTGCACCGCCTGAGAATGCTGGGCCATTCACTTCTACAAAATCTGGCTCATCAAATCCTTTGCCTGTTGCGATTACGATGAATGAAAGTACATTGAATTTTACACCTTCAAAAACAAAGTCTCTTAAATCTGCAATGACTCCACCCTGCAATCTAAACTTAGCAGCTGCCATATTGCCTCCTGCACTTCCTCCTATAATCGCAATTGGATCTGGTACTCTCTTTACTGGTATTGCTAATTTTTGTGATTGCTTGCCATCATTTACGATCACAACAGCTGTTCCTGTTTGAGTACAAGTCACTATATATTGTCCAGAACCCGCTTTTCTAATAGTCGCACCTGCACCTTCTACCGTTACATTAATTTTTTCTCCACCACCTCCACCAGTGATACTTAATGGATTATCTAAGCCCTTATAAAATACCCTTGTTTTATCTGTAGACACAACCAATCCTGAAGGAGTACCCACTGTAAATTGCACTTCTTTTTCAACCACGGCATTTTCTCCATTTGGTTTAATGAAAGAGATACGAACACGTTTTCTTTGAACCCCAGGTGTTGCACCAGCAACAGATTTATATATTGCAGATCCATCTACACCTACCGGCACCACTACCCCATCAATTGAAATAGTTGGTTTTGCTGCACTACTAAAAGCACCTACCCCTGCAGTAATAACTAATTCTTCCCCAGACATTAAGTACTGCGAATTGGATGCTGCAAATGCATTGAACTGGTCATATATCAACTCTACTTCGCCAATTTCTTTATGGCAAAACTCTACTACCTGCGCTTCACTATTGCGAATATCGTTTTGAAACTTCGTTAATATAGTAATAGCAGCAACACTAGGTGTCATATTAAAATAAGCATAAGCCCAATCTTTTTTACCTGCAATACTTGAAGTAGCAGGTATCGTTAAATCTAATGGTAAGTTAGGAATCACTTCTTTCGCAATCAAAGGATCAATAGCAGATAAGTCGGCTTTAAATTGCACTAACTTATTGTATAAATCCTTTCCTTTAGATTCACCCGATTTACTATTTAAAAATAATCTTGTAGTGGCATCTAAATCATCTTCCTTGTATACTTCTTTGCCTTCTTTTATTTTCAAACCAGACTCTACTTTTAATTCCTGCTTCAATGATTCTACATATGTATACATGGCGTCAGCATAAGCATGTGCTGTCTCTGCCTTAGGCGCCCAAATAGCAGCTTTTTCTGCCGTTTTTGGATCGGCCAATTTTGCCTTCAAAGATTTATAGATATCTAAATTCTTTCTTTCTATAATATTACTAGCATTGTTTAAACTTTGCTCAATCGTTTTAAATGCATTTAGAATCTCACTAGATACATTTAATGCCAACAGCGCAGTTAACACTATATACATAATGTTAATCATCTTCTGCCTTGGCTCCTTAGGTAATGACATGTATACTAGATTTTAAAAAATGAAAATTTGATTAATTAAATTAACGCCCTTGCATAGCAACAATCATATTGCCATACACTTTGTTTAACTGAGTAAGGTTGTCTGCTAATAAAGCAATTTGTTCTTTCGCTCTAATCGCGTCTTGCGCAGAACTTGACATAGCATTAGAAGCTTCAGCTAACTTAGTGTAATAGGTATTCATGGCTTCCATGCTTTTACTCATCATCGCAAATTGTTCGCTTAAATCTTTAACACCATCTGTCGCCAATGCAAAACTTCCCAAATTAGTGGAAACGGAACCTACTGAATCCTTGATAGCACCCAATGCAGTAGCTGCGTCCTTTGTGTTAAGTGTAAAGTCTTTACTTGCTTTTGACATATCTGCTAAATCACCCAAATTCATGGCAGTGTCATTTAGGCGTTGAAAACTTGAGCTTAACTTTTCAAAAGCAGCACCATCTAATTTGGCCGCTTCCAAATGCGCCATCACTGAATCCACCGCACCTGCTTGTGGCGCATGCGTTGAATCTCCTATTTCTGGCGGTGGCAAGAACGCATAAATGGTAAAAATCACAGCCTCTGTGATAAAACCAAGGATTAAAGCATAATCAGCCCATGATAGATGTAAGATTTTTGCCAATGTAGCTATAATGACTACCGCAGCTCCTAAGGAGAAGAATACGTTAATGATCTTATTGGTTTTAGGGGAAATGGAATTTGACATTTGAAAGATTTATAATTTTTAAACGATACTTTTAATTTGAAACAATGCTTATAAAATGATGATTATAATGAGAAAGGTTTTAATTAATTCTTGGAGCCATTGACAATACACATCTAAATCCGATATATGATTTTGCAGTGTCTTGGTATTCGTAATTGCGAGAACTTACTTGACAATTGTACGCAATGTCTTTCCAAGAACCACCTCTAATCACTTTTCTTTTCATCAATACAGGATCCGAATCTTTTGCGTTGTATTGTACATCTGGACTAAAGTCTCCAATAAAGTTATAGCCGCCTTCATAGAATACTGAACTTGTCCATTCAGCGACATTACCTGACATATCAAATAATTTAAAATCATTTTCTGTGTAGGCTTTGACTTTAGTGGTATAGATATTGTCATTCTTTGCATCCCCACCAAAATAATCTCCTCTTCCTGGTTTGAAATTGGCTAACAAACGACCTTCTTTAGTTTTAGTATATGGAGAGCCCCATGGGTACATCGCATTTGATTTTGAATTCCCTCTTGCAGCATATTCCCATTCAGCTTCTGTTGGCAATCGATAGATACCGTCAATTTTTTGATCTGCTCTGCCAGGTTTCCCTGCATAATAATCACTGTTATTTGTTCTCCAATGTGTGAATGCAACCGCTTGTTTCCAAGTTACACCCACCACAGGATATTCATTGTAAGCTGGATGACTAAAATACAATCTAGTCAATGGTTCATTATATGAATAGGAGAAATCACGCATCCAAACCAATGTATCTGGATATACATTTTGCTTTACCGTGATTAAATAATCTCCAAGCGATTGTTCTAATCCTTTAGAAGCTTTTGCTGCTGCTTTTAAATCAACAAAAGAATAATTGTAAATCAATTTATTGGGATCGATCTCAATTTTTCCTTGAATGCGATTGTCTGGGCTTAATAAAAGTTCATTTAATTTTTCTAGAACTGCTTTGCTGTTTAAGTTAATCCTTGCTGCTCTTGCCCAATCCACACGAATCGTGTCTTCGTTTTGATTGATGCCTCCACCGTAAATCGCTAAATATTTTAAGGAATCAGCAACATACTTAACAAATCTTCTATACTGTTCGTTGGTCACCTCAGTCTTATCCATCCAGAAACTTTGAACGGAAACTAATTTCTTTCGATTGACCATCGATAAATCCATCTGTTCATCACTTGCTCCAATATAGAAAGATCCACTTGGAATCGACACAGCCTGAGGGTCGATACGTTTGGCACTGCTATTACGTTTACCTTTTTTTGGAGGGGCAAATGCAATTACAGCAAGTGATAAAATCAAAATGCTCAAGGTCGCAATGGGGAAATTGACTCTTGTATTTTTAAAAAATGGTATCATATTGGTTTAAAACGTTTTTTTTTACAAAAAATTACATTTTAGGGGTAAAATTAGCAGATTGTTTTTAGGCTATTTTTAAACCTGAATGAATTGATTTTCATCTGTTTTAGAAGCTGTAAATTAAGAAATAAGTTGTTAGATATTTGCTAAAATCAGGTCGACATGATGCATGGGCGCAGAGCAGGTCTTGTTTTTACATATAAAGTACTGATTATCAATGCATTTTTTATCTTTTAAGAGGGGAATGTGGTTATTCTGAACCTGACTCATCATGCGAATTGTATTGGGTAAAAAGATAGCATTCAATGTTGGCAAGCTTTCATGTACAGTTGGACCTACCCCAACCAATTCAGTCATCCCAGTGGACATTTGGTAAAAACTTTGGGCCCAACAGCCAAAAGAGCCTGGATATTGAAGCAAAGATGGTCGCATAGAATGCATCATTTTTTCGGCGTGTAAAGTCCAATTATCTAGATCGAAAACATGACCTAGATAATGTAATCCTGAACAGATAAGCGCATTACCACTTGGTTGAGCACCATCATAACTTTCTTTTTTTCGAATCATCACATCTTTTTGATAAGATGCAGTATAGTAAAAATAAAGTCCCTCCTCATCTATAAAATGGAGTAGCACATAGTCCATCCATTTTTTTGCTTGGCTCAAGTAATGAGTGTTGCCTGTGATTTCTTGTAGTTGAATGTATGCTTGGATCAAATTGGCATAGTCATCTAAAAAAGCGAGTGCTTTTGGCGTCCCATTTGCGATATTATGATAGAAATGTTGTACATCATTATGGTATAAATTTCCTTCCACCCATTGGATACATTCAATTGCTGCATTTTTGTAAAGTTCATTTCCTGTGGCAGCATGCATTTTACAAAACCCCACTATCAACATTGCATTCCAACCCAATATTATTTTATGATCCAAGGCTGGACGAATCCTGACTGCGCGCGTATCGAATAATTTTTTGAGTTCGTTTTGCCATGCTGGTTCCCATTCTTTTTCAATGTCGTTTTGTGTCCAAAGAATATTGGTATGCTCCCAATTACCATTTTGTTCAACTTGATAATAAGCAATAAAAGCATCAAAGATAGCAGGGTCAATGGTTTCCTTGATTTCATCATAAGACCAAGTATAAAACTTGCCTTCAACTCCTTCTGAATCGGCATCTAAAGCCGCATAGTAGCCCCCTTCACCATTGTATAATTCTCTTTGTAAAAATTCAAATGTAGCCTGCATCACATTTTGGTAGATGGGCTTTTTTGTAATTTGATACCCTTCGGCAAGCACACCCAAAATCAATGCATTGTCGTACAGCATTTTTTCAAAATGAGGTGCCTGCCACATGGCATCCACACTATATCTTGAAAATCCACCACCAAGATGGTCATAGATGCCTCCTTGTATCATTTTATCAATCGATCTAATTGCATGCACGATCGATGCTTGATGTTTATTTTCAAAATAGTTTCGAAATAAAACTTGTATCGAAAATGTTTGTGGAAATTTTGGTGCTACGCCAAACCCACCCCATTGTGTATCCGCATTTTGCAAGATCCTTTGTGCCATCAATTGAAACTCATCTTTTGTAGCCACAGATTCGGCCTCTTGACTTTGCAGTGCTTTGATATTACTTTGTAAAAGATGCTGTGTTAAATGTGTGGCTTGTTCTATCAGCTTATCGCGGTTGCTATCAAAAGCGGCTTGTACCCCTTTTAAAACATCCATCCATGATGCACGATTTTGCATGGCCTGTGGCGGGAAATAAGTACCTCCATAAAAAGGCTGCCCATTGGGTAATAAAAATATGTTTAATGGCCAACCACCTGATCCAGTCATGGCCTGTAATGCATCCATATAAATATGATCAATATCGGGACGTTCTTCCCGGTCTACTTTGATATTGATAAAATGCGCATTCATGAAATCAGCTACTGTTTCATCCTCAAAACTTTCACGTTCCATCACATGACACCAATGACATGCGGCATAACCAATACTAAGTAAAATGGGTTTATCTGAAGCGGTCGCTGTTGCAAACAATGCATCTGACCATGGCTTCCACTGCACTGGATTGTGTGCGTGTTGCAATAAATAAGGACTTGTCTCCTTGATTAAATCGTTGGTGAAATTTTTATTGACACTCATAGAGTGCAATTTAGTTTATTTCTTTTTAGATACTTGTGCTAAAAACTGATCAAGACCAGCGAACATACTAGACACTTGAGGACTTGGTACTTTAATATGTAAATTCAAACCTGCATCTTCAATTGCTTTACAAGTATTTGAACCAAATGCAGCAAGTGTAGTCCCGTTTTGTACAAAATTTGGTTGATTGTCATACAGACTCTTTAAACCACTGGGAGTGAAAAGACAAATGATATCAAAATTGTGTTCTTTCAAAAGTGGTTTAATATCACTACTTACTGATCGGTACATATAAGCTAAATCAAAAGTACATTCATGGTCTTTTAACCAATTGACAATTTCATTGTCTTGTTGGTTCTCACTACATACATAAAGAAATTGCTCATTGGCTTTATGTTTGTTCAGTACATCAAATAGTTTTTTATTGGATCCGTCCACTCCAAAAAATACTTTGCGCTTTCTGTACATGATAAACTTTTGCAAATACAAAGCAACAGATTCAGTAATACAGAAATATTTTGTATCTTGACTAATATTAACTTTTAGTTCTTCACAAGATCTAAAAAAATGATCGATGGCATTTTTACTTGTAAAGATAACAGCAGAATAAGAAGGGATTTCGATTTTAGTTTTTCTAAATTCTTTTGCACCGATGGGTTCCAATTCAATAAAAGGTTTAAAAAATAAAGTCACTTTGTACTTTTTTTCTAAATCAAAATAAGGGGATTTTTCACTCTCAGGCTTTGCTTGTGAAATTAGAATTTTTTGAATGGTCTTAGTCGCAGTTGCTTTTTTTTCTACACTCATTTCTTTTGCCATTTTAAACTTTCTACAATTAGTAAGTTCCTCCAAAATATTGAACTATCAATTTATATAGAATCAATAGTGGTATTATCTCGAAAGCACAAAGGTAAAGAAAAAAATGAAAGGAGGAGACATGTAATTTGTTCCTAACAGATGTTAATGAAAATAAGTACCTATATAGTATTAAAAGGACCATTAATAAGCCTGCCCCAGCGATCGCAAAAGGATGCAAGAAAGGCTTGGCGAATGCCAAGATTCCAATGAAAGGTATGAGTAGGATGCCTAGCACTTTATTGATCATAAAAACCACAAAAATATAGGTCTGGATAAGTTCATTGGTATTAAAAATATAGCCTATAATTGTTAAACAAATATACTTTCCAAAATACAATCCCAAAAAGAATAAACACATATAGAAAAATCCTTCCCAAAAATTGATAGGCAGTAAATGCGCATTAAAAATAACCAATGTCATCATTAAAGAAAAACTCACTACAAAACCAATGTTCATGATAAAAGAAGCTACACTATTTTGCAAAAGCTGCTCTTTGTTTTGCATCATCCTTAATGAGGATTGACTAAATTGACTAAATAATTTCGCAATATACTGTGGGGCAATTTGAATCAGAAAACTATATAAAAAAATTAAAGCAATAAAAGCATAAAAAAGAATATCTTTATCTGGTAATGAGAACTTTTGTTCTATTTTGTACAATACATCCTCTGCATTGGATGATGTTACTTTTTGATTATACAATTGATAGGTATTCTTTTTTTTCGCAAAGAAATTGAGGTACAATTGTAGGACATTAAAACTACTATCTTTTGGATCTCTTGGTATGGATTGCAAATACCATGCATCGGATTGAATAAATGTTTTAGGAATAATTGGTACATACTTTAGCCATAAAGTGTCTTTAACCATCATACTATCTTGTAGGATTGCGATTGTATCCTTTGCAACCAATACAGTATCTTTTTGACTTGCTTGCCTCACAAGGGTGAAGCTAGACAATACAAATAGTCCAATGAAGGCAAATGAAAATTTCTTAAGTTGGTCTAACATCTGTTGCAAAAATAAGTATACTAATGCAGAATTAAAGAACAATGCCTAGCTTTGTTGGTAATTCAACTTATGGCAGGCATCTACCTACATATTCCTTTTTGCAAAAAAGCTTGTCATTATTGCAATTTTCATTTTTCTACACAGACAGATACGATCCAAGCTTTTGTAGATGCACTCATTCGAGAAATTGAACTTCAAAAAAGCTATATCAACGAGCCCATTGAGACCATCTATTTTGGCGGTGGAACACCCTCCCTTTTAAATGAACCGCAATTAAAAGCAATTCTAGCAGCTATTCATACCCATTTTAAAGTTGAAGCTACCATTGAATGTACTTTAGAAGCCAATCCAGATGACATCCATCCAATTAAATTGGCTGCATGGAAACAAGTAGGCATTAACCGTTTAAGTATTGGTATTCAAAGTTTTCAGGCTGCTGCTTTGACTTGGATGAATCGAGCGCATACAGTGGAACAATCACATGCCGCCATTGAAATGGCAATGCAAGCTGGTATTCATAATTTAAGTATTGACTTAATTTATGGAACCCCTACTTTAAGTGATCAAGGATTGATGGAAGATTTAGATTGGATTCAACAATATCAAATTAACCATGTCTCCTGTTATGCATTGACAGTAGAAGATAAGACCGCTTTAAAAAAACTGATCGAAAATGCACAAATAGAAGCTGTTGACCCAGAAAAACAAGCAAGACATTTTGAAATCGTATCCACTAGATTAATTGGAATGGACATGGAACATTATGAAATTTCAAATTTCGCAAAGCCTGGTTTTAGAAGTCAACACAATAGTCATTATTGGTCTGGTAAACATTATCTTGGACTTGGTCCATCCGCACATTCATTCAATACCATTTCTAGACAATGGAATATTGCAAACAATGCATTGTACATCCAAAGCATCACCAATGGACAATTAAATTTTGAAATCGAATACCTCACAGAAGCCAACCGCTACAATGAATACATGATGACGAGTTTAAGACGTATGGAAGGATTTGATCTGGACTTAATAAAAGCAACATTTGGCAAGCGCTACCTTGATCATAGCATTGAAATGATTCAAGCAATGCGTTCTAAAGACATTTTTCAGCAAAATGAAAATCAATACAGTTTAAAAAAAGAAGCAAAATTTTTGGCAGACGGTATTGCTTCAGATTTCTTTATACTAGGATCTGCTCTATCTCCTTAAAGGTGGTATCGGGTGCCGCTCCTTCCCATAATATTTGATACACTGCATCCATAATCGGAAGCTTTACATTTAAAGTTTGATTCATGGTATGGATACACTTACTCGCATTGTAGCCTTCTGCTACCATATTCAATTCTAATTCTGCTGCTCTAACAGAATACCCTTTACCAATCATATTTCCGAAGGTTCTATTTCTACTATGTAAGGAATAGCAGGTCACCAATAAATCACCCAAATAAACGGATGCATTGTGATTCATCAAGGCTGCTCCACTTGATTCCTTCATGGCAATTTCTTTTAACAATACTTGCATTTCATTGGCACAATTGGCAATAAAAACACTTAAAAAATTATCTCCATATTCCAATCCATGTGCAATACCCGCACCAAGGGCGTAAATATTTTTTGCAACCCCGGCATATTGAACCCCTATCACATCCTGATTGATAATGGTATTGATACACTCTGATTTAAAATAACTAGCAATGTTTGTGGTTGCAGTTTCGTCTAAGCCAGAAAAAGTCAAATAAGATAATTGCTCAGCTGCCACTTCCTCTGCATGGCTTGGGCCTAATAGGGTAAAGTAAGACGAAAGCGGAAAATTATATTTTTGTTCAAGCCATTCATTCAATAAGATATTATATACAGGCAATACGCCTTTCACTGCCGAAATAATGGACTTATTTTTAAGGTCTTCCGTTTCTAAGGACGCAAGTGTTGTTTCAATGTGAATAGACGGGACGGCAATGATGATGATATCCGACGCTGCCACGACCAATTTGATATCTGTTGAAAAACTGATTTTATGTAAATCAAAATAAGCATTTCTTAAATAATGCGGATTGTGTTTACGTTTTTCAAAATAATCAATATTGGACTGTTGTCTAAGACACCATGTGACTGGATGACCATTTTCTGTTATAATTTTTGCTATTGCTGTAGCCCAACTTCCGCTACCAATAATACCAATTCGCTTATGTTCCATTGTACAAACATAAGAAATTCATAAAAAAAGGGCGCATTTTTTAAATGCGCCCTTTTTTTGGGTCAATTTTATGTTCCCCCTTACTTTTTCTCTTCAAATAACTTTTCTTTTGTAACTACTTTTACCAAAGAGCCCTCTTTTAAAGTCTTACTTACAATACTATAAGGTCCGGTGATCACTTGGTCTCCTACCTTTAATCCAGCCACTTCGATAAAGTTTAAGTCTTGAATATCTGTTTTTACTTTAACCATTTTCACCTTATTGTCTTTTTGCAAGACAAAGACCACTTCATTTAACTCTTGCTCTTTTACAGGTTCTTTTTCTGTATTATTATTTGAAGTACTAGACACTTTGGTATCTTTTCCTTTACCATCATTGTCTCTTGTTGTCACAGCATTCAATGGCACAGTAATGACATTCAATTTAGACTTTGTTTGAATGTCTGCACTTGCAGTCATGCCTGGTCTAAATGGAAAAATAGCATTCTCTTGAATTAAGTCTGTATAACTATCAGTTAATAAACGGATATGTACTTTATAATTTGCCACTTCTGCTGCAGAACTAATGCCTGAAGCCGCAGTGATAGGATTCGCAATTTTGTATACAATCCCTTTGAATTTTCTATTGTTATAGGCATCAACTTCGACCAATGCCGTATCTCCTAATTTCACTTTAGTAATGTCATTCTCACCTACATCAACTCTTACTTCTATGCTCTTCATATCAGCCACACGCATCATTTCTGTACCAGCCATTTGCGCAGTACCCACCACACGCTCTCCTTTCTTTACATTCATCAAACTAATGATACCATCCATTGGAGATACAATGGTTGTTCTAGCTAAGTCTTTTTCTGCTCTAGCCAATTGTGCTTTCACACCTTGCACTTGGGCTTCTCCACTTTTAATAGACTCTTTAGCTGCATTGTAACTAGATTCTGCAGAACGGAAAGTTTGTTCTACTTGCTCGTATTCTGCTCTTGAGACAATCTTGTCTGCAAATAATTTTTTATAGCGCTCATAAGCCGCTTTTGAGCTTTCGTATCCATTCTTTAAGCCACTCAAATTTGCTTTTACATTTTCATATTGTGCTTTCACTTGATTCACAGAAGCGGTTACTTGATCTCTTTGAGAAGAGTAAATATCTGCATAGATCTTAGCTAAAACTTGTCCTTTAGTTACTTTCGCACCTTCCTCCACAAATAAGCTCACGATCTCTCCAGAGATGTCTGGACTTACTTTCACCTCAATTTCTGGATACACTTTACCACTTGCATTCACCGACTCAGTGATGGTTCTTAGTTCCACCTTCTCCACTGTAACTTCGGTGCCTTCGTCTTTACCAATGACCCCTGCTTTTTTAAGTCCTACTAATACTCCAACTAGTACAACAAAAACTACGATACCCCAAATGATTTTCTTATTCATTTTTTTTATTTTACGATGCGATTAACAAATTATAGAGAAAGTGCTTCTCCTTTATAAAACTCAAGTAATTTAATTCTAAATACATACTCATACTGAGCAGCTTTATAATTTACTTTAGCCTTTAAAAAATTATTTTGATTATTTAATAATTCTATCGTTCCTAATAAGCCTAATTCATAACGCTTTGTAGCAAAGCTATAGGCCTTCTCTGCAGATGTAACTGCTTTTTGATTGGCATTCAGTTTATTAAATGCGACCACCGCATTGGTGTAAGCTGCATAAATATCTTGCTTCAACTTTCTCTGTGTATTTTCTTGTTGTAAACTAGCGGATTGATAATTTAATTTAGATTGTTGATAGGCTGTTTTAGATTGATTGGCATTGAAAATTGGAATCGATAATTGGAATCCAAAATTTTGTCCAAAGTTATTATCTAATTGTCTGCCCCATCCTTTCCAGATATTACTCAAATCTCTATTGCTTGTAACAGTATTGTACAAAGGACTTTGTACATAATACTTAGCGGATCCTACTGTCACAAATGGACTAGTTGGTGAGATATTGCTAAATCCAGCAGACTCAATGCCACTGATATATTTAAATGAATTTGAGAAATTGGAGCTTAATGAATAGCCAAAGCTTAAAGTTGGATAAAATCCAGCTTTAGCAATCAATTGATTTTTTTCTGCTGCCTTTAAACGTAGGTTCGCTGCTTTGATATTTGGAAGATTTTGTTCAGCTACACCAAACACATAGTCTGGTTGTAAGTCTGCAAAGGCTTGTAATTTAATTTGATCTACTGGTTGCACATATACATCAAATACTTCCGAAGCATCTAAATTTAACAATGCCTTTAAACTTAATTTGCTTTGTTCTACATTAGAAATAGCAGTGATATAATTACTACTATCATTTGCTAATTGGGTTTCTAATTCTAATAAATTAATCTCTGGTAACAAACCAACTTCTACTCGCTTTTTTGTTGCAGCCAATTGTTCTGTCGTTTGTGCAATTTGTATTTTAGCTATTTCTGATTGTTCGATGGTAGATAAGACTTGTAAATAAAATGTAGCCACATTCACTGAAATATCATTAGACGCCGTTTGAAGATCGGCGATGCTTGCCAACCAGCTATAATTACTTGCGGCTGCTGTATTGCCTAATCTATTATTATTGTACAATTGCACCCCACCATTCGCGCCAAAGTTATTATACAAGAATTGTGTAGTGGTGAAGGCGTTGGTCACAGGGTCAATAGAACGTCCTAAACGCATCCCCAAACCAGAAGAACCAGACATGGTAGGTAACTGGTTATATTTAGCCTGATCTGCCTGTAGTTTGGCCAATCTAGCTTGTATATCTGCTTGTTGAACCGAAATATTATGCTTGATGGCGTATTCCACGCAAGTTCTTAGGTCCCATTGCTTTGGATTTTGAGCCGTCAATGACATAGTGAACACTAGAAAAATAAACAAAAAAATGTATCTCATTGTCTGTATTGATAATTAGGAATTCCTATTTTGATTTACAAAAGTAGTACAAACAGAAAGCATTGTCTAATTTTTAGACAAGCGGACTTCTAATTGGCTGAGCGGCGCTTATACCCCTTTTTTATAGTAAAATAGGCGGTACAATACCAATACGATGGCCACTAAAATAACTGCAGTCAGCGCAGCATAGGGTTTATCAATAACTACTGCCACAGCTACAAAAGCATATGCCAATACAAAAATGGATGCAAAAATAGGCGTCCAACGCTTTAGTCCTCCAGTGACAGAAGCGTCTCCCTGGCCCTTTCGTCTTAATATGAATAAAGTGGCTGCCGAAGTACTCATCCCCAAGCAATCCAAAAAGATACTAAAACTCAATACATCGTCTACCCCTTTTCCAAAAAAAGTAATCAAAATAGTAGTGATCGCAAAAACTGTAAGACCAGGTACCAAAGCATCTGTGGTAGCATGCTTTTTTTGAAATACTGCAGGCAATACTTTATCCTCACTCATCGCAAACATCACCCTTGGATTACTCATTAAAATAACATTGACATATGCGAGCACACTTAAGACCATCGCAAAATCAAATACTTTGGCGCCAAGCTTACCAAACCAGGCTTCAAATAAAAGGGAGCCAATGGCATTGGCATTTTTAATATTATCAAACCCAATCACTTTTACATATGTATAGTTAATTGCTAGATATAAAAATAAAACTAGTAAAATACCAATCACAATACCTCTCTGCATCGTCTTAGCAGAACTGACTTCTGCGCCAAAATTGATGGTTTGTTGATAGCCTCCATACGTAAAAAAAACAGATACCAAACTCACTAGTAAAAGCAGCATGCCATTGGTACCATCATACACATATACTTTACCATCATTGAAACCGTGTGGTGCCACACTCACGCCTTTGAATAAAGAAGTGATGAGTAATAAAATCAAACTGATTTTCACAACCATCAACACATTCTGCGTCCGACTACTTGTTTTTAATCCTAGTAAATTGACGATATAAAATAATCCGACCGAAAATGAAGCCACACCAATATTAAATAAAGTGCCAGAAGGTCTTCCAAACAATAAATCACTTACATAATCTGCGCCAATTAATGCAACCACTGCTAAAGAAGCTGCATTGCTAATTAAGATCAATACATTAATTGTAAACCCAACACCTGGGTGGTAACAATGTGCAAACACTTTATAATACCCGCCAATCACAGGTAATCTTTGTCCAATCTCCGCATAGGTTAATGCGCCAAATAAAGCAATGATACCCCCAATGATCCAAGCACTAAAAAAAATGAGCGGCGTACCAGACTTCGCAGCAATGGTCGCTGGGGTTTTGAAGATACCCATGCCAATGACTAAGCTGACCACAATCATGGTTAAGCTAAAAAAATTGATGCTTTGTTTAACTTTTGTACTCATATAAAATGCTTTACACTTTTCTTAAAGATAAATATATCGACTTATTGGGAGTTTTTAACAATGGGTTAATAATTAAATGAACAAGCTATTTTAAAAGAGAATAAGTTTGTGCTCGATTAGGTTCATGCAAATGATTAAAAGGGAATCCTGTTCAAACCAGGAGCTATTCCCGTAGCTGTAAGTTCGATGCGCAAGCATTAAGTCAAATCCACTGAAGCAATTTGGGAAGGATGACTTTGAGAAGAACGAGCCAGAAGACCTGCCTAGTTTAAAAAATCAACAGCTTTTGGTTAAAAAGCAAGGATTGTAAAAAATTAAGCGCAGGGGTATACTATCACGCTGCTTAATCAATTATGGTTCTCTTTGTCCAGGAAGCTCATTGTTCACTCAAAAAACAAAACAATGAGCCAAAAAATATCACGCTCTCGGTGTGCCTTATCGCCACCATGTCCTCCGTCTTTGGACAACAAAAAGACAGTCTTCAAAAAAGTTCAACTCCCACACAGCTGGAGGATGTCATTGTCACTGCCAATAAAATTGAGTAGAAACAAAGTGGCACAAGCAAAGTCATCACAGTCATTACTGCAGCTCAAATTCAGCAAAATGCTGGTAGAACCATTGCACAATTACTAAATGAACAAGCAGGATTAAGCCTGCCAGGTACATTAAGCAATTTAGGAACTGTGCCTAGTATTTACATGCGCGGTGCTGCTTCTGGAAGAACCTTGATTTTACTTGACGGTACACCCGTAGGAGACCCTTCCATGATTAGCAATGAATTTGATTTGAACCTAGTACCACTCAATCAAGTGGAGCGCATTGAAATATTAAAAGGCGCACAGAGCACACTCTACGGATCGGATGCCATTGGTGGCGTGATCAATATCATCACTAAATCAAAAGGTGGTAGCGGAGGTGGATTTAGTTATGGTAGCTATGGAACTAAACAAGGTAATTTTCAATTCAATAGTAATTTTAAAAAGCTAGACTACACCATTGGTTTTGAAAATCAAAATGCAGACGGATTTTCTTCTGCGAAGGATATCACCAACAAAGCCAACTTTGATAAGGATGGCTATCAAAACAATAGCTTTTTTGTAAAAGTAAAATACCAAATTGATACCCTTTGGAATGTACAATTGTCTAGTAGAAAGACTGCTTATACAGCGGCAATAGATTATGGTGGATTTAAAGATGAAAAAGACAATGAATTTAGAAACGCAACCACCATGAGTAGCGTATTGTTAAAATATAAAAAGGCAAAAACCAGTTTTAAATTACAATACCAATATACCACACAAGACAGAACTTATCTAAATGATAGCACTGATAAAAAGTATACGATTTACGAGAAAAATAAATATGCAGGTAAAACCCATTTTGTAGACGCCTTTTTATCAACACCAATTCAAAAAAATATACAGTGGATTATTGGAACGGATTTTAGATACGGGTCTTACAACCAAACTTATGCCTCTATTAGCAAATATGGCCCTTACAATGATGCATCTAAAGATACCTTTCAATTTCAGAATGCATTGTATACATCGGTTTTGATCAATGATAATGCAAAAAAATGGTTGCTCGAATTAGGCGCTAGATACAATAACCACAATCGTTTTGGCAACAACCAAACCTTTACTTTCAACCCATCCTACGCGATCAACGATCAGGTAAGATTGATTGCGAGTGTATCCACTGGATTTAAAGCACCTTCTCTATATCAACTTGGCAACAATGATCAATTAAAAGCAGAAACTTCTTTTAATACTGAATTGGGTATTTCATTTAGAAAAGGACAAGTATTTGCAAGAGCCGTCTACTACAACAGAAATATTAAAAACGGGATTGACTATAATTATATAGACTATAATTTTTTCAATTTTATCCAACAAAAAGTAAATGGTTTAGAAATTGAAATTCAACATCCAATTACAGAGCAGCATGTTTTTTCATTGAACTATACTTTAATGAATGGACAAGAAACCAATCAAAATAGAATCACTACCACAGATACCATTACGTATAATTATTTATTAAAGCGCCCAAAACACAGCTTGAATCTACAGTGGCATTATGCAATCAATGCAAAATGGGATGCTAGCCTTACTGGAAGATTTATTAGCAAACGTTTTGATGTAGGCGGATACGCAAGTCCAGATGTGACCTTGAATTACTATACCTTATTGAACGCGGCCATTCAATACAAGTGGAGCAAGCGCGTTATTGCATTTGCAAATGGACAAAATCTGTTAAACGACAATTTCAGTGAAGTGAATGGCTATAATGCTATTGGCAGAATGCTTCAATTTGGGATACGACTTCAGTATTAACAAAATAAATCGCTAAAATATCAATAGCTGGATGGTATAAAAAGTTATTGTTAATCAAACTAAGGCTTATTCAAATGCGTTAGTAAATCTAAAAAAGCTTTGTATCTTCATACAAAGCTTTTTTTATGGAATTCAAATTAGATGAACTACTTACGATTGTTTTTACATTGTTCGCCGTGATTGATATCGTGGGCTCTATACCACTATTGATTGCGATGAAAGAAAAATCAGGGGCCATTAAATCGCTTAAAGTGACCCTAATTTCAGGAGGCTTAATGATTTTATTTTTATTTCTAGGTAAACCTTTTTTACAATTATTGGGATTAGATGTAAAGTCATTTGCAGTGGGTGGTTCTATTGTCATTTTTCTATTAGGACTTGAAATGGTTTTAGGTCATGAAATTTTTAAAGGGGATAAAAATGCACAGTCTGGTGCCGTGGTACCTATTGCCTTTCCTATTATTGCCGGAAGCGGAACCCTGACAACCATCATGTCACTTAAAGCCAACTTCGAAGAAGCTTATATACTTGGAGGGATTTTAGTCAACTTAATTATTGTATTTCTTGTTTTAAAATCTCTCAACTTTATCGAACGCATGTTAGGCCCAGGTGGACTATTGGCAGTGCGTAAATTTTTTGGGGTGATCTTACTTGCCATTGCTGTAAAGATTTTCTCTAGTAATATAGGTGCATTGAAAAGATAAAATGATAGATACCGATTAACCTAATAAAAAAAGGGGTAGCTCAATTTGAGCTACCCCTTTTTAATAAACCTATTTTAAGTCTTAGAAACTATACCTGGCTTGAACTACGTAATTTCTTCCCAAAGCAGAAATACCACTCGCGAAATAACGGTAATTTAAGTCGGCAATATTTTCAATTTGAAAACTGAAACTTAATTTATTAGTTGGCTGATAGTTTGTGTTGATATTCCAGATTTGCCAAGCTGGCATCCCATCCTTAGTCGCATAAATCTCGTTGTCTTCTCCATTTAAATTATAATCTTCGATACGCTTCCACCCGTTAAATACAGTAAAAAATTCTGCAGAAAACTTTTTTACATCCTGCTTTAATCCCACTCTACCATAGGTTGGAGGGATATGGTCTAATGGCAATGCTGTATTTAAACCATCGAGTTTACGATCAGCATAGCTCCCGCGAGTATAAGTATAGGTAGCAGCTAAATTGGTATTTTTTACAATCTTAAATGATCCATTGACATTGAATCCATAAACAACAGCTTTCGCTTTGTTTTGTGAAGCGTACACATCGCTCATAATACCTTGATATAGGATCGTACCTGCATTGTTCCATTTGAAATTGTCAACTACCAATGCATTTCTAAATCTAGTAAAGAAAATAGATGCCCCGATGGTATATTTATCCGCAGTTTTAGAAATATTAAATTCTGTATTGTAAGTATATTCCGGTTTTAAATCCTTATTAGGCACCACTACATAACCCGTTCTAGTATCAAATACTTTTGTTAAGTCATCCACATTCGGCGCTCTAAATCCACTGCTAAAACCAAAAGCAATTCTTAATCTATCCGATCCATTGTAAGCCATGCCTAGATTACCGGTCAAAGCAGTATTGTTTTGATTGGCATCTGTGAAAGGAAAATGCATGAGTGCTGTGTCTTTGAAATGAGCATTCAATTGCACATTGTTCAAACGCAAACCACTATTCAACACCCAATTTCGTTTCAAAAATTCAGTATGTTGCGCATAAATAGCATAATTAGCCATATTGGTAGGTCCATCACTATACCTAGTCGCAATAGTGCTTCGAGCATTGGTTGCAATATTATTACGATAGGCAGTCGAACCCACTTTATTGTAATAAGATTCCACTCCTACATGTAGCTCACTAGAATTACCTTGGTGTAATAAATCTACATTGAACCCAAACATATCCACTTCCTCAAATCTATAATCCTTATCATTGATTTTGAACCTTCTGCTAATTCTGCTTTCCTCTAAATGTTGGTAATTGGCATTCAAGGTAAGATCTTGGAAAAAACCATTTAATTTTTCTTTACTTAATTTATAACCAACCATATTACGCACCTGTGGCCCATAATACCATTCAGCAAATACAAGCAAACCATTGCTCGTTTCTGTCAAACGATCATACCGATTGATATCAGAAGAATTAGAGATTTGTACATTCAATAGATGCGCTGTATTATCATTCGGCTTAAACAATAGTTTTTGCAAAATATCTGTTTGATTGTACCCACTTAATTTTTGAATATTCACCGATGCGCTATTATCCTTCACCACATCCGTATTGTTTTCGCGTGCTACATAAAAAAATCTTTTACCAAAGTCTGGATAGGCTGCTGATCTTTTATTTCCCTGACGCATATCGCCAAAGCTGCTAATGGTAAAGGAAGTGAGATAAGCCCATTTGTTATTAGCAATATTGACATCTATATGTTGGCGTTGTTCATTTTGCCCATTACCGTATCGATATACTAGATTGCCATTCACTTTCCAAGCTGCTTTTTTAGAAGTTACATTAGAGATAAACAATTGTGGTTGTTTGGTAAATAAATTAACTACACCACCCAATGCATCACTTCCGTACATGGTAGAACTTGGACCATACAAAATTTCAACCCTGTCCAAAATCATATTGTCCACCGTAATGATATTTTGTAAATGACCAGCTCTAAAAATGACACTGTTCATACGAATACCATCTACCATCAATAAGACCCTACTCGCCTCAAACCCTCTCACAACAGGGCTTCCACCGCCAGATTGACTTTTTTGAACAAAGACCTGACCAGAGGCAGTTAAGATATCTGCAGTATTGGCTTGTTGCTGAATCAATACTTTATCGGTTATAGAAACAACACGCTGTACGATATTTTTAGAAAGTGTTGGAAACTTATTGGCATAGATCACGACGTCTTTTAATTGCTTTGTCGTGGTATCAGATTGTGCCAAAAGATTCAAACTCATGCTAAAAAATACCAGTACGCTTACTATTAAACGCATTCAATATTATTTAAATGAAAATGAAAGATCAATCAAATAGCGCATGGCTAATTTGATTGAACTGTCTCAGGGATTAGACAGTTTCTGGCGGATGGGTGATGCGTCCTGAATAGCTACTTAAAATTGGCGTATTCAAAGATGGATACTTCTTTTTTAGTAAAATATAGTTGAATAAACTTTGCTTATTGAATGAAGGACATTCATATAGAGCAAGGCTAAGGTTCAATTTGATCTTAGAAGAAGTGGATTTAGATTGTGCCTCTTTATCCAAATGATTCAGTTTATGTTGATTAGCAACAATGGCTGCTTCTTCCTCATCCGATGCAGCTTTAATCACCCAGCCTTTAGAAGTTTTTTTGATGGAAACAATATCATAGAACATACCCTTATGACTAAACTCTCGACCTTTTTCCTCCCAATGATATCCCTCGGGTAAAACAGATTTATCTTGAAGGACCAATTCAATATCATTTGCTTGTTCGATGGAGGCACCTGCCTCAATATTTGCAAAGCGTTCTTGCTCATGCACTTTTTCCTGAAGCCAATAAAAATAGCTTACACTACTTGTTGATAATAACAAGGCGGCAAAACAAGCTATGGCAATGAGTTTTTTCACGAAACCTAAGGTACGGAAAATGCAACGAAATTGTAATTGGTAATTTTATAGGTATAAAAGTTCTATGTGTAGCCAAGCCCAGGATCGAACTGGGATTTAGCGCTTCGGAAACGCTTGTACTAACCATTGTACGACAAGGCCATGGTATAAAATTAGTGCATTCTTACAAATTTTGAGAACCATCTACCGTCGAAATAATACTTTAATGGCCGCAGGTAGGAAAATAGAGGTAGGAAGACTTAGCATAATCCTTATATCCTCCATTAAATTAGATGTATTGGATAAGAATTTAAATACAGTGGCTGCATTATTTTTCTTAAATATGCGTGCAAATATTTCATCGCCTGCCATTTTTTTGTGTTCTAGAATATATAATAATACAGCATCGTAAAATTGATGTCTTGTATGATGCACGTCAGCATCCAAGGCTTGATTCAATTTTAATTGATTTACAATTTGTTGAGTTTGTTGCTGAATAAATTGGAATGCATATCCAGTACTCGCTTTAACTGCATCCCCCATAGTCCCAATTGAAATGACATTGCCTGTTCTTGATGTCATCTTTTTTGTAGTCATTGGTATGGCACCTTGTTCTGTATGTACAATGGTATAGGCATGCCCTTTATAATGTTCTTTCATATATGCATTCAAAACAAGATCATACTCGGCTGTTTCTAAAATCTTGGGAGAAAATAAAGTATATTCTACCAAGGCTTTTTTATCTGTTAAAGGAAGCAGGTACATAAAAGCTGTTGCATTCATTTGAGGCACATTAAAGTCCATTAATCTTGCAATACGCTCATCAAATATTGGGGCATCGAAAACAGGGGCATCGAATTCCACGACGATCCCTTTAAAATGTTGCCAAAGTGTTGATTGGATACGCTCCCCATTGATACTTGAAAATACATAGTCTGCATTGGCTGGGCCCCCTTCCCAGTTGACCCTTGCACCAGCATGTACTGAATCAATACTTAATATCTTTGAGGCGACCCATTCCACATTGTCAAAGCCTTTTGCAAAAGCACTAATGTGTTGGTAAAAATCAATTCCTTGAATCATTTTGTATTCAAAAGGAGCAGTTGGTAAGGAACGATGTATTGTCCCTTTTAAGACTTCTATATTGGACCATTTTTTACAAACAATAGACTCAAAGGGCCCTACGCTGTCTTCCCAAAAACACCAGGTACGATCATTGGCCTTATTAAAATTAGCATCCACCACCAATATCTTTTTTTTACTTAAGATAGGATCCTGCAATAAATGGTATAACAAAGAATAGCCGGCGCAACCTGCACCGGCTATTATATAATCATATTTTTTTTCTAGTGTCAATGCGTTAAGCTTTGTTTTGAATCATTTCATCTCGCTTAACTTTATCCCAATATTTTTTGGCTACAATCAGCATACCAAAACTCTCACTATCTTCTTTACCTAAATGCTTATGATGCATTTTATGTGCCCAACGAATGGCTTTGATATATCTATTATTAGTCTTTGTAAACCACTTGATTCTTTGGTGTATAATAACTTCGTGTATAATAAAATAAGCCAATCCATACATGGCCACACCAGTTCCTATACCAGACAACCATGGCATGGCATTGAATGTACCATAAAAAATACATGCCATACTAGGAAGTGCAAAAATCAAGAAGAATGCATCATTCTTTTCAAAAATATGGCCAGTCGGCTGATGATGATCTTCATGTAAATACCATAAAAAACCATGCATTACATACCTATGTGTTAACCAAGTAACACCTTCCATAATGGCAAAAGTCAATAACATAGAAAATAAGAAAATCATAAAAGAAAGGTTTTTATAAAACAAAGGTACTACAACAAATTTAAGCTTGTTCTAATTTTTGCATTGAATAATATTAAAAATTTACCATAATCTGGTATTCTAATTCTAGTGCTTAATAACGCCCCATGACTGGTCTGTTTAATCTTCTTAAATAAAGCATAATAATATTTGAACGCCACATAAACCCCAAAACGACATGGGAGCGGCAGGGCCTTAATGCCTTCTAAAGCTGCATCAAAATCTGCTTGGATATCCGCCTCTATTGCTTGCTTATCTGCCAGGCTAAAATTGCAAAAATCGCAGTTTGGAAAATACATGCGCTCCATACCCACAAAATCTGCTTTGATATCTCTTAAAAAATTGACTTTCTGAAAAGCAGCACCTAAACTTTGTGCCGATGGTTTTAATATTTCATATTGTGCTTCATCCCCATTACAAAATATTTTAAGACACATTAAGCCCACCACTTCGGCACTTCCAAAAATGTATTGGTTGTAACTTGCTTGGTCATGGGACTGCTGAGAAAGATCCATCTCCATACTATATAAAAATGCATCTAATAGAGCCCTATCAATTTTAAATTGATTATAGGTTAATTGAAAACGATGCAAAATTGGATTTAAACTGATTCCATTTTCCAATGCGGCATATGTATCTAATTTGAAGGTTGCAAGTAATGTTGCTTTATCATACTCATGAAACGTGTCTACAATTTCATCTGCAAATCTTACAAATCCGTAAATATCATAAATAGGTTGACGTAGTGACTTATCCAATAGTCCAATAGCAGAAGAAAAGCTAGAACTATAGAGTAAAGTGGTATACTTACTACTTTGTGCGGTGACTTCGTTGTATAATGTTAATGAAGACATACTGAATTATGCTTTATGTTTTTGATCAACCAGCTTCGCCACCACTTCCCCACTGATTAAACTTGGCGGCACGCCTGGACCAGGTACGGTTAATTGACCAGTGTAATATAAGTTATTTACTTTTTTACTTTTACAACTTGGCTTTAAATTTGCTGTCTGCAATAATGTATTTGCTAAGCCATATGCATTGCCCCTAAAAGAATGGTAGTCTTCTTTAAATTCTTTTACTGCATAAGAACGCTTATATACAATAGCGCTTCGTATAGACTGACCAACACGTTCTTCGAATCGTTGAATGATCATCTCAAAATATTGATCTCTTGTCTCCTCGTTATCCCCTTCTAAACCTGCTGCAATTGGGATCAATAAAAATAAGTTTTCACAACCTTCTGGGGCCACAGTTGGATCTGTAACCGAAGGGACACTTGCATAAAACAAAGGTCTTGTAGGCCATTTTGGATCGGAATATATTTCTTGACCATGTAAACCAAAATCTGTATCAAAAAATAATTGATGATGCAAAACACCCTCTAATTTTTTATTCAAACCCACATAAAATAATAGTGAACTTGGGGCCATCACTCTACTATCCCAATAAGTAGCCGAATAGGATTGGTATGCTGGTGCTAATAATTTAGTTTCAATATGGTGATAATCTCCAGCACCAATCAACACATCCATCGTATATTCTTGGGTTTCGCCTGTGGCATTTTTTAAAGTATGCACAGCAACTGACTTGCCAGCTTGCACTTGGATCGAAGTCACTTCCTCCCCTAATTTAAATTGCACCCCTAGTGAAATGGCTAAATCATACATCCCTTGCACAATACTATACATGCCAAATTCAGGATACCAAGTACCTCCTTTGATATCTGCATAATTCATTAAGCTATACAATGCAGGCGTTTTTTCTGGCAACGCACCTAAAAATAACACAGGAAACTCCATCAAAGATTGAATAGATGGATCTTTGAAAAATTTAGCGACATGCTTTTTCATCGATTGAAAAACATCTAACTTAAAAACACCTTTCACTAAATCCATATCCAAAAATTCTGTCAATGACAGTCCTGGATTATGTACTAGTTTTCCGACACCAACATCGTATTTGAATTTAGCCTCTGCCATAAAAGCATCTAATGCTTTGGCTGCGCCTGATTCTACCGATTCTAATAAATTTTGTAATTCCTTGTAATTCGCAGGAATATCCCAACCTTCTTTTTCAAAATAAACTCTGTAAGAAGGATCCAGTCTTTTAAGTGCGTAATAATCACTTACTTTTTTACCAAAGGCATTAAAATACCTTTCAAAAATATCTGGCATCCAATACCAACTCGGACCCATATCAAATGTAAATCCTTCTGCTGTAAACTTTCTTGCTCTACCACCTGGTAAATCATGCTTTTCAATAACTGTAACATCCCAACCCATTTTTGCTAAGAAACTTGCGGTAGATAAACCTGCAAAACCCGCTCCAATAACAATTACTTTTTTTGATGTCGATGACATGAATTTAATATCGTTTAATTTTTTGCTTTAAAATTTTTCTAGCAAAGTGTATTCTACTTTTGATTGTACCAAGAGGCTCATCTAGTGCTTCAGCAATTTCATTGTATTTATACCCTTCGTAGTACAAATTAAATGGTGTCCTAAATAACTCCGGCAAATCATGTATGAATTGATTTACTTCCTTCAAATTTAAGTTAGTTATTCCATCATTCACCACCTTATTGAAAGTTTGATCGATTAAAAAATCGTTCGGGCTATTATCCAATACAGTTGATTGCTTAGCTTTACGGCGATAATCATTGATAAAAATATTGCGCATAATGGTATACAACCACGCTTTAATATTGGTTCCTACATTGTACTTATCTTTATTTGAAATCGCTCTGTATAATGTGTCTTGGTATAAATCTTTAGCAGACTCATGATCCTTGGTAAGATTGATTGCAAATGGTCTTAAAAACTCCGCATTTTCGGTAAGTAACAAGCTGAATTCTGCGTTTGACATACAATTATGTTTAATGTTTGAAGATTAAAGTTAAACATAATAATTTGAGAATAGTACCTTTTTGTTTAATTATTTTTTAAAAATGCTAAACAAAACTTGGCCGAGTCCCTAAAAAGACCGTCAAAAAACTATAAAGCCCTGTAATAGAATCACTTAAGTAAATAGCATCAAAGCTAGCAAAACTTGTGAAAAGCGCGAGGATTTGGAAGGATTGGAGTTGAAGTAAGCTTAGATCTCCTGTAAAAATGCAATCGTTTCAGACAAACTTCGCTTCAAATGAATATTTGGAGAGATTTTACCTTTGTATTCTTGTATCATTAAACCAGATAAAATGATTGGAACCTGCTGATTGATCGTCGCTAAATTGGTGAAAAATTTATCCAATTTGAAATTTCTTGCAGGCATGGTAATATGACAATACAAGTAATCTACTTTCTTGAATTCTGTTAAATACTTTAGGTCTACAATGGGTACATTGGTTCCTAAGTAATCTACATAAATTCCTTTTTGCTTCAATAAAAAATGTACATACAATAAGCCTAATTCATGGTACTCTCCTTCTGGAAGGAATAACACGATTCTCTTAGTGTAAGTTAACAATGGCGTTAGACGCTCAATACCTAAAATAATTTTTTGACGAACAATATTGGTGGCCAAATGTTCTTGTGCAGGATTGATATGATTGGTTACCCAAAGGATACCTACGCGCTCCAAATAAGGGAAGATGATTTCATTAATTGCTTTTTCAATCCCTTTTTGCCCAATATATAAATCTAATTGACGCTCGAAAGCAACCATGTTTAAACTCACCATTTCTTTGATCAAAGCATTCACCACACGCTCCTTTTGAGCATCTAACTGGCTTAGGGCCAAAATCTTTTCTTCCATCTGCTCAGAAGACATTTTGTCTATGTGAGAGATCTTAAAACCGTACTTATTTAATAAAGAAACGTTTAAAATCACCTTTAATTCTTCTGCAGAATAAGACCTGATATTTGTTTCTGTTCTTTGAGGTTGCAAGAAATTATAGCGCTGCTCCCATATACGAATGGTGTGCGCTTTAATTCCAGAAATTTTCTCTAAATCCTTAATAGTATAAGATGACATACGATAAAAACAACAATCTTGCCGAAAAGTTCATTTTTTTACAAAAAACTACTTTTTTAAACCGCGTAAGTACTCTCCATAGCCACTTTTAGCATATTTATCGGCTAAAACAAGCAATTGTGCCTTATCAATGAAGCCCATTCTAAAGGCGACTTCCTCTATACAGCCTATCTTTTGACTTTGACGCTTCTCAATGACTCTTACAAATTCACAAGCATCCGCCAAGGATTCAAAAGTACCTGTGTCTAACCAAGCGGTTCCTCTATTCATGATGCCTACTTGTAATTGCTTACGCTCTAAATATACCTTGTTGACGTCTGTAATTTCAAACTCCCCTCTTGGTGATGCTGGGATATTTTTTGCTATTTCAACTACCGTATTATCATAAAAATATAAACCTGGTACCGCATAATTTGATTTAGGCGCTTTTGGTTTTTCTTCTAATGACAAGGCATTGTTATTTTCGTCAAACTCCACCACTCCATAACGCTCTGGGTCATTCACTTCGTAAGCAAATACCGCTGCACCATCCACATCGTTAAAAGATTGTACTAGTTTACTAAAACCTGCCCCATAAAAAATATTGTCTCCTAAAACCAAGGCCACTTTATCCTTGCCAATAAAATCGGCTCCTATCACAAATGCTTGGGCTAATCCATTCGGAACAGCTTGTACCGCATAACTAAACTTACAACCTATTTCAGCCCCATCACCCAACAATCTTTTAAATTGATCATTGTCTTCGGGTGTAGTGATAATCAATACTTCTTTAATCCCTGCTAACATCAATACAGACAAGGGATAGTAGATCATTGGCTTATCATAGATTGGCATTAATTGCTTACTAATTCCCTTGGTAATTGGATACAATCTTGTACCTGATCCACCTGCTAATATAATTCCCTTCATAAGTCTCTGATTTATTTTATTTTATCTTATGGGATTTGCATCTCATAAACCTAATTTTTATTTTTTATTTGCGTTTATGTTTTCGCACTTGCGTGCTCAAATCATACTATTTTTATTTCTGTGTTAAAGGCTCGCCGCATAGTCTGCGAAGCTGCCTAATGTTTTGTCTTTTTCTGATAAAAAAATTTCACTGGTAGCTAATTGCCAGTCAATATTCAAACCTTTGTCATTGTACATGATGCCCACTTCGTTGCCTGGCTCGTAAAATTTATCTACTTTATAAAAGAAAGTGGCATACGCACTTAACACCAAAAAGCCATGCGCAAAACCAGCAGGTATAAAAAATTGTTTGCGGTTATCCGCGGTTAATTCAATTGCAACATGTTGTCCAAAACTTGGAGAACCTTTTCTTAAATCCACTGCGATATCTAAGACTGACCCTTCTAATACTCTAACTAATTTTGCTTGAGCAGCAGCGCCTTTTTGCATATGCAGTCCTCTTAATACGCCTTTAGTAGAACGTGATTGATTGTCCTGCACAAATTCAATCTCCAATCCTGTAGCCGCTTTAAAGTCTCTACTGTTATAGGTTTCAATAAAATAACCACGCGCATCGCCATGCACTTTATCGTGTATAATAAAACAGTCTTTCAATGGGGTTTCTTCAATAGTCATTATCTGTTGGTATACATTTCGTTATAGTATTGTTGGTAAGTACCGCTCGTGACATTGGTCAACCAGGCCTCGTTGTTCAAATACCAGTCAATGGTTTCGGCTAAGC
>JBBAJV010000004.1:91860-200768 GCA_040403925.1 Sediminibacterium sp. | reverse complement strand
TTTAAACAACGAAACGCTCTACAACCAAAAGTCTACATTGGTTTGACGACGGACACGAATAGTATTACAATACATAATTTAAATGACTGACGCATGATGGCATTGATTTATTTCAAGTTTATATTCAAAAATGTTTAAAAACTTCTCCTAGACAAATCAAACTTAGTCTATTTACATGCCATGTTCACATATAAATTAAATGCTATTGAACTTTGTACCAAAATCGCGAAAAGGAACAAATAAACAATGCTATTGTATTACTTGATGGTTTAAATAGAGTTCCTTACCCATTCAAACAATACATACTAGTATGAAAAAGAGTCTGTGAAGTCAAATTCATAGGCTCTTTTTTATTTGGGGAAAAATGGAGGTGCAGGGTTAGAATTATTTCGTTGATATTTGGAATGCAGATCCTGCTAAATAATTTACTTGTTAACAAATTATGATTAAATAGCATCCAACTGAACTTAATCCGAATGACTATGTTGTTCTATATATAAAACATATAAAATGAACATTGTACAAACTGCCATCGCGAATGGCTCATTCGGAACTTTAGTTGCCGCTGTAACAGCTGCTGAACTTGTAGAAACTTTAAACGGCGCAGGTCCTTTTACAGTATTCGCTCCAGTTGATGCTGCTTTCACAGCATTACCAGAAGGGACTGTAGCATCTTTACTATTACCAGAAAACAAGGAAAAATTACAAGGTATCTTGACTTACCACGTTGTGGCTGGACAAGTATTATCTAGTGATTTAACTGATGGTATGGAAGCTACAACAGTAAATGGTGCTTCTCTTACGATCCATTTAAGAGACGGAAAAGTATTTGTAAACGATGCTGAAGTAGTTATTGCTGATGTATTAACTGACAACGGTGTAGTACATGCAATCAACACAGTACTTATCCCTGCTTAATTTGAAAAAATAATAGCTATGAAAAAGCCCTGCTAAATTCAGGGCTTTTTTGTTGATATAAGTTAATTGCACATATGTTAAGCAATTTGATTCACCGCAGTGACAAAGCGTTGACATTTTTCTGAAACTGTTCCTTGCTCATAATCTGTGATGCGCACTTTTACAAAATTGTAATGCACATGGATTTCTGGATGATGATCTTGATCAATGGCTATTTGCATGACCTGATTAGTGAATAAGACCACCTCATTGTAGTTGTCAAACTTAAAAGTCTTTTCTAATTTATTATTCAGTTCAGTCCAATGGGTGGCCGTCATAGGAGTATATTCAAACTTCATTAATTCGTCCAAGGCAATGTATTCTAAAGTTTTAATATGCGTTGCTTTTAATATAATAGGAGGTGCCACTCCAGCTTGATAAGCTTCTATCCATCTAGACACACAAAGGCACCATTTGTCTCCATCCACTAACCCTATAAAATTAGAAGGTGGGTAATCCATTGTTAAATCATTGCCTTTGCTTTTTGAAAATTGTAAAAATGCATCGGTCACCACCGCACAAACAGTATGTGTTCCCCTATCGTTTGCTCCTGTGTTACAGCAGCCGTCTCTGTATGCTCCTGTCATTGGGCTTGTCCCGCATACCATTAATGGTTCATTGAAAACATTTAGTGCTTCGTTCATTCTAGTCATACTAGGGAATTAGGTTTAATTGAATATAGATAAAGCTATGTGTTTTTGACTAAAATATTTTAGCAGCAGTTCTAAATGTATTACAATGTGCTTGTAATATGTCATTAATATCCGGTGAGTAACCACCACCCATAGCAATAGCAACAGGGATCTTATTATCATATGCCATTTTTAAAACTAGCTCATCTCTTTGCTTACATTCATCTATACTTACATTAAACTTCCCGAATTTGTCTGTTGATAAAATATCAACTCCTGATAGATAAAAAATAAAGTCAGGTTGCACAGTTTCTAATAATGTCAACATCGTCTTACCTAGAATTTTTAGATACTCCTGTCCAGTAATACGGTCTGGTAGTGGAATATCTAAATCCGATATTTCTTTATGAAATGGATAATTGTTTTTACCATGCATACTAAAAGTAAAAACCCTAGACTCATTTTCCATTAATTTTGCTGTACCATTGCCTTGATGAACATCCAAGTCTATCACTAATATTTGTTTGACTAGGTTTCTATGAAGAAGATAATTTGAGGCGATTGCCATATCATTTAAAAGACAAAATCCTTCCCCCCTTTCGGCAAATGCATGATGTGTTCCTCCTGCAATGTTTAATGCACATCCGTGTTCTAAGGCAAATAAGGCACAATCAATTGTCCCTTGGGTAATCACTAATTCACGTTCAATCAATGCTGGAGTCTGCGGAAATCCAATTTTTCTTTGCTCTGAAGGACTTAATTGTTGGTTGATTAATTTTTCATAGTATCCCAAATCATGCGTTCTTATAATATCAATTTTATCGCAGTTTTTTGGGACAAACAAATTGTCATGACTGATTGTACCCTCATGAAGTAGTTGTTGAGGTATAAGCTCATACTTTAACATAGGAAAGCGATGTCCCTCTGGAAGCTCATGATAATAGATTGGACTAAAAGCGATTTTTATCATAAAGAAAGCTATGTTATAAAAACAAGTTAAGCATTAAAAAAAATACAGCCTGGATAATTAGTAAACTTGTTGCGAATATATTTGGAATGATTTTTTTAATACACATTTTAACGACTAATAAAACAGCACTAATAATAAACCAGCATAGATAATTAAGCAAAGGTATTTGCCCGTTTTCCCATGACCAAAAATGTAGTTTTACTGCAACAGGTTCTAAAATAAAATCAAAGCAGGTGGCAATGGTTGCGCCACCTATTACCACAAAAATTGTGGAAGCAACTCCATTAATTTTTATATCCAATTTATTTTGAAGTACTTCAAGTCCTTGTGTTAGTATAGCACCTGAACAAAAAACAATCACAAACCAATTTAAACCTATTAAAAACGGAACACCATATATTTTTGGACCTAATACTTGACCGTACGCGTAATTGCCAAATAAAAGCCCAGTATTAACACCTATTATTTCTGTGACCATACCAGTAATAAAAGCAATAAAGGAGAAGAAAATATATGCTTTGAATGATTTTACTTGTGAATTTGTTAGCAATAAAAACATAGTCAATAACACAACAGGGGTATTATTAACAAACCAATCTTTATAGGGCGTAAATAAAATGCCTAATAAACCTGTTACATGAAATAACAGTGCAATAAAAAGGGGGCTATATTTTTGAATAGAGGGCATGGTAAACTAAAATTTTACTTGTATTTATCTTTGATTAAATTAGATACAATTGCTGCACTTGATAAACAAAGGGGTATACCTCCACCTGGATGCACGCTTCCTCCCACAAAATATAAACCAGCTGTTGTTTTGCTGTCATTAGGATGTCGCATAAATGCGGCCATCTTACTATTAGAACTTGTGCCATAAAGCGAACCCATATAAGAAACGGTTCTTGACTCTATAGTAACTGGAGAGAGTACTTCTGAAACCTCTATGCAAGATTCAACTTGCTCCCCTAATATTTTATTTAATTTATTAATAATGGCTTTGCGATAAAAATCCTCTAACATAGTCCAGTCTTGCCCAGTATTTGCTGGAACATTTACCATCACAAACCAGTTTTCTTTACCTAAGGGTGCATGTATACCAAGCTCTAGTTTGTTGGTAATATTAACATACACTGTTGGGTCGCTAAATGGTAGACCTGTATTAAAAATGGCATTAAATTCTGCTTTATAATCCCCGCTAAAAAATATATTGTGTAAGTCTAAGCTTGGAAAAGTCTTATTCATACCCCAATAAAAAATGAGAGCACTACTACTTCTTTCCTGTTTTTTTACTTTCGCTGCCTTAATTGAATCGGTTAATAAATTTTTATACGTAAAGTATACATCCATATTACTTACTACAATAGCAGCATTATGTTGCACATGATCCACCATCACACCTTTCACAGCATTATCTTCTGTTATGATTCGTTGAACTGATTTACCAAACGAAAACTCAACTCCTAGTTTTAGTGCTAAACGATATAAGGCATTGGTGATGCTGATCATTCCACCTTTGGGATAGAAAGCACCTTCATTGTGTTCTAGATGTGCTATCAATGAAAGCATTGCTGGCGCCTTATAAGGGTCACTGCCGTTGTATGTAGCGAATCTGTTAAATAGTTGTACTAGTTTAGGCGACTCAAATGCGGTTTCATTATACGCATTCAAAGACTTAAAAAGATAAACCAATTTAAGTTTGCCTAAGGCTTTGATAATTGGCGCTTTGAATAGCGTTTGAATAGCATGCAATGAGTATCGTAAAAAGATATTTGCAATATGATTGTACGCTTCCGAAGCATAATTTAAATATCGATATAAGTTTTTGGCAGGTTCACCAGTCTTCTCTTGTAGCTCTAAAGCAAAGGCAATCTTATTAGTATAGGCTTTAATACTTACTCCATCTTCATAAAAATAAGTACATGCAACCTCTAATTTTTCATATGTAAAATAAGGAGCAATTGGCTCCTTTGCCAAAGTAAATAAGTCTTCAATCAATTGTGGGCTTGTAAATAAACTTGGGCCAGCATCGAACCTAAATCCGTTGGTTTCAAAATGTGTCAATTTGCCACCTGGATAATCATTTTTTTCAAAAACTTGCACCCTATACCCAAGTAGTTTTAGTCTAATGGCTGTTGCTATGCCACCCACTCCGGCACCAATAATGATAGCTTTTTTAACAGACACTTAAGAGGTATATTTCAGAGGGATTAGCTTGGTAATAGCTAGCTTTTGAAAAAGTGAAAGATGCCAATGTAGCAATAGAAAAATAAAAACTATCATTTACCAATTTATAAAGAACAAATTTAAACAACCAATTGTGATTTGTATTTTACTGTTTAATCATATTTAGTTTAAGTTCAATATCTATGTACATTATGAGGCAAAAAGGATTATTATAGATTGTTCTTTCAATATAAAAATGTTATATTTGGTAAAAATAAAATTCATGTTTAAGAAATTTACAACAACTGATATATTAATGTTCGTATCTGCATTCCTGTCTTTGATATTTTCAGAGATCTTATGGTTTAGCGGAGACAGGCAAGCTGGCATATTTATAGGAATTTGGGTTCCTTCAATTATGGGATTTGCCATTTATTTAAAATTAATTAATAAATATTAACATGACTGACATCATACCTTATTTTGCCGCAGTTATTACGATTCTATTTGGCGTTGGTTTTGTCCTTACTTTAAATAAATACAAAGGTTATAAGTAACGCTTTGTACCGCTACTTAAATACATTAAAAAGTAAATACTCAAATTTCAACACCATACCATTTGGTGCTGTTCGTTCCATGGTTGAATATAACTGCCGACGGTATCCAATATCCACCCTTGCTTGGCTGTTAAATATAAATTGTACTGAAGGTGCAATGTCTAAAAATGATTTTTGATTGTCATTCAAACGTTGGCCAATGAATTCAAGCATCAGATTCATATTCACCTGCTTATAGCTTGTGTACACTTTAGGTAGCATTAATTTACCCGCAGATATAGTATAATTCATCGCACTATTACTTTCTGTGCTAGGAAATTTATAATTCGGTTGATTGTCTAGTGCCCTTTCATAACTAATCGAACTACTGATAGCCACCTTGTGTAATAATTGGGTAGCTATGAATCCAGCCTCGTACCCCGAATTATGTCCCATTGTTTCAATTTCCTGTTGGTGTATATCCGCCTTATTAAAACTATACCTTCCATATAAAGCCATCCTAAAATGCTTTTTTAGTGCATCGTTACTAAAGAAACGATACTTGGCATATACACTACCCCCTTCGGTTTCAAAGCCCCCATCCTGGCGGTTACTTATAAACCCTTGTGCATGTACCATCCATTTTTTATTGATCCCCCACATTAGTTCTGGCATATTATGGTAGTTCAGCTTGCCATCCTTCTCAAGAAAAAAACCATTCATATCTCTAATACCTAATGACTTAGCAGGCATATTACTAGCAGGCTCCGTGAATACAAAGAGCTCTTGAGAAAATGAATTCAAGTGCATCAATAGGAATGCGATAAGTACGAATTGCTTCATGTTTATTGCTTTTTTAAAGCGAATCTTTAATATGTAAATTTAGTCATTTTTTTACTCTTTAAATAGTAACTTAGGCTTAAATTTTAAAATTAAACCTTATGAAAAAATTATTATTTTGTTTAATGGCATTGTTTTTATTGAATGCCGCAAATGCGCAAGACAGCCCCAACAAAAAATTGGTCTTTAATCCTAAAAGCCCAGTATACGAGTTGCCCGCTACCTGTGGTACTTGTATGCTTAAAATGGAAGGAAAGGGTTGCCTTTTAGCAGTTAAATTTAAAGGTAAGAACTACTTTGTAGATGGAACTGGTTTAGACGATCATGGTGATGCGCATGATAAAGAAGGTTTTTGCAATGCCATTAAAAAAGCAAAAGTGCAAGGGTCTGTTGTTGGAGAAAGATTTCTTGTGACTTATTTTGAGTTAATAAAATAGCACTTACTTCATATTTTAATGCTGTCTCCAACATGAAACTATACCCATTCGTCTTATTATTATTTTTTAGTCAATTTAGTTATGGACAGATAAAGACAAAAAATGTATTGATTGCTTATTATAGCAAAACAGCGCATACACAATCCTTAGCGGAAGAAGTAGCAAAAGGAGCGATGGCTATACCAGGCGTTCAGGTGGTACTTAAAAGTATTGCTCAAACAACAACAAAGGATTTATTGGATGCAGATACTATTATTATAGGTAGCCCCGTTTACAATGCGAACCTCGCACCCGAAGTAGTTCAATTTATGAGTGCATGGCCATTTGAGGGCAACCCATTAAAAGATAAAATAGGTGCTGCATTTGTCACAGCTGGCGGCATCTCTGCTGGGGAAGAACTCGCACAGGTGAACCTATTAAATGCTATGTTGATTTTTGGAATGATTGTGGTGGGAGGAGACGACTGGACTTCGCCATTTGGAGCTTCTGCCATTACGAATGAAGGTATTTTCAAAACAGGACAACTTGACAACCTATTTTTACAAAAAGGGTTTAATCTTGGTAAGCGTGTTGCAACGATTGCAAAAAAATGAACTAACTGAATATAGCCATTATGATGATTAATAAACAAGTCAACAATGCAGAAGAGGCCATCATCGATATCATAGATGGTCAAACCATTATGTTAGGTGGATTTGGACTATGCGGCATCCCAGAAAATTGTATTGCTGCGCTTGTAAAAAAAGGCGTCATCAATCTTACTTGTATTTCTAATAATGCAGGGGTAGATGATTTTGGCATTGGTTTAATGCTTCAACAAAGACAGGTCAAAAAAATGATCGCTTCCTATGTGGGAGAGAATACAGAATTCGAAAGACAATTATTATCAGGAGAATTGGATGTAGAATTAATCCCACAAGGTACATTGGCATTTAGATGTATGGCTGCGGGATATGGCATGCCTGCCATATTCACACCTGCTGGTATTGGAACAGAAGTGGCCATTGGAAAAGAAGTAAGAAATTTTAATGGAAAAGATTATTTATTAGAAACTGCTTTCAATGCAGATTTTGCAATTGTAAAAGCTTGGAAAGGAGATACAGCTGGTAACTTAATCTTTAAAGCCACTTCTAGAAATTTTAATGCGATGATGGCGATGGCTGGCAAAATAACCATTGCCGAAGTAGAAGAGCTTGTTGAACCAGGCCAACTAGATCCCAATCAAATCCATGTGCCAGGGGTATATATACATCGAATTTTTCAGGGTAGTCATTACGAAAAGCGCATTGAAAAGAAAACAGTTTCTAAATAATGGATGACTCAAATTTTATACCATGTTAGATAAAGAAGCCATAGCAAAAAGAATTGCAAAAGAGATACAACATAATTCATATGTGAATTTAGGCATTGGTATCCCTACACTTGTAGCCAATTATATCCCGAAAAATATTGCTGTTTGCTTTCAATCAGAAAATGGACTATTAGGTATGGGGCCCTTCCCTACAGAAGCAGAGGTGGATGCAGATTTAATCAACGCCGGTAAACAAACCATCACCATGTTACCAGGTGCTGCTTTATTTGATTCCGCCATGAGCTTTGGTATGATTCATGCGCAAAAAATTGATTTAACTATTTTAGGTGCAATGGAAGTGTCAGAAAATGGTGATATCGCCAACTGGAAAATTCCTGGTAAAATGGTGAAGGGAATGGGGGGTGCAATGGACCTTGTAGCTTCTGCAAAAAATATTATTGTTGCCATGCAGCATGTCAATAAAGATGGAGAAAGTAAATTATTACCCAATTGTACTTTGCCATTGACTGGTATTAGATGTGTCAAGAAAATAGTAACAGAATTGGCTGTCCTTACTGTTTTATCTGAAGGTGGATTCAAATTACTAGAAAGAGCGCCAGGTGTTTCTGTTGACGACATTAAAAAAGCCACCCTAGGAAAACTCATCATTGAAGGTGAGATCCCAGAAATGGCTTTTGATTAAACCAAATATCTATAAGTTTCCTCTTAGGTCTTGTTCTCTTTCTAGTGCTTCAAATAAAGCTTTGAAATTTCCAGCACCAAAAGACTTTGCTCCTTTTCTTTGGATGATTTCAAAGAAAAGTGTCGGTCGATCCTCTACTGGTTTCGTAAAAATCTGAAGTAAATAGCCCTCATCATCTCTATCTACTAAAATTCCTAATTGCTTTAGTGGCGCTACATCTTCGTCAATGGGTCCAATACGATCTAATAAATCATCGTAATAAGTAGATGGTATATTTAAAAACTCCACACCACGACTACTTAATTGCGTCACAGTATCCACAATATTGTCTGTGGCAATGGCGATATGTTGTACACCTGCATCTTTATAAAAATCTAAATACTCCTCTACTTGTGATTTCTTTTTCCCTTCTGCTGGTTCATTGATAGGGAACTTTACAAATCCATTACCATTGCTCATTACCTTACTCATAAGTGCAGAGTACTCTGTTGAAATTTGTTTGTCATCGAATGTCAAAATATTTTTAAAGCCCATGACATCTTCATAAAAACTTACCCATGTATTCATTTGATTCCAACCCACATTGCCCACACAATGGTCTATATACTTAAGACCAACTGAACTTGGTTTATAATTGCTTTCATGCTTTCTAAATCCTGGCATGAAAACACCTTTGTAATTTTTTCGCTCAATGAATAAATGCACTGTGTCTCCATAAATATGAATACCACTCATTTTTATTTCACCTTGTTCGTCCTTAATTGTTTTGGGTTCCATATAAGGCTTAGCACCTCTCTTTATGGTTTGTTCAAAAGCATCATAAGCATCGTTCACAGTCAATGCAATGGCTTTTACACCATCCCCATGTTGATGCACATGCTCCGCGATCATGGAACTTGGATGTAAAGGCGTTGTTAAAATAAGTCTTACTTTATCCTGCATTAAAACATAAGATACTTTTTCTTTATCACCTGTCTCTGGGCCGCTGTATGCAAAATCCTGATATCCAAAAGCTGTTTTATAATAATGTGCTGCCTGCTTGGCATTACCCACATAGAACTCTACATAATCTGTGCCAAGTAAGGGTAAAAAATCTTGATCATTCGGGTTGCTTTCCATCTTTATTATTAATTTTTAAAATTTTATTTTACTCGATATTATGCTGCCAGCTCTTGTGATAATTTTCATCTTCAATTAACAATGCCTCTTCGGTGATCATTAATGGTCTAAATGGATCTATCATCACTGCTAACTCATCTGTCTTTTCTTTGCCAATTGATTTTTCAACACTGCCCGGATGTGGACCATGTGGTATACCACCAGGATGTAATGTAATCTGGCCTTGTACGACGGATTTTCTACTCATAAAATCTCCATCTACATAATACAACACTTCATCGCTGTCTACATTGCTGTGATTATATGGTGCAGGTATGGCTTGTGGATGGTAATCGTATTTACGAGGTACAAAAGAACAGATCACAAAATTTTTCGCTTCAAAAGTTTGATGCACTGGTGGTGGCTGATGCACCCTTCCTGTGATGGGTTCAAAATCATGAATAGAAAATGCCCATGGATAATGGTAGCCATCCCATCCAATAAAATCAAAAGGATGTGTGCCATAAGTATATGGATATATTAAGCCTTGTTTTTTGATCAATACTTTAAAATCGCCTTCCTGATCAAAAGTTTCTAAATCACTTGGTCTTCTTATATCTCTTTCACAATAAGGTGCATGCTCCATCAACTGCCCAAACTGATTTTGGTATCTCTTTGGAAAACGAATAGGGCTAAAGCTTTCAGTGATGAATAGTCGATTGTTTTCGTCATCAAATTTAATTTGATAAATAGTACCTCTAGGAACTACAAGGTAGTCACCATATGAAAATTTAATTTTACCAAATCCAGTTTGTAAAGTACCCGATCCTTTATGAATAAAAATAACTTCGTCTGCTTGACTATTTTTATAAAAATAATCTGTCATAGAATGTCTAGGTGCTGCCAAGGAAATTTGTAAATCAGCATTCACTAAAACTGGTTTTCTACTTTTTAAATAATCGTCTTCTGCTTTAATATTAAAACCTAATAAACTTGTATGACGCAAATGTTTTTCTCTTGCAATTTTTGGCTCCACTGAATACGGCTCGCCCAAAGCTTTTACAAAAGTGGGTGGATGCGTATGATACACTAAAGAATACATCCCAGAGAAACCTTCTGTCGATACAAGTTCTTCGGCATATAGTTTTCCATTGGGTTGTCTGAATGCGGTATGTCTTTTATGGGGTATCTCTCCCAAACTGTGGTATATTGGCATAATTTAGTTTTTGAAGCAATACAATACTAACAATTATTAGCAAATTATAAAATATTTATTTTTAACTTTGTTTAACTTAAAAGAAGTCGGCAATTATAGTCGATATTTTCGAATTAATTATATTATAATCAATTGATAATCAATGAAATTAGTTAGTTATTTAAAAGCAGGTGAAATCCAATTAGGCGCGATTGTGAATGAGGCCCTTTACAACCTCCAATCTGTGAATGAAAACTTGCCAAAAAACATCATTGATTTTTTTCAGTCTAACAATGATCTAATACAACAAACAGAAAAGCAACTTTCAAAAATTGCAGACAATAGTTTAAATGTGGCGCCGGTGAAGGACTTCACTTTATTAGCACCAGTGCCTCGACCAACTTCTTGCAGGGATGGATATGCATTTCGTCAGCACGTGGAGTCGGCAAGAAGAAACAGAGGCGTAGAGATGATTAAAGAATTTGATCAATACCCTATTTTTTATTTTACCAACCACAATGCAGTGCAAGGTCCTGGTGATATCTATTGTATGCCAGATCATTTTCAACAACTCGACTTTGAATTAGAAGTAGCTATCGTCATTGGTAAAGAAGGAAGAAACATAAAAGCAAAAGATGCTGATGCGTATATCGCTGGCTTTACGATTATGAATGATTTAAGTGCAAGAAAATTACAAATGGAAGAAATGCTTTTAAACCTAGGCCCAGCAAAAGGAAAAGATTTCTCTACGGTGATTGGTCCATGGTTGGTGACACCCGATGAATTAAGTCCTTTCTTAGTGCCTGCAAAACAAGGGCATGTAGGTAATAATTATAATTTATCTATGAAGTGTTGGGTGAACGATATATTAGTATCAGAAGGGAATGTAAAAGATATGGACTGGACATTTGCAGAGATCATTGAAAGATGTTCTTACGGCGTGACTATTTTCCCTGGCGATGTGATTGGGTCTGGCACCGTTGGTACTGGATGTTTCTTGGAATTAAACGGAACAGGTAAATTGCATAACCCAAATTACCAACCACAATGGCTGCAAGCAAATGATACAGTCAAAATGACCATCGACGGATTGGGTACATTGGTCAATACCATCAAGGCCGAAGCAACAAATTGGTCTATCTTGGCACTAAAAAAATAATTGAATAAAATAGTTTCATGTTAACATTAAACACGGATCAACTAAGCACACAAGAAATACAACAGTATTTACAATATGCGATTGCACCTCGGCCTATCTGCTTTGCATCCACCATTGACTTAGAGGGGAATGTGAATTTAAGTCCTTTCAGTTTTTTTAATTTGTTTAGCATGAACCCACCTATTTGTATTTTCTCTCCATCCCGAAGAGTAAGAGATAATACCACTAAGCATACCCTTGAGAATATTAAAGTCGTGCCAGAATGTGTAATTAATATTGTGAACTACAATATGGTGCAACAAGTGTCTTTGTCAAGTTGTGATTATCCAAAAGGAACTAGTGAATTTACAAAAGCAGGTTTTACTGAATTGGCATCTGAATTGGTAAGGCCGCCAAGGGTTGCCGAATCGCCCATTCAATTGGAATGTATTGTGCAAGAAGTGATTGCATTAGGTGCGCAAGCAGGTGCTGGTAATTTAGTATTGGCAGAAATTAAAAAAATTCATTTACACGAATCTATCCTTGATGCAAGCAATCATATTGATCAAGCAAAATTAGATTTAGTGGCGCGTCTTGGTGGAGATTGGTATGCAAGAATTACAGAAGCAAATTTATTTAAAGTAGAAAAGCCAAATACTAAATTAGGGATTGGATTTGATCAACTTCCTTTAGTAATAAAAGAGAGTGCTTCATTCACCCATAATGAAAAAGCGCAATTAGCCAATACAAACATTGTGCCTATATTGAATCCTACAAATGAATTAAAATTGTCTTCGGAAAAAATACATGAAATCAAAGCCGCGCTTTCGAATAACGAAACTGAATTGGCTTGGAGAATTATTCAAACTTTAGTTTAGTATCAATTATTTTTAAGCCATCCTTGATTAATTTTGAAAAGGCTGGATATTTTTTAGACTGTGTATTTAATTGAGCTCTTAAAGCATCTGCTAATACTTGTTGTGTTGGTATCGTATCGGCTAATTCCAATAACTCCATAGCACCAAGCCAATCTGTTTCAAAATCATTTTGAATAGCTTGCCAAATTTGATTCAAGGAATCATCAGACTTGCCTTGCTCTCTATAAGCCCTTATTTGTTTCAATAAAGATTGGTATTGTAAGTCCTTAGCGGTATAGTTTTGCTGGTGGGTAGGTTGTTCGGAAATATGCAATTGGTCTTCGAATATTTTTTTATCTGCCGACCCATTAAATACAGAAACAATGGATTCGCCAATGGCCATATCAAACATGCCCCATGCTGGTTCAAAAAATACATTTCCTTCCATATCTCCCACCTTACAATCTGCAAAACTTAGTAGGACCAATTTATTTTCCATATAAGTTTGACCTACTAATTTTCCTTCAACTAAAATGCCATTCTCAAATGCCATTGAACTCATTTGATCTATAATCACACCAGCCGCTAAAAGATCTGCTGTGGTGTAGTCTTCTAATGACTTAGTGGCATCCTTTAGTTTACCAACAGGAGATCCAAATCCATGCGCATGGTAGTTGACACCATGGCCTTCTATCAACTGATCCTTAAAAGCAAGTGAACTTGGTCCTTCTGTGTTGATGTATTTAATTGTATGATTGGCATCTGCGTGCACTTTACTAAACACGCCAGACAATTGCAATCCTGAACTAAATACTGCTGTACAAATATTTTTACATTCTATTGCCTTGGTTACACTTTCAAGTCCGCCCACTCTGTAAGCCATCGTGGACTCAAATGCTTCAAGCACATCAATTAAATTTTGAAATGTTGGTGTAACAAAAAGTTGTGGTTGCTCTTTTGTAATATCGTATCCAACTTTTAATGCATCAATGGTGTATTCAATTTTTTTAACCTTGGGATCCATGCAGGATGCGCTTTCGCCAATTGAGGAAAGTAAACCTGCTCCATAAATTTTGGGTTGCTCAATAGATCCAATCAATCCATACTCAACAGTCCACCATTGAAGTCTACTTAATAAAGCCATCTCGGACGGTGCTCCTAAATTTTGTTGATTGTATAGTACCAAAGCTTCTGCCTCTTCTAACTCCTTTTGATCTACATTGTGCGTTTCCTTTAAAATAGAAAGTACTCTGATAGATTCATATAAAGCATAATCTTTGGAAGAGAATAATGCTTTGGTGCCAATGGTTCCCAAATAACTTAAGTACTGATTGTATTTAGTATCACTAATAATTGGCGCATGTCCTGCAGATTCATGAATGATATCTGGGGCGGATGTATATTCAATATGTTCTAGTTGCCTAATATCTGCAGCAATCACTAAAACCCTATAAGCTTGAAATTCCATGAATGCAGCAGGTGGAATAAATCCATCTACTGTTACCGCACCCCATCCAATAGCAGTTAGTGCATCATTGATTTCTTGTAAACTTGGAATTTTTTCAATCGTCAATCCTGCTTTTTTGAGACCGGGTATATATGGATAATACGCCACATTTTTTAAACAACTATAATTCTGACGCATTACATAACGCCATACCGCATGATCTACTGCTGTATATTTTTCATAAACTTGATCTACAATATACTTTCTAAGATGCAAAGGTAAATTTGCTACTTGTGTATTTTGATAGTCAAAAAATGTATTCATATAATTAGCTAAATGTTAATATGTACTAGTAATGCATCAACCATTTCTTTTGGACCAGTATAAAATAGAACAGTTTGATGAATACTAGTAGGTTGATTATTTTGATAGCAAGATTATTGAAACTTTAAAATATTAGTATCAAAAAGTGTTTTTAGTTTACCAGCTTGTTTTACATAGGCCGCTTTTTCGGACCAAGCATCGATTGGATTTAGAATTGTACTAGGTACATTGGCACAAGTTTCAGGAATAGATAAATTAAAATAAGGTTCTGTATAAAAAGCTATATCCTCAAATACATTTTCATGAATGGCATCAATCATTGCCCTTGTATACTTTAGGTCAATTCTTTTTCCAACGCCATATCCGCCTCCAATCCATCCTGTATTAATTAACCAAACACTTGTATTGTGCTGCATGATTTTTTCTGCTAACAATTTTGCATAAACAGTCGACTTCCATACCATAAAAGCTGCACCAAAACAAGAAGAGAAGGTAGCCACTGGTTCTGTTACACCCATTTCGGTACCTGCTACTTTTGCAGTATAGCCACTTATAAAATGATACTGTGCTTGCTCTGAATTTAATTTACTAATTGGTGGCAATACCCCAAACGCATCGCAGGTTAAAAATATAATATGATTAGGATGGCCACCTACACATGGGATTTTTGCATTTGGTATAAATTCAATTGGATAGGAAGCCCTCGTGTTTTCGGTAATAGACTTATTAGCATAATCCACTTTTTTTGTTGCAGGATCAAAGACCACATTTTCTAAAATAGTCCCTTTTTTGATTGCCTGAAAAATTTGAGGTTCTTTCTGTGGCTCCAAATCAATTGCTTTTGCATAACATCCACCCTCTATATTTGAAATGCCATTTTCGCTCCAAATATGTTCATCGTCTCCTATCAATTTTCTATTCGGATCTGCTGACAATGTAGTTTTTCCAGTACCACTTAATCCAAAAAATAAACTCACTGCGCCACTCGCAGATTCATTCGCAGAACAGTGCATAGATAGCATTTGCTTCAATGGCATTAAATAATTGAGTAATGAAAAAATTACTTTTTTCATCTCACCTGCATATTCTGTTCCAAAAATTAAAATCTCTTTTTGCTCAAATGACAATTGGATAGACGTGTTTGAGCTAATGCCTTTGACAGATGTATCTGCACTGGTAGCACCTGCATTATAAAGTACATAATCAGGTGTGCCAAAATTAGCTAGCTCTTGTTGCGTTGGTCTAATAAGCATATTGTACATAAACAAAGCGTGATATGCTTTAGTACAAATAATTCTTACTTTGATGGTATTTTTTTTATCCCAAACTGCATACCCGTCCACAATAAATAATTCTGCACAGGTATTAAAAAATGCAATCGCATTATTTTTTGCTTGGTTAAAGGATGCAGTGTCAATAGGTTGATTCACATCGCCCCAATTAACATGGTCTTTACTAGTTTCCTCTAAAACAATTCTTTTATCTTTTGGACTTCTGCCAGTTTTTTCACCTGAATAAACCATCAAGGCACCGGTATCTGACAAAGCAGAACCCTTATCTGTCTCAAGTGATATTTGTATAAGTGCCTCACTTGATAAATTTATATGCACATTTGAATGCTGAATTCCTAGATTTGATAACATATCCATAAGCAATATTTATAACTGCAATATTACTAACAATTGCTAGTTTATTCAAATAATCATATTATATTAATTTTTATTATATATGCTTATTCCATACATAGTTACTACTCAAAATGAAAGAGGCCCCTATTGCTAGGAGCCTCTTCTGTATTTTTCTAAACTTAAAATGAACTAAAGACTATTATTTAACAGCCTTGCTAAATCCTACAAAGTGTACAACTTTTCCGCCTTCAAATCTAAACGCATCCATCCATTGTACTTTTTGAGTTTTACCATCAGGCATTACTACATCAGCCTCGTCCCAAATATCTACCCACTGATGACCATTTTCTCCAACTACAGGGAAAATTGCAGTAATTTGGTAGTTTGTGATAGTCACAGCGCCTAAGCTCTTTTCCACGAATTCCATGATTGCAGCCTTTCCTTTTAATACTGATCCATCTTCAACGTTATAAGTTGCTGTATCTGACATCATCTCTGCAACAGCTTTAAAGTCTTTCTCAAATATTGATTTGTGAAATTGTTCAGCCATTAATACATTCTTTTGATCGCCCATCTTAAAATTGTCAGTATAAGTTGGCTTGTAAAGATGTTCAACTTTTTCAGTTGTAGCTTCAACAGTTTCAGTTGTCTTTGTTTCTGCATTAGTACAAGCAGCAAATGATGCTACTATAAGTAATCCTAAAAATACTTTTTTCATAATTTGATTTTTAATTTGAACCATGAATTTATTAAGTAACGAATAGCAAAATGCACTAAAAACAAGAAATGTTGTTCCTAAATCATAAGATGGAACAAATATATAGGGCTAGCATGCTATTTGAAGATTAAAAACCAGTTTCTTCGGTACTTAAAAAATTTAAAAATGGAAGATTTACGTTACCCTATCGGGAATTTCGAGTTCAAGCCTTTTAGCAATGACATTAAAGTAAACATCATATTGCCCATATCGAAAATCTTAAGAAAAGGGAAGGTTGGCAAACCTTATAAGGACAAAATGTATTTATAAAAAGTAGACTGTTAACCTTAAATTAATGATACGGTAATATTTAGATAATATTGGAGTTATAGATTCGTATTTAAATCATTTTATGAAACACCTATATGTAGTACTTATTACGTTCACATTATTTTCTTGCAGAAAAGAAGATAATATAGTCCCTCTCGAAAACACTCAAAACGAGGACCTTAGCGCCTATCAAGAAATTGCATCTATTTACTTAGGTGGCGCAGGCGCTGCAGAAATTTCAGCATTTGACCCTTCTACAGACAGATTATTCGCAGTGAATAATAGCACTGAAAATAAAATTGATGTGATTGATATTAGTGACCCAGCTAATATTAAAGTTATTAAATCAATTAGCATGTTGCCTTATGGTGGATATGTAAATAGCGTTGCGGTGTATGATGGTAAATTAGCTGCAGCAATTGAGTCTACTAATAAACAAGCCTTAGGTAAGGTTGTCATTTTTAATACATCCACCTACGCGGAAATTAAATCTGTTGATGTGGGCGCTTTACCTGATATGGTGACATTTAGTAATGATGGTAAATATATCTTATCTGCAAATGAAGGCGAACCAAGTGCTGATTATTTAAACGATCCTGAAGGATCAGTGTCTATTATTAAAGTGTCTGATTATTCAGTTAAAACAATCAACTTTTCTGCGTTTGAAGGTCAATTAGCGGCTTTAAGCGCTAAAGGATTTAGAATATTCGGTCCTGGTAAAAACTTTAACAAAGATATTGAACCTGAATACATTACAGTTTCAGATGATAGCAAAACAGCCTATGTGACTTTACAGGAAAACAATGCCATAGCTGAAATTGATATTGTTACTGGTACAGTTAAAAAAATTAATCCATTAGGCTTCAAAGATTACTCATTAGAAATGAACGCCATTGACGCAAGTGATAAGGATAGCAAAATTGCTTTTTCAACTTATAATAAAGTATTTGGCATGTATATGCCAGATGCCATTGCCTATTATAATTACAATGGTAACCCCTATTTATTTACAGCAAACGAAGGAGATTCAAGAGAATACACTGCATTTACAGAAATGAAAAGAGTAAGTGCTGTGTCATTAGATGCTGTAAATTTCCCAACAGCTACAACGTTAAAAACAGATGCAATTTTGGGTAGATTAAACGTCACCACTACTTTAGGCGATATCGATGGTGATGGTGATTTTGATGCTTTATATTCATTAGGTGCAAGATCGTTTAGTGTATGGGATGCGAATACTGGAATGCAGGTTTTTGATAGTAAAAATGAATTAGATAAAAAAGCAGCTGACTTGACTATTTATGATGACGGCAGAAGTGATGATAAAGGAGTAGAACCTGAATCAGTTACCATAGGAAGAGTGGGTAATAAAACAATCGCTATTGTTGGAATGGAAAGAGCCGATGCGTTTGCCATTTATGATATTACGATCCCAACTGCGCCTGTATTTGTAAAAATGTATAAAACAGGAGATGCACCAGAAGGGCTTCTTTTTATTCCTGCATCAAAAAGTCCAATCAATCAAAGCTTAATTGTAATAAGTAGCGAAAATGATGGTTTGGTAAAAATCTATAAGACTACAAAATTATAATAAAGGGCTAAACGGCTTTATTATAGCTAAAATGGTATAAAAATATAAGAGGGTCTGTGAATTTAACTTCATAGACCCTCTTTTTTTTGGGGGGGAAGGAACGACTAATACCATCTACCTGGAACCCAATGTTTGCCTTTTTTTCTATTTTCCCAATGACCTTGGACATATTGTCTATTATGTTTGGGCATCTCCCAGCGTCCATTGCTATTTTTATAAGTTCTGGTGTCTTTTTGCCATAACCAATCTCCTTCAATCCATATGTATGAACTATTGGGTTGTCTTGGCCTTTCAATTTCAACATACATGGGTTCACTGCGAACAATTCCAATTCCAGAACAAGACATGAAAAACAAGATGCTAGCAAAAAAAGGAATGAGTAAGTATAAATTTTCATATGATTCATTTTTATATTTCTAATACCATAAAGTTGAATTGTTTTGAAGTATATATCATTACATCAAATAGGATATAGATTACATGTTTAACCGATAAAACGCCCTTACTTTTTAACAAATCATGATTAAACTGCATCTGACTGAACTTAATCCGAATGACTATGTTGTTCTATATATAAAACATATAAAATGAACATTGTACAAACTGCCATCGCGAATGGCTCATTCGGAACTTTAGTTGCCGCTGTAACAGCTGCTGAACTTGTAGAAACTTTAAACGGCGCAGGTCCTTTTACAGTATTCGCTCCAGTTGATGCTGCTTTCACAGCATTACCAGAAGGGACTGTAGCATCTTTACTATTACCAGAAAACAAAGAAAAATTACAAGGTATCTTAACTTACCACGTTGTGGCTGGACAAGTATTATCTACAGATTTAACTGATGGTATGCAAGCAACAACAGTAAATGGCGCTTCACTTACAATCCATTTAAGAGATGGAAAAGTATTTGTAAATGACGCTGAAGTTGTTATCGCTGATGTATTAACTGACAACGGTGTAGTACACGTCATCAACGCAGTACTTATTCCTGCATAGTTTTAAAATACGATTGCTAAAAAAAGCCCTGCAATCAGCAGGGCTTTTTTATTGATATAAGTTAATCGCACATATGTTAAGCAATTTGGTTCACCGCAGTAACAAAACGTTGACATTTTTCCGAGACTGTTCCATGCTCATAATCTGTGATACGCACTCTTACAAAATTATAGTGCACATGGATTTCGGGATGATGATCTTGGTCAATCGCAAGTTGCATGACTTTATTAGAGAATAAGACCACCTCATTATAGGTGTCAAACTTAAAAGTCTTTTCTAATTTATTATTTAATTCGGTCCAATCTAAAAAGACCATAGTGATTGATTTTAATTTGAAACTCCAAAGATAATAGCTTGTCTTTGTCTATAAATTACTTTTTCGCCATTTTCACTTGCTGGTGTCCATTTAGGTCCATTTTGTATTACCCTTAATGCCTCTTCCATCGTTCCATATCCTGGGTTGTTTTCAGCAGCAACTTCTGTTATATTACCTTCTTTGTCAATTATAAATGTTACTATGACTTGGTATCTACCAGGTAGAGCGCCATTTTTTATTGGTACATCCGTATTCAAGTTGTTTTCTAAATAATTGACCCAGCCTATTCGACCACCTGAAAATTCAGCAGGAATTTGTATTTTAACTTTATCGCTATTCAATGGGGCTCTTAAATACAATTTTAAATCAGTTATTGCTAAATTGTATTGCTTTTGTTTATTATTGACCGTTATTTTTAACTCATTATCTCCTTCAATTAAATCCTTATTACTAAATACAAAATTTTAACCTGCTGCATGTTCGCCAATTGGCGAATATAAATTTAACACACCAGTGTCAGCTGGGTTGATTAAAGTAAAAACTGCATCTTCATTTAAATTAGGATAAAAAATCCCCGTATTCATCAATTTCTTGTTCAAATACATTTTAGGAAGGTTAAAGGGATTAATCGCATGTGCATTCATACTAACCTGTCCAAATTTGAACTTATTGCCTATTGGCAATTTAAAGTTGACTTTATTAGATACTTCCTCGGACAATGCATCCAATTCGAAAGTCATTGTATCTTTTGGCGCTATCATATCCACTTTTATTGATTGCGCATTTAAATTTAATATGCCAATGAAAAAGACAACTAATAAGAGGAATAATTTTTTCATATATAATTTAATTATACCTAAATATATATTATTTAAAATCTTTAAAGCCTACTTGATATATTAACTAAAATAATATTAAACTATTTTAATAAACGGATAAACATTTTTCGTTTATTTAAGTTCATACTCAAACTTCATTAATTCATCTAATGACATGTATTCCAAAGTTTTGATATGGGTTGCTTTCAATATAATTGGAGGTGCAACACCAGCTTGATAGGCTTCTATCCATCTGGATACGCAAAGACACCATTTGTCTCCATCCATAAGTCCTTTAAAATTAGAAGGTGGATAATCGATGGTCAAGTCGTTGCCCCTACTTTTTGAGAATTGTAAAAAGGCATCGGTTACTACCGCATAAACTGTATGTGTACCTCTGTCGTTTGGTCCTGTGTTGCTGCAGCCATCTCGATAAGCACCTGTCATCGGGCTTGTACCACATACAATTAAAGGTTCATTGAAAACATTGAGTGCTTCGTTCATTGGGTTTATTTAATATTTTATTCTATCTACAATGGATTGCTAAGATCCGTTTATTTTCTTGTTTTACAGTTTCATTGCTTTTGTGACCCCAAATATTTTTTCTTGCAATTTTTCCTGCTTGCTCTATATCTACAATCGGGCATGGATAGTCTTTACCTATTATGACGCCTATAATTTCTTGTTCCATTAAACTCATCTTATGAGGTTCATGTATTTGCGCTGCTGGGACCTTACTTAATTCTGGTAACCACTTTTTAATGAAGACGCCTTGGGGATCATGGTCCATGCTTTGCTTGATGGGATTGTACATTCTTATGGTGTTAATGCCTGTAGTACCTGCTTGCATTTGAAATTGCGTATAATGTATACCAGGTTCATAATCTAAAAATAGCTGTGCCAAATGATAGGTGCCAGCACGCCAATCCTGAAAAAGATGGTGACAAAAAAAGCTGACCAACATGGCACGCATTCTAAAATTGATCCACCCGGTTGCTTCTAAACATTTCATACAGGCATCAACTAAAGGATAGCCTGTACTTGCATTTTTCCAGGCATCAATGTATTTGGTCTTTAAAGGATGTGTTAATAATTCATACCCCGCATTGATGCATTTTGTTTCATAAGAGCAGTCTACTTCAAACTTTTGAATAAAATGACAATGCCATTTAAGACGGCTTAGTATATTCACAAAATTGGACTTTTCCTTAGCTGCTTTTGCAGTTTTTCCTGCGTTGTAAATGATTTGATAAGCTTGTTTGATAGATAAATTCCCCCAGCTTAAATAGGGCGAGAGGCGTCCACAACTTAACCTGCTTTCACTGGGCTTACTAATATGCTTACTATAATATTGGCCTCGTCCACTTATAAAGCTTTGTAAATACTTCATGCCAAAGTCTTCCCCCGCAGGCTGATACAAAGTTGGATAGTTTTTTAGCGTTGCCATCATCGGATCCGATAAAGGATAGGGATTGTCCAAAGTCAAAGGTTCCTGTAATCTAAACTCATTTTTTATCGTTGGACTATGCATGGTTGCATACCATTGTTTATCCCATCCAATCCTGTTCTGGATACCCCTTATAATTCCATCTCTTTGAAATTGATTCCAAGTAATTGTATTTGCCTGACAATATTTTTGTACCAGTTGATCTCGGTCATAGGTTAGCTGGATGCCACTTTCTTGATAGCTGTACAGGCTCACTATTTCGTATTGTTGTTGGATTGTATTGAGCACCTCAATGATATCCGTATGGAAAATATGGACTGCTTTATTATTGGGTTCTAATTTTTGATTTAGCTGGAGTAGTGCATGATATTGAAATTGTAAATGCCTTACACTAGTGTCTGGATATGCAATTATATCGGGTTCAAATACAAAGATGTTAAGATAAGGGAGCGCACTTTTTTCTGCAATATCCAAAGGCAGATGATCTTGAGACCTAATATCTCTTTTGATCCAAACAATATTTATTTTACTTTTTTTCAAGAGAGTATGCTATAAATAAAGGTACGCATAAACAATTTTTAAACTCAAGGTTTTAGTTAAACAAATCCATTGCCGTTCTGAAAGTGTTGCAATGCGCTTCCACAATCGATTTAATGTCGGGTGAGTATCCGCCTCCTAAAGTCACTGCAACGGGTATATTGTTTTTTTTAAGATGTTTTAATACAAATACATCCCTTTGTTTACAAGCTTCCAAACTCACTTTAAGTTTTCCAAATTTATCCGTGCTTAATATATCCACCCCTGCTAAATAAAAAGCAAAATCTGGTTGAACCTGATCGATCAATTTAGGTAAAGCTTCTTCTATTGTTGTTAAATAAGTTTCGCTGGTGGTACCGTCTAGTAAACCAATATCTAAATCGGATGTTTCTTTGTGAAAAGGGTAATTGGTTAGTCCATGTATACTAAAAGTAAATACCCTAGGCTCGTTTTCCAATAATTTAGCAGTACCGTTTCCTTGGTGCACATCTAGATCAATGATCAGTATTTTACGAACGAGCTCTTGACTGATTAAGTAATTAGCGGTAATCGCCTGGTCATTCAATAAACAAAACCCCTCACCTCTTTCTGCAAATGCATGATGGGTACCCCCCGCTATATTCAATGCACATCCATTTTGTAAAGCATACAATGCACAGTCGATGGTGCCTTGCGTAATGACTAATTCTCTTTCGACCAATTCCGGAGAAAGCGGGAATCCTATTTTTCGTTGCTCTGATGCGGATAATTGTTGATTGACTAATTTGTCTACATAAGCTTGGTCTTGCGTTTGTACAATAATTTCTGTGGCACAAATTCCAGGCTTAAAAAAGTTTGCCTCCGTGCAAGTTCCTTCATGCAATAATTGCTCGGGGATGAGTTCATACTTTAACATTGGAAAACGATGATTTTCGGGCAATGGATGCGCATACACCGGGTCAAAAGCTATTTTAATCATTTTCCTTAAAATATAGAATGAGTATAGAGAATTTTCGAGGATGTGAAGTTACTGATTTTAGTTGTGGTGTATTTAAATAATGTATCTTTAAGTCTGTTAAAAGGCTTTAAATTTTAATTTTTTAAAATATATTTTATGCTCGAATTTTTAGTCATCTCTATGAGTGTCTTATTGGTGCTATTTTTTAGCGTTGTGGTTGTCAATCAAGGGACCATCGCTATCATCACCATGTTTGGTAAGTACCAAAGAATCATGCTACCGGGTTTAAGATTTAAAATCCCTTTGGTGGAGAGCATATTTAGAAGAGTCAGCATTCAAAACCAAAGTATTGAATTGGAGTTTCAGATTGCTCGGGGATGAGTTCATACTTTAACATTGGAAAACGATGATTTTCGGGCAATGGATGCGCATACACCGGGTCAAAAGCTATTTTAATCATTTTCCTTAAAATATAGAATGAGTATAGAGAATTTTCGAGGATGTGAAGTTACTGATTTTAGTTGTGGTGTATTTAAATAATGTATCTTTAAGTCTGTTAAAAGGCTTTAAATTTTAATTTTTTAAAATATATTTTATGCTCGAATTTTTAGTCATCTCTATGAGTGTCTTATTGGTGCTATTTTTTAGCGTTGTGGTTGTCAATCAAGGGACCATCGCTATCATCACCATGTTTGGTAAGTACCAAAGAATCATGCTACCGGGTTTAAGATTTAAAATCCCTTTGGTGGAGAGCATATTTAGAAGAGTCAGCATTCAAAACCAAAGTATTGAATTGGAGTTTCAGGCGGTAACCATTGATCAGGCGAATGTATACTTTAAGAGTATGTTATTGTACTCTGTTCAAAACGCCGAGGAAGAAACAATCAAAAAAGTTGCTTTTAAGTTTATTAGTAATAAGGATTTGATGCAGGCGCTTGTTAGAACCGTAGAAGGAAGTATTAGAGCCTATGTGGCAACAAAGCGTCAAGCCGAAGTGTTGACAGCGCGCAGGGAGATTGTAGATTTCGTAAAAGAACAGATTGATAATAGCCTAGAAGAATGGGGATACCATTTGCAAGACCTTCAAATCAATGATATCACTTTTGACCAAGTGGTGATGGAAAGTATGAGTAAGGTGGTTGCTAGTAATAATTTAAAAGCTGCTGCCGAAAACGAAGGTCAAGCTTTATTAATTACAAAAACGAAGGCTGCAGAAGCAGAGGGTAATTCAATTAAAATATCTGCACAAGCAGAGAAAGAAGCGGCTCAATTAAGAGGTCAAGGTGTTGCCCTATTCAGACAAGAAGTGGCTAAGGGTATGACAGAAGCAGCGGAGGAAATGAAACAAGCGAATTTAGATACCAATGTGATTCTATTTAGCATGTGGACCGAAGCCATTAAGAATTTTGCGGAATATGGCAAAGGGAATGTGATCTTTTTGGATGGTAGCCCGGATGGAATGGATAGGACGATGAAACAAATGATGGGATTGATTACAAAAAAAGAGAACAATAAATAAAAATAGATTTTATAATTAAACGCTACTATTCTAAAGGGTCTACGCATTAAAATGCATAGGCCCTTTTTTATTGGAACAACTATTTACTGTTCTTTTTTTAAAATTGCGATATCTTCCTTGATTCTATCTATTTCAATTAGCAAAGTCCCATTGTAAACACCACGAATGCGTTGTTGTTGATCTAGTAAAATAAAATTTTCGGTATGTAAAAACTCATTGCCCGTTTGATAGTACCCAATAGTATCACCAGCAAAATATTGCTTCTTAGCTAAATCATATATATCCGTTGTAGGCCCAGTCAATAAATGCCATTGTTTGCTATTGACCTTATTTTCAATTGCATATTTTTTTAAAATTGAGACTGAGTCAGATGCTGGTGTTACGCTATGTGATAAAAATAAGATAGTGGTATCTAGCTTAAAAGCTTCTTGTAATAAATACATATTACTCGTCATTTTAGGACATATCCCGCGACAACTTGTAAAGAAAAAATTAGCAATATATATTTTCCCATTCACCGTTTTATTTGAAATCATTTCCCCTTCTTGATTCTTAAATTTAAATGGAGGGATATGATGTATTTGCTGGTATTGGCTATCTGTCTTATCAATCCACTCTGGTGTCCAATCGGGGGTATTAAAATAGGGTAGTGTTTCGTTTTCGTTGGCAAGTGCTTCCAATGGTTGATTGTTTGTTGTACAAGACAAAATAAGAAAGCTAAAAAGAAGTATGAAGATGAATATGCATCTAGAAGTGCTACTTGATATTAGTCTAGATATATATAACTTGATAGTAGTCATTGGTTATTTTTTTAAAATGGTGTCATTTGGATTCATACAAAGTTTTAAACCTACCAACCCATACCTTCTGCCATTTTTTACCACATAGTTGGCTCTTATAATGCCATTCTCCCACCACATTTTTTGACTGCCTTGTTCATAGCCATGTTCATAATGAAATATTCTATAGTGTTGGCCATTTTGATACCATTCTTTAGCAACCCCATGATGCTCCCCATCTTCAAAATAAAATTCAAATTGTGTTTGTCCATTTTCCCAATAGCCAATATGTTTACCATTTTTTTTTCCAACTCGATAATCCCTTATTGAAGCGATATGTTTGTTGGAGTGCCATTTTTTTTGAATCCCTTCTTCTAGCCCATTCAAAAAACCTGCAACTTGCATGGTATCCTTTACATTATAGAGTGTATATACAAAACCACTATATTTTGTGTCATTATAAAATAGGGTGTCTTGGTGTAAAGTAAAACCTTTATCTGCACTAGGTTTAAAAATAGGAGGTACGCTAGCTAATAATATATTCTGCGGTTTAAGTTCTAGCTGATTGTTTTGACTGTCCTTATTATTTGAATCACAAGCGAAAAAAAATACGCTTATAAAAAGCAGTTGTGTAATCAATGCCTTTTTCATCTATTGTGAAACCGTTCCTGGTGTTCCATAATAACCTGAGCCATTGATGTAAGGATCGGTACTTGTGATATGATAATGGTATATGCCACTAGGGTAATCAGCAGTGGCCAATATATGTCCGTGGAACTTATCTAACTTACTATTATCAACCAATACCCCATTTTCTTCGGGACCATACACTGGGAATCCATCTAATAAAAAGCCCATTAATCCCGATTTGGTTGCTTTTACAGTAGTTAAATAAAGTGGCTCCACATGATAGTGGTAAGCGCTTGTAGGCGTTGGATGTCCCCAATAACGATCAAAAGAAACTATTTCGTTTGCTAAAGGCTGATTAGGACCTGCATATTGATTATAAAAAGGAACGCCGTTTAAAGATACCCCAATAGCACCAAGAGGTGTAGGAAAATTCGTGGTTGCCAATTTTGGATCAACAGGTATTTTAAAAACATAGGCTTTCTGTGCGATTGAATTTGGGTTTTTTTGAAACTGATAGCCTGCAAATGTGGTACCAGAGAAATTATCGTACAATGCGTTCGTTGTAGCGTAATAGCTACTCTTATGGTCCGGTAATCCATTGGTTTTGATAGTAATATACGTGCCATCAGAAGTGATGCTACTTGCGCCATAAATTTTCTTATAAATATCCGGTACTGTCGTACCTACAACTGGGTTAGTCGTATTATTTGTACTACTTGGGGTGGTAGTTGTAGCTGCATCTTTCGTACAAGCTTGTAATAATAGAATTGCAGAAAGTGTAAAATAAATGAATCTCATATCTTGGTATTTGAGCTTTGACCAAAAATAAATTGAAAAGTTTAATCCATGAAATCAAAAAACGCCTGCATTACAAAAAGTAGTCATTTAAAAGACAACTGGAATTAATATTTCAGCGGGATGAGCTTTATAATACCTAATTTATTAAATAATTTAATAATTGGATAGACTGGATCAATTTCCCACCACTTGGCTGCAAAGTTTGCTCTGGCACCAGCGTGATGGTGGTTGTTTTGGAACAATTCTCCCAACATCAAGAAGTCTATGAATAAGGTATTTTTAGATTGGTCTTTTTCGCCTGGAAAATTTCGATACCCATACTTATGACCCGCCCAGTTAACAATAGCGCCTTGAATTGGACCAATTAAAAAATGGATAGGTAATAATAAAAACATCCACCATGCAGTGGCAAAATAAACATAGAACAAGATATATAGCCCTGCGAATAATAACCTTGTAGCAGCATGATCTGCAATTTGATCGATTTTTGGATAGACTGGAAAATTTTTATCAAATCGTTTTTCAATTTCTAGTGTGCCGTGCAATACGCCATTGTAGACATTCTTGGTGTGCATCATCATGGTAAAAACCTCTTTGAAAAAATGTGGCGTATGGGGATCTTTTTCTGTATCACTGTACGCATGATGCATACGGTGTAAAATCGCATAGGCACGTGCATTTAAATAAGAACTGCCCTGGGTTACCCAGGTGAAAATATAGAAATACTTCTCCCAAAAACGAGACATAGTAAACATTTTATGAGCCGAGTAGCGATGAAGATAGAACGTCTGTCCAAATAAAGAAAGATACCAATGCAGAATAAGAAAGATCAATACGGCCATTATAAAAAATTAAGTGATGAAGTTACCCAAATTGGGCTCAATTTAAACACTCTGTTTAACAATTATGGTCGATTCAGGTAGATTACAGGCTGATTTTTCAAAAAATTAAAGGATTTCAAATTGGGTAAAACTTATTGTTATCTTAATAAGGCTGTAAGTATAAATGTCCTAAATTGTAAGTACTAAAACGATGCATATGGTTTGGCGTAAATTTAGCGGCGAAATAATTTCGATACCAATAGCTGAGCATGTAAAAAAGTGTATCGAGGAAGAGACTGCAAAAAATATTAAACTTAAAGTGTATATAGGCACTGATAGTCAGGTAAAACAATCTGTAACAGAATTTGCCACTGTCATCGTTTTCTTAAGAGAAAAAAATGGGGGATTCATGTTTATTCATAATGAAAAAACAAATCAAACATTGCACATAAAAGAAAGGATGTTACTTGAAGTTTCAAAGAGTGTCGAAATTGCTTATTCTCTTTGTGATTTATTCATTGAACATGATGTGGAGATGGAAGTGCACGCCGATATCAATACCAATAGCCAATTTAAAAGTAACGAGGCCTTAAAAGATGCTATGGGATACATTATGGGAATGGGTTTTGCATTTAAAGCAAAGCCAGATTCATTTGCCAGTAGCTGTTGTGCAGATAAAGTGTTGAATTAATTATTATACCCCACCTGAAAATTTATCTTGACTAAGTTATCTACTTTGACAAATAATAAACCTGGTCTTTCTACCTTATAGTCTTCTAATAAAACTGGTAGACTGCCAGTAAACATCCATTTACGATTGATCTTTTCTAATTTTACTTTGGTCTCAATCATGCGCTCTACTCCATGAAATTGTAATTTACCTTTTACGAATATGCCATCAGGTGTATACTGTACACTACTACTGCTAAATATAATTCTTGGATAAGTTAAGCCATCTAAGACTTCCATCATATGGCTATCTCTACTAGAAAGACCGCTATTAAATGTAGCTACATTAACAACAATCGAAATTTGTTCTATTTCATTTTTTTGTTCGTTCCACTTGGTAGCCACTTTTAAATCTTTACTAACACCCTCCCAGCTATGTAATTTATGAACCATTGAATAAGTGACCGATGAAGCAGCCGTTTCAAATGTTGGATTTTGAAAGAACAAGGTTACGATGAACGAAAGCAAAACATGTAATAGCATAATCTAAAATTTAATGACCACCATAGCCGCTGCTAAGCTAATAAAGCTAGTATAAGCTGCCGCTCGGTGATAAGGTTTAAGTGCGACATTATTTTCAATTTGAGTGCCTAGGATATTGGTTGCGATCATGCCGGACATATGTGCAATGGCCAACCACTTATGCAATCTTATAGAAGTTAATTTTTTATCTCTTTTGAAAGTAGAAGGGGGCGTAAATAAAGCATTGATGGCCGTTAATCCATAAGACAGGTTAACAGCGGCTCCAAGCTTTTCATGTGTTTCCTTTAATTTATATGAACCGTTGTATAACTGACTTCCAACAATGCCCTGAGCAACCATGCCCCCCAATGTAACAAAGCCGCCAATTTGATGGACTTGTAACATCTTTCTTCTTATCCTTAAATCAATCTTTCTTCTTTCAACTAAATCCTGGGTGCTGCCATACCTGTTTTTTAAAATACCGTTATTGCCCCAAATTAATTGTTGGGTGAATAGCATTTTTTTGGGAGCAATCAATTGAGTATCAATTTTTTTATCCACTAAAAGCGTCTGCAATAGTGAGTCAGTCTGTCCTTGGACCGTATTTAGAGCACCAATAAAGATGAGTAAAAAAAATACCTTTTTCAAAGGTCTATAATTCAAATAGTTATGCATGGGGAAGTATTTTTTGGTTAACTATCTATTAATTTCTACAACAAAAGTACTTAAACCATTGTTTTAATGTAAATTTAATTATTATGGAAAGAAAAGATTTCATTGAAAAAGTTGGCTTAAGTGCTGCTTCAATACTAATTTTTGGTTGTATGCAATCTTGTTCAAAATCGGATAGCCCTACTCCAGCTAAACCAACTGGGACTACTACTCCTACCCCAGTTAAAACGATTGATTTTACAATCAATATTACAAATAATCCTTATACTAGTTTAAATGCTGCTGGAGGATTCTATGTAGATAAAACAAATAATATCATCATTGCTAGAACGCTCACCGATGAATTTTTAGCAGTAAGTTCTCTTTGCACCCATCAACAAGTTTTATTAGATTTCCAAGCAAGTAATAATCGTTTTTACTGTTCTGGTCACGGATCTTTATTTAGCACCACAGGAGCAGTGCTTAATGGTCCAGCTGCTTCGGCATTGAAACAATATAAAACTACCCTCACTGGAAACAGCCTTAGGATCTATGAATAAATATCTATGTACCTATCAAAAAAAAGCATGCTATTCAAAAAATAGCATGCTTTTTTTATTCAACCAACTTTGCTTAAAATATAAACTTAGTGCTTAAGAAATTAGAATGATGAGAGGAGACGATATCGTTGATGATATGCTTGTTCTCTTCGGTTAATTTTGCAGCCACTAAAGACCTGATGGAAAAGGATCTTAAAGCGTCCACTACAGATAAAGTGCCTTCTGCACTATCCTTGCGTCCTGTAAACGGAAAACTATCTGGACCTCTTTGACATTGACAATTGATATTCACCCTGCTCACTTGATTCACTAATGGATCAATTAAACTAGCCAACTCAGATTGATTTTTTGAGAACAGACTAACTTGCTGGCCATGTGTTGATGCAATGATATATTGAATTGGTTCTTCAATATCTTCAAAAGGAATGACTGGAATAATTGGACCAAACTGCTCTTCAACATATACCTTCATTTTATGATTCACTGGAAACAAAATAGCTGGATAGAAAAATGTTTCTTTAATCGTACCGCCGTTTTCATTCATTACAGCTGCTCCATGTAATTTTGCATCCTCTATTAAATCATTCAAATAAGCTGGCTTACCGGGCTCTGGCAATGGCGTCAAAGTCACCCCTTTTTCCCATGGTAATCCAAATTGTAATTTTGCCACCTGCTCTTTTAATAATTCAATGAATTCTTTAGCGATGGATTGATGCACAAAAATTGTTTTAAGTGCTGTACATCTTTGTCCATTGAATGAAAGTGATCCTAAAACCGTTTCTTGAACAGCTAATTTAATATCTGCATCCTTTGTAATAATTGCTGCGTTTTTAGCATCCAAGCCTAATATGGCTCTTAGTCTATTTACTTTTGGATGTAATTTTTTTAATTGATTCGCTACTTTACTTGATCCAATAAGTGTCAATACATTGATTTTACCAGACTCCATCAATGGCGGGATGATGACGTTGCCTCTTCCATAAATGGTATTCACCACGCCTTTAGGGAAACAAGATTTAAATGCTTCTAACATTGGGTAATGCAATAAGGTGCCGTGTTTTGGTGCCTTAAACAATAAGGTATTACCCATTATGATTGCAGGAATCAAAGTAGTAAAAGTTTCATTCAATGGATAATTAAATGGACCCATACATAATACAACCCCTAATGGCGATCTTCTTATTTGTGCAATAATGCCTTGTTCAATGGTGAATCTAGAGGAGTCTCTATCCACATCCTTTAATGCTTCTATTGTTGCATAAATATACTCGACTGTTCTGTCAAACTCTTTTTCAGAGTCTGAATAGGTTTTTCCAATTTCCCACATGATCAGCTTCACCACAATCTCTTTTTGCGCTAACATTTTTACAACGAACTGTTCGACACAATTAATTCTTTGTGCAACTGACATGGTTGGCCACTCGCCTCTACCATCATTATAGGCTTTACAAGCAGCGTCCAATGCGATCATCGCTTCCTTCTCCGTACATACAGGATAGGATCCTATCTTAATACGTTGTACACCATCTGGGGTGTGCATACAAATTGGGGAGAAGACTTCGTGGGTAGGCCCATTCCATGTAACTAACTCACCATCAGATAGATAGGTCCTTTGATTGACCAATTCTGGTAATGCAAAGGCTTCAGGTATTGCCTGCTTTTCTATAATTAAATGATCTAATTGCTCTTGAAATGTCATGTTGTTGCTTTTATAAATTGTATAACAAAAATTTCAACCTATTGTTGAATGATTATGTAGCGTACTATTAAACTTTATTTATCTCTTTTATGGTGGATATACCTAAACCTGTATAAGAAGAAGGAGGCAATGGCAAATAGAAAGCCAATTAAAATAATGATATAATTCATAGGCTTTTCAATCGTTAAAGACATTCTTAATAATATAGTTGTAATGATAAAACTCGCGTTTCTAAAAATGATGAAAAAAGAGGAATGGAAAGTAAATGAAATGATAAGTAATAATACATCCACAAATATCATGATAGAAAAAAAGTCTTCGTAAAAAACTGTATTGGGATTTGGATAGTTATCATTTATTCTTAAGGCCTCCATCATATCTATTGTCCAATTGAATAAACTTGTAACACTTAAAATTAACAATACTACAATCATACTTAAAGAAACCACTTTCTTGATATTGATGAATTGATTTAACTCTCTAATGATCTCCTTATTATTACTACTATTATAAATTTTATAATATACAATCGTTAGTCCTAACATAAAAATTGAAGCTACTAAATCATACACTAAACTTAAAAATGCAGGATTTTGAAGATGAATTGCTTCACTTGTATTAAAGTCAGCAATATCATGAAAAAAGCTCCTCAATGTGATTAATGTAATGACCTCAAATTGCTTTCCTATAAACTCTGATATGGAATTTGGTATGATAATGACAAGCAGGAATACTTCATAAAAAAGTATAAAACTAAATGGCGTATAGATGGCCTTTAAATAACTGTGCTGAAAATTTTGAAAATAGTTAAAATTATTACCCAAATAAATAATCGCTAAATGGAGTATAAATGAAAAAACTGCTGCTCTTAAAAGAAGCAACTCAATTTTTCTGACAACTTTAGAATTAAAGTAAGAGTCAAAGCTGTTACTTGCTACTTGTAAAAACTTGTTCATAGATAATTGTTAATTGTACAGAATGATTAAACAAAATAGTCAACCCAATACTACATCTACTTATACTGAATTGCTTGCTTAATTAAATATACAAACAATTCATTGATGGTTAACAATAAAATTGCTTGAATAATGCACCATAAAAAATGTAGGTATTAGCCTATTGATTCTCAATGAACTAACTAAATGTCATTATTAAATAACAGTTTAGGCTAAACAATTAAGAAGATTGAATGTTATAGTTAAAATCAACATTATGAAAATCAAAAACTTATTACTAGCGACTTTTGCGGTTGTTGCTAGCACAATCACAGTGAACGCTCAAAAAACAATTGTAGACGTTGCTGTAGGATCAAAAGATCACACAACTTTAGTTGCTGCTGTTAAGGCTGCTGACTTAGTTGCTACTTTACAAAGCGCAGGACCTTTCACGGTTTTTGCACCTACAAACGCTGCATTTGCTAAATTACCAGCTGGAACAGTAGAATACCTACTTAAGCCAGAAAACAAAGCAACTTTAGCTAAAATTTTAACTTACCACGTTGTAGCAGGTAGTTTTAATGCTGCTGCTGTTGTGAAAGCAATCAAAGATGGCGGTGGTTCAGTGACTTTAAAAACAGTTAGTGGTGGTAGCTTAGTTGCTTCTATTAAAGGTGGTAAAGTAATTTTAACAGACGAGAAAGGTGGTGTTGCTACAGTAGTTGCTACTGACTTAGCTGCAAGCAATGGCTTGATCCACGTTTTGGATGCTGTTGTTTTACCTAAATAATTTCAAAAATAATATCTGGCATTAATATTTATTAATGCTAAGAATTAATAGTTGAATTTAAAAAAGGGTTTACGATCTAATGGTCGTGAACCCTTTTTGTTTTATGCGGCTCCTGCAGTGTTAAATTCAGATTTTACTTTATCACACCCAATTCCTTGCCCACTTCAATGAATGCTTGAATGGCTTGATCTAAATGAGCTCTGGTATGTGCTGCAGAAATTTGTACACGAATTCTTGCCTGCCCCTTTGCAACAACTGGATAATAAAATCCAATCACATAAATACCTTTTTCTAATAATTTTTCTGCCATTTTCTGTGATATGACTGCGTCATACAACATGATTGGAATAATTGGATGTGTGCCTGGTTTGATATCAAAACCAGCAGCAGTAATTTTTTCTCTAAAATAAGTTGTGTTGACTTCTAATGTATCTCTGAGTTCAGTGGTTTGTGATAACAAATCAAAGACGGCAATGGATGCGCCAGTGATAGAAGGTGCCAATGTATTTGAAAATAAATAGGGTCTTGAACGTTGTCTTAATAAATCAATGATTTCTTTTTTACCAGATGTAAATCCACCAGACGCGCCACCCAATGCTTTTCCTAAAGTACCTGTAATAATATCAACTCTTCCCATCACCCCTTTTAATTCATGCACCCCTCTTCCTGTTTTTCCTAAAAAGCCTGTAGAATGACATTCATCCGTCATCACTAGTGCTTCATATTTTTCGGCTAATTCAACAATCTTGTCTAACTGCGCAATGGTGCCATCCATAGAGAATGCGCCATCTGTTACAATAATTTTTTGTACTGCGCCTGCGGCAATGGCTTCTTTTAATTTTACTTCTAAGTCCTCCATGGAATTGTGCTCGTATCGATATCTCATAGACTTTGTCAGTCTTACACCATCTATGATAGATGCGTGGTTTAGAGCGTCCGAAATAATCGCATCCTTTTCGCCAAACAAAGGTTCAAAAACGCCACCATTTGCATCAAACGCAGCAGCATATAAAATAGTATCTTCTGTGCCTAAGAAAGCAGAGATTTTTTCTTCCAATGTTTTATGAATATCCTGTGTACCACATATAAAACGCACAGAGGATAAGCCAAATCCATGGGTATCAATTGCTGCCTTTGCTGCTTCAATCACTTTTGGATGTGAGGATAAACCTAGGTAGTTGTTGGCACAAAAATTTAATACATGCTGCCCTCCTTGTATGGTAATTTCTGCAGCTTGAGTAGAAGTAATGATTCTTTCTTTTTTATATAATCCAGCTTCTTTAATCCCTTCTATTTCCTTTGCTAAAAATGGTTGAAATTGATTGTACATATTTTTTATTTTGGCGCGTTGTAATTAAAATATTTTGGCAGGTTGTTTACAATGTCTGCTGTCATTGACTTTAAATCAAATTTAGGTTGCCAGTTCCAATCCTTTTTTGCAGCAGCATTATCAATACTATTTGGCCAGCTGTCTGCAATTTGCTGTCTAAAATCTGGCTGATACTTTATTTCAAAATTTGGATAATAGGCCAATAAACTTTGATGGATTTCACTAGGCGAAAAACTCATCCCCGAAAGATTATAACTCGTGCGAATTTTTATATGTTCTTTTGGTGCATCCATTAATTGTAGTGTTGCTTGAATCGCATCCTCCATATACATCATTGGTAAATAAGTATGCTCGCTCAAGAAACAAGTAAAGTTTTCTCGGTTCACTGCCTTATGGTAAATGTCTACTGCATAGTCGGTTGTGCCTCCACCTGCTAAAGATTTATAGCCAATTAAACCAGGATATCTTAAACTCCTTACGTCTACACCATATTTATTAAAATAATATTCACACCAATGTTCACCTGCTAATTTTGAAATGCCATACACCGTATTGGGATCCTTAAATGCACTTTGAGGTGTTTGGTCTTTGTCTGAATTTGGACCAAAAACTGCAATAGAACTTGGCCAAAATACTTTTTCAATTTTATGATCTCTTGCCACTTCTAGCACATTTAAGAGGCCGCCCATATTCAGATCCCATGCTTGTACTGGATTTTTTTCACCTAAAGCAGATAGAATAGCTGCCAAATGATAGATTTGCGTCACTCCTTCTTTAGCAATAATGGAAGCCAAGCTGGCTTTATCCATCACATTCAAAGTTTGAAAGCTACAATAGTCAAATTTGGCTTTTGCAGCCTCCTGAAAATCGGTTGCAAGAACGCTATCCTTTCCGTATTGATCTGACAATGCTTTTGTGAGTTCTGTACCCAACTGTCCACCTGCCCCTATCACTAAAATCTTACCCATTAAACGAATGTTTGTTTGTATATGTAAAATTAGTTGATTCCCTCATATGGTCAAACTTAATAGGATAGAAATATTTTAAAACAATTGGCGCTGATTAGTTAAACAATCCCACTAATTTATCCGAAATACGATGACTGATGTTGGTAGAAATGGTAAACTCAATTGTTTGAGGCCTTAAACTTGATAATGGCATTTTTGATTGATACACATCATAGCTCAATCCAAATTTGTATTTATTATACATTAAACCAACATAGGGGATAATAGCATCTTTTGTTCTATAAAAACAACCAATGTAAAAACGATCATAATTTTCTCCTTTTGAGTTCATTGGAATACTAAATACAGCTCCTGCATAAACAAATTCACTTTCAAATCTATTTTGATAATCTGCATGAAATGCAATCGTGTTATTTTCCCAAATCCTTTTTTCAAAATTAATTTGTCCTAAGGTTTGATAGGATTGTTCAAATTTTTCGAAGGCTTGCTCCGTTGAACTTCTATTGATATAAAATAAACTACCCCCAAATTGAAAAAACGTTTGTTCATTAGATAAGGTATATAATAATCCTAAATTGGAAGAAAATTTACTTGGAGTAGCATTGATGACTTCTAAACTATTTGCATTAAACAATCTTCCAGAATTAAATTGATCGCCGAATGTAAGTTTTGAAGCATCAATCGTTCTAGTAATTAATGTAGAACTAATGCCCAATGCAATGCTGCTTGTTTTGGCCTCATTTAAAAAAAGTCGATTGGCTAAACTAAGCGTGATGGCGTTTGTTTGTAAAATACCATCTAAAACTTGCTCCGAGACAGCTTGTACACCCACTCCAAAAAGATTATTTTTATCATAATTATTCTTTCCGACTAATGCAACATCAGCAGCTATTCCAATCGTCCTATAAGCACTTCCTACGCCTTCATATTGCGTTCTAAAAATAGTTTGCACTTTATTGTTGTTCCCAAAACCTGAGGTAGCAGGATTAAAGAAATTATTTAAATTAAAATTCTGAGATGAATAAGGTGTTTGCGCGCAAGTATCTTGTGCAAAAGACAGGAGAAAAATCCCAAATATAAATTGTGCGATTTTATTCATTTATCTTAATAATAGGAAGGATCCTGTTTTTGTAATGTGTTCGTCTTTGTAAGTAACATAATCAATCAAATAAGTATAGGCATCCATTTCTTGATCAATGCCATTGAACTTGCCATCCCAACTATCTGTTAGCCTATTTGTTTGAAAAATAATTTTACCAAATCGATTATATATTCTGAAGTAGTTAAACGTTTTGAGCCCTGCACCATATTCAATTTTTAAGATATCGTTGAGGTTATCTCTATTAGGTGTGAATGCCTTAGGGATAGAAACTACAATCGCAGATGAAACATCTATATAATAAATATCATTGATAAAACATTCAGTTACTGGATCTGTTCTTTTTAAAATATATTCAATAGAACTATTCGCTCTGAACATTGGATTGGGAATGAATGGATTTGAAAGATTAAAACCGGGTGCCCATTTGTAATTGATATAGCCTGAATCTATTTTTTTGGGACCTAATAAAGTATCCTGATCTGCAAGCACAAATAGGGTGAACTTAGTTGGTGGTAAAGGTGCTACCACTTTAACCGAATCGCCATTTAATTGATATTCATATTTTGGACAATAGTCATTCTTTACAGATAATTTTATTTGGTAGCTGCCAACTTTGTCATAGCTATGGGAGGTAGGTTGTGCTTGGTTAAACGTTTTGCCATCTCCAAAATCCCAATTTAAATAGACATTTTTTTGGTCTTTTGCATTTGTATTAATCACCAGATTACCTTGAATACAGCTATATGGATTATAAGTTAAAGTATAAACCGGTATGTTTAATTCTTTTATCAATATTGAATCTGACTTTAATGAATTGCAATAACCATCATTCACAATAAGTGTATAGATACCTTTTTGTGCTGTTGAAAATGTGTCAATGGTATTGGTTGAATATTTGGTCATGCCATTCAATAGCCAAGTATAGGCGCTTCCACCAGCCCCCAATAAAGTGATTGGGTCTCGATTGCAAATGACCGTATCCTTTGCTTTTAAAATAGCTTTAGGAATATCACGAACATTCAAATTATTTAGATTACTAAAATCGTATTCACATTTTTTAGGGTCAATCAGTTTTAATGAGATATTGATATTATCAGGTGAAATTCCATTTAAAATATTTGCTGAAAAATTAGCAGCACTCGACTTGTCAACGGACCAGATTTCATTTAATGGCTTAAGTCCACCAGTGATTTCGGTATTAAAATGAAGGGTATCTAATTTACATACATAATTTTTTGTCAGTATTGTAGTTACCTTACTGGGTGGAGGTACGATTGAAATACTTTGAGCGGTATCATCAAAACAAGTACCCCCGGTATAGGCTATTAATTTGATCTTAAAACTGGTCGTATCAGGAAAACTATATTTAGTATACTTATGTTTATAGATTTTCAGTTTACTGGGATTTTCATCTACTGTCGTATCTAAAATATCTCTATCATAGTCCCAATAGATAATTAGTTTCCCCACAGATCCAATATCCACCTCAGAATTATTGATAATGATGACTTCTTTATTGCTACACAAAGCGGTGTCATTTTGAACTAAAAATATAGATCTAGGTCTAGATCCATTCACAGTGAATACACTCGTATCCGCGCTTATGCATCCCGCTAAACTTTTAATTTCAAGTGATACATTGTACTCACCCGGTGTTAAGTATCGATGCTTTGGATTGGCAACCGTATCTGTATTAGGGAATAATGTATTTGGAAGATCTCCAAAATTCCATTTATACCTAAAGCCTTTAGAATTATCTGCAATTTTTGTGGTGTCAATAAATTTAGCAAAAGAATCCTCTAAACAAATTTCTGGCATGATAAAACCAACAACTGGGTTAGGATGACTAGTAATCTCTTGCTCTAACGAATTTTTACAACCATTTTTGGTGATGGTAGATAATTTAACCTTGTACTTTTTTGCATCTAAATAGCTATGCTTGACATCTGCATTCGTAAGAAGGGTGTCGACATTCGTACTATCACCAAAATTCCAGATCCACTTTTCAATAATAGTTGGACTTTTGCTTTTTGAAGAATCTGTAAATAAAATCTCTTTATTTTGACACGTGATTGATGAAAAATTAAATTTAACTGTTGGCAAATCATCTAACAGAACCGTTTCAGTTATGGTATCGCTTATGCAACCAATTTCTGTAATTAAAAAATACCGCACATTATACTTTCCTGCTGTATCATATTTAAATTTAAAACTAGCCAAAGAATCTTTAAATATATTGTTGCCAATATCCCATTTGAAATTGGTTACCTTTTTATCACTTGCATTTACAATAGACGCATCTTTGAAGCTAACAGAATCAGCAACACAATTACTTGTAATTATTTTATTGAGCGCTTTGGGTGGCTCTAGCACTTCTAAATCAAAACTAATTTCTTGTTCACCGCTACATCCATCATTACCTAATGGATTATTGACAACGACCTCTATCGTGTAGGTGCCAGCAGTTTGGAAAATCAATTCTGTATTTAACTTAAAGGTGTAGATCTTCTTACCACTTATAATTGTTGAGTCAATTGCTTTGGGAGAGGTATCGTCTACTTGTGCGTAGGAGGGTATTTTCCATTTTAGCAGATTGGGTATGTATGGTAGCGTGATGGATGCAATAAATGGAGCGCCTTTGCAAGTCACTGCTTTGGCATCCACTGAAGCAAACTTATTGGTGATGAGTAGTTTTTGAAATAAATCTTTCACATTGGTTCCTGCGCTATAACTATATGATTCAGGACTTCCAAAACCATAACAAAACGCATTGAATCCACTATCAGAATTCAATCTAATACTTAAAAATATACCGTTAGCAACTGTAAATTTTTCCTGTAAATAGGAGTAATTGGTATTGGCTATTTTTACAAATGTGCTAGTTGGTTTTTGCCCGTTTATTTTAAAAGTGGCAACTCCTTCGTCTTTGATCACCACATTAATGTTCTGATCTGTAATCGCAAACTTTGGCGTTAAAAAAACAGTGACATCATTGATATTTTGTTCCACTGGATTTAAAATCACCATATCTGGATCACCCACGCCAATATCGGCAGTTTGTGTGAGTGAATACTGCGCAACGGCAATGGGTTTATTGGAATTGATGGCAAATGCGGCTTGATTGTTATAACTAGAATCTTTAAATTGATTTGCATTTAAAGGAAAAGTTTTTCCATTGATGACCACGTTTGTGCCATCCTCTTTTGCTAAAACACGTATGATGAATTTATTTTTTCCACGATAAGGTGTGATAAAATAATTTAAGCCCCAAGAATTAATAGGATAACATTGCTGGTATAATGGATCAACCGATCCCGCTCCGTTATTGCCAATTGACACACTACTACTCCCGCTGAATACGGCAATTTTTTTACAAACACTCCCATCTACCGAAGTGGATTCAATCGATGTGCCCGTTAAGTCAAGTGGATCCTGAAAGGAATAGATAGTTCCTGCTTTAGGTAGCTCCACATCATAAGGTTTGCCAACAATTTGTCCATTTTTTCTTATTTGAATCCGAATGACTGTATTGTCCTCTACTGCAACCACACTAAACTGAGACCTCCTAAACTCACCGGCCTCTGCTGCTCCAGATGCGGATTGAGTGTATGAAATAACTTGATATTTTTTTTCTAAAACAGATATGGGTAGAATAATAGAAGCTGCAGATCGCGCACTAGCATACATATGTGCGTAGACCACAATGCCTGGCTTACCTTCAGTCACAATTACTTTAATGCCTTTGTTTAAAACAACTTTTTTTAATGAGTCAACTGTAGCAGATTCAGCACCACTAACATAAGTCTTACTTCTTGGTAAAATAAATTCCTGAGGCGTAAAAGCGATTATATTAAATGGAGTTGAATCTCCATTAATCACGATATGCCCATTGGTGTTTTTATCCGAACTAATGTATAAAGATAATTCAGCTAAACTATTATTACTAGGTGCATGTGGAGGAAACACAACCCAAAATTCCTTCCCCTTATTAGAAAAGTCTTGCGCATTAACAACAGTTGTGTTAATGGCACAGCAAAAAAGGGTAAATATTAAATAACGAATAACTGACATATTGATAGACTCATAATGCAAAAAGCATTTTGAAAATAATCAATTTATGCCCCAAAATCATACTTTTTGATAAGATATTAGATAATTAAATAGATAGCGGGTTTAATGTGATGCTATATATAGGGCTTATCATCAATTAGATTAAGATTAAATAATATATTTAATCGGCCCGAGTTTTAACAAAAGAGCCCGTCATTGACGGGCTCTTTTGTTAAAATACATTCGTAAACAATGCAACTAACGATGGACTATTTTTGATTCATCAAATCTAACATTGGTTTTGTATCATATATATCCCACTCTTCCACAATTTTACCATCTTTCATTCCATTCACTACACTCGCAATGACTTTAACTTCCTTATCTCCTTTCTTATAAATTGTATGTTGAAATGACATCACATAATTGGTAACACCATTTGGTGAAGCTTCTTTATTCACTATTTCCCAAATTGGGTCTACTTTCTCCACTTTAACAGTGATTCCGTTTGATTTGAAGTAATTAAATAAAGTTACATTTTGATCTAAATTCATATCTTTTCCATTGTCATGGAATATAGCTGAATCTGCATACAATGATCTATAAGTGGCAGAATCTCCCGCTTCAAAAGCAGCGACCATCTTTTTTACCATATCAATATTCGCCGAACTATCAAGATTATAACTATTTAAATCTGCGGGAGCCGCGAATGCGCTAGCTGTTTCTGTTTTTGGAGAACATGCAATGATGGTACTTACCACAAGACATGCTAAAATGAACTTTTTCATAGGAATTTAATTTTTTGATTGAAGCATCAATGTAATGCTAAGTGTAGGATAAAGCACTGATCCTGGCTATAATTTGTTCCTTAAAAGCTGAATTGGAACATTTTTATCAGTTTCTTTCAGCCTATTTAAATTTGAAAAATACATAGCCCTGGCAAATTGCCGGGGCTTTTTTTAGCCTAAATGGGATGGGATGCTGTTCCTTTTTAGTAATTTGAAACATTTTAACTTATCTTGATATCCTATTCAACTAGTAATCACCCATTTATGGCTATCCTATTCCCTTTATTTGGAATTTTTACTTCATTCATCCTTTTGTACTATTTAAGTTCCTTAAATAGATCGAATATATTCTTAGCGCTTTTTTTCTTGTGTTGTAACCTGGTGGTATTGGTCTATTATGGCTTGCATTTTACCAAGGACCTCTTTTGGGAAGGAATAAGCTTCGTGCATTGGCTGCCCTTATCCTATTTACTAGGCCCTTTGTTGTGGTTCTATGTAAAGACGACAATATCAGACAATAAAAAGCTTGCAAAATGGGATTGGTTGCATTTGCTTCCTGCAGCTTTTATTATCATCAATTGCTTGCCATTTACAACGCTTCCATTTGATCAAAAGGCAAACATTGCACATGAGATAGTCAATGTGACTGAGAATTATACGCTTGATTTCAATTTTGTTTCATTTGAATTTATCCTTTATTCAAGATCAATTCATCTTTTAGCCTATTCCCTTTTTACATTAATTTACTTTTACAGTCGCAGCAAAGCCATCTTAATAAAATATAAACAGCTACCCTCTAATCATCGAAATATTAGTAGATGGTTTTATTTGCTTTGTATCATTCAAATAATTATCTCAATCAATAGTATAGGGCATATGAGTACCTTGTATGGTGTTCAATATAGTGTATTAGGAATCCCATCCACTATAATTTTTTCCCAAAAATATTATTTTGAAATATGTGGCGGTGGCTTTTTCTTTCAAAATATCTTCCTATTCTTATTCCCTAAAATCCTTTATGGTAATGTATCTTACACGATAGAGAAAGAGAAAGACAATATTATAGAAGAGTTTAAATCGAGTTTGCCTAAAAAACAAAAAGAAACAGCTACAGTTCAGGAAATTGAGCGAATCATTCAAGACTATTTAAGCAATTCACCTTTTATTCAAAAAGAATTTTCGCTTTCTCAAATGTCTTTTGACTTAAAAATACCGGAGCGGTTTTTATCCAACTACTTTAATAAAGAACTCGATATTACATTTAGCGAATGGAGAAAAAATTTAAGAATCGACTATGTATGTAAGTTGATCGAAGCTGGAGAATCTAAAAATCTAACCATCGAAGCAATTGCAACCAATGCGGGTTTTGCATCAAGATCTAAATTCATTGACGCTTTTAAAGAGCGAAAGGGAGTAACCCCTTCCGCTTTTATAAAATCTGTAAGAACCGTAGAAGCTTAACGAGGCATGATGCCTAATTGTTGTAAGAATTCTAACATGTCCATAAAGTCACGCTCTTCTGTGATTTTACCATTTACTATAGTCGCAATGGTACAGCCAACCACATCCACATCCTTATTGGTTGCAGGAATACCAAAGAAAGTACCTGTATGCTTACCCTTAAAATTCCAGTATTTCACTACTTTGTTGCCTTGTGCAAGTGATTCTCTTACAGTAAACTGTCTGTTACTAAATCCAGTCACATAATTTGCGTAATAAGCTATCGCATTCGCCTTACCTGTTACTGCAGGTGTCGTGTGTAAAATCACATTGTCAGCAAAAGCAGTGTCTAATACATTCACTCTTCCTTCATTGACTACCACATCCCAAACTTGACCGTAAAACTTGATATTTTTTGCAGCCTGATCCATTTTTTGTGCAGATACCGCAGTAACTGTCAATGTGCATAATGCCATTAAGCATATAAACATTTTTTTCATAATTATATTGGTTTGATTTGACCCAAAATATCATGTATAATTTCTAAAAATCACAATTGATCATTTGAATATGTTCCCAATTACGCAAACGGAACAAAAAATTTGATAATTTCATTAAAAATCAAGATTGGATCATTAATACATATATGAAAAAAATAATACCAATCCTGTCAATTTTGTTGCTGGTAACAGCGCATGTTGCTGGGCAAACAAATAATCCATCCATTTCATCCAATGGCTTTAAAGTCATCCCCCTTGGTGTAAAGGGTGGCTTAGACGAGTCGAATCTATCTGCATACCTCGTTGCTGCCAGTGGCAGCGACCAATTTATTTGTTTAGACGCTGGCACTATTTATAAAGGACTTGAGCTTGCTGGTGCAAAAAAGATTTTTAAATCATCCGACCCTAGTATTATTCAACAAAATAATATCAATAGTTTTTTTATTTCTCATGCACATTTAGACCATACGGCAGGATTGATCATGAATTCCCCCAATGACAAAGCAAAAAATTTATACGGACTTGCTTCTGTCTTAGATGTATTTAAGAAAAACTATTTTACCTGGTCTGCATGGGCCAATTTTGGAAGTGAAGGAGAAGCGCCTATCTTAAAAAAATACAGCTATCAAACCTTAACACCCAAGCTTGAAATTCCAATTGACAATACTAGCTTATTTGTCACACCTTTTATGTTAAGTCATGTCAAGCCCTATGAGAGTACCGCTTTTTTAGTGCGTAATCAAAATAGCTACTTATTATACCTTGGTGACACAGGCCCAGATAGGGTTGAACAAAGCGATCAACTAGCTCAGTTATGGCAGACCATAGCGCCCTTGGTGATTCAAAATCAACTTAAAGCCATCTTTATTGAAGTGTCTTTTGACAATAGCGTTCCTGAAAAATCTTTATTTGGACATCTTACACCTAAACTTTTGATAGAAGAAATGGCAAAACTAGATCAACTAACAAATGGGCATTTGAAAAATACGCAACTGTATGTAACACATATCAAACCTTGTGATGGCTGCGAAGCAAAAATAAAAGGAGAAATCCAAGCAGCGAATCAAATTGGTTTAAACATTTTCTATCCAACGCAAGCTGCCCTGATTGAACTGAAGTAAAAATTCAATACCTTTAAAATTCTTAAATTAAAAAAATATGTCAACTAAAATTACCGTAAATAATAACGGATCTTTGAAAGTCGAAGGCGAATTTACAATCGTAGATAGAGAAGGAAATGCCTATGATTTAGGTGGTAGAAATGTATTAGGTTTATGCAGATGCGGATTGAGTAAAAACAAACCTTTTTGCGATGGTGCACACAATGGACAGTTCGAACATCAAGCAACTGCATTTGCTTTACCTCCTAAAAAAGTATAGTCTAGACTCCAAGTTTTAATACAGCAACCACTTTTTCCATTTCAGCTACTGTGCCAATACTTATTCTTAGCCAACTGCTATTTTGCTCAAAGGACCTTGCACCTGTAATTTGATTGGCCAATAACAATGCTGGTATATCTTTTTTATACGTCGCCGTATCAAAATAGACAAAACTTGTAAATGACTTAATGTGCTTTATTCCTAAAGCATCAAAGCCTTTATATAAGACGTCTTTTGCTTTGATATTTTCTTGCTTACAATAGGCCACAAATTCCTTGTCTTTGACGGCTGCCAGTGCACCTTGCATGGATACTGCCGAAGGACCCGCATTTGCCCAAGCCTGAAATTCATTCAATTGCTTGATTGTGTTTGGATGTGCCAACACATAACCAACTCTTGCACCTGCCATTCCAAAGGTTTTAGAAAATGTTTTTGCAATGACTAAATTAGGATAGGCGTCAATCATTTTTGACATGGATGGTGTATCATAATAATCTGTATACGCTTCATCTAATAAAACAATGGTGGTGCTAGTCACTTTTTTTATAAAATCTTCCAATGCACTTGTAGGACTCACTGTGCCAGTTGGATTATTTGGGTTACATAAATACACCATCTTTGTTTGTTCATCCATGGCGTTCATTAATCCGTTTAAATCATTGTGTTTTGTTTCCGTTAATGGAACTAATTTGGTTGGTAAGCCCATGCGTCTTGCTGCAGGCATCCACAATTTAAATGTTGGTTCAGAAGCAACCACATTCCCTTTCTTATATGCAGCCCATAATGAAACCACACCCAATAACTCAGAAGATCCTGCTCCTAGGGCAACATGGTCTTTTGTGTGACCAGTCATTTTTGAAATTTCTGTTTTTAACTCCCCATTCATATCCCATTGATAGCGATTAGAAATACCCACTGCATCCATCATGGCTTGTTTCGCTAATGTAGATGGGCCATGTGGATTTTCATTTGAGCCTAATCTAATCATACTACTTAGCATATTCGAACTATTCAAAGCAGATGGGTTGAAATCCAATTTAGTACCGGATGCATTTGCAAAAAGTTCACGAGAAAAAGAAAATGCAGCAATTGCAAAAGCAGATTGTTTTAAGAGTTGTCTACGTTCCATACATGAGGTTTTGTGGTAGCTTAAAGTTAAGTTTTATTTAATAAATAAAATGCATCCTAGAGGCTATTAATTGTTAGCTTTGCATTTCATAAATCACCCTATGTTCTATAAAATCCTCACTGTAGCTGGTCTTGCCACTTTTGAAATTTACGCCGCTATCCCTGCTGGATTTGCATTTGGACTCCCCCCAATCGTTATATTCTTAGCTAGCTTAGTTGGTGGAATATTAGGCGTATTTGTTGCAGCTTACTTGGGTGATAAAATAAAATCCTGGGTCAATCAATTTAGAAAAAACAAAGTTGAAAAAACAAAGAAGGAGCCTGGATTTGTCTTAAAAATTTGGGAAAAATATGGCGTCATAGGGCTTGGCCTATTGGGTACCATGTCTGTAGGAGCACCCATTAGTATTGGTATTGGCGTTGGCTTTAATGTGCCTACCAATAAAATGGTATTCTGGTGTAGCTTAGGCGTACTCATTCGTTGTGCCCTCTTTACAACCTTAGGCCATTATAGCATGCAACTGTTTTAAAGTCTTTATAGTAAAGATGTAGTCAGTTCATTTGAACTACCAGAACTTTATATAGAGCGCAATCACCACGCCTAAAACCAGCATCGCCATGGCTAAATGCGCGTTGGATAATTTAAACTGTCCCTCGTCTTCGGTGATGTCGTTTTCATGTTTTTGTCCTTTCACATCCAATAAGCTAACTACTATAATGGATAAAGTAGTAAAGCAAAACACCCAGCCCATTTGAATTAAATATGGAATTTCAAAACTTCCAGATGCAGTTGGATAGGCTGTATATAATAAAGTGTCGTTGCCCATCCAGCCGGGTAAGAACTTATCAAAAATAATGGAGAGCGCCACACCTAAAAAGATACCTGTGATCGCTGACTTCGAAGTTGCTTTTTTCCAAAAAAACCCTAACAAGAAAACTGGGAAGATGGCTGGAGATATATAACCCGTATATTTTTGGATAAATTCAAATCCACCTTTGCCACCAATACCCAAAGTGTCTTTCCAGTTAATGATAATTGCAATCAATAATGAAAGAATGATGATCACTCTTCCCGTCATTACAATTTTTTTATCCGTCGCATCTTTATTAATATACTTTTTATAAATATCTAATGAATAAATGGTAGAAATACTATTTGCTTTACCCGCCAATGATGCCACTATCGCTGCCGTCAAAGCAGCCATAGACAAGCCTTTTAGGCCCACTGGTAAAAATCCAACCACCGCCGAATAAGCATTGTCTTGATTCAACACACCATTCGTCATCATCTGTGTTTGCAATCCTCCATTTTGATACAATACATAAGCTGCAATACCCGGAACCACCACTAGTATTGGCATCATCAATTTCAAAAAAGCTGCAAATAAAATACCTGTTCTTGCTGTTTTTAAATCTGCCCCCAATGCTCTTTGTGTGATATATTGATTACATCCCCAATAATTTAAATGTGCCACCCAAATACCTGCCACCATCATGGCCATACCTGGCAGGCTTGAATAATCTTCGATTTCTTTTTGTGTTGCACCAGGACCAGGTTTATCAAATATCATTTTAAAATGATCTGGTGCTGCTTGCATTAAGTGCTTAAAGCCTGCAACCATATTCTTACCCATACCAAATTGTTCACTGACAACTGTTAATGCAATATAGGATGTGATTAATCCTCCAACTGTTAAAACCAATACCTGAAATACATCCGTATAACCAATCACTTTCATGCCACCCAATGTAATGAACAATGCAAAGACGGCTAATCCAATCATGATCAAATGAAAATGGGTGCCCCCTGATAAGTTATTGATTGCGATGGCTCCTAAATATAAGATAGAGGTAAGGTTGACAAAGATGTATAAGAATAACCAAAAAATAGCCATGATCATAGCTACGGTTTCATTGTACCTCGTTTTTAAAAACTGAGGCATGGTATAGATCTTGTTTTTTAAATATACTGGCATAAAAAAGATCGCCACCACCACCAAGGAGACTGCTGCTAGCCATTCATATACAGAGATCGCAAGTCCTAATCTAAATCCGTTTCCACTCATGCCAATAAATTGCTCTGCAGAAATATTAGATGCAATTAAACTTGCTCCAATGGCCCACCAAGTTAATTGTCCCTCCGCCAAAAAGAAGTCTTTGGTATTGGTGATGTTCGTATTCTTTTTTCGATAGATCCAAATTCCATAAGAAGAGACCAATATAAAATACAATACAAATACAATGTAGTCATAGCTTTGCAATCCTTGATTCATAAAGCAGGGTTTAGTGGTCTAAATTAAGGTTTATCTATTATATTTAAGGATAATTCAAAGGATATGAACCCAAATTTCAAACAATTTAGTGCCTTAATTAGCAACCCTATTTCCTTTAGATTTTTTTTATTCCAAAAATTGCCTGCTGCATTTTTTTCCGGACTCAGGATGGTACATTTTGATGCAACTACTTGCACTGTAAAAATTAAGTATTCATGGTTCAGTCAAAATCCTTTTAAATCTATTTATTTCGCAGTAGAAGCGATGGCTGCAGAATTGTGTTCGGGCATGTTGGCATTTGGACAGGTATACAAACGCAACCCAAAGATTAGTATGCTAGTGGTGAAGATGGAAGTAAATTTTATAAAAAAAGCAACCGGCACCATATTATTTACTTGTGAAGATGGCGCATTGATTCAATCAGCTATCAATGAGTCTATCGAAACTGGAGAAGGCAAGACGATTGTAAGTATGTCTAAAGGAAAAAACTCCGCGAACGAAACCGTTGCGGAGTTTTTGATCACTTGGAGTTTTAAAGCTAAAACGTCTTAGCGCCATTTGGTTGATAGGCGTATCTAAAGGTGTAATAACGTTGCTTTGTTAGTTTATCTATAGTAGATGCAGTCGCTGGTAAGGTTACACCTCCTTTGTAATAGTTTAGTATTTCAATTTTTGCAAATTTACCTGTTGCAGTTCTAATCACTAAAACGCGACCTGCAATTGGACTTATAAGTGTCGTCAACCCATCATAACTGTACCATGCTTTTCCGCTTCCTAATGGAATTGCATAGGAGGCTGCATTGGCATTGTCTGTTGCAAAGCTTGAATCTGCAGGGATGGTTTTTAAATCATCGAACAATCCTTTAAAAACAAATGCACCCCCTAATCCTGGACCGCTTGTACCGCTATTCACTAAAATTTTAGTAGATGAAAAAGCAATATCCCATTTAGTCGATGCAGCATCTGTTGAAGCAATGACTTTGTTGTCTACTAAACTGTAGTAAGTAGTCGTACCTGCACTTTGAGGTCTTCCATCTACACCCAGTCCTGTAACAGTATCCGCAGCTAGATCTTTCACTGTAATGGCACTCACTGGAACAACCATTGTCTCCTCGTCTTTGCTACATGCCACTAGAGCAATACACAATCCCAATCCCATCGCAATTTTTGTTAGATTCTTTTTCATGATTTATTTGATTTTATTTGTTGTTTTTTTGTAATTGATATTTAATACTCGTGTAAAATGTTCTTCCAGGTAAATTTGGCAGGTTCGTAGCATCAATGTAATTGGAAATATTATCTATACCTGCCTGAATACTCAAACCATTCTTGAATGTTTTGCCAGCAGCACTGTTGATTGCAACATAGCCACTAGCAAATACATCACCATTGTCGAAAACTTCGTTGCCGTTATTGTTATTCACAGCCCACTTGCTTCTGTAAATGGCTCTTAGATTCAAGTAATAACCCTTGGGGGAATTATAATTTAATTTTACTTGTAGTTTATGCCTACTTGTATTTGGCAAACCAACATACTCATTCAATTTCATCAACCTACTGTAGCCTTGGCTATTTTTGGTATAGACTGTGCCTGATTTAATATCTGCAATCTGGTCTTTATCTCCGGTGCGCAAATACTGATAGCCCCCATTCATCGACCAATTTGCATTAAATCTATGTTGTCCTTCAATCTCAAGCCCAGTTGTAAAAGCACGTCCAATATTTAAATAACTATAAATTTGTGCGCCTGTTATATAAGTGCCTACTTGTTGTGATTCAATTAAATTTTTGATATCATTTCTAAATAACTGAACGGATAATGCTGAACTTGGATTGATCTTCCAATCCCAGGTAAAGTGCATGCCATTTGAATATTCAGGCTTAAGTGCTTTTAATAAAAAGTAATTAGGAAATAAATTGCCTATTTGTCCAAGTGCATCTAACCTAGCAATCACTTGTTGTGCTTGTGCAGAACCAAATACACTATAACTGCCCGCAGCTGCATTGGTAAAGTCTAAAAATAATTGTCTAAAATCAGGCGCTTTAAAACCCTGACCTACGCTTAATCTAAATTGATGCTGGGGATTCAATTTATACAACATAGACAGCTTGGGGCTATAGGCAGAAGCAAACTGCGTATTTTGATCAAATCTTACTCCACCAATTAAAGTCAATTTTTCCGAAGGCTTCCACTCCCATTGTGTAAATGCGTATTGAATATCGTTTTGCTTCCTTACTTTTTCACTATCATAACGACTACTTTTTACGCCTTCCCAAACAGTACCAATACCAAAAATGGCTTGTATCTTTTTATTAAGATCCCAATCGGTTTGGTTTTCTATGCGCTTAAAATTGTGATTTAACACATCTCTATAAGGCAGCCCATTAATGGTTAGTAAATTTTGAACAGCATCATATGTGGTTGTATAGGTTCTTAAACTCGTTTTTAGTTTTTTAGAAAACCGATGGTTCAAACTTACTGATGCATTTAGATCTTTAATATTTTCCTTGCCAATCGAATAAATAGTGATGCCATTATTGGCAACTGCAATTTCATTTTGTATTTGCTCATTGGTATAACGCGTGTTCAATACAAAATTGGTTTTGCTAGATAGCTCCCATTTAATTTGCTGTGTGGTTGAATATCGATCAATCGGTGTCCTAACTCGACTATTACTATTAGGACGTATACTGTATCCGTCTGTATGATAACTATTGATAAACCCTTGGTATTGAAAATTGTTGGTATTCAATTTTGTTTCAAGATTGGCGTCAACTGTATTGTAAGTGCCATACCTGAGTCCGATTGTTAGCGGCGCTCCCATGCTTGCATCTGTAATAATATTGATAACCCCTGCCATGGCTTCACTTCCATATAAACTAGAGGAAGGCCCTTTTACAATTTCAATTTTTTTTATATTGCCAAGTGCTATTCTATTTAAATCCAAGACGCCAGCAGTTCTTCCCACCAATGGCTCTCCATTGATTAAAATGATGGTATAGTCTGGATTAAGCCCTTGTAATTGTATACCTGCGCCAAATCCACTGGTTAAGTTGATTCCAGTTTGTTCTTTTAAGATATCCGTCAAACGCAATGATCCATTTTGTTGAATGATTTTTGCATTGATGATGGTTACAGGTACCGTAAGATTGCTTAATTTTCGCTCTGTTCTTGTTGCAGTCACCACCACACTGTCGCCACTAGCATCCAATGTGTCTTGTACAAAACGGGATTGTGCAGATAAATTAGCACTTTGTAAAAGCGTTAAAACAAAAATGAGGCAAGGGGTTTTTTTCATTCAGGACGCAAAGGTCAAACTTACTTAGCAGTTCTATTAAGGCTATCGGTAATAATTGTACAAGATTGGTCGTATTTTGACACTTATATGACATATTGAATCTTGGTTACTGCATGCAACTGAATTTGATGACTTTTACAATACGTTAAAAGGAGAAACTTTAAACAAAAAGGGATGAAGCTACAAAAGCTTCATCCCTTTAAACACTGGACCTATAACTTAATTTTTTCTATAAGTTTTTGCGCCGCCTTCACTTCGGTAGGTACCACAAAGTATTCATAGAATCTTTTGTCATCTTCTTTACGAACGCTACCTATTAAATTGATTTCAGCTTGGGTGATAAATACATATTTATCATTGATGGCATTAATGACATCACTTCTTACTTTTTTCTGTAAGCCAATATTTTTGTCTTTAATACCCAATACATGATTGATTTCAGTAATTTCTACATTTTGTTTAGCGCCATTCGCATTGATCAATAATTGAATCAAACTTATTTCGGTTTCAGTAAATGCTTGATTGACTGTTTTAGTTTTCAATACTTTTAACTGTGCATTTTCGATTTTCTTTTTTATACTTTGTTTAAATAACCTTACAAAGAAGACAATTAGGATGATAACCAAGCAAATTGCTAAAACAAAAATTAAGGTCATATAGTCATTGCCCCAAATTGAAAAACTCAAAAGTTCAAAGTCATTTATGCTCAAGTCCCATGTTTTATATGTTTGAAGTCCTGCTTGGTATTTATAGAACTTCCCTTTATAAAAAAACACGGTCATATCTAACGCACCACGAATAAAAAATTGATTTAGATCTGCTTTTTTTGACTTGTAAATTTTGTTATTGACATAGTCAAATAAATGTGCTTCGTCATTGATTAGAAATATTCTACCATTTTCGTATTGGTAACTTACATAGGTGGTTTTTTCATTGATTAAATTAATTAATTCAGGTGTCAACTTGCCTATCTTAATCCAGTCTGTGGTATTAAGGTCTAAATAATAACTTGTATACTCAAACACCCCATTGGTAAATTTTGGATCTTTTAGTCCTTTATTCTCAATTTTTTGGAAGGGCACATATAATCTTCCTTCTGTAGGTGAGAACCAATCATAGTCGGCTGAAAAAACTTCGATATTGGTGGGTTGGATATCCCATTCCATATCTATTCTATTGAATTTTCTTACATGCGCGAATTTATTCCAGAATCCATAGCCGCCATAATTGTAGATTTGGTCTTTATAAATGAAGTTGGTACAGCTAATATTGTAGTTGATATTCACCGTATTGTCTATTTTGCTAAACACCACACTATCCCCTTGGGGCTCGGACATCTGAAAAATAAAGCCAGTTTGAGCTAAAAAAAGGTAGATTTTCCCATTGTGCTTGATAGTCTGCTGTTGATTGGATGCAAAAGAAGTAGCTGTAAGGGGTAGTATATCCGAGCTTTTACTAAGTATGATATTACCATTAAAGTCCTTAAATTCTACTAATTTTTGTAAAAACGGGTTATAAAACACGGTATAGGAGCTTTCACAGGGCACAAATTGAGCTGAAATTGTACTAAATGCCAGTATAAAGACTAAAACTGAAAGGAATTTTAAATTTTTATAAATCATTGTAAATTAAATATTTAATAGGAAAGTAACTTATAGTATATAACTCTTTTCTATATAAAAGTAAGAAATAACCTATTACTTCACTCGATTATTTACCTATTCTATTTTATTTCTTTTCTAAAGTATGAAATTAGCATCAGCTTTTGGGGGAAAGCTATGGATTTTATAGGGGAGCCGGGTAACCAGCTCCCTTTTTCATTTTTACCACGCAATGTACCCATATCCGATCCTTGGGTCTCTTTTCCCTGCCTTAAATAGTATACCCTTTGTTAACAATTTCGTAATATAGGCATACCCCTGATTAGCGGAATTTGAATGAAATTTACAGACACTCACATTATCAAATTTTATTTTATGGATTTTAACTCAATCATGAAGATTTTCTTACCTAAAGACAGGGTTTTCTTTCAACTTTTTGAAGAAGTTGCCGAGCACGTAAACGAAATGGGTATTAAATTGAAAGAAATGGTAAACGAACCAGATGTAGATGTAAGGGCCAATATTTTAGCCCAAATAGAAAATTTAGAGCATAAAAACGATGACTTAACCCATAGCATTTTCACTGAATTAGGTAGAAACTTCATCACGCCATTCGATAGAGAAGACATTCACTACTTGGCAACGTCTTTAGATGATATCGCCGATTATATTTATGCCTCTGCTAAAAAAATTAATTTTTATAAGGTAAACCCGAACGATACTGGTATTCATAAACTAGCGGAATTGGTTTTACAAGGAACACAAGAGACCAAGAAAATGGTTCTAGGTTTACGTAATATGAAGAATATCAAGGAAATGACAGATGCTATGATCAAAATCAATAGCATTGAAAATCAGGCAGATGATATTTTTGATATGAGCATTGAAAAATTATTTGAGCAAGAAAATGATTTTAAAGAAGTCATTAAAAAAAGAGAGATCTACCAAGTACTTGAAATTGCAACCGACAAAATAGAAGATGTCGCTAATGTAGTTGAGTCTATTATCATCAAGTACGCATAATTTAATTTACAATGACATTACTAATAATTATCATAGCGCTTGCGCTAATATTTGATTATATCAATGGTTTTCATGATGCGGCCAACTCCATTGCCACGGTGGTTTCTACAAAAGTATTGACGCCATTTCAAGCGGTACTTTGGGCTGCTTTATTCAATACGGTGGCATTCTGGATTTTTAAGGACCATGCAGTTGCAAACTCCATTAGTAAAACAGTGTATAAAGAGTTCATTACATTGCCAGTGATATTTTCTGGTTTATTAGCCGCTATTTTTTGGAACTTATTAACTTGGTGGTATGGTATTCCATCTTCCTCTTCTCATACATTAATTGGTGGATTTGCAGGAGCAGCCATTGCACATGCGCTTTCGATAAAAGGAATCCATTTTTCCTGGGCAAAGATTGTAGATGCAGACACCATCATTAAAACTGTTTTATTTATTTTTTTGGCTCCATTGATTGGTATTGTTACCTCTATGTATATCTCTGTTGTGACCATTATGCGCAACCTATGGTATCGAATAGCCATCATTGTAGTAACTACTTTATTGACTGCTTTCTTGTTTGACTATTTTGAAAATAGCAAAATGAACGAGAATGCTCAAAAGTTTTATGGTATTGATAAATATAAAACTGAAGTTGCTGTATTAAAGTCTGAATTACAAAACTTAGCAGGTTATGGCGAAGGAGATAAGGTTTTATCAGATAAATTACAACTGACAGAAGAGAAATTAGCAAAAGCAACAGCAAGTTTTAATTCAATACACCCATACATCGAAAATTTTGATAACACCAGCGCAAACCATATTGGCAAAATTGCAAAAGACAGTGGGTGGTTGGATCAAATTGCAGTAAGTAAATTAAAAGATGCGGTAAGAAACGCCAACGACTTTTTAGTTTTAGAAGCCAAAGCGCCCGAAAATGATATTGCTAAAAAAGAATTTGATAAAGCAAAAGTGATTACAGAAGAATATAAAGCACCCGTAAAATTATTTTTAGCTGGAACCATTACAATAGATTCTACCGTAACGCTTATCAATCAGATTTATCCTATTCAGGCAAAAAACTTAGATAAAGTTAAAGCCAAACTAGCCGGATTTAATATCGAGAAAACATTTTCTGATGAAATTGATAAAGCAGACAATACCATGATTGTAAATGGTATTTTTGGTTCGGCACTTATTTTTATTTTGATTTACTTATATGTTGAGAAAATCAAAACACCTACAGCGCTATCAGTAGGTAATATGTTTAAAAAATTACAGTTATTTAGTTCTGCCGCATTTAGTATTGGTCACGGCGGTAATGACGCACAAAAAGTTATGGGAATTATTGGAGCCGCGTTAATTGCAAGTGGTTCGATACAAGATTTTGCATCCCTTCCAAGTTGGGTTCCGGTAGCATGTTATTTGGCTATTGGTATGGGTACTATGAGTGGTGGATGGAAAATTGTTAAAACAATGGGCTCTAAAATTACCAAAGTAACGCCACTTGAAGGTGTTGCTGCTGAAACAGCTGGCGCATTTACCTTGTTCTTTACAGGACAGATGGGTATCCCGGTTTCAACAACACATACCATCACTGGATCTATTATTGGTGTTGGTGCAACAAAAAGATTAAGCGCAGTTAGATGGGGTGTAACAACCAATTTACTTTGGGCATGGATATTAACCATCCCTGTGAGTGCCGTACTTGCTGCAATTACTTATTTTATTGTAAAGTTCTTCCTAGGATAAAATAAGAGCCTGACTGAAAGAAAATAGGATGAAAAAAAAGGCGCTACATCTGTAGCGCCTTTTTTTATTGAATTAAGTGTATTATTTTTTGACGGCCATCGAGATAATCAAAACTTGTTCCATTAAAATAACCATTCTGTTCTAATGCAATTCTTACAGGTTTATTCCATCCCGGAATGGTATGCGTGGCATTGAGTTCAATAGAGTAACATGTATTGGGACGTAAAGCATAATCGCCCGATCCTGGAACGCCTTGCTGCATATCCCACATTCCAATTGTCATTCCTGCTGCATGTCCATGAAATCCGATTGGATGCGTGTAAATGCTTGGTTGTATGCCTTCTGATTTTGCTTGTTTAAGTGAAGCAGCTAAAATTTCATTTCCTGTTCTGCCGGTTTTAAAAGTAGATGTCAAAATATCTTGTAGTCTATTGGTCTTATTAAATGCAGCAACTAATTCAGCTGGAACAGCAGTTTCATTTGGCAATAAGATATAAGCATGTTCTTGTACATCCGAGTTGAGTCTTAAATAGCTGATCCCAAAATCTACATGCAATAAATCCCCGGGGCGAATGATGGCATCTTTTTCATTGCTCACCCTTCTTTGAATTTCTGTAGAAGGATGAAACCATGTTGACAGTCCCAGGTCAATTATTTTTTGTCTAAACCACCATACTAAATCATTGGTACTAGTTTGATTGGGTTGAATCACTTGATTACTAAATCCTTCCTTGATAATTTGATGGGTGATTGCGAGTAAGGTTGGATATAAGGCCATTTCTTTTTCTGTTCTTGTTTCTAGCCAAGCAACACCCAATTTTTCGGCAGATACGATTTTTTTTAATTGACTAGGCGACATGGCATTTTTAAGTTCATTGAACTCTGTCAAATGCAATCCATCTGCGTGTCCATAATCCATAGAAGTGTTTAAGCCAATTTGATTGGGGTTTAAACTATCTATCAGCTTTGAAAGTGCTAGCCATTGATTGGGCTCTTTTTCTGGATTCCATGCAGCTTGAATACGCTTGCCAACCTGGTATCTTGCTATAGCATAACTATTTAGCGTATTATTTTTTTTGTCTCTATAAAAAACCAATATGGTTGTTCTTCTTGCAGAAAGCCATTCTGCAGGTAAAAAGGTTTTTAAGATGGGGTCTTCGTTGTATTCTCTTGAACTAATAAGCCAACAATCGATATTGGCTTCATCCATTAATTTAGGCAACAAATTATCTATCCTGTCATTCAATACTTCATTGATTGTAAGCGCTTGTTTTTGGACAGACCATACTTGAGCCTGAGCGTTTAGAACAAAAAAGAATACTGTGGTTGCAATGATCAAAGCTTTCATATTGGGTGTCATTAAAATGAATAAATTTGGATGCGATAATGAATCTAGAATAAATTAACTACTAAATTTGCATCTATGCAAATTCATTTCAGATTTTTTCTTTTTTTACTACTTTCTACGCCTATTATAGCCTCCAGCCAAGAAAAAGCATTCAAGCTTAAGGATACGAGTTTGCAAACGGTGATTGTCACTGCCAATAAATCAAAAGAAAAAAGAATTGAATCCCCCATTGCGATAAGCGTATTGGGTCAAAAGCAGATTCAGGAAGCCAAAGCTGTCAGGATTGATTTTTTATTGAATAAAGTCAGCGGGGTCTTTATGCCAAGCATTGGGAACGAACAACATATGATGTCTATTAGACAGCCAGTTTCTTTAAAAGGATTATACCTCTACCTAGAGGATGGTCTGCCAATTAGAACTAGCGGATTATTTAGCAACAATGCCCTCATCGAAATCAATACGGCTGCCATTCAGCAAATCGAAGTCATTAAGGGACCTGCCTCTGCATTGTATGGCGCAGAAGCCATTGGAGGAGTGGTCAATTTTATACATGCACCAAGACCCACAAAAGATTTACTTTCTATTAGCAACCATATCAATAACAATGGCCTTTTAAAATCTGACTTGGCATGGAACAAAGCAGGAGAAAAAGCTGGATGGGCAATTAACCTTAGTCAGATAGGACAAAAAAATGGACAACTTGAATACAGCGATTATACTAAAACAGCTTTGAGTCTAAAAAGAGATTTCACATTTAAAAAGCATTGGACAGGATACCAACAACTGCAATACATCCATTATGATGGCCAGATGACTGGGACGGTGGATAGCTTAAAATTTCAGGCAAGAAACTATAGTACCCAACAAAGCTTTACTTATAGAAAATTGGACTTGTTTCGTATTAGACAAAACTTCTCCTATGCATGGAGTGCAACACAAAAAACAACAGTGAACCTTTTATACCGCGGCAATACCATGGGTCAAAATCCAGCGTACTTAATTGCTGCAAGTTCCAATCCAACAAGATTTAGAGGACAGATTAATTCAAATCATTTTGATGCCTATGTTTTTGATTTACAACATCAGATAAATTTGAAAAAAATAAAATCAAAAATATTAATAGGTGGCTACATGGATGCGACTGGGCAAGGCTTAATAGCAAACTATATTGATATCATTAAAGACACTACGCTCAATAAATTTACAAAGTTTACAAGACCAGCCAATGATAGTTTGATTACCAACTACAGGACTACCATTTACAATAAAGCCATCTATATCAATTGGATTCAACCGATTTCGAATCGTCTGCGCATCAATGCCACATTGAGGTATGACCAATTTAATTATCAATTTAAAAATAAATTATCTACTGGAACACCTACTTCAAATAATTTGTTCACCAATTGGGCACCAAAAATTGGTATGACCTACAATCAATTGAATTGGGGTGGCTATTTAAATTTTAGTAATGGTTTTGTACCACCTCAAATCACGGAGATCTATAATGCCATTCGTGTCCCTTATTTATTACCGCAAAGTTTTTCGAATTATGAAATTGGATCTTGGCTTAGTATACCCAAAGGTTATATCGAATGGTCATTGTATCAATTGAATGGTCGCAATGAAATTATATCTGTCAGACAAGCAGACGGTGTCAACCTGAATCAAAATACAGGTCAAACAAAACACTATGGAATAGAATACCAACTGAAATATAATTTTAGCAAATTATTTCAGATCAACTTTAATGGTAGCAATGCCAAGCACCTTTACGTCAATACCATTTTAAAAGGAACAGATATAGGTAATAAAGAAATGGTGGCAGCACCTCGCTTTTTTAGTAACCTGACTTTATTAAGTCAATGGAATAGTGCCTTAAGCTCCTCTATAGAATGGCAACACCAGTCTGGTTATTTTATGGACGAGATTAATGCAAACCGTTACCCAGGTTTTGATGTACTTAACCTAAGGGTTAATTACAAAATCAAAAAACACGAGTTCTGGTTGCAATGTATGAACCTGACAGATCAATTTTATGCCAGCATGGCGACCAAAAACTTTAGTGTCCGAGGCAATAATGCTTACGCCTATTATTTAGGAGATAACAGAACATTGGCATTGGGGTGGAGATGGAATATCATTCCATAAAAAAAGGGGACGCGATTGCGTCCCCTTTTTTTATAATAGGCAAACTCTATTGCGTATAATTAAGATTAATCCCCTCCTCCTACACGGATTCTCATTCCACCCATTCCGCCTCCACCTCTTTGCATATCCTGCATTAGTTTCTGCATATTTTCTTGGAATTGCGCTCTATTCATTTTATCGCCCTTAGTTGGTGCCACCAATTCTTTTTTTGGATACTTCGTACTCACTTCAACAGCAGTGGTGACAGTAGCTCCATTGTCTTGATCTATCTCCATAATCACACCTGGCAATCCACTATAATTATCAGGACCAAATGATACTGGGATATTCTCGGCATACCAAACCACCAATTCAGTTTCTTTTGGTGCTCTTGGTGTATTCGCTGTTGTATCGGTATTGTTTTCACCACCTCTTCCCATGCTAACACGCATACGTATTTGAGGCGCTGAAATCATTGTAGTGGCTTTTTTGCATAATTGCTTAGCAATGGTTTTTGTTTCCTCTGTTAATTTCCACTTGTATTGCTTCAATGAATCGATAATTAAAAATTCTTTTTCAAAAAATGCACGCTCCTCGTATTGTGTTTGTTTTGCAAGATCAGTATAGGTATTTGCAGTTGGCATTCTAAAGTTCATACGCATACCACCTCCGCCTCCGCCTCCAGCATTGGCAAATGGATCGGGCGCTTCATCATCCACTACTGATCTAAATAAGCTTACAGCCTCATTAAAAATCAATTCAAATTTGTCTGTTCTGAATTCAGGTATCATGGACTTCATTTGAGGATCGGGTAGGTTACGATGCATATTAATTTTACGCTCATAACTAATTTTCCCTTCTTTCATTTGCGCTGTGGCGGATGTTGTTAGAGTTGTGAATGCAATCAACAATCCAAACACTAATTGTATTTTTTTCATAAAAACTATTTTTCTTTCATTAAAATTATTAAAGTATTGAAAATGATTGATTAAAGATAACTACTTTAATTTCAGTTTTAAATTTTACATTCTAATCATCATGCCTCCTGCTCTTGCACCACCACCTAATCCAGATTTTTGTAAACTGTAAGTGAAAGTCAACATAAAATACTGACTAATTACATTATAGGATCTGTCCACAATCTGGTTTTGAGATACGTTTCTGCTAATACCAATATTCTTATTCAATAAGTCAAAAGCACTCATCTTAATCTCAGCTCTTTTATTTTTCATGAAAAATTTAGAAAAGCTTGCATTCCAAATTGGAATTGCTGTATTAAATCCCTCCGCACGACCAGTATTAATGGCATAATTGAAGGATTGATTCAATACAATATTCAATGGCAAGTAATTGGTCATGTCTGCACCAAAGACTTTTGTCAAAAAGTTAGTGTTCAATGCTGGATTCACTTCATTCGCGGTTTGGCTAAAAGAATAACGTGCCGTCAAATTGATGTCAATGACATCATCAACAATATACGTATACGACATACTAGGGCCAGTTGATTTTGTCACAATAGTATTTAATAAACCATTCGCATAAGAGATATTATTATTCAAACCTGCATTTAATCCAAAACTCAATCGTGAATTCAATTTTTTAATGCCAAACCCATAATTCATAGAACCATTGATTCTATAAGCCCCATTGACATTGACAGGCCTAGAAAGAATCGTACGATTTGGCAATACGCTATCATAATTGACAATCGAATTATTTGTAGTAGATGCGTTCAATGTAGAAAAGAAATTTTTACCTGCTAAAATTTTAGAACTGAAAAAACGAATATTCAAATTATGTACATAGCTTCTTTTTAAATCAGGATTACCAATAGATTGTCTGTTGATATTGCTTTGGTCCAATACCGGTTGTAATTGGGTGATAGATGGCTGATTGGTAGAGGTACGGTAATCTATATTAAAATTTTTAATTTGAGAGAAGTTGTATCTAAAAGTAGCATTAGGTAAGATGTCTTGAAAGCTTTGACTAAACTTAGTTTTTGCACTTATATTTTCTCCGTCCAAAACTGCATTTTGTAATGATACCCCAGTTGAAAAATTAAATTTCTTTTGATTGGACCTAAAGCTCATCCCTCCTCCACTATAGGTATACTCACTATTGAATTCATTGGTTAAACGTTTATTTAATAGATCATATGTATCTGTGATATCATTTTGGTCATACACTTTTTTACTTGATGCGCCAATGCTTTTACTCAAATAAGAATTGAACTCTAACAATGACTTTTTACTTACTGGTTCTGTATAAATCACATTGGCAGAATAGGTCGTTGTATTTCCTTTGCGAATATTTTGTTGATCTAAAATAGAATCAGAAGTTAATAGCCCTTTATTATAAAAAAATTGACTGGTGTATTGACTACCTGTTGAATTAGATTGATTGTAACTTTGTGTAATAGTAGAAGAAATTGTTCTACCTTTTTTAGCGAATTTTTTTCTTAGCAATAAATTATTTGAAAAGTTAACCGCATCTGAAATACTTGTTGCAGCTGTTGTATTCCTATTGGTAATAGCGCCATTGGCGTCTAAACCTGATCTTGTTAAAGTAGTGTCTTGACTAGCAGAACTTGTTTGTTGCCAACTTAAGCTAGGTGTGAATTTATATGAAAAAGTTTCTGTTACCTTATGATCAATCGTACTTCCAAAACTTTGTTGTTTGTTTCTATTGATTGAATTTGCAATAGCACTTCTGTTAAACTGATTACCTGGTGTAAGATTTTGTGTAAAAGAGACACTATTGTTATTGCGTTCTACATCACTAATTGCTGTATTGGCATTGAAATCAATTTTTTTACTATTGAGTAAATTAGAGTAATTACCCCCTATAGAATAAGTATCTGCAATACCTTGTGCATTGGCATCCGTCTCGCCAGAACCACCACTAAAATTAACAGTTACACCTCCACCAGCGCCTGGTCTACCTCCACCACCTCCCGAAAAATTAACAATGTTTCTGCCCGAAAAATTTTGTCTGTTGGTATTATTTGCACCACCAATCGCAGAAAACTGCTCTTCATTATTAATCACATTGATATTGCCTTGTGCATCAAATACACTTGGTGTTCCAGCACCGCCATTCAATTTACCAAAAGTAGATTTGTTGCGATCTTTTTTTAATTTTAAATTAATCGCTGTTTCCTCTGAGCCATCATCAATACCAGTGAACATAGCTTGATCAGACTTACGATCGTATACTTGAATTTTATCTACCGCATCTGCAGGTAAATTTTTAGTCGCCATCATAGGATCGCCTGTAAAAAATTCTTTCCCATTCACAAAAACCTTGGTCACTTTTTTTCCGTTTACAGTGATGCCACCAGATTTATCCACTTCCATCCCAGGCATTTTTTTTAATAAATCTTCCACCACCGCATTGGGAGCAGTCTTAAAATTTTCTGTATTAAATTCCACTGAATCTCCATTGATTACCACTGGCGGTCTGCGCGCAGTGACTGTCACTGTGGACATACTATTTACATCGTTCATAAAAATCACACCCATCTCCACTGTTTTTTCGGTCGTCATTAAAACAGGTACCCATTTAGGGATATACCCTACATAAGAAACTGAAATCAAATAGGATCCGGACGTCAAATTTTTAAAATTGAACACCCCAGCTTCATTCGTTCTTGAAAAACTAACCAAGGATGAGTCTTTTGCATACACCAATGAAACAGTGGCTGCATTAAGTGGTCTATTGGCTATACTATCCTTTAAAGTGCCTTGAATGGTCAAATTTTGTGCAAATCCAACATAACTAACTAATAATAAGCAACTTATAAAAATAAATTGCCCCAATTTTTGTTTGTTCATACTGTAAATATACGATTGAGTAGACGAAATTACGTCATAGTTGCCGATTCCTACCTAAATTTTTAGTTAAAATTGTCGAAATATTTGATGAACGGCGATCTTCAATTGTTTCATTTTTTTTAGGGTACTATTGGATTGATGTAACTTTCAAAAAATAACCATTATGAGAATAATTACTTTGACGCTTTTCTTGGGGCTTGGTTTAATCAGTTCACAAGCACAGGATAAAAAAAGTCCAAAAAAAGACAGCACTATTTTTAGTCAATTTAAAGGATTGCCATTAAAAGCTACTAGGTCGATTGACTTTACAACCAATGAAGGTACTTGGACTTCAGTAGCTGTTAGCCCTGATGGAAAAACCATACTATTTGATTTAATGGGTGATATATATAGTATCCCAATGGAAGGAGGAAATGCGACTGCTATTACTAAAGGGATGGCTTATGATAACCATCCAAGTTTTAGTCCAGATGGTAAACGCATCCTTTTTTTATCTGACCGCTCTGGTGCTGAAAATATTTGGTATATCGATTTAGAGAAAAAAGATACCATTGCTTTAACTGAAGAACAAAATAATAATTATCCAGGTGCAGTGTATACACCAGACGGAAATTATATTGTGTATACAAAAGGTCGTCGTAATACTAAATTGTATATGATGCATAAGAATGGTGGTGCAGGAACGAATTTAATTGATGCACCTGCTACTTTAAAAACAATTGATCCTGCCGTGAGTGCAGATGGTCGTTATATTTATTATAGTGCACGCAATGGCGCTTGGAACTACAACGCCATGTTGCCTCAATATAGCATTGGTGTGTATGACAGAGAAAAAGGAAACACCAGAACCATCGCATCAAGATATGGATCTGCATTTACACCAGTCTTATCTAAAGACGGAAAATGGTTGGTGTATGGATCTCGTTATGAAGATAAAACCGGATTGGTTAAAAGAAATTTAGCCACTGGTGAAGAAGCTTGGTTAGCCTATCCTGTGCAAAGAGATGACCAAGAATCTATTGCGGTGATGGGTGTATTGCCTGCAATGAGTTTTACGCCTGATAGTAAATATTTATTGGCATCGTACGGAGGAAAAATAAATAAGATTGATATTGAATCTGCAGCACAAACTTCGATTCCATATACGGTGGATGCAAAAATTGAAATGGGACCTGAAGTTTTATTTAAATACCCTATCAAGGATACGGTTGCTACAATGGCAACGCAAATAAGAGATGCGGTACCTTCTCCAAACGGAAAACAATTGGCATTTACAGTATTGAATAGATTGTATGTAATGGACTATCCAAACGGCACACCAAAGCGTTTAACAAAGAATGATTTCACAGAAGCACAACCAGTTTGGAACCTTGCTGGTGATGGTATTTATTTCTCTACTTGGAATCCTGATGGCGGTGCTATTCGTTTCATTGGTTTAAATAATAATACAGAAAAAACGATCACAAAAGAAAATGCTTTGTATCAAGGCCTTGCAATTGATCCAACTGGTAAAAAACTAATCTACAATAAAACAAACGCACAGAAATTTAAAGATGCCATTGAGCCTAGTTATGATGACGCAGAAGATGAACTAGCATGGATTGATTTGACTACTGGTAATGAAAAAATAATTGACAAAGCCAATGGAAGATACAACCCACATTTTGCTTTGAACGATGATCGTATCTATTTAAACAATCGTGGTAGATTGATTTCAATCCAATGGGATGGTGGGGACGAAAAAGAAATTGCAAAAATTTCTGGTATTACTACTTTTGGCAGTATTCCTGAGTATCGCGGTAAACCAGTGGCAGACCCTTGTGTTATACCAGAAGTGATGGAAGAAGAAGAATCTGCAAAAGAAAATAATCCCCCATCTAATGCAAACAATATTTTATTATCACCAATGGGATCTGCTGCGATTGCACAAGTAAATAACAATATCTATTTTGTGACTATTCCAAAATCTGGTAAATCAGTTTCCATCTCTGTTGCAGATGCAAAAAATGCAGCATTCCCTAGTAAATTATTAACTGAAATTGGTGGAGAATTTCCTAGCTGGCAAGCAGATGGTAAAACCATTCATTGGAGTTTAGGTGCAGCACATTTCACATATGATATAGACGCTGCTTATGCTTTTGATGATAGCTTAGCTGCTGCAAAAAAATTGGAGGCCGCAGTTAAAAAAGATACCACGAAAAAAGACAGTACGAACATTGCAAAAAAAGACGATAAAAAAGAAGCACCAAAATACAAGGCCAATGAAACTTGGGTAAAAGTATATTATGAAAATGATATGCCAACTACCACTGTTTTGTTAACCAATGCAAGAATCATTACAATGAATGGGGATCAAGTGATTAACAACGGAGATATCTTAATTGTAAAAAATAGAATTCAAGCAATTGGGAAATCTGGTTCACTAAAAGTACCTGCTGGCGCTAAGCGCGTCAACCTTGCAGGAAAAACAGTGGTCCCAGGATTTATAGACACACACTCACATATGTGGCCTAGCTGGGGCATCCATAAAAATCAAGTGTGGATTTATGCAGCCAATTTAGCCTATGGCGTAACAACAACACGTGATCCACAAACTGCAACAACGGACGTTTTAACCTATAGTGATTTAGTGGAAGCAGGTAAAATGGTAGGACCAAGAGTTTACTCAACTGGACCTGGCGTGGGTTATTGGTCATACAATTTGAAAGACTCTGCACAAGCAGAATCAATACTAGCACAATACAGTAAGTATTATAACACAAAGTATATTAAGATGTATTTAGTGGGTAATCGTAAGCATAGACAGTGGGTGATTCAAGCTGCTAAAAACCAAAAGCTAATGCCGACTACAGAAGGCGGATTAGATTTTAAATTGAACATGACGAATTTGTTGGATGGCTATCCTGGTCATGAGCACTCTATTCCTATTTATCCTTTGTACAATGATGTAGTAAAAACAATAGCGACTTCAAAAATGGCAGTCACACCTACTTTATTGGTTTCTTATGGTGGACCATGGGCTGAGAATTTTTATTACGAAACAGAGAATGTATATGGTGATCCAAAATTGCAATACTATACCCCTTACGAAGAATTAGCAAGTAAGTCAAGACGCCGTGCTACTTGGTTCTTACCAGAAGAGCATGTGTTTCAAAAACACGCTAAAAGTATGAAGCAGATTGTAGAAGCAGGTGGACTTGCAGGTGTAGGAAGTCATGGTCAATTACAAGGCTTGGGTTACCATTGGGAACTATGGGCTATGCAATCTGGAGGTATGCGCAATTTAGATGCTTTGAAAACAGCTACTATTTTAGGCGCAGAAAGTTTAGGATTGGATAAAGACTTAGGAAGTATCAGTGCAGGTAAATTAGCAGACTTAATTATTTTAAACAAGAATCCTTTAGAAGACATTAAAAATACCAATAGCATCCAATACATTATGAAAAATGGTCGCCTATACAATGGCGCTAATTTAGATGAGCTAGTGACTGGTAATTCAAAAGTAGATCGTAAAGAATACTTGGATAAAAAACCAATTAAAAACACGAAGGTAGAAGACTAAACGCTCATGCAAAATTCAAGAAGGAACTTTATACAAAATACTGGGATAGCCATATTAGGTATGGGTATAGCGCCAAAAGCATTGTGGTCAAAAAATACTATTGCGGATGCAAAGACCCTAATTGGTATTCAATTGTATGCTGTGCGTGATAATATGTTTAAAGATCCTTTGGGCACCTTAAAGGCATTGTCAAAAATGGGCTATCAATATGTGGAACATGCCAATTATGATAACAGAAAATTTTATGGCTATAGGGCTATTGAATTTAAAAAAATACTAGATGACCTTGGCATGAAAATGCCAAGTGGTCATACTTCATTGAATGCAAGCCATTGGAATGCTACCAAAAAAGAATTTACAGATGCTTGGAAATATACCATCGACGATGCTGTGACACTTGGACAAGACTATGTCATTAGTCCTTGGATTGATGAAAATGTAAGAACCTCTTATGACGCATTGATGCATCAGTTAGAACAATTTAATTTATCTGGGGAATTATGTCTAGAATCGGGCATGCAATTTGGATACCATAACCACAATTTTGAATTTATAGAAAAAGTGAATGGGCAATTGATCTATGATATTATCTTAAAAGAAACCGATCCAGAACTGGTGATCCACCAGTTGGATTTTGGGAATATGTTTGGTGTTGGTGCAAGAGGCATGGATTGGATCAAAAAATATCCAGGCCGTTTTGTTTCAGTGCACGTAAAGGATGAGATTAAAGTACCGATAGGTGAAATGAATGATCAGCATGATAGTACCATTCTTGGAAATGGCCTGGTAGATCCAAAAGCGGTATGTTTATTGGCAAAATCAATAGGGGGTACAAAACATTTTATTATAGAACAAGAATCCTATCAAGGTATTGCACCACTTGAATGTGCAAGAATTAATTTAGAAAAAGTTAAAACATGGGGGTTGGTATAATTTAAAATTCGTTGTATGAAAAAAATGATATTACTAAGTTACTTGGTATTGAATGTGATTGTATTATTTGCACAAAAACCAACGAGTGCAGAACTCGCTAGATGGAATCAACACGCCAAACAAACCACCATCATTCGTGATGAATGGGATATCCCACATATTTATGGGAAAACGGATGCCGATGCGGTGTTTGGATTGATGTATGCACAATGCGAAGAGAATTTCCCACAAATAGAAAAGAATTTTTTAGAAATGTTAGGGCGACGCGCCGAAATGGAAGGGCCTAAATTGATTTATGAAGATTTAATGATGCAACTCATTCAAAATAGTGCAGAAGCAATCAAAGATTTTGAAAAAAGTCCAATTTGGTTTAAGCAATTATTAATTGCACATGCAGATGGCATCAACTATTACTTATCAAAACATCCAGAGGTAAAACCGGTGGTGCTCAAAAAGTTTAAGCCATGGTACCATTTAATGTGGACCGACGGAAGCGTCTCTCCAACAAGGTCTGCAGGCATCACCGAAAAACATGTCGAAGCATTTTATGGGCAACAGCTCTATGCAAATCAAAATGCAGTCAGTTTTAATAAGTATCTGCCAACTCAGCAATCCATATTTGAACAACCCAACTATGACATGGAGGATAAAACCTTAAAAGGATCCAATGGATTTGCGATTGCCCCAAAGCATAGCAAAACAGGGAATGCCATGTTGTATATTAATCCGCATGTGCCTTTTTATTTTAGATCCGAAATGCATATGGTAAGTGAAGAAGGTTTAAACGCCTATGGTGCTGTAACCTGGGGACAGTTCTTCATTTATCAAGGATTTAACGAACAATGCGGATGGATGCATACCAGTGGTTATGCCGATGTAGCGGATGTGTATGAAGAACAAACTGAAAAAATAAAGAATGAATTATTTTATACCTACGAAAAAGAAAAAAAGAAAGTTGGACAACGTAATATCAATATTCATTATGTAGAAAATGGTATTGTAAAGACAAAATCATTTGATACCTATTTTACACACCATGGACCTGTAATGGGTATGAAGAAAGGGAAATGGTTGAGCCTACAAGAAAACAATCGTTCCTTAAACGCTTTGATGGAATGTTGGACAAGAACAAAATCAAAAAGCTTAGCAGACTATACAAAAGCAATGGAGCTAGTATCCAATAATAGCAATAATACTGTCTATGCAGATGCTGCAGGTAATATTGCCTACTGGCATGGTAATTTTATGCCAAAACGCAATCCAAATTTTGATTACACTATGCACCTAGATGGATCCACTAAGGCAACTGACTGGCAGGGTGTACATGCTTTAAATGAAATTGTACAAAGCATCAATCCTGCAAATGGATGGTTACAAAATTGCAATGCGACGCCGTTTACAGTAGCAGGTGACCAAAGTCCAAAAGCTGCTAGTTATCCAGCTTATATGGCGCCAGATGGTGAAAATGGCAGAGGCCTAAATGCGGTTACACTTTTGTCAAAAATTGATAAAATCAATTTGGATGAATTGATCGCTTTAGGATACAATAAAAAATTAAGTGCTTTTGATATTGTATTACCTCGTTTTTTACAATCCGCTAAAACAGCAGACCTTGCACCAAGAACCAAAAAAGCAATTGACTATTTAGCCAAATGGGATCATGTAGCAGATAGCAATTCCATTGCGACGAGCATTGCGATAGAATGGGCTACAAAATGGAGTGCATTAATACCGCCTGCAAACACAGAAGAAGCTGCTACAGAAATCGTTTTAAAATACAACCGTATGGACCAAGATGTTACGTTTGAAACGAAAGTAAAATTACTAGAAGCCACCCTAGATCAATTTGAAAAATGGTATGGTGATTGGGAAATTACATGGGGGGCAATGAATCGTTTTCAAAGAGTTGCACCAGGGGCCAATTTTGATGATAGCCAGCCTAGTTTGGCTGTGAATCAAGCCTCATCTAAATGGGGTTCACTTCCTTCTTTTGAAAGTAGACGCTCCCAAAATACCACCAAGCGATACGGATACTCTGGCAATAGTTTTGTTGCTGCTGTAGAATTTGGAAAAAAGCTAAATGCAAAAACCATTATTACAGGTGGGCAAAGCAGGTTTGCTGAAAGCAAAAATTTTACAGATCAAGCCAATGGTTTTATCAATGGAGATTTTAAAACTATCCATTACTATCAAGAAGATGTCTTGGCCAACAAAAAACTAGCATACCATCCAGGATTAGAAAGATAGTGTTCATAGAGTTGCGTGATGACCGCAATTTTAACAAGGCCTGCCACATTTTTTACATCCAGGGTTTGCATGAGCCTAGTTCTATGACCTTCGATCGTTCTTTTACTATGCCTAAGTTCTGCAGCAATCTGTTTACTTGAGGCTTCTTCGCAGATGCGTATTAAAATATATTTATCATATAGACTTAGTGCATTTACGCGCTCTATTAAATTAATTTTATCCATTACCTGAGTCAGTTTTAACACACGCTCAGCCGTATCTTGACAAAAATAGACCTTGTGCTGACAAGCCATTTCTACCGCTTTATTCCACTCATGACTTGACATATTTCTTGAAACGATCACATCTACTTCGAGTTCAATTAACTGATAGAGTATATAATCGGGGGTATCCTTATTCAATAAAATAATGAACGGAAATATTTGCTTTAGTGTTTTGATGCTGCTTTTAACAGCTGATGTCTCAAAATCAAACATGGCACAATCAATGATCAATAACCCTTGAGATAAGCCTATATTGAAATTGCTTAGTTCATCCAAGGAAGTTAGTATACGATACCCATTACACATTGGATGAGCTTGAACAAGCTGGCCACATCCCATGGCATAGATAGCTTGTTGGTCACATATAAACACTTGTCTTTGGTCTTGTTGGTTGAAATTGTTTTTTTGCATCTATAAAAAAACAATAGATTAAGCTGATGCTGTCTCAATTAAATCAATACTACAGGAATGGCTTATTTTTTTAAGGTATTCAACCCCTTCAAAAAAAGTCTAATATTATAGATTAATACTCTAGTCGATCAAATCTACTCAGATTGGCGTAAATTGCAGCATGCAGTTTGAAAAATCAATTACACTCGCCACTTTCTCTCCATTATGGTGGGAGAGTATTTTATGGATTGGCGCAAGTATCTTCTTGCTTATTCAGGTGCCTAAATACCTTAAAAGTATTCAGATCAAACAATATGATTTTTTTATTGCTATTTTATTGATTGCAAATCTAGGTATTGAGCAATTTTACAATTTCTATAATGGCTATTGGAATATTCAACAAAATATTCCAGCACATTTATGCAGTATTAGTAGTTTCTTATGCATCATCTACTTATTTAATAAGAATCAATTATTAGGAGAATTTGTTTACTACTGGGGATTATTAGGCGGGATTCATGCGCTACTTACACCAGAATTTAACAATGGTATTAAGGGCTATAATTTTTACAGCTACTTTATTGAGCATGCTGGTTTATTACTGGTAGTAGTCTACATCATCAAACACAACGGATTTGTACCTCGGCCAAAATCTTGGTTGGTTATTTTTGGCTACTCGCAATTAGTGGTGCTTTCAGTAGGCATCCTCAACTATGCCATAGGGACCAATTATATGTTTTTAAGGGAACGCCCTTCGGCAAATAATCCACTCATTATTGGAGATTGGCCCTTTTACTTGATTAGTTTTGAAATAGCAGCCATTGTACATTTTTGGTTGTTCTATTTACCCTTTGCAAGAAAAAACAAAAGGACCAAATTGGCCATTTCTTAATTAGAATTATAAAATGCTTTTATAATTCTTCTATCCTTTTTGCTTTATCATCTATCACCAAATCAAAATTTGGTTTGACTGCGCCACCATTCGGACAGAATCCTGTAATCAAATCATTGAACTTGCAGCCCCATTTTGTCAATTGCTCTAAAGTCAATGGTCTTAAATCTCTTTTTGAACTTTCTCCTCTTCCTGTCCAATAGGTAATATGCCAGCCTTCATCATAGAGTTGATTAATTTTAGCAATATTTTCGAAATTAGGTTCTGCTAATTCGTAGACTCGTTTATCGGAATAGAAACAAATGGTTTCATCGATATCAATCAATGCTTTTTTAGAACCGAATCTATTTGACTCTATCATAGGTATATTTTTATAATCTTGCAGTCACAATGGAACGATCTAAGAATGCCTTCGTGTCATACACAATAGCGTCTGGACTTGTTTTTAAAGCAGCATAATCCAATGCTTTAAAAAAATCATGCGCCACTGCTAATAAAATAATATCATATTTTTCGAATGCAGTGATCAATTGTACTTGATGTTTTTGAAATACTTCAATGGCATTGGCATAAGGATCAAAAGCCGACACATGCGCGCCTTCTGCTTTAAGTTGATGTATGATTTCAAATACTTTTGAGTTTCTAAAATCAGGACAATTTTCTTTGAAGGTGACACCAAGCACTAGGACTTTTGCGTCTTTTATCTGTATGCCTGTTTGTGCTAATAACTGTATGAGTTTATTGCTTACAAAAGCACTCATCTGATCATTGACATCACGCCCCGACAAAATCACTCTTGGGTCATAGCCAACCACCTTTGCTTTATAAGCTAAATAATAAGGATCTACACCAATACAATGTCCTCCAACTAATCCCGGCTTAAATGGTAAAAAATTCCATTTAGTACTTGCAGCTGCTAACACTTCGTGGGTATCAATGCCCATCCGATCAAAAATCAATGCTAATTCATTGACAAAAGAAATATTAATATCCCGCTGTGCATTTTCAATGGACTTAGCCGCTTCCGCTACTTTAATGGATGGTGCAGCATAAGTCCCAGCAGTAATAATACTTGCATAGAGTTGATTGATATACTTTGCTATTTCAGGTGTTGAACCCGAAGTAATTTTTTGAATCTTAGTTAAGGTATTCACCTTGTCTCCTGGATTAATTCTTTCTGGAGAATATCCACAGTAAAAATCAAGATTAAATTTAAGGCCTGAATTTTTTTCAAGTATCGGAACGCAATCCTCTTCAGTACATCCTGGATACACCGTACTTTCATAAATCACGATATCTCCACGCTTTAATATAGTAGCAATTTGGGAGGTAGCATATAATAAGAAGGATAGGTCTGGACTTTTATCTGCATGCACTGGAGTAGGTACTGTAACAATATAGATCGTCGCATCTGCAATCAATGCTAGTTCATTGGTTAGGACTAAATTAGTAGCAGCATTAAGTGCATCTTCAGCAGTTTCTAATGTGGTATCCTCCCCTCTTTTAAGCGCATCCACCCTTGCATTGTCTAAGTCATATCCAATGACTTGATATTGCTTAGAAAATGCCAAAGCCAAGGGTAAGCCCACGTAACCTAAACCGATAACGGCAATGATAGGAGGATTGGATGGTGTCAACTGTTGCATTTGCCACCAAAGTTAATGGAGCGCTTAATGCTGTCCATATTTTTTTTCGCCAGCAGGAATGGCAATAGTTAATCTGTTTTGTGGAGGTGGAAGCGGACAAGTTGCAAATTCAGTAAATGCACAAGGAGGATTATAGGCCTTATTGAAGTCGATGTAGGTAAATCCATCTGCATCCGGCTTCTCTAGTTCTATAAATCTACCGGATCCATAAGTTGTTTTCCCAGAAGTTGCGTCGGCAAAAGTCACAAACAATCTAATTCCTCCCTCGTCTATGGCATCTAGTCGATAGGTTGTACCCTCTATATCAAATACCAATTGACCTCCATGTTTTTGGGCTGTATTTTGACCTAATACATTCATAATCATCAAAGGATTCTGATTTTGAGGAATCACTTTAGCTTTGATATGCCATTTTGCATCTACAGGAAATCTTTCAATCCCTTTAAATTCCAATAAGGTTTTTGCTTTTAAATTTCTGAATCTTACTCCTACTTTATCTTCTCTTTGAATCACGATCCAAACAAAATCTTTCCACTGACTGGTATATTTACCTTCTGTTGCAGTTAATAAATTTAGTGTTCCAGCATTTGCAATAACTAGATCACCATCATTGATTATAATTTTTTCTGTAATGCCATCCTTCCAATACACTTTTCCATCTTCATAGATAAAATCTCCTACATGTTTTGGGAAAGCAGCATTGTCATATACCAAATCATTTACAGAGGACGAGCCAAAACTGTTTACCCCTTTTTTAAACCAAAACAATCCTTCTAAATTCAACCAACCATTTGGATCTTTCAATGCGGCCATTCGAGCGCCATCCCATTGTTTCAATTCTTCAAAGTAGGAATTTTTTTGTGCATTGGTTGGTCCAAAAATGGCCAAAGAAAGTATTGTTAAAATAGATAAGATAGAAATTTTTCTCATTTTATAATGTTGTTCGGTTAACTCAATCTGTATTCGATTTGTTGACTATTACTAGCTAGTACTAGGACTCAAAATTAAACAATTATACTCGTCTATTTAGTTAGTAACGCTTATTTTTTCTTTGTGTTAACAATAGTTTGATTAAATTTATATCATAACATTTTAAACGCATGAAAAAAATCCTATTGATTCTATCCATTTCCGCTTTTTTCTTTGCTTGTAAAAAAGAAACTGAAGCACCTACAGTAACGCCCCCAACAACTACTGTTACCAATCCAAATACGGCTCCTAATAAATGGATCCACGAAGTGATGGCGTATTATTATTTATGGAGTGACAAAATGCCAAGCCTAGCGAATACCAAAACAGATGCTAAGCCTACAGATTATTTTTATACACTTTTAAATGATTATCCTAAAACAGATCGTTTTTCATGGATTGACGAAAGTGTGACCAATTTACAAAATCAATTAAATGGGATAAGTACTGTATTGGGCGTTAAAAATAATGCATTTTATACAGATGATACCAGGACTAGTCTTGCTTTTGTACTTGCGTATGTATTGAAAGGAAGTCCTGCCGAGAAAGCTGGATTAAAAAGAGGGGACATCATTTTAAAAGTGGATGATCAAACCATCACGAATACAAACTATACCACTATTTTATCCAATCAGACTTTAAAACTTGGGCTTGGTGATTTTGTGGGTGGCGCATTTGTATCCAACGGCAGGTCTGTTACCGTTACGAAAGTTGAATTACAAACGAACCCAATTTTAGCAGATACTATTATTGCATGGTCTGGTAAAAAAGTGGGCTACCTTGCTTATAGTCAATTTCTCACAAGCTTTGATGATAGCTTGAGAGCTATCTTTGGTCGCTTTAAAACTGCAGGCGTAAATGAACTAGTTTTAGACTTTAGATACAATGGTGGTGGCTATGTTGTCTCTTCAGATTTGATTACCAATTTAACGGTGAAAGATGCAGCGGCAAAGGTGGGCAAATTGATGAATAAAAAAGTCTACAACGCAACTTATACTGCTTATTTGGAAAAAAATTCTACTTCGAGTTCTTTTGAAACCTTATTCAAATCCGAACCCAATAACCTCGGTACACTCAGTCGCGTCTTTGTTTTAACCGCAGGTAATACGGCTTCTGCAAGTGAATTGGTGATCAATAATTTACTACCATTTATGGATGTGATTTTAATTGGAGAGAATACTTACGGAAAAAATGTAGGCTCATTCACTATTACCGACCCGAACAAGAGATGGGATTATGGACTGCAACCAATTACTTTTCTTACAACGAATGCCATTGGAAAATCCGACTATGGCACTGTAAGCGGATTTACGCCAAATTATTTATTAGCAGACAATGTATTACCTTATAAGACATTGGGAAATCCAGGTGAAACTTATTTTAGTAAAGCCTTAAGCATTATTGGTACTGTAGCATATCAACCAAGTTCAACTGAGCGTACTCAAAAATATACACGAACTTTGGCAAGTAAAGAATCCTTTTCTGATAATAAATGGTTAGACAGAAAGGACATGTGGATAGACCCTAAATAATGAATACATGAATTTAAGTATACAAGTTTTTGTGACTGGCGGCACTTTTGATAAAGCGTACAACGAGTTAAACGGTAATCTTTTTTTCAAAGAAACACATTTACATGAAATGCTTCATTTAGGCAGAAGCAATTTAGATTTATCGATTTCAACTTTGATGATGAAAGATAGTCTTGACTTTGTGGAAGCAGATCGCGCCATCATCGCATCGGCTTGTAATGCTACTGTTGCAGAAAGAATCGTGATCACCCATGGTACAGATACCATGACCATCACCGCACTTTATTTACAAAAACATTGTCCAAACAAAACAATTGTGCTTACGGGTGCAATGATTCCATACAAGTTTGGTAGTTCTGATGGTTTATTTAATTTGGGTAGCGCACTTGCCTTCACACAAGTACTTCCAACAGGCGTTTACATTGCCATGAACGGGAAATATTTTGAAGCAGATAAAGTCAGGAAGAACACCGATAAAGGTGAGTTTGAAGCAATATAAAATTTCATTGCGAATCTCTTGATGATGGTTTGTTTATGCAGTTACGGCATTCCAAAGCTTAGCGCGTATTTGTAAAGCCTCTATCGAAGCTTGTTCTGCTTCTTGCCACTTTGCATCGTCGTCTCCACAAAGCTCGGACACCATTTCCAAAGCTAGATGACTATGGTGGCCGCCATCTACTTCGATATGACGTTCGATATAGTATTTAAAGATGGACACTTTTTCTGGAGACTCTGCTACTAATTTTTCTAGCAAGCGTGTAAACATATCCGGAATTAAATCCTCTCTTCCAAAAGTAAATACAGCCGCTTGCACATGCGCAGGAGCATGGTTGACTATCTTAAATGTAAAATTCAAAAAATCTTTTACGGAATCAGCGCAATTCAATTGTTGAATAGCCGCTTCTATAGGCTTACCTGACTGAAGCGCAAGCATCAAGCTTTCTATGCCACTTGTAGACGCACCCATTTGATGCATCGCTTGTTGATACAATTCAAAATGGCTTATACGATTGTCAAAAGCATCCACATCTGATTCCTCTCCTAACACAATTTCATTGATTAAATACCTTGTATTCGCAGATCCAATAGGCACCCATGGCGTTTGCACGCAGGTAAATTTTTGCTGTAAGGATTTCAGTAAACTCATAAAATCCCATACTGCAAACACATGTACTTCTGCAAATTTTTGCAATTCCGTTAAGGTCTGGATTTGATGGTACACAGGGTGTGCTAATAATTGCGCTCTACTTGGCTCTATGGCTATTTTTAATTGCTGGATATGGTTGTTCATGCAGTGTTTTGAAGACCGCAAAGTTAAGTAAATATGAAAATATAGCAAATGCTGTTTAACTAATATTATTTTAGTACCTTAATACTTAAACTAATAACAAAAAGGGGTTGCTTTCTTAAAACAAATGCGTCCTTACTTAAGTCAAACCCTGTTAAATAAATTGTATGTTTAAAATAATATCTAGCCTTTTATTCATCCTACTCATGAACACATCTTACGCCCAAAAAACAAAAATTATTGCACATCGTGGTGCATGGAAGGAGTTTAACTTACCAGAAAACTCAATTGCATCTTTAGAAAAAGCGATTGAGCTTAAATGTGATGGGGCAGAATTTGATGTTAGAAGGACTTTAGATGGGGTACTTGTTGTAAACCATGACCCCGTGCATTTTGGTGATACCATTCAAACCAATACTTACGCTTTTTTAAACAGAAACAAATTGTCAAACGGCGAATCTTTACCAACGCTTGAACAATATTTTTTAACAGGTACACAAGACAAGCACAAGACCCTACTCATCTGTGAAATTAAAGCAGCTATCAAGGATAAGGAACAAGATTCTTTAGCAACGCTTGAAACCTTGGCTTTAGCAAAAAAATTAAATATCGAAAAACGTATTGTCTATATTAGTTTTAGCAAAGACATCCTTTCATGGATAAAAGAACAACAGCCAAAAGCAACAGTATTGTACCTTGAGTCTGACCTAACCATTGACGCTATTGTACAAAATAAATTTGACGGCATAAATTTACATTATACCTCATTTAAAATGAATAGTGAACTAAGTGCAACTGCTAAAAATGCAGGATTAAAAATTGGTAGTTGGACTGTGAATGAATTATCCGATTTAGCAATTTTACAACAACAAGGTGTAGAATGGATTACAACCAATCAACCTCAACAATTTCAAATGCATTTGAAGGATTTAAAAAAATAGTATAAATAAAATTTTCTTATTTATTATTTTAAAATTTATTTCGGTAGTGCAGTCAATACTAATTTTAAAAATCCATCAATTGATTTATCATCCATCCATTTGATGACAGCAACTAAATCATTTTCTTGATCTACATAAATCGCATTAGTGCCATTACCAATATGCGCATAGGCAGATGCGGGCGCAGAGGGATACATTTTTTTATCTGTATTTAAAAAATAATTCATAAAGCCATAACCCGTATTTGCACTTGTTGGTATCTGAGATTTTTTGATCCAATCCTCTGGGATAATTTGTTTGCCATTCCAATTGCCTTTTCTCAAAGTAAGCAATCCGAATCTAGCCATATCATAGGCGTTGATAAATAAGCCACCACCAAAATGCCCGCCACCGCTCACTGACTGAATCATTTTGCCATCCAACACAATCCATGCATTTTTATAGCCTGTCCATGCCCAGGTATTGCTAGCACCAATTGGTTGCATCACTTGTTCTCTCAATACTTCTGGCAAAGGCTTTCTCCAAACCGTGGTAGCAGCTAAGGCCAAGGCATTGACTCTAGTATCATTATATTTATATACCGCACCTGGTTCAAAACGTTTTCTTGTAGTCCACTCTTCTGGTTTATCAGAAGGTCTGTCTGCCCAATCTGGCTTGCCCCATAAGACCCCTTCCCAATCACTTGTTTGTCTTAATAAATGATTCCAATTTATTTTTTGATTATGCTCACTGTCAAAAGGATAAATGAATGCAGTTTGTGTGATAGGATTTTGATCTATCGTAGTAGTAGTCGCGTTTACTAATTCAATAGGTGGCATATAAGTTGCTACTTTATCTTCTATCGAACGAATCAATCCCTTTTCTACAGCTAAACCAACCACTGTAGATAACATACTTTTTGTGACACTATTCACCATCTCCACTGCATGAAGATTACCCCATTCTGCAATAATATATCCTTTATAAACAATGATACCAGCAACTGGACCGCGGCTTGCCATTGGCCCAATTGGATCCGAAAAAGGTTCTTTCCCAAATTGCATTGCTTGACTAAGCATTAAATTTTTTGGAAATTTTGTCTCATGCGTTAAAGCGTATTGAATCGCTTGTTGGATTAAATTACTATCTACGCGTAAACTAGTTAGTGTTTTTCTTTCCCAATTGTCTGCTGGTGGAAAATAAGTTTGTATTTGTGCAGTTGCGTTGACACCAATACAAAGCAAAAAAAGTATAAATTGTTTTTTCATAAATTCAGAGGTCTTTTAATTATTTTAGTTGCGAAGTATCCACTCTTGTTGGTGTATCTTTTCCTGCAACAATTGACCCAGCACTCAAAGCTATTGCTTTAATAATTTCATTCATATTGTCTAAGTCTAAAGTCTCTATTTGATCCGATGCTTTATGGTAATTTGGCTCTGAATCCATTTTAGAAGTAGAGATGGTATGCGCCGCTACACCCAATCTAGCCAGCGTTGCATTGTCTGAACGGTAAAATAAATTTTGTTCTGTATAGGGATCTGGATAAAATTGAAAGCTAGACCCTTCTAAGTTTTTTTGTAAAATAGCGCCCATATTGGTCTTATCAAATCCAGTGATATACGCACTATTCTTTCCCCACTTACTCTCCGTGCCAATCATTTCGATATTAAACATCGCAACCACTTTAGTTGGATCCAGCTGCTTTGAAAAATATTGAGCACCATATCCACCTGCTTCCTCTGCTGTAAAAGCTGCGAATATAATTGTTCGCGCATTATTATTAAGTACCTTGTAATATTTTGATAACATGATCATGGCGGTTGTACCCGCAGCGTCATCGTTGGCTCCATTGTAAATAGAATCTCCATTCACCATGTTTTTTGCATTAATACCTAAGTGATCATAATGACCAGAGAAAATAACATATTCATTTGGCAAAGTTTTTCCCGGAATCATAGCTACTACATTCGCTAATTTCATGGACTCTATTTGGTGACTCGCTTGTATCTCATATTTTACTGGTACGGTATTGGTTAATATAAAAACGATCGAGGCTTGATTGGAAGCTAAATTATTTTTAAAGCGAAGTAGTCTGCTAAAGTTTTGTGTATGCGACTCATCTACTAGCACAATCGTTTTTTGATTTGCACCAATGAGTTTTGCTGCTGCCTGATTTAAATTTTCTCCTGCTGCTATTTTTGATACTGTATATCCAGAAATTTCTGTGATCTTGATTTCTGGTTCTATGGTAACTACAATCACTTGCTTGGTGTCAATAGTGGCGCCATCTATACTCGCAGACAAGCTGATGAATTTTGGTCTATTAATGGCAAATGATTGTAAGAAATTATTATCTCCTTTTACTGACTTTAATCCTGCAGACTCAAACTCCTTGGCAATAAATGCAGCAGCTTTATCGATGCCTGGACTAAAGGTTCTTCGCCCTTCCATTTCGTCCGAAGCTAAAACACGCTCTATCCTTTCTGTCTCAGACTTGGTAATTATTTTATTAATCATTTGGCTAATACCTAAACAAGGGATTAACAATGTGATACATATTAATTTAATCATTTTCATATTGTATATTTTAGAATTGCTTTAAAGATAATTTCATTTTGGATGCAAATGAAAAAAATGATGACAGCCGGAATTAAAAAAATAAGCATTTTAAACTTTTGAATTTGAAAATTGTCTAAATTGCTAACAAATAACTTGCATGCCGCTAAGCCCCCTTTCTAGCAACAAAGGACTTGAAACCTATCAAGGCCCTTGGACTAAGCAAACTACAACTCATTTATTAAATAGAGTGCTTTTTGGTGCAAGGCATAGTGAAATTCAACAATTTTTAGCAAAGGGGCTGAACGCTTCAGTAACCGCTTTACTCAATCCTACAGATCCTCTTCCTAGTCCTCCGCTCAATGAATACAATACAGCCACTGTCATTGATCCTGCTGTTGCTCCAGGAACTACTTGGGTCAACCAACCAACCAATGACGGCACCATCAATAGCTATAGAAGGTATAGCTTAAAAAAATGGCTAACTGGCGTGATGATTCATCAAGATGTAAGTATCAGAGAGAAAATGACCTTGTTCTGGGGTAATCATTTTGGCACCGAAGCCGATATCATTTCATTTGGGAACTACGTGTATCAACACCATGATACATTAAGAAAAAATGCCCTTGGAAATTATAAAACAATGGTGAAAGCAGTGACCATTGATCCTGGTATGTTGAGGTACTTAAATGGCTATTTGAATTCTGCAACTGCACCAGACGAAAACTATGGCAGAGAAATACAGGAGTTATTTACTGTCGGCAAGGACAATGCAGTTCAATATACAGAATCAGATGTGAAAGCGGCTGCAAGAGTCTTAACAGGATGGCGCATCAATACAAGCTTCAATAGTTATTTTGATGCGACAAGACATGATACTGGTAGCAAACAATTTTCTAGTTACTATAATAATAAAGTGATTACTGGAAAATCGGGTGCTGCAGGTGCTGGCGAGACAGACGAATTAATAGATATGTTGTTTGCAAAAGAAGACATGGCAAAATATATTTGCAGAAGAATTTACAGATGGTTTGTCTTTTATTATATTGATGAGACAGTTGAAAAAAATATCATTACTCCACTGGCTACGATTTTCAAAAACAACAATTTTGAAATTAAGCCTGTATTGACTGCCTTATTTAATAGTGCACATTTTTATGATCCCTTGTACATTGGTTGTCAAATCAAAAGTCCAATTGACCATGTCATTGGCACTTTACGTAAAACCAATGTAGTATTTCCGAATGCAATTACAGATTATGCAGACGCCTACTTGCACTTTAATAATATGGTAGGTCAATTAACAACTTTTGGACAAAACCTTGTAGATCCACCTAATGTGGCTGGATGGCCTGCCTATTACCAGTCACCTGAATATGGTGAATTGTGGATCAATGCCGATACACTACCAAGGCGAAATAAATTTACCGACTTGATGATTGAGATAGGCTACACCAGAAATGGTAAAAAGGCCATTATAGATTTAATCCCTTTTGTAAAATCTATTTCTAGCAGTCCATCTAATCCCAATCAATTGATTCAGGATCTATTTGATCTTTTAATTTCAACCGAAATAGATCAAACGATAAAGGACAACTTAAAAAAACAGATTTTGTTAAGTGGTCAAACTTCTGATTACTATTGGACAGAAGCTTGGAATAGCTATCAGTTAAGTCAAACTACAGTCAATTATAATTTAGTGAATACCCGATTGAAAGCACTTGTAAAATATATTATGAACCTGCCAGACTATCAATTAAGTTAAATGAAAAGAAGCACTTTTTTACGCAATAGTCTTGCAGTACTAACGCCTACAGTCATTAGCGGTAATCCAATACATGTGTTAAACAACCACAGCATGGTTGAACCAGATGTATTAGCGAATGTAAACAATGATAGGGTGCTAGTGATTATTCAATTGAATGGAGGGAATGATGGACTCAATACAGTCATCCCGATTAGTCAATATGGAGCATACTATAATGCAAGGACCAATATTGCCATCCCCGAAAACAAGATACTGGGTTTAAATGGATTTGATGCAACAGGATTGCATCCATCCATGACTGCCATGCAAAGATTATTCAATGAGGGACAACTTGATGTTGTTCAAGCAGTGGGCTATCCTCAACCTAATTTTTCACATTTTAGAGCAACCGATATTTGGATGAGTGGTTCTGATAGCACGCAATATTTAAACACTGGTTGGGTTGGACGTTTTTTAGATAATAATTACCCAGGCTTCCCAGACAATTACCCAAATGAGGTTGATACAGATCCATTAGCCATTCAAATTGGTTCAATGACATCATTGACTTGCCAAGGCCCAATTGTAAATATGGGTATGAGTATTTCTGATCCAAGCGCATTTTATAATTTATTTGATTCGAGTGAACAAGCCGTTCCCAATACCAATGCAGGATATGAATTAAGTTTTATCAGAAGAATTTCAAAGCAGACCAATAAATATGCTACACGCATTAAAGCGGCATCTGACGCTGTGAAGCAACAAGTCACTTATCCCAACACAAGTCTTGCCAATCAATTAAAAATTGTATCAAGATTGATTAAAGGAGGATTGAAAACAAAAATATATTTAGTGAATTATGGTGGATTTGATACGCACGCTGGTCAAGCGGTGACAACAGATACATCTACTGGTACACATGCTAATTTATTAGGAGCGGTCTCTGAAGCGATTGGTGCTTTTCAGAATGATATTAAAAATCAAGAGATCGAAGATAGAGTAATAGGCATGACCTATTCGGAATTTGGAAGAAGGATTAAATCCAATGCAAGTGGAGGCACAGACCATGGTGCTGCTGCCCCATTATTCTTATTTGGTAAAAATGTAAGAGGTGGTGTATTTGGTGAAAATCCAACAATACCAGCTAACGTAACTGTTGGTGATAACGTTCCCTATCAATATGATTTTAGAACCATTTATAATTCTATTTTAAAAAATTGGTTCTGTGTGAAAGAAACAGACAATCAAGAAATCATGCTCAAGCAGTTTCCAACTTTAAACTTAATCAATGCAAGTGCTTGCGCAGTTGAAATGAAAAATCCTGTATTTGAAAAAAATGCAATGATAGTGGCTTATCCAAATCCTTTTTCAAATCAATCTAGGATTGAATTTAAAACGGAGGGAGGACATACTTTAGTACAATTACTTGATACTTCTGGTACAGTCATTAAATTACTAGTAGATGCAACATATAGTTTCGCTGGTATGAATAGTGTTACATTGATTGGTAGTGATTTAAAATCAGGTGTGTATTACATTAGAATTCAAAATGGAATACATCAATATGTCAAGACTATGATAAAACTATAAAGTCAAATTGTTTTAAACTTTTTGAATTCTTTTTGGTCTAACTTCATTACACATGACAGACCAAGCACTCATTATACAATTCCAAAACGGCGACTCAAAAGAGAGTGCCTTTACTCAATTACTAAAAAGTCATCAGGCACAGGTATTTTTTCAAATCAAGAAAATGGTGCTAGAGCATGCAGATGCAGATGATATTGCACAAGCTGTTTGGATCAAAGTTTGGAACAAGTTGGATGGATTTAAGCAAGAGAGTGCTTTTAGCACTTGGCTTTTTAGGGTAGCTTATAACGAAACCCTCAACTTTATTGCCCAGAAAAAACGTTTAAAAACGCACAGTACGCAAAATGAAATAGATCATGCTTTTGATCATCCTTCCGGCCACAACGGATTAAAAGAGACTGAAATTCAGATTAAATTAGAACGTGCTATTGCAGAATTGCCTGAAAAACAACGATTTGTATTTATGTTAAGATATTATGAGGCTTATGACTATGAAAAAATAGCCTCTATTACAGGTACGACCGTTGGTGGGGCTAAGGCTAATTATCACCAAGCGGTCAAAAAAATGACCGAATTGCTCCAAGAAGCTTAAACCTTTATGTAAACAATGGGTCTAACTCACGATATGATCGACATAAACGATATGGAAAACGAATCAATTTCAAAAGCATTAGAAGAAGCCCTTAAAAGCTTTGAGACAAAAACCAAGCAGGTGCCTGCGGGATATTTTGATCAATTTGAATTGGATTTAATGCAAAAAATTAAAATAGAAAAGCAAGCGCCACAAAAAGCGCGTATTGTTACCCTGTTTTCAAATCAAAAAAAGTACTTGGTAGCCGCAAGTTTACTTTTTGCCATTGCAACTGGATACTTATTTTTTAATAAAGCAGAAAATACAACAACTCAAATAGCCAAAGTGGAAATAATTAACATTGAAACTCTACCTGATGAATTGATTGAAGCTTACGTGAATAACAATGAACTTGTAGCCGAAGTAGAATGGAATAGCGCGATTGAAACTGTAGGAACTAATTTAATATCAACTAATAATTAAATAAAGATTTAAAAAAAATATCAAATTTATTTTAAACTATTCCACAATTAATTCGTCTAAATTTAAAATAACCATTTTATGAAAAAAATAGTGTGCCTCTTTAGTTTTATTGTAACTGTTTTTATTGCACAAGCACAAGGTCGACCAATGCATGGTCAAAACAGACCACCTATGCGTGATAGACAAGGTATGGAGATGCCTCCGCCGCCACCTAGACCAATGACAAAACAACAAAGAGAAAAATTAGAATTATTTAAAATTCAATTCGTCACAAAAAAATTGGACCTGACTCCTGCAGAAGCAGAAAAATTTTGGCCGCTGTACAATGAACAAAAAGATGCGAGCCAAAGTTTGATGCAAACAGCAAAAGAAGACGAGATCGCATTTCAAGAAGCAATGCTGGTTATAAGAAAGAAGTTTAAGAAAGACTTGATGCCGATTTTAAAAACAGAAGAAAGGGTGAACCTGGCTTTGAAAGTAGACAGAGAACTTTTAAATAAAATGCGCAATGAAATGATGCGCAGAAATCGACCAATGTAAAAATTTACATTTGTTACTGATAAGAGAGCATTTTAGCCGGGGGGCTGGTGCTCTTTTTTATTTCAAAAGCGCTAGATGGTATTCTTGAATCAATGCAGGATTTTCTGGACTTAAAGTAAAACTTAATTTTAGTTTAACTTTTGAGCCTTCCAATATACAATAACCTCTTAATTGATTCTCGGCAATCATTTTTCCAACAGATTGAATTTTACCAGCTTGTTCAAATAATTGTTTGGCTTCTGACTTTAATTCGTCCAACAAATAGTCGTCAAAGAAGTTCTCAGCAAAAACAGCAGGTATATTCTCCCAATTAGGAATAATTTGAAGTAGCTCTTTTTGACGTTGTTCAAGAATTGGAGATACAGCAACGATTCTTGGTTGAAGCTTTGCTATTTTAACCAAGGTATCCAAAACGATCAAGTTCATTGTGGAAGTTGGTGCATAAGTATGGTTAGCAAAAAAGATCACACCCAATCCATAATCTGGTAAAAAACGCCAATTACTACCAAAACCTGGAAGGCCTCCACTATGTCCAATACTTGTTTTTGATTCGGCATCGTGCATCCAATTTAATCCATAGCTATAACTGCTTGTAGTAGCTAATTTTTTCCCAGATGGATATTGATAGTTTGGATTTAGATTGATGAAAGTATAGGGCTGGTGCATTTCTCTCACGGTGCTTCTTTTAATCACTTTATTTTCTGCGTCGTTGCGCTCCGGCCATGCAGCTTGATGCAAGGCAACATATTTTGCAAAATCATCTATCGAAGTAATCATCCCACCCATGGCACCATAAATACCATCTTTTAATAAAGGCACATTCACCCAATTGCCTTTGATAGTGCGATAGCCTTTGGCTAAATTTTCTTTGGAGATGGTCCTGTATTCATAAGTGGTATGCTGCATGCCTAAAGGATCCAAAATGGCTTGCTTAATATAGGCATCGTAAGTTAAACCTGATACCTGGTGTATGATATAACCCAGCATCGCAAAACCAAGATTGCTATACTCATAATAGGTGCCTGTGGTATTTGAAAATGAGAGGCCTTTTTCAATGAGTGCAATTAGATCTGCCTCAGAATCATCCAATTGTCTATCTCCCCAAGGATTGTCTTCGGGGAAGCCAGCCTGATGAGACATTAAATGTCGGATGGTGATGGGTGCGCCATCCTTGGTCAATACCTGGCCCTTCATAGCAGGAATATATTGGTCAATAGGATCATCTAGTCTTAATTTGCCAGCATCTCTTAATTGCAGGATCGCCATAGTGGTAATGCTTTTGGACATAGAGGCTATACGGAACATGGTCTGGTCATTAGCAGGAATCTTATCCTCAATATTCGCCCATCCAGTTGCTTTTTTATATAATAATTCACCATCTAATACAATGGCAAAAGCATAGGCCGGAAAATGATGTTTTGTTGCATACTCTTTATATAAATCTTCCACAAGAGGCATTACTGCCTGTAGTTTTGCCTTTCTATTTTCATCCGCAAATACAGCAGGTTTATATTGATTAGTAGTTTGAGCGAAGCTAGTTGTAAAAAACAACTGTGCTAAAAATAAACTTGTAAATAAGGCTTTTTTCATGGTGGTGTATTCATCACAAATTAGGTTATAATTCAAAAAAATGCGTTAATTTTCTATACTTAATATTACAACTATGCATAAACAACTTTTTTTAGTACTACTTGCTTTACCGCTGTTCATTTTTGGACAACAAAAAGCTAATTATGATCTAGCTGCAAGATTTTCTCCAAAGAAATTGGATAAGATGATTTTCTCCTTATCTGTTGATCCTCATTGGTTAAAACAATCCAACAAGTTTTGGTATACCTACGAAACAAGTGAAGGAAAACAATGGATGATTGTAGACCCAGTAAAAAATGAAAAAAAGGCAATGTTTGATAAAGATCAGCTTGCTGCTAGTTTAACAAGGATCATTAAAGATCCGTTTGATGCGCAACATCTTACAATTGACTCTTTAAAGTTTATTAAGGATGAGAACTGGATTCAGTTTGAAGTAAAAAGTAGCCTTGAAATAGATAAGCCAGGTGCTAAAAAAGATGCGAAGGCAGAAAAAATTAAAAAAGTATTTTACTTTGAATACAATTTGAATACGGCACAATTAAATGAACTAGTTGGTTTTACTAAGCCTAAAAGAAAGCCAAGCTGGGCGAATATGGCACCAGATCAATCTAAAGTAGTTTTTGGTCGTAACTACAACCTATACTATATGGACAAAGCCAATTATGAAAAAGCTTTGGTGAATGAAGACGATAGTTCGATTGTTGAAATAGCCATTACAAAAGATGGTATACAAAACTTTGGTTGGCATGGTGAAGGTGGCGAAACAAATGTAGATGCAGAGAAAAATAAAAACAAAAGAAAACCTGTTGGTGCTTATTGGAGTGAAAATAGCAAGCAGCTTGCTATTGTAAAAGTAGACAACAGAAAAGTAAAAGATTTATGGGTGATCAATAGTATTGCAGATCCAAGACCAACACTTGAAACCTATAAGTATTGGATGCCGGGCGAGAAAGAAGCACCAGTAGATCATTTAATGTTGGTGGACATGGTAAACTATACCAATAAGGAAATCAATGTATCATTGTATAAAGACCAAGATATTGCAATGTGGAATAAGTCTGCAGCTGTAAACGCAAGAGATGATGAATTCAGGCCAATGATTTGGTTAGGAACCAATGAGCAATTATACCTTGCAAGAACAAGTCGTGATTTAAAAAAGATTGACCAATGTATAGTGAATACAATAACTGGTGAAGTCAAAGTAGTGGTGGCTGAATCATTGAATAGCTCTATTGAAATTAAGAAGCCAGAATTAATTAAAAATGGCGCAGAGTTAGTTGAATGGAGTGAGCGTGATGGATGGGCGCATTTATATTTATACGATGGCCAAGGAAATTTAAAAAATCAAATTACACAAGGTGCATGGCATGTAGAGGAAATCATTGGTGTGGATGAAACTAAAAGAGTCGTTTATTTTTCTGCGAATGGAAAAGAGTCAATGAATGCTGGTAAAGAAGATCCTTACTACATGCATTTATATAAAATCAATTTAGATGGTTCTGGCTTGCAATTATTAAACTCGGGTAATTTTGATCATAGCTTTAGCGTGAATGATAACAATACTTATTTTGTAAATAACGCTTCTAGAGTCAATACCACTCCTGTATCAAGCTTACATAGTGCTGACGGTAAAAAAATTATGGATTTGGAAACTGCGGATTTAAGAAATCTAATGGCATCTGGTTATAAATTTCCTGAAACATTTAAGCTTAAAGCAGATGATGGTATCACCGATTTGTATGGGGTAATGTATAAGCCTTATGATTTTGATAGCACTAAAAAATATCCAATTATAGAGTATGTTTACCCAGGTCCACAAACAGAATCCGTAAACAAGGCTTTCAGTAAGGGCATGGATCGTATTGACCGATTGGCTCAATTAGGTTTTGTAGTGGTAACAATGGGTAATAGAGGAGGTCACTATGCAAGAAGCAAATGGTACCACAATTATGGCTATGGTAATTTAAGAGACTACGGTCTTGCAGATAAAAAAGCAACCATCGAACAATTAGCTGATAGATTTAGTTTCATTGATAGAAACAAAGCGGGTATTCATGGTCATAGTGGTGGTGGATTCATGAGCACTGCAGCTATCTTGGTTTATCCAGATATCTTTAAAGTAGCGGTAAGTAACGCAGGTAACCATGATAATAGTGTGTACAATAGATGGTGGAGCGAAAAGCATCATGGTGTGAAAGAAAATATTTCTGAAAAAGGCGATACGACATTCAGTTATATGATTGATAAAAATCCTGACTTAGCAAAAAACTTAAAAGGAAAATTATTATTGATTCATGGGGAGATTGACAACAATGTGCACCCTGCCAATACACTAAGAGTAGTGAATGCATTGATTAAAGCCAATAAGCGTTTTGATATGTTGATTTTACCAACGCAAAGACACGGATTTGGAGACATGAACGAATATTGGTTCTGGAGAACTGCAGATTATTTCTCTAAATATTTATTAGGAGACAACACAGAACGTTCTGTAGATATTGATGAGTTAAATAAAGATGTAGAGCGCAAGAAATAACCGCCAATTTGAAATGATTGAATTAAATAGATTCAAGGATTGATTTAGCGAAAAAACGCTCCGAAATTCCGGAGCGTTTTTTTATTTTAAATAGCGTTCGCATTTTTTCCAATACCCAAAAAAGCTTGGAAAATAACCATTGACTTCTGGAAACAACCAATCTCTTGCTTCTTGTATGCCTTTGTAATGAAGGGTTGTAGGATGTTCCTTAAAATAGATGATAGCTTTACTATTTTCTGATTGTGTTATTTCAGATACTACTTTTTCATTGATTGACCTTACTTGAATCGCTTGGATTACATCTTCAAAATTGCCAATGAAAATTTGAATGCTTGGAATATTGGTTGTGGCTAAGTCAATCACAAATTGAAGCACTTTTTCTATGACAGGAAATTGATCAAAATGATTGGGCTCTATCAATAAAATGCGGTTTACTTCTTCGTCTGCATGCCAGATAGGATCCAAATTAAAGCTATTGTAAATACAAAAAGGCTTATTAGGCAATACCTGATTGATAGCAAAAAATTTTGATTGATTTATCTTTTCAATATTTTTCAAAATAGCTGTGGTGTCTACCTCAAATTTTTTATCTAGGGGTTCCGACCAATTTACTGAATGATTTGGTTGAATTTTATCCGAATGATCAAAAATTGAAGTCTGCAAGTTTTCATATTCCCTATCCAAAAAAGTTTTCAGTTGCTTAGTATTGGTATATTTATTGATATTCTCTTGGTTTGCTATATACTGCTTACTACTAAAAGTACCTGCTACCCATTGCCAACTTAAAAAATTTGCAGCAGGATCATGGTCTAATAAATTTGCATACATCCACTTTGCACCAGGCAGCCATGCTGCTTTGAATATATTTGAATGTAACATTGAAATATACATGCGCACATGATTGTGCATATAGCCTTTTTCATATAATTGTTGAATCGCATTGTCAAGTGCTTGAATACCTGTGTTGCCTTCACTGATTGGCCTCGGTAAAGATTGTAGGATAACTTTAGATTGGGCTGATTTTAGGTCTTGTAAAAGCAAATTGCCTTTATGTTGCCAAACTCTTTGAAAATACTCACGCCAGGCCATTTGCTGCATCAAACCAATCCATTCCTGTTGATGGTGCTTGGATTTGAGCTGCTCCATCACCAATACTGGACTCAGCATTCCCCTCGAGATATAGGGTGACCAGTTGGTCACTGACCCATTGGTATAATTCCTTGTAACAGGGTACTTGCCGGGGTGATATGATTTTACTTGCGCTATTAGCGCGTCATAAGTAATATTCATTGATGGGTATTAATAGTATTAAACAATGAACAATTTTAGATGTAAAATGTTTAATAGGCATGCAGGTTCAGCTCGTATTTCCACATCAACTTTATAACCAGTCCGAAATAGGCAATGGAGGAGGTGATTTTTATGTCATTGAGTCTGATCTCTTTTTTCTTCAATACCATTTTCACCAACAAAAGCTACTGTTTCATAGAGCTTCTATGAAATATTATACCCAACAGTTGATTCAAAAAGGGTATCACTGTCACTATATTGACGCAAAGGACCCAACTGCTACAATTGCTTCCTTAGTGAATATGCTTAAGGCCAAGGGCGTATTAAAAATTAAACTGTATGACCCATGTGATTACTTCATTGATCAACAATTAAAAAAGGCAAGCAAGCAATACGGGATCGAATTGATCTACACGCCTAGTCCTAATTTTTTAAACAATCAACCAGAAAGCGTGGAGCTACTTGGCAATAAGAAAACTTATTTTCAAACAAGTTTTTACACTGAACAACGTAAACAAAGAAATATTTTAATCAATCCAGATGGAAGTCCCGTTGGTGGACAATGGAGTTTTGATGCGGAGAACAGAAAAAAAATTCCAAAGAATACGCCTATACCAGCGATTCATTTTTTTGAGTCCAACGAATATATAGAAGAGGCGAAGCAATATGTAAAAGCAAATTTCAAAAATAATCCAGGGAAATCTGATGCGCCTTTTAAATCAGCTAATAAAAATTTATACTATCCCGTTACACATGCCGATGCAAAAAAAGCAATGAACATATTCATTGCTGAAAAGCTTGAGCAATTCGGCATTTATGAGGATGCGATGGTGGTAACAGAAAATACTTTATTTCATAGTGTATTAAGTCCTTTAATCAATGTGGGTCTAATTCAATCGGCCGAATTTTTAAAGGCTTTATTACATGCTTATCAAAAAGCAAAAGCCCCCATCAATAGTATCGAAGGGATTATTAGACAAATCATAGGTTGGAGAGAATTCGTACAATTGACTTATCGCAAGATTGGAAGTCAACAAAGAACAAAAAATTTCTGGGGCTTTACTAAGAAAATGCCTCCCTCTTTTTATGATGGTACAACAGGAATTGACCCAATAGATATTAGTATTAAGAAGCTTCTAGAGTCAGGCTACAATCATCATATTGAAAGACTGATGGTCTTAGGTAATTTTATGTTACTCTGCGAGATTGCACCAGACGAAGTATTCAAGTGGTTTATGGAAATGTATATCGATGCTTACGACTGGGTGATGGTGCCGAATGTGTATGGCATGTCTCAGTTTGCCGATGGAGGTATGATCACCACGAAGCCCTACATCTGTGGATCCAACTATTTAATGAAGATGGGCGATTTTCCTAAAGGGGAATGGCAGGCTATTTGGGATGGCTTATTTTGGCGCTTTTTATCCAAGCAACGTGTGGTCTTTGCAAAAAATCCAAGATGGGCAATGTTGTTAAGTACATGGGATAAGATGCCGGAAGAAAAAAGAACGAATCATTTAAATAACGCTGAACAATTTTTACTAGATTTAAAATAATAAATCATCCACGATAAAGATGAAGCATATACCAGCAGAACCTATATTAAAATCTGAATGGGTCGAAAAAGATAAAGACCGCATCATTGAAATGGCCTGGGAGGATCGTACACCTTTTGAAGCCATTCAATTTCAATTTGGATTGAGTGAAAAAGAAGTCATTGAATTCATGCGCGCTAACTCTAAGCCTTCTAGTTTTAGAATGTGGCGTAAACGGATGGCTTCCCGAAAAACAAAGCATGCTATATTAAGAAGTACAGATGTGATAAGATTTAAATGTAGTAGACAAAAGTCGAGTGGCAATAAGATTTCAAAAAGATAGCGCGACTTACAAGTCGCGCTATCTAATTTTGTATTCAAGAAAATTTTATCGATTAAATAGGATTCTTAAATTAGAATCAATTTTTGGGCTTTTGTTTTTTACATCCTTCACTACAATACTGCACTAAATCCCAGCAACGCTCCCATTTTTTTCGCCAACTAAATGGACGACCGCAGACCTTACATATTTTTTCAGGTAAATCTTGTTTTTTAACGCCTTTCATTCTAGCATAACAAATTCCTGCATCAATTGTTTAAATTGTTGACACTCTAATTGACAATTGGTTGTTGAGCAGCTACCCACTCATTGATACCACCACTATAATTAGCAATATTGGTATAACCGGCTTTAACCAATAAAGAATAACCTATTGCAGCTCTATCGCCGCCTTGGCAATGCATGATCACTGGCTTGTCTGTTGGTATTTTATCTAAATTTTGTAATAGGGTTCCAATAAATACATTTTTTGCACCTGCAATATGTCCACTATTGAATTCAGCAACACCTCTTATATCAATGATTTCGGCATCCTTATTCGCTTTTACTGTATCAATCAAAACCATATTAGATTGTACTAAAGTTCCAGTATACACTTGGCTGATTTTAGACAGATCTACAAATCCGAAAATATTATCTAGGCCAATACGCATTAATTTTCTTGTTAGATTGTCCATTTGAGTTGGATCAGCAATTAAAATAAATTGCTCATCATAAGTAACAAACCAGCCCATCCAAGTGGCAAATGCATTATTGCCTTGAATATTGATACTGCCTGGTATGAACCCATTTTGAAAATCCAATTTATTTCTTGTGTCAATTAATTTGATCCCTTTATCTGTTGCAGTTTTCAATTCTACGCTAGATAATTCTTTAATGGTTGGCACTTCGATTAATAAAGGACGATTGACTTTATTCAATTCCTTCATTTTTGCAAAGTACTTAGGCGGTTCTGGTTGATCAGACAATAAAAATTGTATAAAACCTGCTTTATCTGCACCATACTGAAATGCCCAGTTTCTTTTTTTCTCATATCCAATTGTTGTGCTTGGCACAGCGCCCAAAGCCTTGCCACAAGCAGATCCAGCGCCATGTCCAGGCCATACTTGTATGAAGTCTGGTAAGTCCGAAAACAAATGAATTGAATTGTACATTGCTTCTGCACCTTTTTCTTGGGTGCCCATTAATCCTGCAGCTTTTTCTAATAAGTCTGGACGACCAATATCTCCCACAAATACAAAGTCACCTGTAAATAACATCACCGGCTCTTTACTTGCAGGTGTATCCGTTAATAAAAAACTAATGCTCTCTGGCGTATGTCCTGGCGTATGTAGGACTTCAATTATTAAATTTCCCACCATGACTTCTGTGCTATGCTTTAAGCCTTCGTGCGCAAATTCATATTCCCATCCTGTTCCACCTTCATCTGATAAATACATTTTAGCGCCTGTTACAGCAGCTAGTTCACGAGATCCTGTTAAAAAATCGGCATGAATATGGGTTTCAAAAATATGCGTTATTTGCATATTATTTTGTTTCGCAATTTCAATATAGGTGTCGATATCGCGCTTTGGGTCAATGACTGCAGCTACACCATCTTTTTGACAGCCTATGAAATAACTAGCTTGAGCTAAAGTTTTGTCGTATACGTGTTGAAAAAACATATTGCTACTTTTTTATTGATATTAATAATGTGTTCTTTTTGTTTGTTGATAACCTATTTAAGGTATTTCAGAAAACAAAGTTGCATATTATTATTGCTATTATTTGTGACATATATCACAAATTTAAAGAATCATATTTATCTAATATCCTGTTTTTAAATAACTCCATCCTTCCTCTTGTTTTATGACTAATTCAGCCACGCCAGATGGTACAGAACTTACAGAAGAAATAAGCATCTTCTTTTTTATACCATATTTATTCATCGTGTTTTCGCAAGCATTAAAAACAACACCTAGCTTGGTCATTGCCTCTACATCAGCAACTAAATGGGATTTTGATGCTACTAAAAAATTTAAGGCTTTTCCGTGTACCACGACTTCTATCGTCACTTTTCCAGGCCATACTTTTTGAAAGTTGCGAATGTTACCAAGCATGCCGCTCCAAACTGCAGTATCCGCAGAATTTAATTGCATCACCACTTGGTGCATCTTTGCTTGTTTATCTTGTCCCACGACCACAGCACTTATATTTAGTAAAAGACCCAATGCGATTAGATGTAAATTTTTCATGGTAGTTAAATCATTTTTTGATGAATAGTTCCGACTCAATTTACAACATTTATAACATAGTTCTAGTCTCTAGATGGATTGTTTATATTTATTAGAAGCCTGCCATATTTTTCTCTAAAATAATTGGGTAGGTGACATTTATCACTTACCTTTTATTTTTATAAAAGCAGTTTTGTGTCAAATAAATCAATATGGAAATCATAGGCTATTTAGCGTCAATTTTAATTGGTATCTCACTTGGATTAATTGGCGGAGGTGGAAGCATCCTAACGGTTCCTGTTTTAGTCTATCTTTTTGATATAGACCCAATACAAGCAACTGCTTATTCTTTATTTATAGTGGGGGCTAGTAGCCTTGTTGGTGCCTGGCCTAAATACAAACAAGGCTTTGTCAATCTAAAAACTGCCATCATCTTTGGGATACCTTCTATCATTGCTGTATTCGCTACAAGAAAGTTTGTACTACCCGCAATACCAAATAAAATAGGTGAATTTGGAGACATCATTGTTACAAAATCGTTGATGATGATGTTACTGTTTGCGATATTAATGATCGCGGCCTCTTTTTCAATGATACGTTCAAGAACAAGCAGTATTGAAGTAAAAGAAGAAGCTCAAAAATTTAATTACCCTTTGATATTATTAGAAGGTGCCTTGGTTGGTATGCTAACTGGACTAGTAGGTGCAGGTGGAGGATTTTTAATTATCCCAGCTTTGGTAATGTTGAGCAAGCTTCCAATGAAACAAGCGGTGGGTACATCTTTATTGATCATTGCTGCTAAATCTTTGATTGGCTTTACTGGGGATGTAGGAAATGGTACAATGAATTGGACTTTATTATTGACCGTTACAACACTAGCCATTGCAGGTATTTTTATTGGTGACAAACTAAGCAAGCGCATAGACGGTAGTAAGTTAAAAATAGGTTTTGGCTGGTTTGTTTTAGTGATGGGCTTATATATCATTGTCCAACAATTATTTTTTCCAATTGCAAGTACACATTAATTTTATTGAATCTCTATATTAAGCATATTGATCATGAAGAAAAAGTACCTAGTGATAATCGGCATTGTATCAATTATAATGATCTATTTTTTAGTAGGTTTTATTGCTGGAGATTATTTTAAAATAGAAAGTACCATTGCTTCAACAGATAGTACATGGGTTGGACCGAGTCTTTATATAGATCACTCCATTTTAGGCGAAGAGCGTGAACTCATTATCTATGGACAAGATTTAATTGCACATACTTCTAAATACTTAGGGCCAAAAGGATCGGTAGCACAAATCACCAATGGGATGAATTGTCAAAATTGTCATTTACAAGCTGGTGCAAAAGCATGGGGTAATAATTATGCCGCCGTTTTTTCAACCTATCCAAAATTTAGAGACAGGAGTGGGCAAATAGAAACAATCTATAAACGTGTCGCAGACTGTATGGAGCGAAGCTTGAATGGCATAGCAGTAGATAGTACTAGCAGAGAATTCAAAGCGATCTATGCTTATATCAAATGGCTAGGTCAAGACGTTCAAAAAAATGAAAAACCGATTGGATCTGACATAGAAAAATTAACTTACTTAGACCGAGCAGCAGATCCTAGAAAAGGACAAATTATTTATACAGCGCAATGTCAAACTTGTCATGGTAAAAATGGAGAAGGACAATTAGCTGCTGATGCATTAGAATATACTTATCCTCCTTTATGGGGATTGCATAGTTATAATGATGGCGCAGGTTTATATAGGATCAGTAATTTCGCAGGTTATGTGAAAAATAACATGCCTAACTTATTGACTTCTCATGAAAATCCTACTTTAACAGAAGCGGAATCTTGGGATGTGGCAGCTTATGTCAATAGCCAATCAAGACCGCATAAAGATCAGTCAAAAGACTGGCCAAAATTTGAAAAAAAACCACTTGACTTTGCATTTGGTCCTTATGCAGATGGCTTTTCAGAAAGTCAACATAAATATGGACCATTTAAACCAATTCAAACATTCTACAATCAATAATTGATTTGATTTTATAATTTAAGCCATTTTAGTTTTCCTGTTGCTATTAAAAAAGTTAACAAGGAGGCTGTACATAAAATTTTAATTCCTAAGGAAGTATAATTAGCAATGATTGGTGCTGTAGGACCTTGCGCATTATTGATACCCCATAAAGCCCAAGCAACCACTAAAGCAAATGGAACTGCATGGAATTTTTTTAACATCAGCACTGCAAGTAAAATTGCAATCAATATCATGGCTGCACTCCAATAAACAGGCGCAATATTCAATGCAGTCCATTTATAAGCAACCAATAAGGCGGTGATATTAGCGATGGTGGCAACAGTGATCCAACCCAAATAAACAATAAAAGGTGTTTGTAAAATAAACTTTTGAGTGGTAGTTAAATCATGCGCCATTGTTGTATTTTTCAAAAACAATTGAATGAGCGTAGTTAAAAACAACAACATAATGAGCACAGACAATTCAATTTGTAAATAATGCCAAGCAACAATCCATGCCATATTAAATAAGCAAGTCAATAAAAAATAAAAATTGATGCGCTCAATAAATACATACGCTTTGGGATATTGTTGGCGCTTAAACGTATAGTAAGTGTACCCAATGGTGTAGGATAATAATAATAAATAAATCACACCCCAAATAGAAAATGTAAATCCGGCTGGCACAAATGCATTGGGATAGAATGCAGAAATCTGGCCAGTATTATATCCATTGATGGGTAAAATATTGGCCAGGGCATTCACTGCAATCACACCTAAGAATAAGACCCAGGTGAGTATTATTTTCATTTTAAATACTTGTTAAACCAATTGATATGTGCGTTATGACGATGCACGATATAACTTGGTACGCGTATGCCGTGGTTTTGATTTGGATAGATAATCAATTCAGTTGGAATACCTTCTGATTTAAATGCTTGGTACATTTGTTCAGCGCCAATCACAGGCACATTAAAATCTGCCTGACTTGCCATGAATAAAACAGGTGCTTTAATTTCCTTTACTTTATAGAATGGATAGGACAATGCCTCATATTTTTTAGGATTCTCCCAAGGCTTGCCTAATTCATCTTCATATTGCGAAATGTATTGATCAGATCCATACACCGACATCATGAGTGAACTTCCTGCACCACTTACGCCAGCTTTAAAACGCTTATCTGTAGCAATGGTATAATTGGTCAAGATTCCACCATAACTCCAACCTGCAATTCCAAGTCTATTTGGATCCACAATGCCTTCTTTAATTAAATAATCTGCTGCACCAACAATGTCTTTCACTTCCTTATTGCCCCAGTCAGCATAAATTGCACTTGTAAATGCAACACCTCTTCCACTACTTCCACGATAATTCACATTGGCCACCGCATAGCCCGCTTGCGCATAAATTCTTGAGGTCATATCAAAAGCATAATCATCCTGTGCCACTGGACCACCATGAATGAATAAAATCAATGGTAAATTTTTTGCACCACTATCTGGTAAGTGTAAAATGCTTGATACAATTGTTCCATCAGATGAAGTAGATTGAAAACCTTTATGATATCCTTTTTTCATACTTTTCACAAATGCATCTTGTAAATAAGTAAGTCTTTTGGTCGATTTATTTTGATAACTATAAATTTCATTCGGGGTTTCTAAGTTAGCAAATAGCAAAACCATATCACCCTTGTCATTCATATCCATAGCGCTATAAACCCCCATTTCATTGGTTAATAAAGTTGGCTGTTGAGTTTGAATATTAAATTGTACCAAATTTTGTTTTCTATCATCTTCTATTAAAGACAAAATGGATTGACCATCTACGGACCAAGCAATAGAAGAGAATGCACGATCATAATTTTTTGAAACAATTGATATGGTTTTCGATTTAAGATCATAAATACCTAATTGTGTAATGTCATACATGTCAAAATTTCTTTCTGAACTAGATTGTAAAAATGCAATTTTAGAATTATCTGGGCTAAATACTGGACTCGTGTTAGCGCCTTTATAAGTAGTTAACTGCAATGGTGTAGCGCCTTTAGTAGGTTTTAATAAAAATAAATCCGTATTAGAATTCTTATCAGGATTTTCTGAAACATTGCTTACGTATGCAATCATAGCATCGTCTGCACTAATAGCAACACTCGACTCATTGTAATTTCCGCTTGTTAATGTATCTAATTTTTTTGTGGTTAAATCAAATAAATAGATATGTGTTTTACGATTGTCTAAATAACCCTCGTTGTCTTGTTTGAATTTGTACCTAGTCATTTCATACGGTGTTCTAATTTTAGACTTTGCTGTATCCGCGTAGTTAAAATCTTTTACGACTACAATCATTTTTTTACCGCTATTAAACCAAACATAATCATTAATCTCTCCTTTGATATTAGTTAGTTGAACGCCTTCTCCACCACGACGATCCATTAAAAATACTTGTGAACCCTTGTCTTCATCTTTCCCCTTCGTTAAATACGAAATGTATTTGCCATCTGGGCTCCATTGGTAATTACCAACACCCATTGTTTGTTCTGTTAATGTGATGGTCTCTTTCCCGTCAGACGACATCATATACAATTTGGACGCTGATCTATCTTTTGCAGCATCAATTTTTGATTGACTATATAAAATCCAACTTCCCTCTGGTGAGATTTTAGGTCTTGAAACTGCTTCCATTTTATAGACATCAGTTGGAACTTGCGCCACTATTGTATTAGCAATACAAATAGATAAAAAGGCGATTAGGTATGATTTGTTCATGATCTAGATCTTTTTAGTGAATTATAATATTCTAATTTACTAAAGTTTGAACAACTTGATGTCAATAATTTAATTAAATTGATGGTACAAATCTAGCTTATGTCAAATCGTAGAAATTTTATTCAAAAATTAGGATTAGCTGCTGGGGCTTTTTCGGCAAATAGTTTATTCAATCAGGCACATGCTGCGGAATTCCAACATATCAACTTGAAAAAACAAGCTTTATCGCCTATTGAAATTGCAACTGACGAGGATTACTGGTCGGTGGTGCAGCAAGGCTATACAGCAAGTCCAAATATCATTAATTTAAATAACGGAGGGGTAAGTCCTAGTCCTAGAATTGTGCAAGAAGCGGTTGAACTTTTTAATAAACTATCCAATGAAGGGCCATCCTATTTTATGTGGCGCATATTAGATCAAGGAAGAGAACCGCTTAGGTATAAATTAGCCCAACTTGCAGGTGCCGATCCAGAAGAAGTGGCTATTAACCGAAATGCAACCGAAGCGCTGAACACGATCATTTTTGGATTAAACCTAAAAGCAGGTGACGAAATCATTGGCACTAAGCAAGACTATCCCAATATGATCAATGCTTGGAAACAAAGAAGCAGTAGGGATGGCATTATTTACAATCAGTTGAATTTTAAATTTCCAATCGAAGACGAAGATGAAATTGTTGCAGCGTTTGAAAAAGCCATCACGCCTAAAACAAAAATTATTCATATTACGCATGTGATTAACTGGATTGGACAAATCATGCCTGTTCAAAAATTATGTGCGATGGCAAAACGACATAATATTGAAACCGTTGTGGATGGTGCCCATAGTTTTGGATTACTAGATTTTAGCGTACCAGATTTAGGTTGCGATTATTTTGGCACTTCATTGCATAAATTTTTATCCGCCCCAATAGGCTCTGGTATGCTATGGATTAAGAAAGAAAATATTGCTAAAATATGGCCACTAGTTTGCAATGACCAACCAAACAGTGCTGATATAAGAAAATTTGAAACCCTTGGTACAAGAAGCTTTCCAATTGAACAAGGCATTGGTGAAGCCATTAATTTTCATACCGCGATTGGAAGTAAACGCAAAGAGGAACGTATTCGTTATTTAAAAAATTATTGGGCAAGTAAAGTAGTAACAATACCTAAGGTAAAAATTCACACTTCTTTCAAACCAGAATTTGCTTGTGGCATTTGCGGCGTAAGTATAGATGGCATGACACCCGGAGCATTAGACAGCGCTTTGTTTTCAACATATAAAATTCACACAGTTGGCATTGTTTGGGAAAATGTAAGCTGTGTCAGAATCACCCCTCATGTGTATACTAGACTTCAGGATTTAGATAAACTAGTTTACGCGATTGGGGCAATTGCTAGTAAAAAATAAAATTAAAAAAAATCAATAAAAAAGGAGAGCGCAATGCGCTCTCCTTTTTTGTATAAAATTTTAATCGTCGAGATTCATTCACTATTTAAGGGTAGGATAAACAATCCCCAATTGCTCTAAATAAGTACCAAACTTACTTGAATCGTAATAGAATTTTTCAAGTTGGCTTCTATAAGCGCCTTGAATTTCTTTATTCAAATGAATGGCAGGAGGATCATTTTTAGTAATGAAAGGAATATACTGAACCTCTTTTGTTTGTACTTCCTTAAAATACTTTTTAGCATCTGCCACTAAACTAGGCTTGGTAAATAAATCTAATAAAGTCATGGCTGTGGCTTCTGCACCCACTAAGGATCCCTTGTGTGCAATTGGAGTTGCCATCGCAATCGCATCTGCCCAATGATGTCCTTTTGTGCCTGGGATATTCGCTGGATACCTTAACACAATGGTTGGTAGATTCCATGAGATATCTGCAATATCATCTGATCCTCCACCCCAAGAAAATGCCACAGAACCTTTTAAAGTATCAATCGTAGATTTTAAACCATCAATTGGATTGCCTTGCTGGTCTTTCTTTGGCGCTTCTACCAAAGTTTGAACCCCTTTCGCCAATGCAATGTCTTTTTCATCCCAAACAGGCATACCCACTTTTTTAATATTGGCATACATCGCTTCTGCAAGTGGTTTATTAAAATGACCAGGCCATGCAGTTCCTAGCATTTGATGTGTCATTTTTGTATTCGTCATCATCGCTGCACCTTCTGCAATTTTGATGCCTGATTCATAATTCATTTTAATATCCTCGTAGGTACGCTCTCTAAAATAATACCACACACTCGCTTTACTTGGAACAACATTGGGTTGGTCACCTCCATCTACAATCACATAATGCGATCTATTGGTTGGCTTAAGATGTTCTCTTTTAAAATTCCATCCCACATTCATTAATTCTACTGCATCCAAGGCACTTTTTGCTCTCCATGGTTGACCTGCAGCATGTGCTGCTTCTCCTTCAAAATCAAAACGCACACTCACTAAACCATTACCTCCATTATCACCATAGCTAGAATTAAAATCACCACTCACATGCGTAAAAATACAAGCGTCCACATCTTTAAAATAACCATCGCGTACATACCATGCTTTTGTTCCAACCAATTCTTCGGCAATACCAGGCCAAATTAAAATGGTACCAGGTAATTTTTCACGCTCCATTAATTCTTTCATGGCAATGGCTGCGTAAATGATTACAGCTTGTCCAGAATTATGTCCTTCACCATGTCCAGGAGCCCCTTCAACAATCGGTGCTTTGTAAGCTACGCCTGGTTTTTGAGAGGCTTTTGGAATGCAATCCACATCACTTCCTAATGCAATCACAGGCGAACCAGTTCCCCATTTTGCCATCCAAGCTGTGGGTACATTTGCGATACCATTTTCTACAGTGAAGCCGTTTTTTGTCAAAACAGAAGTGATGTATTTAGAAGTTTCAACTTCTTGAAATCCCAATTCGGCAAAACTAAAAATTTGATCTACCATCACTTGAACTTCCTTTGACTTCCCTGCAACAGTCTGCATAAGAGTTTGCTTTAAAGCAGCTAAATCTTTTTCGGTGTATTTTTTTTGCGCAAAAATAGGCAAAGAAAAACTAAGTAAACAAACACATACTACAATGCGTCTAATAAATTGAATAGGCATGGCAATTTTTTATGATTATGATATATTTAATTTCAAAACATAAGTTACAAAAAAATCCCCTACCTAAAAAGATAAGGGATCAATATTTTATAAATGGTGCCGTTTATTTGGCAGCGATCTTAAATTCAATTGTTTTTGTATTGGAAGCAGTGGTTTTTGAAGTCACTACCACAGACACATTGTATAATATCCCTATTGCAAATCCTGTAATTGTCACAGGATTATTAAGGCTGGTGGATGAAATACTATTGGTAAATGCAGTCGTATTGTCTAACACTTTGATCAGTTTTGTTTCAATTGTAACCCCACTAACCGGGATTGCCACTAACTTAATTTCTATTTTTTGTGAAGTACCTGTCACTGCATAAATATTAGTAGTGCCCGGATCAATATCAATGACTACAGCACCTGCGGCGGCTAAACTTGGTTCTACCACCACTACAGGAGGAGGCTTGGGAGTTACAGGCGTTTCTCCGCCTTTACTACATGCAAAGAAGCCAATGCTTAAAACTAAAATCAAGAAATTATATTTCATAGGGGTATTATTAAGTTCGTCCAATAAAGTTAATACTTTTTGGCAATAATTGGATAAGATTTAAATTTAAATGGATAGAAATTTTTCGGTCCTATCACTTGAAGGTATAAATACTCGAAAAATAAGTATCAAGATAGACTAGGTTTAACCCATGCGACATGTTAAGTCAATCTATATTTTCTTAGTACTCCTATTACAATTGTCTATACATTCATTGCATGGACAACAATTGCCTCTACAAACATTTAGCCTTGCTGCTGATCATTTTGTGACTACACAGGCGGATGGCCTGCAAGTGGACTGGCGCCTAGATCTTGGACTGACCGCCATACCACTTAACCAATCGAATGCCTATTTATTTAGTGCAGGTTTTTTACAACCAATTATCAATCGTTTTACTAGTGATGACATTTGGAGAAATTATAATCCCAGTATCGAAATAAAAAATGTATTTCCAGGAAATTCCATTCTGCTTTTTTCAAAAGAGCCCGACCTGATTTTTTTTGGATATACAATTTATAATCTGCACGGTCAAGTCATTCTTAGTGATCCAACAAAATATAGAAGTGGTTATGCAGTAAGATACATTGATTTAAATAGATTGTCTAGTGGAGTCTATATCATGCAAGTATTTTTTTTACCAGAGTTTCTAAGTTTTGGCAACAAAACAAATTATTGGACGAAGCACATAAAATTTATCAAACCATGAAATCTATCCTACTCGTTTTATTGCTGCTTTATTGTCATATTGGGCTGAGTCAAAACCAGAAGGGCATTGCTTTTCAGGCAGTTGCTAGAACAAGTAATGGCGTGGTTATGCCTAATAAATTAATACAAATTAGAATTAGTATTTTAAAAGATACTTTGACCGAAGAACTACTATATCAAGAAATAAAATCTGTTACCACTAGTCCATTAGGTTTGTTTACTATTTTAATTGGGACTTCAGAGTCTGCTAAAATAGTCACCATTGGCGCATTTGAAAAAATCGATTGGACGGCTGGCACTTATTTTATACGCGTAGAAATTGATCCAGACAATCATTTACAATTTATTCGAATTGGACAACAACAAATTCATTATACCGCTTACGCTTTTTCGGCAGACCATGTCTTAGCAGAAAATGTAGAGGGTATTTTAAGTATACCACAGGGAGGCACTGGCGTGAATAATCTATCTGCCTTTAAATTAGCATTGCAAATAGATAAAGTCAATAACATTCCAGATAGTCTTAAGATTTTGAGCAAGGCAACCATCCAAGCATTGTCTTTAAAATTAGATAAAGTCGATCATGTCCCAGACAGTCTTAAAATTTTAAGCAAGGCGTCCATCCAAGCACTGGCTTTAAAATTAGATAAAAAAGATACGGTTAGCTTAAGCAATAGAATTAATCAAAAACTGAACAAGGGTGAAATAAGCAGTTCGGAAATAGCTTTGAGCTTAGGTTTTTTACCATTTGAAACTCATTTTGGTGCATTTACAGATACAGCAAGGCAAACGGCACTGATCAATACGGCCACAGCGATCAAGTGGCGCGATACCATTGGTCAAAATCGGGTGTCTATTGGGCTAAATACCAACCTAGATCCAACCAGGCTGCTTGTTGTGAGAGCGGGAACCTATCTGGTGCAGTATAGCCTTCAAGTGAACAATACGCAAATAGCCAATGACGAAATCAGTATTTGGATTAGACGGAATGGCGCTGCTTACCCCAATAGTCTTAGGCAATTTTTGACAGGCGCCGTAGGCGTCAAAAATATTTTTTCGGGTCAATCTATGGTGGTCTTTGGCGAGGATGATTATCTAGAATTGTTTTTTAATGTTAAACACAATCAAACACAAATATTCAAAACAACTGCTTTAACCAATCCTTCCAGACCCCCCACCCCAAGTGCCCAGATCATGCTGTTCAGAATACAATAATTTGATCTTCATCCATTCGTAAAATTTGTTTTAAAATTCAAGCCGACCTAGTTAACTTTAGTTTGAACAAAAAACAATATTATGCGTCGAATTGTATCTCTGCTCAGTATTGTGCTATTATTAAGTGTTCAACTTATTGCACAATCTGTTCCTAGTCCAAAAAGTCATTTTGGATTTAATATCGGTGACAATTATAAATTGACCACTTTCACCGCCACAGAAGCTTATTTAAAAAAAGTAGAAGCTAGTTCTAATAAAGTTAAATTAGTGACGATGGGTAAAACCGAAGAAGGTCGTAATCATTACATGATGGTTGTATCCAGTCCCAAAAATATCAAGCAACTACAAAAATACAAATCGATTTCTCAAAAGCTAGCAAGAGCGGAAGGCTTATCAGAGGAAGATGCGAAGCAACTAGCGAATGATGGAAAAGCAGTGGTATGGATAGATGGAGGCTTACACGCAACCGAAGTGGTGGGAATTCATCAGTGGATTGAATCTATGTACCAGATCATCACAAGACAGGATGATGAAACAAAAAATATTTTAAAAAATACCATCATCTTATTTGTTCACGCCAATCCTGATGGACAAGAATTGGTTTCAAATTGGTATATGCGTAACACAGATACTTTAAAAAGATCTACTGCTGCATTGCCACGCTTGTATCAAAAATATATTGGACACGATAACAATCGTGATTTTTTTATGACGAACATGAGTGAATCAAAAAACATGAGTCGTCAACAATATATCGAGTGGATGCCTCAAATTTTATACAACCACCACCAAACAGGTCCAGCTGGAACCGTTGTGGCAGGCCCTCCTTACAGAGATCCATTTAATTACGTGTACAGTCCATTATTGATTACAAGTTTGGATGCGATGGGCGCCGCTATGAGTAGTCGTTTAAATGCCGAACAAAAACCAGGCTATACTATGAAGGGTGGATCGGTATATTCTACCTGGTGGAATGGTGGATTAAGAACCACAGCATACTATCATAATATTGTTGGTATTTTAACAGAGATCATTGGCAGTCCAACTCCAATGAATATTCCTTTGGTACCACAAAGATTGATTCCAAATAGTGGATTGCCTTTTCCAATTGCACCACAAAAATGGTATTTCAAAAATTCAATTGACTATTCTATTTCCTTAAATTATGCCGTACTCAACTATGCAGCAAGACATAAAGACGAAGTGCTATTGAATATGTATCGAATGGGTAAAGAAGCCATTGAATCAGGCAACAGAGACAACTGGACGCTTTCTCCTAACAAGGTTGAAATGTTGACTGAACAATTAAAAACAGAAAAAAGAGATACGCGTGTAGATACTGTTGCATTACAAAATTATGCCAAGGTCTATAAAGCCCCTGCATTAAGAGATCCTAGAGGCTATATTATTCCTGCCATTCAAACGAGTAGTGCGGTTGCCTTTGTAAATATTTTAATTCAAAGTGGCATTAAAGTGCATCAAGCAACAAATGATTTTGTTGTGAATGGAAAAAATTATCAAGCTGGGTCTTATGTCGTAAGAACCAACCAAGCATTTAGAGCGCATGTATTAGACATGTTTGACCCACAGGATCATCCAAATGATTTTTTATACCCAGGAGGACCGCCAGTACGCCCTTATGATGCTGCAGGATGGACGCCAGCATATACCATGGGTGTTGAGTTTGACAGAATCTTAGATGATTTTAATGGTCCGTTTGAAGCGATTCCTTATGGTCAATTACAATCTGTAAAAACAACTGTTTTTAACACAGCAAATAGTGTCAATAAATTTTATGCGATCCAATCTAATGACAACAATAGTTTTGTAAAAATCAATGATTTATTAAAAGCGGGTAAGTCGGTTTATAAAAATCAACAAGGATTTTATTTCGAAATGGCAGATGCATCAAAAGACAAAGAGATGATTGCTAAAGCAGGTTTAAATTTTGTTGCTGTAGAAAGTCTTCCTACAGATGCGGTTAAAATTTCAACATTAAAAATTGGATTATGGGATCGTTATGGTGGTTCTATGCCTTCTGGTTGGGTAAGATGGATTTTGGAGCAGCACCATTTTGATTTTAAATTATTGTACGCAAAGGAAATCAATGCAGGAAATTTAAAAGACAAGTTTGATGCCATTGTTTTTGTAGATGGTGCCATCCCTTCTATGGTTGAAGGGCCTGCTTCTCCTTATGATGAGAAAGAACCCAACTTAGACGAAATCCCTGCAGAATTTCATGCGATGATTGGAAAAATCACTGCCGAAAAATCTATTCCTGCACTAAAAGCTTTTGTTGAAGCGGGAGGAACAATCATTACAATAGGATCGAGTGCCAACCTAGCATACCATTTTAAACTGCCAGTTAAAAATGCCATCACAGAAATGAATAATGGAAAAGAGCGCACGCTTCCAGGTGAGAAATTTTATATCCCAGGAAGTATCTTACAAGTTGCTGTTGCGCCTGCCCTAAAAGCCAACTGGGGTATGAAAAATAATGCAGATGTTTATTTTAACAATAGCCCTGTTTTTAAAGTACAACCCGATGCCATTGCAAATGGCACCATCACACCGCTTGCTTGGTTTGCATCAGACAAAACTTTGAGAAGCGGCTGGGCATTTGGACAAGCCTACTTGCAAGATGGTGTCGCTGCTTTTGAAGCAAAATTGGGAAAAGGTAAGTTGTTTGTGTATGGACCAGAAATTACATTCAGAGGACAAACGCATTCCACTTATAAAATGTTGTTCAATCAGTTGTATCAATA
>JBBAJV010000004.1:0-91760 GCA_040403925.1 Sediminibacterium sp. | reverse complement strand
AATGGTTGCTCGATAGAAATACTTTGTTTCGAGAAATAATGTGGTCCATCTTCAGCGATGTACAAACAATCTTCTAATCGAATACCAAATTCACCCGGAATAGAAATAGTTGGTTCATTACTAAAGCACATCCCAATTGCTAGTGGTGTTTTATTGCCTTTTACAAAGTTGGTCCACTCGTGCCCTTCTAAACCAATACCATGCCCTGTTCTATGCGGCAGACCTGGTAATTTATAATTGCTTTTAAATCCAGCTTTTTCAATCACTGCTCTTGCTGCTGCATCCACCACTTCACATGGTACGCCAATTTTAATTGCTGCAAAGGCTGCGTTCTGTGCTTCCAATTCTATATTCCAAACCTCTATTTGTCTTTGGCTTGGCTTGCCCACTACAATTGTTCTTGTGATATCAGAAGCATAACCTTCTACACTTGTGCCGCCATCTACCATCACAATATCACCTTCGCGAATGACTTGAGGTGTAATGCTTCCATGAGGCAATGCGGAATATTTTCCCACTTGTACCGAAGCACTTCCACTATAGCCTAGTTTTCTAAAAGCCGCACTGATATTGCCGCTAAATTCAGACTGAGACATATCTGGACGTATGGTTGCAAATGCTGCTTGGTATGCTTTAATCGTCACATCGCTTGAATACTGCATCAAAGCTAGTTCTGCTTTTGTTTTATACATTCTACAACCAGCTGTAACGGGCGTAGCATCTACAATTTCAAAACCTGTTGCTAATTTTTTAACACCATCCGCAATGAAAAAACGAATACGTTCTTCCATACCAATTTTTTTATAACGAACACCGCGGTCTTTAATGATATTAAAAATCAAAGCATAAGGGCTTTCGTGTTCTTCCCAACATCTTACTTCGTCTCCAAATACAGGGTTCAATAATTCCATCGCCCTGTCTTCTTCGAATTTTGGACAGACATAGGCAATTGGCCCTTTAGCTGGGATAACAACTCCAAAAGTTCTTTCACTTTGTCCCCATCGCATGCCCGTAAAATAAAAACAAGACACGGTGCCTTCTAAAAAAATAGCATCTATTTTTTCCTTTTCCATAATAGCCTGCGCCTTTGCAATTCTTTGCTTGCGCTCGTCTACTGAAATGGGCACCACACCTTCTTTCATTGGCAATAAATCCTCAATTGATTTAGGCAAATTGATATCGTATTTATTTGCCGACTCATTTGCTAAAACCTTACCGCCTAATCCTAATGTGCCTGCAGTTAAAAATGCAGTGCTTAAAAATTTTCTTCTATTCTGTGCCATTTTGTTTTTATTTATTCGATGTCAATTTAATCCTGTTTTAATACTCTTTTTTGCATCTTACCATGCGATACCATAATCTTCTCCATGATTAGAACTACCACCCCACATGGATCCATGTTTCCAATCAAATAAAATGGCGTTGATAGGACCACTCGTACGATCATCAAAAGTTAAATTATACCCTCTAGCTCTTAAATCTTTTCGAACCCACTCAGAAACATCATCATGTAATAAAATGCTGCCTGGTCTTGGTTTTCTGTCAGCAATTTTAGTGCCTCCTAAAGAAAGCCAAAGTTGATTACTATTAATATTCGCTGCTTCAGTTGCTTCTTGAACAGTCATACCAAACTCAACCATATTTAAAAAAAACTGCAATAAGTTTTGATCCTGCGTGTCACCACCTTGCACACCAAATGCCATATAAGGCTTACCGTCTTTGATGGCCAAGCTTGGCGTTAAAGTCACTCTTGGTCTTTTACCCGGCGCAACTACATTGAAAGGACTTTGTGCAGAATCCAATACAAAGCTTTGCATGCGTTGGCTCATACCCACGCCCGTGTTACCCGCAATGGTTGCTGGTAACCATCCACCACTTGGCGTGATAGAGACAATCCATCCTTCTTTATCTGCTGCTTCAACAGTGGTAGTACCTCTCCATAAACGATCCATATAGTCTGCATCTATTGGTAATTTTTCATTCGTATTCGAAGATGCAACTGTTCTTAAGTCATGCGCCGGTGCAAATCCAGTTTTATTTTTTGCAGTATCTGTTGAAGGTTGAAATCCTTTTGCTTTAATTAAATCCATAAAAGGATTTGTTTTTCCTTCAAAAGGATAAGGATCTCCAGGACCTGCATTGGCATTGTTCTTTGCCATATTGATTTCTCCTGCTCTTTGTTTTGCATAAGCTTTACTTAACAAACCAGTCATTGGTTGATTGGTCGCAAATTTTGGATCGCCATAATAAAAATCACGATCTGCAAAACTTAAATTCATTGCTTGATAAATGGTGTGCATATAATCGGCAGAATTATACCCCATTTTTTTCAAGTCAAAATTTTCTACAATATTTAAAGCTTGTAATAATGAAGGTCCCTGCGTCCATGCTTGAAGCTTATATACATCAATCCCTTTATAGTTCACCATCGAAGGCGCTTCTTCCGTAGGTCTCCAGTTTTTTAAATCTTCTTTGGTAATCAATCCACCTTGCTCCTGCACACCTCTTACAAATTCATCTGCAATATCTCCTTTATAAAAACGGTCATATGCAGCCCAGATAGCCTCTTTACGAGACTTGCCTTGTTTCAAAGCAGCCTGTTCGGCGTCTACCATTTTTTGTAAAGTGTTCAATAAATCTTTTTGAACAAATATTTCACCAGCTTCTGGGGCTTCGCGTTTTTCACCTAAATGCGGTAACAATACTTTCTTGCTATAGGGCCAGGTTTTGATCATCGCTTTACCACGTTCAATACCATTTGCAGTTTGTGCATCAATTGGATAACCTGCAGCTAAGTCCATTGCTGGCGCTAATACTTCTTTTAAACTCATAGAACCATAATTCGCCAACATCAAACAAATACCTCCCGGTGTACCAGGCGTAGTGGCCGCTAATGGTCCATATTCTGGTGGGTAATTAAAACCCTTGCCTTTAAAAAATTCTGGCGTAGCACCGGTTGGCGCAAAGCCCATGGCACTAATCGCAATCACTTTTTTTGTATTGGGATTGTAGATTAAGGCTTGTGTTTCACCACCCCAACTTAATACGTCCCACATGGTACAAGTTGCAGCAAGCATAGCACATGCAGCATCTACCGCATTACCGCCTTTTTGAAACACCATCGATCCTGCGGTTGCAGCCAAAGGCTTACCCGTGATGGCTACCCAGTCTTTGCCATGCAATGGCGGTTTTTGAGTTTGTTGTGCTTTCAAGTTTGTTGTACAAGCAAATGATACAACAAAGAATAGAATATACTTTTTCATAGGTTCATGATTGATCCATTGAAAATACATTTTTTAGGTTATATAAATAAAAAATGAATGACAAATGGATCAGGATTTAGTAAATTGAGTATACAAAATAGCTTTATGAAAAATATCCTTTTACTAATTGCCTTTGTTTTTACATTGCTTCAAGCAAATGCGCAAACTGCAGATTGTATTATCCGTAACGGAAAACTAATCGATGGCACTGGGAATCAATGGCAATATAAAGATGTCGCCATCAAAGGCAATCAAATTATTGCCATTGGGAATTTAAAAAACTGGAAAGCAACAAGAGAGATTGATGCTAAAGGATTGATTGTTGCACCAGGTTTTATAGATGTGCATGGACATTTAGAGGGTGGCGAATTCAGAAATCCATTGGCTAGTAATTTTTTATACGACGGCGTAACCACCGTGGTAACAGGGAATTGTGGCGGATCAGTTGAAAACTTAAATACCTATTTTAATAAACTAGACTCCATCGGCATGTCCATCAATATTGCATCCTTGATTGGACACAATACCATTCGTAAGCAAGTGATGGGTTCTGCAAATAGACATGCTACAGAAGCAGAAATGCAAGCAATGGAAAAATTGGCAGCGCAAGCCATGCAAGATGGTGCAGTGGGCATGTCCACTGGTTTAATTTATATTCCTGGCACTTATGCACCTACAGAGGAAATTGTAAGATTGGCTAAAGTAGTTGCATCACAAGGAGGGGTCTATGCATCTCATATTCGCAACGAAGAAAATCAAGTCGTGGACGCTGTGAACGAAGCCATCCAAATTGGAAGAGCCGCAAAGATTCCTGTAGAGATTTCACATTTTAAAATAAGTGGGCAAAATAACTGGGGCCGAAGTAAGGAAACTATTCCATTGGTTGTGAATGCGAGAATAGAAGGCATTGATGTGACCATTGACCAATACCCTTATACAGCGAGTAGCACACAGTTAAGTGTACTATTACCAGATTGGGTTTTAGCAGATGGGCAGGACTCCATCTTTGCAAGATTGAAAGATCCAATCATTCGAAAAAAAGTAGCGAATGAAATTGTTGGTATTTTAAAAGAAAGAGGCATCAAGCATTTTACCTATGCCGTTGTCGCCAATTACAAAGCAGACAGTAGTTATAATGGAAAAGATATCGAAGCGATTAATCTTTTAAGAGGCAATAAAAACAAAGCATTAGATGAAGCAGAAACAATTATACAAATGATGGAAGAAGGCGGTGCGCAAATGATTTACCATGGTATGACTGAATCCGATGTCAAAACAATTATGCAATACCCATTTAATATGTTCGCAAGTGATGCAGGCATCGCAATGAAAGGCTACGGCAAGCCGCATCCAAGAGCATATGGCACGAATTCACGCGTATTAGGAAGGTATGTTAGAACAATGGGCGTATTGAGTTTAGAAGAAGCAATTAGAAGGATGACCTCCCTACCTGCAAATAAATTCAATATCGAAAAAAGAGGCATCATACAAGAAGGTTATTATGCAGACATCGTTGTGTTTGATGCGGATGAGGTTTCAGACATGGCAACTTTCGAGGATTCCCATCAATATGCAAAAGGATTTAAATACATCTGGGTCAATGGAGAATTAAGTATGGACCAGGCTGTTCAAGTGCCAGTAAAAAAGGGTAAATCCATCAGAAAATCACTATAAAAAAGCGCAAAATGTTAATATATTTTTTAACTAATTGTTTAACATTTATTTAAAAAATGATAAAAAACTTCAAGAAAAAATTTATGAAAAAATACCTAACTTATTGAAAATGAATGTTTTTGTGAAAAAGAATCGCTAAAATATGGATAAAGAATAGGCCGATTTTAACAAATTTTTTTTGAGTTTAACAAACATTTATTATAAATTCACATTCACTAACAAGTGTTAAAACCACGTTCACCAAATCTCCACAATATGGATTCTTTATTTTTACTAGACGCTGTTACAGTGATTGCAAAAACGGACTATGTTTCGTTTACTTTCTTTGTAGGCACAATGGCTATGATGGCCGCTTCGGTTTTTTTCTTTTTTGAATTGAGCAACACAAGTCAAGAGTGGCGCACTTCGGTATTAGTATCGGGTTTGATCACTTTTATTGCTGCAGTTCACTATTACTACATGCGTAGCTATTATGCTGAAACGCAAGATTCTCCAACCTTCTTCCGTTACGTAGATTGGTTGTTAACTGTGCCTTTGATGTGTGTTGAGTTCTACTTGATCACAAAAAAAGCTGGTGGTACAACAGGTTTATTATGGAAAATGATTTTAGCTTCTGTTGTAATGCTGGTAACAGGTTACGTAGGTGAAGCTGGATTAGGAAGTGCTACAGTATATGGTACAATTAGTGCACTTGCTTACTTCTACATTGTGTATGAAGTATGGATGGGCGATGTTAAGAAATTAGCTACAAGTGCTGGTACAGCTGTTGCTTCTGCAAACAAAGCATTAGGTTGGTTCATTTTAGTTGGTTGGGCTATCTATCCTCTAGGATATTTAATCGGAACAGCTGAAGGACAATGGTATGCAGGATTTGCAAATATTGGTTTGAATATGGATATTATTTACAACATCGGTGATGCTGTAAATAAAATCGGATTCGGTCTTGTTATATATGCATTGAGCAGAAAAGCTGCTTAATTCATACTATCTTTAAGGGGCGAGTGCAAACTCGCCCCTTTTTTTATGCCTACTATATGCAAATAAAGCTCAGACAAATACTTTTGGTCATCGGATTCGGTTTAGCCTTATTACATGCTTATTTCCCATTGACAACGACCCAGCAATTAGGGGTTTTATTTGTTACCTTATTTACACTGGGTATCCCCCACGGCGCTTTAGATTTTTATATTGACCAAAAAATAAATATCGGGGCGGGTAAAAACCACAAATTTGTGTTTTTATTCAAATACCTTCTGAATATGTTGGCCTACGGAGTGGTTTGGTACTTTTTGCCAACCATAGCCATCCTCATATTCATTGGATTGACGGCCTTCCATTTTGGGGAAATAGACTGGTTGGGGAAGAGCTATAACGGGATTCATAAATTATGCTATAGTATTTTAGGGCTTAGCTGGATTTTATTTCTACTCAGTAAAAATATCCATACAGCAATTGATGTGTTTGTTTTATTAGGACAATCCAAAATGCAGGCAAATGAGTATATCCATTATGCAAATATCGCATTACCCATTTCTCAGGCTACACTTGTAGGGATTCACATTATTTTATTCTTTGCCCACAAATATTTTTTTTCAGACACCAAGCAATTATTTTTTGCAGTCATGCAAATTGGCTGCTTAACTATTTTAAATATGCTCATGCCACTTTGGCTATGTTTTAGTTTTTATTTTGGACTATGGCATTCTATTTTATCTTTTGATAAAATAAGACAAGAGTTTGAAATGGAAAATAGTTTCCTTGGATGGAAAAAATTACTCACCAAAGCCATACCCTATGCAGTTGTAGCATGGACCGGCATAATTGTTTTTATTTATATTTCATTAGAAGCATGGAGTATCAAAGAAGTCATGCCGCTTTTATTTATAGGCATTGCAGTACTTGCCCTACCTCACTTACAGGTGTTTACAAAAATTAAATTAGATAAATCTGAATAATTTTTACCTACGGTGGGATTCAACTATTTTGGTAGAGTTAAAAAAGAGGCAAATTGCTTTTGCCAAATCAAATAACCTTTGGGATTCATGTGTAATTTATCGGCAATAAAAATATCTTTAAGTACTTCTTTATTTTCATCCAACATTGCAGTATGAACATCTAGGTATTGCATATTTTTTTGTGTAGCAATATATCCTTCGATTAATTGATTTGCTTCTATAAATTTTGGTTCTAAATGCCATCTGGCAATACTTGGTTTTAAGGAAACGAAAACTATCTTAGTAGCCCTTGGTAGTTTTTTTAATAAAATGGTATGCAAGGTTTTAAATCTTAGTAATACAGTTGCAGGACTAACCGTATCTACATCGGCCATGTCATTTTCACCACAGTATATAAAAACTTGACTAGGCTGATACTGAATAATAGCCTCTTCTACATAATAAATTAAATCAACTAAGGTAGCACCGCCAAATCCTCTATTGATAATAGGATAACCTGGGAAATATATGGCAACGTCTTTCCACTTTGTAAACGAGGAGCTTCCAGCAAACAGGATCTGCCCCTTGGGAGGCCTGACAATGCTATCTGACTTTTGAAATTGAAGGATTTCTTGTCTAAAAGGCTGTGCATAAAGGGTTGTATTTGACTGGCCAATACCAAAAGCAATGCATACAATACCTACAAGTTTTAAAAAGGGCTTATATGGATGCTTCATGGTCTACTTTTTATTGGTAATCCGATTCGTTGTAATCCTCCTCTTCTCCAAAACTGCCCAAATTCATCATACTGCCCATTAAATCATTGAATTCAATTTTACCATCAATCATTTTTTTATTGATCAATGAAAAAGCTGCAAGACCATGCAATACAAATTCCATTAATAAAGCGCATTCTTTTTCATTGGCTTGTGGATAGTATTTTTTTACTAAACCAAATAAGCCATCCACTTTATATAAAGCAACTACTTTATCTGCATCCTTCATGTCTAAAAGTAGGTTCAAATAGTTTCCTCCGTCAAACCAACTAGTAATGGCTTTGTAAGGATTGTCTAGCGCCTTTTCCTCTCCCTTTTTATTGACCATTTTTTTCTTCTTCAACAATTCAGGGTTGGGGAAGTATTCAATAAACTGTGTGCGAATGGATTTGTTCAATAAATTTAAAGCCACTTCATATGGACCTTCTTGCTCGCCCTCATAAACCAATTCAATTTTCCCAGTAATAGAAGGGATGATTCCCATTAAATCACTGATCCAAACATAAGTATGTTTTTCGTTGTGGATAATCGCACGGCGTTCAGCTGAACTAATGGCATTTTCAAATGCTGCAATGGTTAAACGTGCACTCACACCACTTTTCTTATCTACAAATTCATTGGATCTTGCTTCAAAAGAAACTTGTTCAATCAATCGCTTGATTAAATCACTTATATCCACTCTTTGTTTTTGTACTTCTAAAATGTCTGCCTCTTGTTCGGTTATCGCCAAAGAAGTTTCTAAAGTTTTTGGATAGTGTGTTAAAATTTGACTCTCAATTCTGTCTTTTAATGGCGTTACAATGCTACCTCTGTTGGTATAATCTTCTGGGTTCGCAGTAAAGACAAACAAAATATCCAATGGCATACGCAATTTAAAACCGCGTATTTGAATATCGCCTTCTTGTAAGATATTAAATAAAGACACTTGGATTCTTGCTTGTAAATCTGGCAATTCATTGATCACAAAAATGCAACGATTGCTTCTTGGTATAATACCATAATGAATTACTTTTTCATCAGAAAAGCTCAGTTTCAAATTCGCCGCTTTGATAGGATCAATATCACCAATTAAATCTGCTACACTTACATCGGGTGTGGCTAATTTTTCTCCATAACGCTCAGAACGGTGTAGCCAATATATTGGAGTTTCATCACCCTGTTCGGCAATCAAATCTTTTGCAAATTTGCTTAATGGTTTCAATGGATCGTCATTCACTTCGCTACCCATAATGACTGGAATGTATTCATCTAGTAAGTCGGTCATCTGACGTGCCATCCTTGTTTTAGCTTGACCACGTAATCCTAAAAACAAAATATTATGTCTGCTCAACAGTGCACGCTCCGTATCTGGTATCACTGTGTCTTCATAACCCAATATGCCTGTGAAAGGATTTTCTTTATTTTGTAAACAGGTCACCAAATTATCACGTACTTCTTCCTTAATGGACTTGGACTGATAACCAGATTTGATTAGTTGTCCAAGGGTGTTGATTTTTTCAATACCTGCTAATTTCTTACTGTCTGTTGTTGCTTTATTCGCCACTTCTTTTTTCATTTTAGTATACTGTTTTTCGCTTCCCGCTTTCAAAATCATTAAATATAAAACTACCTAGTTTATCTAAAGATGCGAAGAATGCTTTACCATGATTCATCTCGGTAAACTCCTCCACAAATTTTTGCAAATAAGGGTCAGATGCAATCATGAAAGTCGTAACTGGAATTTTTAACTTCTTACACTGCGCCGCCAAATTTAAACAACGATTCACTACTTTTCTGTCTAATCCAAAACTATTCTTATAGTATTTAGAACCAATCTTTAAACAAGTTGGCTTGCCATCGGTAATCATAAAAATCTGTTTGTTTGGATTTTTACGTCGACGCAATAAGTCCATCGCCAATTCTAGTCCAGCAACTGTATTGGTATGATAAGGACCTACTTGTAAATAGGGAAGGTCTTTAATTTCAATACTCCATGCATCGTTTCCAAAAACAACAATATCGATGGTGTCTTTAGGATACTTAGTGGTGATTAATTCACACAATGCCATCGCCACTTTTTTTGCAGGAGTAATACGATCCTCTCCATATAATATCATGGAATGTGAGATATCAATCATCAACACCGTAGAGGTCTGTGTTTTAAAATCACTTTCGCGAATGAGCAAATCGTTTTCTTCCATCCTAAAATTGTCCACTCCATGATTGATTTGTGCATTACGGATACTTTCTGTAAAATCAACCTGGTCTATATTGTCACCAAATTGATAGGCCCTGGTGTCCGGACTAAGTTCTGCACTTGGTCCAGTTTTATTGGTTTGGTGGTTGCCCTTGCCGCCCTTTTTAAGCTTCCCGAATATGTCTTCTAGGCTCTTTTTACGGATGGTCTGCTCGGTTTTAGAGGTAATCTTAAATGTTCCGTCCGGACCATTCTCCTTTAAGTAGCCATTTTCCTTTAAATCCTCTATAAAATCACCCATCCCATAGTCGTTATTGGTGAATTTGTGCTTATTATCTAGTTGATTGAGCCAGTCTAATGCTTCTGTAGCATCTCCATTGGTGTAATTCAATAATTCTGTAAACAGATCAAGCATTTGCTCGAACATGCTTTTTTTATTTTCGCCTTCCTTAAATGGAGTGAATTGAAATCCTTTCATAACGCTCACAAAATAGTGAATAAGCAATAAATATGATTACGATTTAAGTTAATTTTTATAGCAAATACTATACTCTAATTGAACGCCTAGCGAATTATAGAATGAAGTCTTGCGGAAACAAGCTCAACAGATTTTGAAAGCTATAAAGAAGGCCTTTGGGAGAACAATATTGATGTTTAAATTTCTTTTTCACTTGACTATGTAACCAATTTGCAAGGATATTACCTAAATCTGAATTGGGATCTATTTTCCCAAATTCAACTGTTTCCCCTTTGGTTTTTAAAATTGTCAATGCTTCCTGATACAATGCCAGCAAGGCTTGTGGCTTTAGGCGAAATAAATTGTATAAATGGAAGATGTCAAATACCAGAAAATGCATTTGCTGTTGACCCGCTTTACTTAAGCCACCATTGCTTTGTAAAAATGGACTTAGGCTACCCTCCTCTAATCCAACTGCAGCCACCATGCCTTTAAATGGTTGAATGGTTTTTAACTTAATTAAATTAGGCGTGGCAATAAAGCTTCCCTCGAATTGTTCATTTAAATAAGTCAACTGCAACTTGCCTTTTGCTTTCAAGGGAGTACTTGATTCAATAAACAATTGCATATCATTAGAAGCACCAGTATTGACTTTACTATTATTGACCTGACTAGGCTTATTCACTTTTTTTTCTATATGTTGCTTCGATGCAGGCATAACATGATTGATTTTAAATTCATTCGTTAAATCAGACCAAGAAAAAGGATAAAGGAGATTACGTTTTGGTTTTGACAGTAAGTCCTCATCGATTTTACCACCGCGGAGTTCGACTCTCTCGGTTGGCAGCCACTAAAGGCTTCTTGATGATGGGTCAAAGATACAAAATAAATAAAAACGAACCGAAAAAATTCGGTTCGTTTTTTCGTTCAGCCTTAAAAATAGTCACCTACCACTTCAAATGACTGATGACATCGCGCATGCTCCAGAGGAAATAAATAAGAAAACTGGAAAGAGATAGAATTATAAAATAAAAAGAATATTTTAATAAATGAAAGGGGCTTCTAGGGGGACCTTCTAGTTGGTATACTAATCGTAACATAATAACTATGCCTAACATGTAAACAGGTAAAATTGAAAGGAAGGTTATGAAAAAACGATAGCTATTTTCAAAATGATGATTTCTATTAGAAACTGCAATCATCCAACTAATAAAAGCTATGACATGAAAAATAATTAATGTCTTTTTATCCAAATTTTTTATGTAGTTTCTGAACTTGCTCATAAATATTTTAATTTTCATTTTTTTTAAGAATACATGCTTTATAATTCAATGCACAAACTTTTTGATCATTCATATATATAGTTACTGCTACTGTATATCCAGTTGTACCTGATAACCAACCACCGTAAACACCTCCCCAAAAAGTTCCTACAAGAGGAGCTGCTGATCCAAGTATCGCTCCTGCACTAACACCCCCGACTGCACCACCAACAGCAAATAATAAAAAATTACCTCTATATGTTGAATTCGCATTTGTCATACAAGTTTGATACTCAAAACAACAAGATTCGGTACAACCAGGGCCAGCACCTGCACCTGCACCTCCACCGCCATCCATGTCCAAATCCATTTCTAAATTTGCAATTTGCGAATAATAATGAAACTGCGCTAAGATCCAATCTGCATTGTCTTGCCAGAGTCCACTACTGGTTCTTTGACTGGCTTTTTCGAGCGTAGTAATTTTATTTTTTAAAAATGTATTTCTTGCTTCATTCAATTGGTTCAGTTTTGATTTTGAAAGCACAGTGTCCTTGCCAAGAAAAGTCTTTTTTAGCTCTCCTGAATTATTACTGATTATATTAGAGGCTTTTTGTAAATCAGCAAAATTATTGAAGTGATATAATTCCGTCAGCTCTTTTTGAATAACCAGGCTTGTTGGATTTTGATTGATTGCAATCAGTAATCTAGCAGCTTCCTCGTTGATTGTTTCTTTAGATCTTTTGTCTTTGTATACCATTTGTAAGTACAAAGGGTCGAATCTCGCAATCGTTTCATTCAATTCGTCAAAGAGCGGTGCCGATAGCGGCGCAGGTTGATTTTGTTCTGGAGGATCAACTAGTGGCCCTAGCTGTTCTTTTTTTGAACAAGCGGTTAAAAATATGAACGATAGGAAAAAAATTCCTAGAAAGCCTGTTGATTTTTTCATGCTATTTTTTTTACACTTACACTGAATTGTATAAGTAGATAGCGTTAAAATAAAAAATCAATGAACTGCTTTACAGCGTAAAAATACGCTCAAAAATTTAAGTTAAAAAAATATATTTAAAAATAGAAAATAGGCTAATAAGCCCTACTATAAAGCATTGTAGGATTTAGAATGTAGTCGAAATTAATTCATTTTATTTTACAAAAAATACGGCAGGAACTGGTCTTTGTCCAGTTGGATCGGATGGCTTGATGGTTTCTTTTCCATTGATCAATAAACAACTGCTACCACCGCCATCTAAATTAATGGCTTCGACAGCACCCAAATCCATAAATATTTGTGCAGTCTCTGTAAGTGTGGTACCCACAGCAATATTTTTCATTCTTCCTTGAACTGCTAATAAAATTAAATAGCCCTCTTTCGTATAGCCCATTGCGGTGCGTGGATGATGATCTAAAATGGCTTTGCCTGAAAACTTTTTTTCCTCATTATTTGAAATAAAAATGGCAGCATCTTTCACCAATACTGGTCCACCGCCAACAGCCCAATCTAATTTCCATTTTTTTAAATTTACTAGCGCATCCTCTTTCAATGATAAGGTTGCATTTTTATTTTTAATTGGCGTCATTGGATTTTGTTGGTATAATACCTGCTTACTATTAGAATCGGTATAGGTATAGGCAATATCCATCCTGCCATTTTTTTGCATGCCCATTGCAGCGTTCAAGACATGTGTATAAGTTAAAGTATCTTTTCCCTTACCCTCTATAACTTGTTTATTCAATGCCAGTAAATTTCCGCGATGAACTAGTACATTTAAATTCGTATTGTTCTTGAATTCAAAAAAGGAAGCATTCATCACAATGGTTGGTTGAACCAATCGCTCATAAAAAGCAGATGGGGTTAGGCGTCTATATAAAGTGGTGTCTACACCCATTTGGATATTGGGTGCATTGGTATTGATGAGTACATAATACGCTTTAAACGCACTATCATTTAAAGTGCTGGATGTGGATGCAAATACCTGAATTGCAGGTGTCTTTAACCCAAACTCTGTTGAAACATCCTTCCACTCTAGCTTTTGTGCCATAGCAGGCACTGACAAGAAGAAGTAGCAAATAGAAATCATTACAAATACAGGATGTAAAATTAACTTAAGGTGTTTCATAGTAGGTTTGATATGACTGATAGATTTTAAAGCTAGTGCCCTAAAGTTAAGGGTTCTATTCAAAATATTTCATATACAAAAAGGCCTCCCATTACTAGGAGGCCTTTGATTGAAATCTTACTAAAAGTATTTGTTGACTACTTTGTAGAGAACCACATTTCTTTAGTATGGTATTCTAAAGTAGTTGCACCTATTCTTGTTAACTCATTGATGTTCCAAACATACTCAGAGTTAAATCTTGGACGCATTCTATATGCCATTTTACCAGCATTGTCTTGGAATAAATCTACAGCAGAAGGTAATGTAAAGCCGGTATACACTTGTACACCATTTGCATCCTTGTCTGTATAATGGTATCTACGCATATCTACCCATGTTTCTTCTGTGCCATGGCCCCAAAGCGCTATGTATTTTTGTAACATGATCATTGGTAATGTTAAGCTAGTAGCACTTGCAGGAACAACCGAAGTATTTGCTAAAAATGCATCTCTTGTAGCAGTAGTTAACAATTCTGCAGTTGGTACGTTGGTATTGTAATTCGCCATCAATAAATCAAAGTGCTTGGCAATACCCTCTTTATACGCTGTTAAAGCTGTTGCTTTATCCCCTTTGATGAACGCAGCTTCTGAGCGAATAAACGCCATTTCACTTGCAGTCATGACTGGGAAAGGTGCATTGTTTCTAAAGATAAAACGACAATTCACATCTGTAGTAGGAGCTGTATTCACTGTTCCAGTAGCTTGAGAAACGCCATGGAAACTTTCTGGGCGATCTGCACCAGCCATGACTGCTTGTCCTTTCACTGGCTCAACCCCTTTGAAAGTGCCATTGGTATTTTTTCTTAATAAATAAATTGCTCTTGGATCTGCCACACCAGTAAAGGTTGCGTTTAAACCACTCATTAAATCTGCAATAAATGCAGACTGTCTAATAGCAGTTGGAGATGCTACAGTACCACCACCTAAGTTATTTCTAAATGGACCCAAGAAATTATTGGTTTGGGAAACAGAAGTTGCAGCAAACTTTACTAATGCGTCATCTGAAGTTTCTTTCATTGCAAGATTGGTATAATACAATACTGAATCTGCTTTATAAATAGATTTATTAGATAGGTGGTGATGTGTTCTAGCCAATACGCCATAAACAAATTTCTTCCATCTAGCTACATTACCCCCATACAAGAAAGCATCCCCAGTAGCCAATGCAGCTTGACTACCATTCTCGCCTGTTTTATTCAATAAATCCAGGGCTTCAAAAGATAGTTTTCTCGCATGCATATACACTTCTTCTTGGGTGTCATACCTAAATGTAATTAAGTCTGTATTGAAAGCGTCTTTTAAAATCACTTCCCCATGGTAATCGGTTAATGTTAACCAGCTCCATGCAAAAATTGCTTTTCCCGCACCAGCTATTTCCCACTGCTTGTTTTCCAATGCCCATTCAATCATTTTAACATTGTTTTGTCCAAGATCATAGTAATGAGAACGCCAGAAAGATTGAGCTACGTCTGTATTGGTATGACCCATTCTATCAAAATTACTTTGCGTTCCAGCAAACGCAAAATTTTGAACGTATGCACCAATGTATCTTATATCATTCATTGGTCCGTGTCCACCATAGTTTCCAGCCATTGAGGCCACAATCTGAGGCATTAAAGTTTCTGGAGCCACCTTCACATCATAGTTCGGGTTTTTATAAGCCTCATCTATTTTTTTAGAACAAGAAGCCACCATGACAATCAAGGCGCTTAGTGCTAAAAGATTTTTAAAATTATATTTCATAAATAAAAGTTTTTATTGATTAAAAAGAAGCTCTAAATCCAAGGTTGAAGCTAACTGGTGCGCCCATGTTGCCATAGTCAAAACCAAATCCACTAACACCTCGGCTAGCAGAAGTTGTTGCACCCACTGCAGGATCAGCTCCTCTGTAGTTGGAAATAAGAAATAAATCATTAATCGTTAAAAATACATTCAATGTTTTAGCTAATTTATCAACATCTGCCTTTAACAAACTCTTTACGTTATAGTTAAAAGTAAGATCTCTTAATCTAAACCAGTTTACATCTTTTTCGATAAACGCTTCTTCTGGCATAGTCGTATAATACAAAGAATTGGTAGCAGGTGTAATTAAAATATTGTTTGGCGTTGGAGCAGTTGTATTCTCTTTTCCATCTCTTAAAATACCAGGTACCACTCTTGCAATGTCTCTGTCTTTAGTAATTGAACTTCTACCAATTGCAGTTAAGTATTTTTCGGTTGCATTGAAGATATCACCGCCCATTTTAACATCCCATAAGAATGAGACTCTTAAATTTTTGTAGGTGATATTATTTAACCAACCTAAAGTAAAGTCTGGATTACGATCTCCTCTTACTTTAAAAGTCGGGTCAATCAATGGCAATCCATTAACTGGATTGATTAAAATTTGACCAGCAGTGTTTCTTAAATAGCCATGAGAAGTAATGGTTGTTGTAGGTCCGCCATTTGCCAAACCACCTCTTGCGTTACCATATACCCATGTATCAGAGATATAGAATTCTGGAACGTTAGGAGGTAAAGAAGTTACCTTGTTGCGCATTCTATTAAAGTTAAAGCGTGTGTTCCAAGAAAAATTCTTCTTGTTAACTACTAAGTAATCTAATACTACTTCAAGACCTGTATTTTCGTTTGATCCTACGTTCAATGTATTTAAAACGAAACCAGTACCATAACTCGCTCTAAAGTTTTCAGCGATCAAGTCTGTGTTTTCTGTTTTATAATAAGTTGCTTCTGTGCTTAATCTACCATTTAAAAACTTCAATTCTGTACCAAATTCCATGGTCTTTTGACGCTCTGGTGTTAAGTAAGGATTTGCGTTGGTGAAATCATAATAGTATCCACCACCACTTCCGGTGTTAAAGTTTAAGATAGATTGGTTGGCATAAGGGGCACTAGAACGAGCCGTGCTCGCCAATGATCCTCTTAACTTCCAATAGCTAGCAAGTTCTTTCACAACCGGGAAGATGTCTGACATAATCACACTCACACTTCCTGCTGGATAGTCGTATGCTCTACTTGCAGTAGGGAAGATAGAAGACTCTTCGAAACGGTGCGAATAAGTTAAGAACACTTTATTGTCATAGTTCACAGCAGCTTCACCAAAATAAGCCGCTTGACGATTGATATTGTAGTTTGGTCGACCAAAACGATTCATATTGCTATTTCGAATTCTCGAAGCAACTGCCGTATTTCCACTATCTGATCTGTTGGCGTCTGTTAAATTGTTACCAAAGATGGAAGTAGTTTGTGTTTCATAATCCTGCCACATATTACCAATCATCAATCTTGTATTAATCTTACCAAAGCTTTTCTTAGCTGTTGCGGTTACTGTATGGTTGTAACCATAATAATTACGATAGTAATTTTCTAAAGCGCCTTTTTGTGCACGGCTTAAGAAGTTAGATGCAGAATCCCATTTTGTATAACCATCTTGTTGGTAAGTATCATAACCAACTCTTCCGTTGATGGTCAACCATTTTGTTGGTGTATAGTTAACAGAAAGTGTAGCCACTGTTCTTGTTAATTCGTCACGGCTTCTGTTTCTATATAAGTTAAAATAAGGATTGTCCAATTCTGCTGTTGGATCTGCGCTGAATAAAGCTTTTTTACTTCCACCTCCACCTATCCAATCGGATGCATCGTTGTCAACTGGCCAAGACAATAAACTTAACACATATCCTTTAACACCTCTTAAAGGCTTATCGTTAGAACTCTTGATATAACTTATGCTTGGAGAAATTTCTAATGTTTTACCAATTTTATGATTGGATACAAGTCTGAAATTGTATTTTCTAAAATTATTGGTTGGCACCGGAGAATTTTCATCAATATAAGAACCAGACATACGCACTGAATGATTTCCTTTTCCATATTCTAATGATACGTTCTGTGTATTTGAAAAACTAGTTTGGAAAAAGCTTTCTAAGTTTTGATAACGTGTTGCATTCTGATCTCCTGCTATTGGATAAGGCAATAGTGGTCCAAAATAAGAAAAAATATTTTGTGCAGCACCATTTAATCCTGCATCATATTCTGTCATCATTTGTGGATACCTAGTGAATTTAGATAATCTAAAGCTATTGTCATAGTTCACTTTTACTTTACCATCGCTATCACCCCCTTTTTTAGTTGTGATGACGATTGCTCCAGAACTTGCTTGGCTACCATAAAGTGCCGTTGCTTCTGGTCCTTTCAACACCGTTACGTTTTCAATATCATTTGGATTCAAATCGGCAATACGATTGGTATAGTCGTTCGATCTATTTTCAGTTGATACGTTTGCACTTGTTGGCTTTACTGCTAAACCTGTATTTCTATTGTTTTCATTTACAGATGAGTTATCAATGATCACCCCATCAATAATGAACAAAGGAGAGTTGTCTAATGATAAAGAGTTAAAACCTCTTAATACAATTTGAGAGCTTGCTCCAGCTAATCCACTTGTAGGATTGATGGTTAAACCTGCGATACGACCTTGTAATCCGTTTACAAAGTTATTACGTTGTGTTTCCGCAAGTTCACTACCTTTTACTTTTTGAACAGAGTAACCTAATTCTTTAGGATTACGCTTGATGTCCATTGCAGTCACAACCACTTCATCTAAAGTGTTGTCTTTTGGAGCAAGTCTTACTTCAATTGAATTGGAGCTGCCCACTCTCACATCCTTGGACTCGAAGCCAACCAATGAAAAAGTTAAAACTTGATTGTTTGCTACAGAAATAGAAAAAGCACCTGCATTATCGGTACTCGTTGCTACTTTTGATCCTTTAACAAGGACGGAAACATTGGATAAAGGTGCTTTGTCGTATCCGACAACCTTTCCAGTTACCAATTTTTGTTGTGCGTTTGCTATTGAGATACTTGTAAAAAGTACCAGCAACAAACTCCATAAACCTTTGGTTTGCATAAATTAAAATCTTTGGTGAATAATAAACTCAGGTATGACCCTTTTGTTAACGTTAAGTTAACGATTATTAGTATTCAAATTGAAAATATTATATAAAAATTAATAGAATTTTAATGCCTTATAAACCAAAGGATAGCGTTTATAAAGAAACATTTATACCTCAATTGTCGCGCTTCGATCAAAACCTGCTTCTTCCTTCAATTTTACATACCCCAATTGGTTGGTGTAAAGCTTTGTTTGACCTATCAAAAAGGGGGGAATATTGACATGATGGTGTCCGAAAATCCAGGCGTTTTGGGTCGTTTTTTGCATAAAATCGTCCAAATTTGAGGCAAAACAGGCATTTATTGGGTCAATTTGGTGTTTTTTGGGATAATTCAAAAAGCTGGGTACATGGTGGGTAATGACCATTTTTCGGCCAGTTTTTGATGCCAGGGCAGGTGCTAAAAAATCAAGGGCATCTTGGTGCAGCTGATTGTATACCTGGGGCGTTAATTTGCCTCCATTCCATTGAATCTGGTTAAAATCTTGCACCCTTTTAGTCACTATTTCATTTAGATGAAGTGGGATATGTGACCATAAAGTCGAAAAAATGAGTTCAATAGGACCGGCAGGGTCTGCTATCTCCTTTACAATATGATTGAGCAGTAGTATATTAGGTCTTATTGATTCCTCAAAACTGTTTGGCATCGTCGACAAGTCCGACCCATAAAATTCATGGTTACCAGGTAGCCAATAGGTCATTTTAAAATTGTCGGATAAGTAATTCAAAAAATCTTGATGCTGCTCCAAATCACAAATTGGAATGATATCCCCAGCTAAGATTAAAATTTCAGCAGCAGGTAAAAGTGGTTTTTTTAAGACTGCTTTTTTATTTTGAGCAAACTCTAGGTGTAAATCGGATGCGTACTGAAAATTCATGAAGCTAAAACTAAACAAAGTAATTATCTTGTCCTCACAAAATACAAAACATGAAAGAACAAAATTTTAGTAATCACGCGCAAATGGTTCCAGGGTTTCACTATCTAACATTTGGCGGAATCATTGCTTTACTTGGTGGATCGATAAACTATTTACTAAAGTCAAGTGCTGAAAACAAATACTTAGCGGCTTTATTAGTCTTAACATCTGTCCTATTTATTTTAATTGCATGGTTTACGCGCACATTTGCTTTAAAGGCACAGGATAGAGCCATTCGCGCAGAAGAGCATTTGCGCCATTATGTGTTAACAGGAAAATTACTACCATCTAGTTTAACAATGGGACAGGTAATTGCATTGCGTTTTGCGCCAGATGCTGAATTTCCTGCACTAGTAGAAAAAGTGGCATCAGGTAATTTATCACAAAAAGAGATCAAGGAGTCTATTCAAAACTGGAAAGCAGATTTTTACCGTGTATAATCCACCAACTCTAAAAAGATATATAGACCCATTGCACAATGGGTCTATTTTTTTGCTTAAATTTAATGTATCTAAAATAATTTTATGATCAAACAAATAATCTCTTTACTATGCTTAATAGTATCTACGCAAATAGGTTTTGCGCAGGATGTTAACAAAGAACTATCTCCACTAAAATGGAGAAGTATTGGTCCCTTTAGAGGAGGTAGATCCAATATGGCCTCTGGGGTCATCAATAATAGAGATGTCTATTACATGGGGACCACTGGCGGTGGTTTATGGAAAACAGAAAACAGCGGAATGAACTGGAATAATATTTCTGACGGATTTTTTAAAACAGGTTCTGTGGGTGCGGTTGCAGTAGCAGAAAGCGATGCCAATATTGTTTATGTAGGGATGGGTGAGCACGCAATAAGAGGCGTAATGACACATCATGGAGATGGGGTGTATAAAAGTACAGACGCTGGCAAGACATGGAAAAAAATGGGATTGGATGCGACACAACATATTTCAAGAATTGCGATTGATCCAAAAAATCCAAACATTGTTTTTGTTGCAGCTCAAGGTGCATTGTATAGCAAATCAACAGAGCGTGGTATTTATAAATCTGTTGATGGTGGTACAACATGGAAAAAAGTATTGTATGTAGATGATAAAACAGGTTGTGCAGAAATATCAATGGACATGCATAATCCATCTATCATGTATGCTGCAATGTGGGAACATGGTCGTTTGCCATGGCAGGTAATTAGTGGCGGACCAGGAAGTGGATTGTATAAATCAACTGACGGAGGAAATAATTGGGAGAAAATGGAAAAGGGATTGCCAAAAGAAATGGGTAAAATGTCTATCGCTGTATCCAGAGCAAATTCAGAAAAAGTATACGCATTAATAGAAAGTGATTTTAGTAAAGATGCAGGTGGTTTATATGTTTCTAATGATGCAGGTGCCAATTGGTCACAAATTAATAAGAGCCATCGCTTAATTCAACGCGCATGGTATTATATCGAACTGTTCCCAGATCCTACGAATGAAAACACGGTGTATGTGATGAGCGCCCCTTCCTTAAAATCAATTGATGGTGGTAAAACTTTTACAGACTTTGCGCGCACGCATGGTGATTACCATGATTTATGGATTCATCCAAGCAATGGTAAGAACATGGTGATTGCAGATGATGGCGGTGCTGCTGTAACACATGATGGCGGTAAATCTTGGAGCAGTCAAAATAATATGCCGACTGCACAATTTTATCGAATCAATGTAGACAACGAAGTGCCTTACAATATTTATGCTGGTCAACAAGACAATAGTTCCGTTAAAATTGCGAGTCGTGCCATTGGCGCTGGTGGCATAGATGAAAGGTATTGGTCTTCATCTGCAGGTGGCGAGAGTGCTTTCTTGGCATTTGATCCAAACAATCCTAGATATGTTTTAGGTGGCTCTTATCAAGGCACCATCGAAGTCTTAGATACAAAAACAAAAGGGAGCACGAATATCATGGCTGCTCCAATTCAATACTTAGGAAAAGATGCAAAAGATATTAAGTATCGTTATAACTGGAACGCGCCAATCATTTGGAGCAAGCATGAGCCTAATACCTATTATCATGGATCACAATTTTTATTGAAAACTTCCGACATGGGAAAAACATGGAAAGAAGTTTCTCCAGATTTAACGCGCAACGAAAAATCTAAACAAGGAAAGCCTGGTGTACCCTATACAAACGAAGCAGTGGGTGCAGAAAATTATGGTACCCTCGCTTATGTGATGGAGTCGGTTCATGAAAAAGGTGTAATCTATACAGGTAGTGATGATGGATATGTATACTTAACAAAAGATGGAGGCGCTAATTGGAAAAATATTACACCCACTGGATTAGCCGAGTGTTTAATCAATGCCATTGAAGTATCGCCGCACGATAAAGCAACGGTATACATTGCAACCACTAGGTATAAGTTCAACGACCATACGCCTGGTTTATATAAGTCCACTGATTATGGAACTACTTGGACTAAAATAAATACAGGCATTGCAAACAACGCTTTCACAAGAGTGGTGCGTGAGGACAATGTTGTTGAAGATTTATTATATGCGGGTACAGAATTAGGGGTGTATATGTCTAATAATGGTGGTAAAAACTGGAGTCCATTCCAATTAAATTTACCTATCACACCTATTACCGATTTACGTGTGCATCAAAATAATTTAATTGCGGCAACTTCGGGCAGATCGTTTTGGATTTTAGATGACTTGAATTTAATTCGAGCATATAAAGCAGACTCAAGTGCTGTTAAAATATATACACCAGATGCAGCTTTGTTAGTCATGGGATCTAGTGAAATGGATGACAATGATGCAGATTTTACTGGTGCTAAAGCAAAAGCAGGGGTCAATCCTGCAACAGGCTTGGTCTTGTATTATCAATTACCTAGCATGGCAGACTCAGTTGAGTTGAGCATGGAAATTAGTGATGCATCCGGCAAATTAGTACGTCGTTTTAGTTCTAAAGCGGACGAAAATTATAAGCGTTACGACGGCGCTCCAAGAAAAGATCCAACATTAAGCAAAGAAAAAGGATTGAATCGTTTTGTATGGAATCTTCGTCACGCAACCACTACGGCAATACCAAATGTATATATTGAAAGTAGTTTTAGTGGACACAAAGCCATCCCAGGAAATTATACCATTCGTTTAATGGTGGGAGGCAAAATGATTGGCAGCACAACTGGTGTGATTAAAGCCAATCCAGATTTTGGAACGACTGCAAGTGAATACCAAGCGTATGATGATTTGATGCTTTTGATGGAAAAAACAGTCACTGAAATGCATCAAATGGTTAACCAACTAAAAGACAATAGTAGTCACATTGAAGCATTGGTTAAAAAATTAAAGTCTGACGCCAACTATAGCGGTGCGCAATATGCAAGCTTAAAACAAAATGCCTCAGCTTTGATTGCAAATTTAAAAGCATGGGACGAAGACATGATTCAAAGAAAATCAACTTCATATGATGATGTTGAAAATTTCCCTAATAAATTCACAGCCAACTATATGTTCTTACTGAATCAAACAGAGAGCGATATTCCTCAGGTGAATCAACCGAACTTAGATTTATTAAAAGAATACACTGCTGAGTGGGATAAATTAAAAGCAAGAGGACTAAACTTAAAAAATGTAGCGATTCCTGCATTGAACAAGCAATTATGGGATTTAGGAATGGGTGCTATTTGGTAGAACCTATTGGAACTTTATAATAAAGACGCAATCCACTAGATCTTAGTTGTCGGCATTTAAAATGCTAGACCTAGTATCTTTTGGATTGCGTTTTTCGTATTGCTTTACTTGATTAATCAATTTCGGATGATATTTTCTTGGACGCTTCAATTCGTATTCATAAAAAGCGTTGCCAATTATATTTAAAAAAGGGAGGCCTACAGTTTCCTCGTCGTATTTTGAATCGTTCACCACACCATCACTATTCACATAAATGGTAGCGGAGAGCATATAGTCAATATTGTTTTTGGTATCCAACACATAAGACACATCTGTTAAGAATCCATAAGCCCATCCTACTTTATTGAAAACCCTGATATGCTTTGGCATGGAATGGGTGCTGTCTTGAAAAAAGAATTTGACATAGCTATCGTAAAAATGTGCACTGTCGTATTTTGGATAGTCGGTTTCCGACGGATACTGTGATAAATATTGTAATAAAAACAGTCTATCCACCTCGCTCATATTGAATCTATTTTGTTTTGGGACCGAGGCTGGAAACAAAACCGACTGTAACATTTTTTGCATATCGATTAATGAAATATTGTTATGACGTGTGAAATCAAATGGGCCCTTCACTACTTCGTCCTTACTATTCCAATGCGCATCCCCAATTAAAATGGGCGCTCCAAATTGAAAACTATCTTTGTTGTATTGAGGATCGAGCTTTAAAATAGGCAACCCTTTTTCATCGACAAAATTGATCCCATTGGTATGTCTATTTTGTTCTTCTGTATAGCCCATAAATTGTCTGGTGATTTTTGAACTGCTATACCCTTTTGCAAGTAGTTTTTGATTGGTTGGGCCCTGACCCACAAATTGATACAATCGATTGTAAGGATCGTTTTCAGATATCAAAAATGCACGCTTAATAAAATGTGCGATAGATGGTTTTTTATTTTGTGCACTTGAATCGGCATACATGGCCACTTGTCTTTGATAATTACTATCAAATTGCATACTGGTGTATTTGTTAACGCCAGGCTGGTTCAGTTCATATAATTTTTCCATTGCCAAAAATGCAAGGGGCATTTTTACCATCGAAGCTGGATTAAAATAATTTTCTGCGTCCGCATACAATGCATGGTTTGTAAAATGGGATATGCCATTTTGATCTCTATCAATTTGTGTATAAACAATCTGAAGTCTGAATGCATTGGGGCTTGCTAGTACTTTTTTAGCAACGCTATCTTTAATATTTGGCAAAATGGCATTGAAAGGTGCTGGCCACTGTGCATTGATTGGATTGGCTTTTACTAAAAGCAGTAAGATGAAATAAAATAGCCTTTTTTTCATGATAGACCTCATTGATGTATTGCAAATAAAACAAAATATATTATATTCACTCAAATAAAATTATGGATAAGAATATTCTTTTCGGTATCTGGGTCGTATCGGCCATTTACTGTGTGTACAAACTCTTTAAACGATCTAAAAATATCTCTCTAGATGGTGTAATTGGTTATTCTCCAGGATTAGAAGTGGTGATGGTAATTATACTAGGCCCTTTATTAGCCATCATCGATATCTCTTTAACTTGGATCAAAATCTACAAAGATGCTGAAGAAGCTAGAAGAAGATCAAAGCAATAATCTAAAGCGCGCATAAAAAAGCCCTCAATTGTTATTGAGGGCTTTTTTATGAAACAGCTACATCCCGGGATGATACTGCCTTACCGCTTTTTGAAGCACTTCTGCTTTATCTAAAGTCATTCTTTTAAGTTGTTGTGCCTGATACATGGCTCTTTGGTCATTATAGTGTTTGTCTCCTTCATTAAAACTTGCGCCAAAAGTATTCACTGTTTCAATGATTGGCAGTCCACCATTTTTAGGGAATCTTACAAAATTAATATAGGCATCTCCGCTATTCATTTTTCTTTTGTCTTTTCCAAAAGGTTCCGACATCACTGCGGCTAACACATCTGGCATACCGCCCTGTGGCCAATTTTCTTTTCCTCTAACTAGTCTTTGCACATCCCCTAAAGTGAGATCTGTTCTGCCATAATTGCTTTGTAAAAAGTCATAGATAATTTGATACACTTTCACTGCTTCAGCCATGGTAAGTTTATCGTTCTTTCGACCTTCCATAACCACTGGTACATTGTAATACGCTAAATTATAGATCAATGCGCCCTTGCTTTCAGCAACTGCATTGTGGTCCCAATTTTTTAAAGTGGTGATGATGTAAGTAAGTTGTGGGTATTTGTTTTCATCCACCATAAACATAGTATCTGCAGTAAATCCATATGGAAACAAAATTGGATTAGGTAATTGACGATCAAACTTGATGCGCTTAATATCTTCATAACTAATTTTATCAAGCTGGTCTATTAAGTCTTTAGCGCGTCTGCTTCTATTATCGTGATAGGTTTCATACCCATCATTCACATCAAAGTCTTTTGGATTTAGATTGTCAGATTCGCTACTTGCTAAAAACGGTGAGTGGTTGGCGTTGAATAAATAACCGCTATTTGGATTCGTCATTTGAGGCAAGGCACTGAGTGGTTTAAATTCAGTCCATAAAGTAGCCCTTGTATTACCAGGTAGGGTGCTGTTCCAGTGATAGCTGGTGTCTTTATTTCGATAAGGCATTTTGCCATTGGAGATATAAAAAATATTGTCTGCTTTGTCTGCATACATGATATTAAACATCGGCAGATGGTTTTGCTCTAGTGCACCTTTAAATTCTTTGAAATTATTAGCCTTGTTCATTGCATACCATTGTTGCAATGCGCCCGCGTCCATTAATGCTGGCAAGCGCATCGAAAAGAATTCACCTTTAGGCGTAGCTACAGTTGGACCATAGATAGACTGGTATGCTGTTTTGTAAATTGGGAAAGGAATGCCTTTGATACTTAATTTAATTTTTCGCTTTTCTAATTTCAACCAATTGCCGTCCACTTTATATTCACCAGGACGCGACTTACTTGTTTCTAATTGATAGATGTCTATTTTATCCTGAAAATTAACCGTATGCGCCCAAGCTAAATTGGGGGTCACACCATGAAAAATTAAGGGTGCACCTGGAAACAATCCACCTAGTATATTCCAGCCTTCTTCACTTTGTACATGTGCTTCATAAAATGCTGTAGGACCTTCAATAGGCTGATGTGCATTGATCACTAGCATGGTTTCATCTGATGCAGATTTCTTGGCATTGATAGCAAATGCATTACTCCCTTCTCCTGTGAAACCTTCCAATTTTGGAATAGTGCCATTTAAAATTTTGGGTAGGGCTTTGTCTACACCACAGAATATTGCTACAGAAAATGCAGCAGAAGCTAGATATTCTTCTATGCTAATTGGAAAGACATGTTTGTTCAACACTTTTTCTGGGTGCGCCTTGGCATAAGCCTCTAATCCTAACAAATAGCCTTTTAGCAATTGTATAAACTTAGGATCAAACTGATTCATTTGCGCATCAACTGTTACTTTTGTATTTAATAATCCAAAAACAAAATCAATAGGGGCCCCTTTTTTTCCCATATAAGTGGCCACTTTTCCTTTTCCAGTTAGGATCAGCATTTGCATTGTTGTAAAATCGTCTTCTGCGTGCGCCCATGCAAGACCGTATGCTACTTCGGGATCAGTGGGTGCAAAAATATGTGGCACACCAAAACTATCCCGAGCTATATTGATCTGCTCTGTACGAATGATTGGAGGGTTCGAAAATTGTGCAGTGCTAGATAACATGCAAAACAGGAATGAGAAAAGGCATAAATAACGCATTGAATTAAATTAAGAAAGCTGCTAATAAATGAATAAAAAGAATTTTGAAGATGTAAAGTAAGAAAATTTTTGGAGTTAATTTAACATTTTATAGCAGCGGTAATACAACAAAAAAAAGTAATTTTGTTGCCACATTATGAGATTGAATAAGAATCGTTTTATTTATTTTTTATGCACGCTCGTATGCGTTTTACAAATACAATTTAGTTTTGGACAAGACAAATTCGTTTTAAACGGAAATGTAAAAGACCAAGCAACCGGAGAGGCCCTCATTAGAGCCGTACTAAGGATTGAAGAGCTGCCAAGCCTTGGAGTGCTTTCCAATGAATATGGATTTTATGCTATTTCTTTACCAAGGGGGAAATATACACTTATTGTTTCGCAGCTAGGATATGAAAAATACAAGGAAAAAGTACTACTTGATAGTCATTTGAATTTAACTATTTTATTAACGCCTGCTAATACATTGAAAGAGGTGGTCGTTGAAAGCGGAAGAAAAAATGACAACCTTTTAAAGGCTCAAATGGGAACAGAGACACTTAATCTAAATGCCATTAGCAAAGTGCCTGTAATTTTTGGAGAAAAAGATATTTTAAAAACACTTCAACTATTGCCAGGGGTGAAGTCAGCTGGAGAGGGCAATAGTGGCTTTTATGTAAGAGGCGGAAGTGCAGACCAAAATTTAATTTTATTAGACGAGGCGCCAGTCTACAATGCATCACACCTTCTTGGTTTTTTTAGCACTTTTAATAGTGATGCGATAAAAGATGTCACATTAATTAAAGGCAATGGACCTGCACAATATGGTGGCAGGCTGTCTTCTGTATTAGATGTGAAAATGAAAGAAGGCAATAACCAAGACTTTAATGTCAATGGAGGCCTTGGATTGATTAGCAGTCGAATTAGTATTGAAGGTCCACTTCAAAAAGAAAAGTCTTCCTTTATCCTATCTGGAAGAAGAACCTATGCAGATATTTTTCTACGTGCCTCTGATAAGTTTAAAGACAATATTTTATATTTCTACGACTTAAATATGAAAGCGAATTTTAAGATTGACGAAAAAAATAAAATATATCTTTCTGGTTATTTTGGAAGAGACGAATTAGGATTAGGAGACGCCTTTGGTATTGATTGGGGAAATAAAACGGGCACAATTAGATGGAACCGAATCGTATCTAGCCGCTTATTTTTAAATACCTCTTTAATTTATAGTGACTACAATTACAATGTGAAACTTAAAAACGGCTTGACTAATTTTAATATCAACTCCAATATTAAAGACCTGAATCTAAAGCAAGATTATACTTTTTACCTCAACCCAAAAAACACATTGCGTTTTGGATTCAATAGTATTTTACATACCATTACGCCAAGCACATTCAGCGGAACCGTGATCAATAGTAATCCAAAAAACGGCAGAAATGGACTTGAAAACGCCCTTTATATAAGCAACTATTATAAGCCATCGGATAATTTAAGTCTAGATTATGGAATGCGCATTTCTGCTTATAGCTTAATGGGTGGAGATGCATATAATCTATATGAAAACGATTTGCTTGTAAATACAATACCATTAAATAAGCAAAGTTTTGGTAAGACCTATATGAATCCTGAACCAAGGATGACGGCCAACTACCGTATAACAGAGCAAACAAGTATTAAGGCGGGGTATGCCAGAAATATACAACACCTGCACCTACTGAGTAATTCAACAGCTTCTAGCCCCTCGGATCAATGGATTGGAAATTCCTATAATATTAAACCTGAAATAGCGGATCAGCTGAGCGTAGGCTTTGTGCAAGGATGGAAAAATAATACCTATGAACTAAGCACCGAATTGTATTATAAAAATTTACAGAATCAAGTTGACTATAAAGATGGGGCTGAAATATTTACTTTAGCAGATGTCGAGACTGCGCTCTTATTTGGTATTGGACGCGCCTATGGACTTGAACTATTATGGAAGAAAAAGGAAGGGGTACTTACGGGATGGATAAGCTATACCTTATCAAAAACAGAAAGAAAAATTACTGGTATTAACCAAGGCAATTGGTACAATGCAAAACAAGATAGGACCCATGATATTGCTATTGTAGGCATCTATACCCTTAATTCAAAATGGTCTATCTCTTCTGTTTTTGTATATAATACTGGGGATGCGGTTACCTTTCCAACTGGAAAATATTCCATTCAAGGTCAGACCTTATATCAATATGCATCAAGAAATGGAAACAGAATGCCCACCAATCATAGAATGGACCTTAGTGTGACTTATGACAAGAAAAGAAAAAAACGCATTCAAGAATCTTGGAACTTTAGTTTATACAATGTGTATGGTAGAGAAAACGCCTATCAAATTAATTTTCAAGATGACCCAAAGGACCTTAGTAGAACTCAAATTATTCAAACGGCTTTATTTAGATGGGTGCCTAGTGTAACTTATCAATTCAAATTTTAATGATGCTTAAAAAATTCTTTAGTATAATTTTAATTGGGATTTTTTTATCGGGTTGTGAAAAAGAAATTCAATTACCCTTAGATCCCAATCAATCTATGTTAGTTATTGATGGAGCTATTACAGACGAGGCGGGTCCTTATTATATTAAAATTAGCAAGTCTACTAGCATTTCAGAGCCCTCCAATTTTTTTGCTGTGACTGGTGCGTTAGTCATTGTGAAAGACAGTCTTGGACAAATTGATACGCTTAAACATGAAAAAGAGGGGAGGTACAAAACCAATAAAATAAAAGGTATCTATGGAAACACCTATTATTTAGATGTATACCTTTCTGACAAAAAATATTCTGCCAGCTCTACTATGCCACAAAAAGTTGCCTTTGATAGTTTAAGGATTAATCCCTTGGCACTCAATAGTGAAATTAGATATAACGTCATCCCGGTTTACACCGACCCAATTACCTTGGGTAATAGCTATCGTTTTATTCAAAAAATTAACGATACGCTTGATAAAACATTTTTCGTATTCAATGATAATTTGAATAATGGAAAAGTGAATCAACGACCACTAAGAGGGGGGTCAGATTCTTTAGAAGTAAAATTAAAAGATATAATTGCTGTAGAAATGCAATGCATTACGAGGTCTACTTATATATATTACTACGCCCTGAATCAACAATCGGGGGCTGGACCAGGCGGCGGAACAACCCCTTCTAATCCTCCATCCAATATTGTTGGTGGTGCACTGGGTATTTTTTCCGCACATACTGTTCAGAGAAAACAAATACAGATTAAATAAAGATTGCATAAAAAAGCCCCCAACTTTCGTTGAGGGCTAATGTTTAATTGTGGCACCACCCGGGCTCGAACCGGGGACACAAGGATTTTCAGTCCTTTGCTCTACCAACTGAGCTACAGCGCCATCGGATGTACATCCATCCAAACAACTTGCTTTGTTCGGGGAGCAAATATAAGCAGACCCACCTTAAATAGCAAAAAATTGGGCTTCTTTATTGAAAATCAGTGGAAAACAGGAAGGCTATGCAGCCAACGCCACCACAAAAAAACTAACAATAATAAAGGCCAATCCTATCCATTGTTTCATGCTCAAGCGTTCTTTATAGATAAAATAACCAATCAGCACAGAGATAATTTGACTGCCAATAATTAAGATATTAATCACCACTACTGGTAAATAACCATAACTCATATTAATAGCAAGACCTCCTATGACAAGCAAGGCGCCTAAAATTAAGTAGGCCCTGATATGAATCAATTTTAAATAGGTTGTTAACTGATTGAGTAGTCCGTCTTTGATCACTAAGACCAAACCAAATAACATAGCTACAGATTCAATGATCAAACTAAAACCAAGTGGCCCCCACCATGCAATTGGAAGTTTATACAAAGCAAAAGAACTACCCCAAAAAAAACTTGAAGCAATCCCATATAAGATGCCTTTTTTAAATGTATTGGCCTGTTGTACTTCGGCTCTTTTAAAATACAATAAAAATAAACCAACAGTACTTAATATAAAAGCAATCAAATAATTATTATACCATACTTCCCCCATGATAAATACGGCTGTGATAATTGTAAAAACTTTAAGTGAAGATACAGGCACCACAACACTTACAGGCGCTTTCTGAATGCCTTGTAAAAAAAATACAAGTCCAAAAATATTAAATACACTTAATGCAATAGATAAAATAAATTCCTTGTCAAATGCAATATCACGCACCACCCAGTATTTAAAAAAATCTGCTTGGCGAAATCCAAAATATAAAATTGAAAATATGATGGTAGCAAAAATGCCACGATAAAACATACCAATTTGATATGGAATCGTCGCTGTTACTTTTTTCCAATAAGCATTACTAATTGCAAAACAAAGCGCGCCAATTAATACAAAAATAATTCCCATTAATATTCGCAGTTTTTTGGTGTTCTTGCAAAAGGAATGACATCTCTAATATTCGTCATGCCTGTAACAAACTGCACCATACGCTCAAAGCCTAATCCAAATCCTGCGTGTGGCACTGTACCAAAACGTCTTGTATCTAAGTAATAACTCATATCCTCTAAAGGAATGTGCATGTCGTTCATTCTGGCTTCTAGCTTATCCAAGCGCTCTTCTCTTTGTGATCCTCCTACGATCTCTCCAATGCCCGGTGCTAAAATATCCATTGCTGCCACCGTCTCTTTACCGGCCTCGCATCCATCATTCATACGCATATAAAATGCTTTGATCACCGCTGGATAACCTGTAACAATCACAGGCTTTTTAAAATGTTGCTCTACCAAGAATCTTTCGTGCTCACTTTGTAAATCAATACCCCATTTTACATCGTAGGTGAATTTCTTTTTCTTATAGTGATTGCTATTTAATAAAATATCAATGGCCTCTGTATAGGTAATTCTTTCAAAACTGTTTTCTACCACAAATTTTAATTTTTCAATTAATCCTAAGCCGCTTCTTTTTTCTGCAGGTAATTGTTTTTCTTCTTCTGCTAAACGCGCATCTAAAAAGGCTAAGTCATCTGCATTGTGTTCCATCACATAAGCAATTAAATGCTTCATGAAATCTTCTGCTAAATTCATATTGTCTTCGAGGTCATTGAATGCCACTTCTGGTTCGATCATCCAAAACTCTGCCAAATGTCTTGTCGTATTAGAGTTCTCTGCACGGAAGGTTGGACCGAAAGTATAAATGTCTGAAAATGCCATGGCGCCTAGTTCTCCTTCTAATTGACCACTCACCGTTAAATTTGTACTCTTGCCAAAAAAGTCTTCAGTAAAATCAATTTCACCTGCTTCGTTTTTTGGAGCACCTTCCATTGGAAGTGTGGTCACACGAAACATTTCACCTGCACCCTCGGCATCACTTGATGTAATGATGGGGGTGTTTAAATATAAAAAGCCGCGATCATTAAAAAACTGATGTACCGCAAATGCCAAGGCATGACGAATTCGAAATACGGATCCGAACGTATTGGTTCTAAAACGTAAATGTGCTTTTTCTCTTAAAAATTCTAATGAGTGCTTTTTGGGTTGTAAAGGATATTTTTCTGCGTCACTGTCTCCTAAAATTTCAATCTTAGTTGCTTTTACTTCCACTGTTTGACCCTTTCCCTGGCTCTCTACTACCACGCCTTTTACTTTTAAAGAAGCGCCTGTCGTGATGCGTTTTATTAAAGCTTCCTCAAATTCCCCCAAACTAGCCACCACCTGCAGATTGTTATTGGTACTACCGTCGTTTAGCGCGATGAACTGGTTATTTCGGAAGGTGCGCACCCATCCCATGACTACTACTTCGGCTCCGACAGCTGAATTAGCATCGGTTCCGCTTAACAATTGCTTGATTTTGACTCTTTGGTTGAACATATTAGTTATTTCGAGGTTCAAAGATAACCCATAAAAAATTGTTTTTTTATGCAAAAACTGCTTTACTTTGTGGTAGAAACGAGCGAAACGCTCAGATGCTTTTTTCGCGCTTCTTTCATTACCGGTCAAATCTTGACCAAATTCAACTAGATTTTTTCAACCATCCCACGATTTCGATTCGATTTAAATAAACCCTTCATTTACAGTGCAAGAAAAAGACGACAAACCAAAGAGCCGACGCAAGCCTGTTGCTGCGCCTGCTCCAACAGCTAAAGCAGATGCATCTGCATCTAAACCAGTACGAAAGCCAATTGCAAAAAAGACAGCCGCTCCAGCAAAAGTGGAGAAAGACCATACCGAGGACGATAAGGCTTCTAAAATAGCTGCTGCTTTATTTGGAGACAAATCTGCTGCAAGCCAAGCGCCTGCACCAGCAGAAAATCCCGAAGCAGCATCTGCATCTCAGGGCGATCAAACAGGCCAAGACACAGAAGCTGGTCAATCCAATCAATTTGCACAAGGTGGCGATCCCCGTGGACAAAGAGGACCGGGACAAGGACAACACCCGCACCAAAACAGACATCAACCTAAAAAAGAACCTGTATTCAATGTAGAATTTGATGGCGCCATTGCATCAGAAGGTGTATTAGAAATGATGCCCGATGGTTATGGTTTTTTAAGAAGCTCTGATTATAATTATTTGTCTTCTCCAGATGACGTATATGTTTCTCCTTCACAAATAAAATTATTTGGTTTAAAAACAGGAGACACGGTTCAAGGAACCGTGCGTCCTCCAAAAGAAGGGGAAAAATATTTTGCATTAACGAAAGTAGATTTTGTCAATGGTAAAAAACCAGACGAAATTCGCGACCGTATTCCTTTTGATTATTTAACGCCTTTATTCCCATTCCAGAAATTAAATTTATATACCACAGCTAATAATTATAGTACGCGTATCATGGATTTATTTACACCTATTGGTAAAGGTCAACGTGGATTATTAGTTGCGCAACCAAAAGTGGGTAAGACCATGTTGTTAAAAGAGATTGCCAATGCGATTGCTGCTAATCATCCAGAATGTTATTTAATGGTGGTCTTGGTGGATGAGCGCCCAGAGGAAGTAACCGATGTTGAGCGTTCTGTAAAAGCAGAAGTGATTGCATCTACTTTTGATGAGCCTGCAGAAAAACACGTTAAAGTATCTACTATGGCTTTACAAAAAGCAAAGCGTTTAGTGGAGTGTGGACATGATGTTGTGATATTATTGGATTCAATTACACGTTTAGCACGTGCACACAATACAGTAGCACCAAGCTCTGGTAAGGTATTGTCGGGTGGTGTGGAAGCCAACGCAATGCAAAAACCAAAACAATTTTTTGGAGCAGCGCGTAAAATTGAAAATGGCGGATCATTAACGATCATTGCAACTGCACTTGTGGATACTGGATCTAAAATGGACGAAGTAATTTTTGAAGAATTCAAAGGAACAGGTAATATGGAATTGGTATTGGATCGTCGTTTAGCGAACAAGCGTATCTTCCCTGCGATTGATTTAACAGGATCAAGCACACGTCGTGATGATTTGTTATTAGATAAAGATGTATTACAGAGAATGAATATTCTTCGTTTATTCTTGAACGATATGAACACTGACGAAGCAATGAACGAATTATTAAAACGCATGCGCGGCACCCTAGACAACGAAGAGTTTTTGGCCAGCATGAATCGTTAATAAAAAGGGCCTTAAGAAAGTATAAGGCCCTTTTTATTTTTACTCTTATGATTTTTTCGACAGCCCCCATAAACGAGGCTGTCGATTTTTTTATTGGGTAATTTCTTAAGGGCACAATTATTTAATGCGCTTCAAGCCAATTTTTTCCTTGTCCAATCTCTGCTTCTACGGGGACTCCATTTGGTAATTCCATTGCGGTGGTCATGCAGGATAAAATCAATTCTTTTAGTGCAGGTAGTTCGGACTCCACTGCGTCAAATACCAATTCATCGTGTACTTGTAAAATCATCTTGGATTCCCAAACTTGCTTTTTCATTTCATGATGGATTTTGATCATGGCTAGCTTAATCATATCTGCCGCAGAACCTTGAATAGGGGAGTTGATGGCGTTGCGTTCTGCAAATCCACGCACTGTAAAATTGGAAGAATTAATATCTCTTAACCAGCGCTTACGTCCCATTAAGGTTTCAACAAAGCCTTGTTCTTTTGCCTTATTGATTTGCTGATCCATGTACAATTGAATATTAGGAAATTCTTTTTTATAATTATCAATGATCTCTTTTGCTTCTGTTCTAGAGATGCCCAGATTTTCTGCTAAACCAAAAGCGCCTTGTCCATAGATGATGCCAAAGTTGACACTCTTGGCTTTATAACGTTGTTCTTTAGTCACTTCGGATTCTGCTATGCCATATACTTTTGCAGCTGTTGCTGTGTGGATGTCTTTCCCTTGTTTAAACGCGTCGCACATATTTGGATCACCGCTAATAGCAGCAACCACCCTTAATTCAATTTGGGAATAATCCGCACTCACTAAGATACGAGCAGGGTCTCTTGGAATAAATGCTTTTCGAACTTCTCTTCCTCGCTCTGAACGAATGGGAATATTTTGCAAATTTGGATTGGTGCTGCTTAGCCTACCTGTCACTGCAACCGCTTGTGCATAGCTGGTATGGATTCTTCCGGTTTTTGGATTAACGATGGCAGGTAAGGCATCCACATAAGTAGATTTTAATTTACTTAGTTCTCTAAAATTTAAAATATCATCTACAATTTTATGTTTTGCTGCTAACTTAGCTAGCACATCTTCTCCTGTAGCATATTGACCCGTTTTTGTTTTCTTTGCTTTAGGATCAATTTTTAAAATATCAAACAATACTTCCCCCAATTGTTTTGGAGAGGCAAGATTAAAACGCACACCCGCTTGTTCAAATACGCGTTCTTCGCTTATTTTAATATCAGCCTCTAGCACCTTGCTATATTCATTTAAAAATTGCTCATCTACTTTAATGCCCTCAAATTCCATATCCACCAATACTTGCATCAAAGGATTTTCGACTTCTTCAAAAACACGTTTTACTTCGCGCTTTGTCAATAAAGGTTCAAAGCATTCTTTTAATTGAAAAGTGATATCCGCATCTTCTGCAGCGTACTCTGTGATTTGGTCCAAAGGAACATCACGCATCGTGCCTTGATTTTTTCCTTTTTTACCTATTAGGGTTTCAATGCCCACTGGGGCATATCCTAAAAACTGCTCGCTCAGGATATCCATACTACGTCTGCCTTCTGGCTCAATCACATAGTGCGCTAACATGGTATCAAATGTCTTGCCTTTTAATAGTACGCCATACCATTTTAAGACTAGAAAATCATATTTTAAATTTTGTCCAATCCATGTAATGGATTCGTCTTCAAACAAGGGCTTTAATTTTTCTAAAATATGTTTTGCCCCATCAGCGCCATCGCCATCGTTCGCAACAGGTAAATAATAACCAGTATGGGTAGTATTTGAAAAACTTAATCCTACTAACTGTACATTGTTCGCATCAATACCTGTTGTTTCAGTATCAATACAAATTTCCTTTTTAGCAATAATGTTTTTTATAAACGCCTGAATTGCTTGATCGCCAATAATTGTTTCATATGCATGAGGCGTATTCTCAATATTTTTATTGGCAATTAATTTTGGTAAATCGGACGCCTCTTCATCGTCATCGTAACCAAGATTACCTGGTTCGTCATTGGGCTCTAATACAGACTGGGTTCCTGTTTCGGAATCAAGGACAATTGTTTTTGTTTTTACAATGGTCTTTTTAGATTTAACTTCGTTGCCAAATAAATCTGTTTGCACTTCTGGGTCTTGCGCCACCACGACTTCAAAATCACCACCCAATATGCGTTTGCCAAGGGTCTTGAATTCAAGTAAATTAAAAATTTCTGTTAAGGCGGGAATGTTTTTTTCTGATAATTTATAATCTTCTTCGTGAAACTGAACCGGTACGTTGGTAATGATGGTGGCCAATTTTTTACTCATGATAGCAGACGCTTTTCCTGCTCTCACTTTTTCACCCATCGCACCTTTGATCTTATCTGCATTCGCCAACACACCCTCAAGTGTGTCATACTCTTTTAATAATTTAGCAGCGGTCTTTTCACCCACACCAGGAATACCTGGAATATTATCTGCTGCATCACCCATTAAGCCCAACATATCTATCACTTGATCTACACGAGCGATATCCCATTTTGCTTTAATTTTTGCTGCATCTAGTATTTCTCTTTCATTCCCAAATGCAGGTGGCTTCCACATATACACATTGTCTTTCACCAATAATTGACCGTAGTCTTTATCGGGGGTCACCATATACACTTCATAGCCCAAGTCTGCTGCCTGCCAAGCCAAAGTGCCAATCACATCGTCTGCTTCATACCCATCACATTCTACTACAGGAATATTAAACCCTTCAATAATGGCTTTAATATGAGGCAATGAACTTAATAAATCTTCGGGTGCGGCTTCTCTGTTTGCTTTATAGTCTGTAAAGTCGGTATGTCTTTCTGTAGGTGCATGCGTATCAAAGCATACAGCAATATGGGAAGGATTTTCCTTTTTTATAATTTCTAATAAGGTATTGGTAAAACCAAATTGTGCATTGGTATTGATGCCGGTGCTTGTGATTCTAGGGGTGCGGATGAGTGCATAATAGGCCCTATAAATCAAGGCCAGTGCATCTAGTAAATAGAGTTTTTTAGACATGACGCTAAGTTAGCCAAAAAAAATCCTCCCAGTTCAGATTTACCGAGCTGGGAGGAAACTTATTTTTCCAGGTTTACAATGCTATTTAATAAGCATTATAAACAATTGGATTTGAGCTTATTTCAATTGATACTTGTGCTTATAGCGCTCGTATAATTGTTTGCCTTTATTGTCTAATGACACATGACGACCTTGAATAAAAGCATGGGTAATCACACTAGACTTCATGTCTAATAAATCGCCATTCACAATTAAAAGGTTCGCGTCTTTTCCCGCTTCAATAGTGCCAGCCTTGTCATCGATGCCCAAAATTTTAGCAGGATTTAAGGTTACCGCAGAAAGTGCTTGTTCTTTGGTTAAACCATAAGTAGCAGCTGTTCCAGCGTTAAAAGCAAGATTACGGAAACGACTTTGATTGTGCGTATCGTTTAAGCAAAACAATACACCTGCTTTTTGCAAAGCTGCTGGTGTTTTGTAAGGTTGATCCACGTCATCATCTTCCATAGAAGGCAAGGAATGCTGACGATCTAAGATCACTTGTACATTGTTTTCAGCCAATAGGTCTGCAATCTGATAGGCTTCTGTTCCACCAACAATCACCAATTTAAATCCAAAAGATGTTGCAAGGTCCATCGCCAATAACATTTGCTTTACTTCATTTGCGCGAACAAATAATTTTTGTTTGCCGTCAAACAAGCCACGTACCGCTTCTAGTTTTAAATTATTTGCAGCATGCGTTTTTTCTTGATAGTAGGCTTTGGCATCTGTAAAAAATGTTTTGATTGTTTCTATCTTTTCCATCGCCGCTTTCACTGGATCGCCTCCAGGACCACCTGGAAGCATAAAAGCCATGCGACCGCCACGACGTGGCATCAAACTTGGCATATTGATATACAAACCGTTATCCATTTTATAAGCAGCGTCTTCATAGTTCCAAGCATCCAATTGTACCACACTTGCTTGGCCCTCAATCAGCTCACCTTCTGGTGCAACGCCTGCTAATAAAATACCGTTCTCACGCAATACGCCAATAATTTTTGAATCTGTATTGTATGCCACGATAGATCTGATGTTTGCATTGTTTTCTCCAATTTCTGCAAAATCATTGCTACCACGAACGCCAAAGCTAATTTCTCTTAGTCCTAAATCAGAACTTGGTAGAATCAAACCTGGATAAACTTGTTTGCCTGTTCCGTCAATGACAGTGGCACCAGCCGGAATAGCTACATTGCCTACGCCTATAATTTTTCCATTTTCAAACGCAACGGTCGCGTCTGTCAAAGTGGTTCCATTTCCTATATGAACTGTAATATGTGTAATCACTGTAACACCTTTTTGCGGTGCAGCTGGATACACATTGTCTTGTGCACTTGCAGTTAAACCTAACAACGCAAGAACAAAAATGCTTAAATATTTCTTTTGCATGGTTTAGTTTTTTTGAGATTCGTAAATAGTGTTAAGACCTTCGTTGTGATCATGGTCTCCACACTCTAATAATATTTGCGTAGTTGGTGTAGCTGGTCTAGTTGGCATGCCGGCTCTTTTATCGCCTAGCATTTTTTGGATCAGCTTGGTTCTTTCTGCTGTCACTTGTTTGCTACGCTCCACTTCTTTTTCACGATCAAAATAAACAGTACCATCTACAATCGTATATAAAGATTTTGCGTAGATGCTTAATGGGTGCTCGCTCCATAAAACCACGTCTGCGTCTTTACCCACTTTGATGCTTCCTACTTTATTGTCAACATGAAGCGCTTTTGCAGGATTTAAGGTAACCATCTTAAACGCATCCTCTTCAGATACGCCACCATATTTAACTGCCTTTCCAGCTTCTTGATTCAATCTGCGTGCCATTTCAGCATCATCAGAATTAATCACCGTGTTCACACCTACATTATGCATAATTGCAGCATTGTAAGCAATCGCGTCAATGACTTCAGTTTTGTATGCAAACCAGTCAGAGAAAGTTGCAGCACTAGCTCCATGTGCTTTCATTTTATCTGCAACCTTATAGCCATCTAATATATGCGTGAAAGTGTTGATGTTAAAATCATAGCCCTGTGCTTTGAATTTTTCAACCGCACGCATTGCATAAGTAATTTCAGTTTGAACATAAGAGTGACAAGTGATAAAACGTTTTTTATTCATGATCTCGGTCAACGCTTCTAATTCTAAATCTCTTCTTGTAGTCAATGGATTTGCTTTCATTGCTTTTTGATAGTCCACCGCTTTATCAAATGCGTCTGTTAAGACTTCTTCAACACCCATTCTCGTATCAGGAAAACGATTATTACTAGTAGATGTAGTACGCTTTACGTTTTCACCTAAAGCGAACTTGATGAATGGATCTGCACCCGCAAATTTCAATCCTTCGTCTGTGGTGCCCCATCTTAATTTAATCAACTGTGTTTGTCCACCAATTGTATTTGCACTACCATGAAGGATATGAGAAGAAGTTACACCACCACTTAATTGGCGATAAATATTAATGTCCTCGGGATTCATATTGTCTCCCACTCTTACTTCTGCTGTAGTAGATTGTGCACCTTCGTTAATTGACAATGCAGCAATATGCGAGTGCTCGTCGATGATACCAGCGCTTAAATATTTACCCGTGCCATCCATTACTCTTGCACCTGCTTCTGTCAAGCCTTTTCCAATTTTTGCAATTTTACCTGCTTTTAATAAGACATCTGTATTTTGTAAAATACCGTCTTTTTCATTGGTCAAGACGGTTGCATTTTTGATTAAGATAGTCTCTTGTTGTGGTACAACTTCATTTCCTAATCCAACAAAAGGATACGTTACTTTAGAAATTAATTTCACTGGCTCTACTGCTTTCTTTTCTTCTACAGCAGCCGTTGCTGGCGTAACAAGACTGGCAGACCAAGTCAATTTGCCACCCTTTGCATCTGTTCCAAATCCACTCCAACCACCGCTTGCCATGACACCGCTTAAACGAATGCTTTCAACACCTCGACCCTTTTTTTCTGGAAAGCTAATCTTCACCAAGGTTTCGCTCACTGCAATTTTTGCAGTCAAGGTATCTGTTCCAATAATATTCGCAGATAGGTCTTTTTTAATTTCAACCGTGTAGTCTGTTTTTGTTCCAGCATTATTAATCGTTAATTTGTATTTGCCAGCAAAGTTTTTCCACTCTGAACCATTTACATCGTACTTGTTTCCTTGGATCCAGTTTTCAATAATTTTTGCATTGCTATTAAAAATGGATTCTGTGGTAATTAAGAAATTAGCCAATTTACCAACCTCTAATGAACCCACCTGATCGTATACACCAATTTGTTGTGCAGGTGTTTTAGTCAATGCTTCTAATGCTTTTGACTCAGAAAGGCCATATTGAACCGCTTTTCTAAGGTTTGCTAAAAACTGCTTTCCGTCTCTCATATCAGATGTGCTGATACTAAAACTAATGCCCGCTTTTTCAAATGCAGCAGGATTGGTTGGTGCTAGTTCCCAATGTTTCATTTCTGATAAAGCAACAAACCTTGTGTCGTTCGCATCCTCTACATCCAATGCAGCAGGAAAATCAAGACCTAATATATAAGACGCTTTTATTTTAACCAACTCATCGATTCTTTGGTAACCATTATCGGCACCTCTAATAATGTATTGTGTTCCAAATTCTTTTGCAATACGATCTGCTCTTAGTGTAGACCACTTATCGTCTGCTACAAAAATTTGAGGTAAACTCGCATTCGCATTAAAAGCTTCAAGTGATAAATTCACACCCTCTGAAGCTGGTTTAGTTGTATACCATTTTGCATCTAAATAAGTTTGACGCAATAATGCAATACTTCCCATTAAACTACTTGGATAAGATTGTGTAGATATTCCTTTATCGAAAGAAAACACTTGTGCTGCTTTTGATTTTAAAATACTTTGATTTTCGTTTGTACCCGCTAGTGTAACCACGGCGCCAGTTCCTCTTGCGATACCGTCTTTCACATGTGTGAAAACAGTTCCATACCCATTGTTTCTAAAGCCCGCTGCAGTTGTTTCGTCAATGCTGAAAGACTCTACCGCATTCACTTCTGGCTTAATGGCTTGATTCCAATTATACGCGCCGGTCTTATTAGAAAGAAACTGTCCTGGTGCGCCAAAGTTAAATCCTGCAGCAGAGCGCTTTGGTGTATTCGCACCATAATCCGTTAACGGATCCACAAAACTTGGGTAGATGAACTTGCCGTTACAGTCAACAACAATCGCTTCTTTAGGAATGTCTACTGTTACACCAACAGCAACAATTTTACCTTGCTTAATAACAAGTGTTGCTTTTTCAATTTTAGTTTTTTCGTTTTGAATGATGGTTGCATTGGTAAATGCATACACACCTGTTCTCAAGTCTCTTACTCCGTTAATTGGAAAAGACTCCTGCGAAAAAGCAGTTGCTCCAATTACAAGCAAAAGAAATGATAAAATAATCTTCCTCATACGCGGTTGATTTTAGTTTTAAATAAAAAAATAAAGCCCAATATTTACACCCAAAAAAATGGGGTGAATGATGGAAGCTCCTATTTCTAAAGCTACTAAAAACAACGATTCAACGAAGGAGAACTTGCTTTTTTTTGATAAATGGTGAAGGGGGTGATTCGATGCATTATCGACCCATGTATACCATCAGAATTTGAATGTCACTTGGATTCACACCACTAATTCTACTTGCTTGTCCAATTGTAATGGGTCTGATTTTTTTAAACTTCTGCATCGCTTCTATAGATAGTGCAGGTATTTTATCAAAATCAAAACTGTCTGGTATAACCTTATGCTCCAACGCAGACATGCGTTCTACGATTTCTTTTTCTTTCTCAATATATCTTTCATACTTCACCTGGATCTCTGCTTGCTCTAAATAATCAGGTTCGTTCCCTTGAAGTTTTTCATTCAACGAAACCGAATGGTCCATTAATTGTTGTAAACCAATATTAGGTCTTAAAACTAATTTTGATGCTTTTTGTTTTTCGGTCATCTCCGCAGAGTCAATGGTAGAAAGGAATCCATTGATTTCATGTGGTTCAATGGAGTGCGTATTCAAAGTGTTTTTAATCTCTGCTACGTAGTTGTTTTTGTCTTGTACTTTACGCATGCGATCGATGCTTGCTAAACCTAAGTTGTAGGATAATTCTGTTAATCTTAAATCGGCATTGTCCTGACGTAATAATGTTCTAAACTCCGCCCTAGATGTAAACATTCTATAAGGCTCGTTGGTTCCCTTGCTAATTAAGTCATCTATTAAAACGCCAATATACGCATCACTTCTTTGTAAAATAAATGGTGCTTTTTCATTGATTTTTAAATGTGCATTCATCCCCGCCATCATCCCTTGACAAGCAGCTTCTTCATAGCCAGTCGTTCCGTTAATTTGTCCGGCAAAATATAAGTTTTCAATGGCTTTTGTTTCTAGTGTATACTTTAATTGAGTGGGTTGGAAAAAATCATACTCAATCGCATAGCCTGGGCGAAATATTCTCGCTTTTTCAAAGCCAGGCACCTTACGAAGGGCTTCATATTGCACTTCTTCTGGTAAACTAGTGCTAAACCCGTTAACATACACTTCTACTGTGTTCCAGCCTTCTGGCTCTACAAATAATTGATGTCTTTCTCTATCTGCAAATCGATTGATTTTATCTTCAATACTTGGGCAGTATCTTGGACCCACGCCTTCTATACGGCCTTGGTACATTGGGCTTCTGTCAAATCCAGTTTTTAATATATCGTGAACGATCGTATCTGTATACGTGATCCAACAAGAGCGCTGATCGGCTGCTTTTACCCTTGGGATGTCCATATAACTAAAGCCTACCACTTCTTCGTCTCCTTTTTGTTCTTCCATTTTGGAATAATCCAAGCTCCTGCCGTCTACTCTTGGGGGTGTTCCTGTCTTGAGTCTATCAGATTCTAAGCCAAATGAAACAAGCTGTTCGGTAATACCTGTCGCTGCTCTTTCTGCTACTCGACCTCCTCCCATTTGCTTTTCTCCTATGTGCATGATGCCATTTAGAAAAGTGCCACTAGTGATCACCACTGCGTCAGCTAAAATCTCGTGACCCATGCTTGTTTTTACTCCACAAGCCTTTCCTTTCTTTATAACTAATTCATTTACAGAGTCTTGGTAAAAATCAACATTCGGCGTCAGCTCTAACATCTCTCTCCACTTACTAGCAAATAGGTGTCGATCGTTTTGTGCCCTAGGACTCCACATGGCAGGTCCCTTGCTTTTATTCAACATCCTAAACTGAATTGTACTTAAATCTGACACAATTCCACTGTAACCACCCATCGCGTCTATCTCCCTCACAATTTGACCCTTGGCAATTCCACCCATCGCAGGATTACAACTCATTTGAGCAATGGTCTGCATGTTCATAGTAATCAACAGGACCTTAGAGCCCATATTGGCTGCTGCCGCCGCGGCTTCAGAGCCAGCATGGCCCGCTCCTACTACTATGACATTGTATTTTGGAAACATAAGGATGCAAAGATAAGATGGTTTTACTAAATTAATGACGTTCCACGTGGAACGTCATTAATTTATATGGAATATCAAACACTTCGTGTTTTCTCATGGAACACTTTGTATTTTTTCCTCTATTAATAAGCGCAGTCTAAAATTGTACTTCTACAAGCATATATTAGAAAAAATACCGAAATATTTGCCTCTCTGCTCACGTTGCTCGAAAGTTCGTCGAATATTTGTATTGTTTTCTAATTATTCAACTTGGGGCAATAGCGAGTCACAACAATCCCTAACCAGTATTAACACATTAAATAATTGAGAATAATATACTATTCCGTAGCGATCGTTCGAGCAAAGCGAGCGAGAGCCAAGGGATAGGTATATTTTCTCAATCTTTAAATTTCATAGGTACTTCTTTGATATTCATATTAATGAACGAATGTTCCACGTGGAACACTCAGTCAATAGAGCAGCCTAGGCAATTATTTTCAAATATGCCTTCAGCCATTTGTCCTCCATGGAGCGCATCATCTTTATATCTGCTGGTTTTTTGTCCTTGTATCCACAAAAATGCAGTGCGCCATGAAAAATCACCCTTAGTAACTCCTGCATATACAAATTCCCTTCGGTTTTTGCGTTTTCCTTCACGCGATCAATACTTATATAGATATCTCCAACTAGCTGTCCCTTCTTGTCCGATAAGTCAAAGCTGATAATATCTGTATAGAAATCATGTTGTAAAAAACGTTTGTTGATGTCTAATAGATAGGCATCAGAGCAGAATACGTATTGTAAGGCCTCTATCTTAAGGCCTTCTTTAAGACATTGCTTATTGATAAAGGCCTTTAACTCGGTCCTAGATCTAAGGCTAGTGCCCTTATCCGCATTATTAAAAAAGACAGTCCTGTCCATAAAACATTGAGAGTGATTGTATTTATAACGAAATTTAATGCTCCATATTTCGTAAGCGCTTAAATATAAACTATGGTATCTTTGTGTTCTATTATGAAGAAATTGTCGGATTTAAAAATTGGCGAAACGGGCGTGATTCACTCCTTTGAAAATGATGAAATATTTTTAAAGTTGATGGAGATGGGCTGTATTCCTGGTGAAACCATTCGAGTAGAGCAAATTGCACCACTTGGAGATCCGATATCAATTTCTGTTGCGGGCTATCAATTAAGTTTAAGAAATGATGAGGCGGAGGGTATTATTATTACCTAAATAACATCTAACTAACTGAATATCAATACTTTGAGATGAAAATTGGTCTATTTTTTGGTTCATTTAATCCCATTCACCATGGCCATTTAATGGTGGCTAGTTATATCGCCAATCACACCGATTTGCAACAAATTTGGTTAGTCGTCTCTCCTCAAAATCCTCACAAAAGCCAATCCAGTTTATTAAATGAGTATGATCGTTTGCATTTGGCTCAATTGGCCATTGAAAATGATGATCAAATTAAGGTAAGCGACATTGAGTTTAAGCTTCCAAAGCCCTCCTATACCATTGATACCCTGGTGTATTTAGAAGAAAAATTTCCGCAGCACCAATTTTATATCATCATGGGGGGTGATAGTTTTCAAAATTTACCTAAGTGGAAAAATTTTGAAACCCTTGTAAAAAATTATCAATTCATCGTTTATAGAAGACCGGGGTTTGATATCACAGAAGACTATGGTGCGAAAATGCAATACCTTGAAGCGCCTATGTTGGAATTATCGGCTACGCTAATTCGTAATAATTGTAAAGAGGGTATCACAATACGTTATTTAGTTCCAGAGGATGTAAGACTAGAAATTGAAAGGTGTAATTATTTTAAAGAAGAGGTCGTTAAAACGACCGATGGTAAAGATAATTTATTAAAGAAGCCCTAAAAGATAACACTAAAGAAAAACTCTTCTCAAATTATTTCTTTTTATAAACTGGTACAGTAGAACAAGGCTCTCCGTACATAATACTTTTAACTACAGGGCGTAGTTTTTGTGTAATTGCAATAAATGCAGATTCTCCAATAGGTGTATCACCACAGCCTTTAACAACAACACGCTGGTCGGTGAAAACGGAAGGATCTATCTTTTGTATCTCTTCTAATAAAACCAATTCTCTTGTTTTATTTTCATCACCAAAAAAAACCGACTTAACATATGGCGAAAGGTTAGCAACAATTAACATGTTCGCCCACATGGGAATAATAGCATCCGTGCTACAAAAAATACCAACAATTTTATTTTCAAATTCGGACCAATCTATCGTAGCCAAGCTTGCACGAAAATCTTTCTCTTTAAGCATTAACTCCTTAAATAAATATGGTTTAATATCAAAAACAACTATTTCATTGTTTGGGATATATTGGGCAAGATCTAAACTAATTAAACCACTCTCCGCTACTTTATTAATAAAGGGTTCTGACATATTGTAAAATTAGATTGTTTTTCAGAAACCAGAGCAGATTCTTGTTTCGAAAAGCGAATAAAAAACCCCCGAATAGTTCGAGGGTTTGATCATGTTATTTTTTGGACTATTAATAAACCTCCATTCGGTTATCTTTAATCTTTGCCACTTTTTTCAATCCAATATTGGTTCTATAAATCACCGATCTTGTTCTGTTAATTAAATCCGCCTCGAAACTCGCAAGGTCCTGTGTAACAGCTTTAGCTCCTTGTAATTTTACACTTATTACAAATACGCCTGCGTTTCCTGCTATTGGCATACTTGGTTTGTTTAAGAATGCTTTATTAAAAGCAGCTCCGACTAGTTTTGGTTCATTGCCAATGCCAGGGATCATTGAATAATTAAAATTAATGCTATCTGCAGGTTGTATAATTGTTTTTGCACTTGACGCAATCTCTTCTATTGTATTGCCCTTAAAATTTTGTTTAATTTGTATGGCTTTCTTTTTGTCTCTTAAAAGTCCTTCGATTTGTGGTTTAACCGAAGCAACAGATGCTAGGCCAACCTTTTCTTCTCCTGTTATAATGGCTACAAAATAACTATCACCCACTTCGGTTGGTTCAGAAACGGCATTCATGTCTTTTTCAAAAGCCCAGCGGACAAGTGTTCTAGATTCGCCAATGCCAGCAATTTCATAATCCATTGACTTTATTCCAGATGCTGGAAAAGTTTGTTTGTTTAATTTAACCGCTTCTTGGTTGAAGGATTTTACATTTTTACTGGCACTTGCAAAAGCGGCAGCAGCAGCAGACGCTGCACCAATTGTTTCGCTACTTGGAAGAATTGCTTTTGATAAATAAGCAATTTTGTATGCAGGGCTTTTTGCAGTTTGTGTTAATACTTCAATATAGTGGTATCCGAAATCGGTTTTTACAACACCCTTTGTACCCACAGAATTGTCAAAAGAAAAATCATTAAAAGGACCTACCATTTGTGCTTGTGGAAACATTTCATATTTTCCACCTTTTTCTTTACTGCCTGCGTCGTCTGAATATTTTAAAACCATTTCATCAAACGAAACACCACCAGCTATGGCAGATTTTATACTATCAATTAATTTCTTAGCGGCACTATCTTCGCGAATAATTTGTCCGTTTTGACCAGCAGTTGCTATTAATATATGTCTTACGCTTGCGCTATCTGGCCATTGTTTAACACCAATTACTTTTGCGATGGTATAATTTTTTCCATCCACATAAGGACCATAAGCGTTTCCTACACCTGCTGCTATAATTGCTTCTTTATTCGGAATCTGTAAAGACTTAGTACTGATGTAGCTGTTGTAATAAGGTAAATCCGAGCCCGCTTTGTTTAAAAATACAGCAGGATCTTGTGCTGCTTGAAAATCTGCTTTTAATGCAGAGATGGTACTAAAAACAGTATTTGAATCAGTGCTTGTGGGGGCTGCTGAAAATCCAACAAGATTAATTGATTTGGTGGCTTCTTCCACTTGGTATGCTGCAGCGTTTTCTTTAATATAAGTAGCAACTTCGTCATCTGTAACTCTTATTGAGCTATCAGAAATACTTGCATAAGGTATGCCAACAATATTAATATTTGCAATACTATTACTCTCGTTATATTGTTTTTGAATCATCCAGGTTGGTACCTGTACTCCCTTAACCACCAACGCTTGGTATTTATTTCTCAATCTATTCTCAATAGATGGTTCGATATACATCTTCTCTATTTGTTTGATTTGCTCTTGGTTTTTGCTTTTTTTAACTTGTGCAACCGCTTGTTTTGCGTCATTCACTTTAAACTCTCCGGTATTTGGATCTGTAAATTCTTGTCTAAAAGGGGATTCTGTTCCAAATAAAACATCAGATAGTTCTTTAGTGCCAACTGTAATACCTAGTTTTTTTTCCTCTGTGATAAACAAAATACGGTCTACTTCTTGGTTCCATAAAAAACCAATTAGTTGTTCACGCTTAACACCCTGTGAAGCATAATTTTGTACTTGAATATCTAATTTCTCTTCGAAATTAATTTTATTAATACCAACACCATTTACGGTTCCGAGTTCTGAAACCATCGTATTACCTTGTTTGCCAATACCGTCTTGTAACACAAATGCAACCAATGCGATTACAATAATTGTAAAGATGATCCAAGCACCTTTATCACGAATGTTTTGAATAATAGACATATGTATCTTATAATTATATAGGCAGCAAATTTAGTATAATATATGAACGAAAACGATTTGTATCTGTATTAAAATACACAATAGTGTAGTGGATAAATAAATAAAAAGTGGATAAGGGGTATTTTTTACTCAAATAATGGGTATAAAAAAGGAATAAGCAAATTAGGAGATATAAATAAGTAGATTTTAGGTAAATTAAAGGTCGTTTTATACACGTTAATTAACAGTGGATAACCTGTGTTAAGTTAAATAACCTTAAAATTTATATATATTAAATTAAAATAATAAGAATAGCTATTGTTTTTACTAGTAGGGTGTTAAGATAGATTTTTATATCAAATTAGATAAGAATAATGAATTAAAAGAGGTGTATAACTAAGTTATTAAGATATTAACAGCCGTAATAGTATTAGTTGATTTATATAAATGTATTAATAAAGAATACTACAGTAGTAATGCACATTTGCTTTTATAGTGTTTATTTAAAAATAAACTACTTTTATTCGATCCTATGAAATACCTATTAAATCGGATAGATAAATATTTTAAAAACAAAAACTAAAAAATACTAACTTTATTACTAAAGTAAAAAATATTATAATTAATTAAAAATCAATGTTTTATATTAAATTTAAGATAGTTTATAAAAAATAACTAACCATATTAGTAAAAAATACTAAATATTTTAGTTTATTAACAATTTATCCCTATCTTCACACTCAATTTAAATTAAAACATAAAAAGACAAGCTATGAGTAACGCAGAAAAATTAAAAGCCCTAAAGTTAACGATTGATAAAATCGATAAGGATTATGGTAAAGGAAGTGTAATGATGATGAACGAGCGCAGTCAAGAGCCTCATGAAGTTATTTCTACAGGTTCAATCGGACTAGATACAGCGTTAGGAATAGGTGGATTACCAAAAGGTAGAATTATAGAAATCTACGGACCAGAGTCTTCTGGTAAAACAACGGTGGCTATCCATGTTATTGCAGAAGCTCAAAAAAAAGGTGGAATGTGTGCGATAATCGATGCAGAACATGCATTTGATAGTGCCTATGCAAAACGATTAGGTGTAGATGTAGATAATCTTTTAGTGTCACAACCAGATTATGGTGAACAAGCATTAGAAATTGCAGATCGTTTAATTTTATCTGGAGCTATTGATGTTGTTGTAATTGATTCAGTTGCAGCCCTGGTTCCAAAAAGCGAATTAGAGGGTGAAATGGGAGATTCTAAAATGGGATTACATGCAAGATTAATGTCTCAAGCATTGAGAAAATTAACAGCAACAATTAATAAAACAGGCACGGTTTGTATTTTTATCAATCAATTACGTGAAAAAATAGGTGTCATGTTTGGTAATCCAGAAGTAACCACAGGTGGAAATGCTTTAAAGTTTTATGCCTCTGTTCGTTTAGATATCAGAAGAATGGCACAAATAAAAGATGGAGACGAAGCTATTGGAAATAGAGTTAAAGTAAAAGTGGTTAAAAATAAAGTAGCACCACCATTTAGAGCAGCAGAATTTGAAATTATTTTTGGTGAAGGAATTAGTAAAATTGGTGAAATTATTGACATGGGTGTTGATTTAGAAATAATCAATAAAAGCGGTAGCTGGTTTAGTTATGAAGGAAATAAACTAGGCCAAGGACGTGATTCTGTTAAAACAATATTACACGATAATCCAGAAATGGCGAACGAGATAGAAGCTAAAATTAGAGCTAAAATTGCAGCCAAAGTAGAAGCAGCTGCAACAAGTTAGTTAATATAAACGTGTTTTTTTAAGGTTAGTAGGTAATGACCGCATCATTTGTGATGCGGTTTTTTTATATTTATAGGGTGGTGCAATTATTAAAAATATTTATACAAGCTGGTTTGTGGTTATTCTGTCATAAGATTTACCTTAAAAACAAACAATTATTTATAACAAAAGGACCATTATTAATTATAGCCAATCACCCTAATTCTTTTTTAGACGCTTTAATTATAGGATCCTATTATAAACGAAGGGTTTATTTTTTAGCAAGAGGCGACGCGTTTAAAAAACCAATACACCGATTATTATTAGAGTCATTAAATATGATCCCAGTCTATAGGCTTAGAGAAGGAAAGGAGTTTTTACATTTAAATGAGTATGCATTTAATAAATCCATTGATTTACTAAGCAAGGGTTTTGCGGTTTTGATTTTTATAGAAGGGATTTGTATTAATAGCAACGAGCTACAACCACTTAAAAAAGGCACAGCAAGAATTTTAGAAGGTGTGCAAAAATTAAACACACACCTAAAGATTCATATTGCAGGTATTGCATTTAACCAATTTAAGGGGATTGGTAAAATAGTTAATTTGGTTGTTTCTGAAATGACCACCATTCCAACTATTCAAAATAGTAGAGACCGTGTTGTGTTTAATCAAACGGTTTTCGATCAATTAAAACAAAACATCTTAACCCCTACAACCCCAACAAAATTTAATACAAAGAATGTATTTTATAAAATACACCAACCATTTTATAAGATAATAAAAAACCTTGTGGCAGAAAAAACAAAAGACACCGTGTTTTTTGACTCAGTTTTGTTTTCCATCCTACTTTTTACCTATCCCCTTTTTATAATCTTCTTATTTTTTATTCTTAAGTTATTTCAAATCCCAACCACCATTATTTTTGTTATCTTAGTCTCAATACCAATTATGGGAAAAAGAGTACAAGACCAATGATTTAAATTTTTACAATGAAATCCATCAGAAAACTAGACAAAAGAAAAAAAATTGCACTTATTGCGCATGATAACAAAAAAAAGGACATTATTGAGTGGGCGGTGCACAATAAAATAGTATTGTCTAAGCATAGTTTAATTGCAACAGGAACAACGGGTAGGTTAATTGAAGAAGCCCTGGATCAGCCGGTGGTTAAACTACTAAGCGGTCCTCTTGGGGGAGACCAACAAATAGGCGCCATGATTGCAACGGGCGATATAGATATGATTTTTTTCTTTTTTGATCCAATGGAAGCACAACCACACGATAGTGATGTGAAGGCTTTATTAAGACTTGCCGTAGCCTGGAACCTACCAATGGCATGCGACAGAACCACAGCAGACTTTTTAGTCACCTCGCCTTTTATGCAAGGGGAATATGCATATGAACTACCAGATTATCTAAATTATCTAAACAGGAAACTCTAAACTAGATTTTTACGAAGCATATTTAAGGTTTGCGCTTACCTTTGTGCATGCCTTTTAAGCTTCATTCCAACTATACACCCTCGGGTGATCAGCCAACTGCAATTGAGCAATTGACGGAGGGTGTGTTGAATGGAGATATGCAACAAACTCTATTGGGTGTGACGGGTTCTGGTAAAACATTTACCATTGCTAATTTAATTCAAAACGTACAACGCCCCACCCTTGTTCTTACCCATAATAAAACACTGGTCGCTCAATTATATGGAGAGTTTAAACAATTCTTTCCCGACAATGCTGTTGGTTACTTCGTGTCTTATTACGATTACTATCAACCAGAAGCATATCTACCAACCTCGGGTGTATATATCGAAAAAGACTTAAGCATTAATGAGGAGCTTGATAAACTAAGGCTTCAAGCAACCGCACAATTATTAAGCGGGCGAAGGGATATTATTATTGTAGCGAGCGTGAGCTGTATTTATGGTATGGGTAATCCAACAGAATACGAAAATGGAATTATTCGTATTCATCAAGGACAGATTTTATCACGCCAAGCATTTTTACACGCACTTGTGAATAGTTTGTACCACCGGTCTGTGACCGAATTTGATCGCGGTGCTTTTAGGGTGAATGGAGATACGATAGACATTCGACTGCCCTATGTAGATTATGGATATCGAATTACTTTTTTTGGCGATGAAATTGAAGCCATTGAAAGTATAGAAATTGATACAGGAAAAAGAATTGAGCCCATGGAGAACGCGGCCATTTTTCCTGCAAATTTATACATGGCACCAAAAGAAATGCTACAAGAAATTATTATAGAAATTCAGGACGAGTTGCGCGCACAGGTTGAATATTTCAAATCTGTTGGAAAACATCAAGAGGCGGCAAGGATAAAAGAAAGGGTTGAATACGATATAGAGATGATTAGAGAATTGGGATATTGTACGGGGATAGAAAACTATTCTAGATTTTTTGACCGACGAAAGCCTGGCACAAGACCGTTTTGCTTATTGGATTATTTCCCAAAAGACTTTTTATGTGTGATCGACGAAAGCCACGTAACCATACCGCAAATAACGGGTATGTATGGTGGGGATAGAAGTAGAAAAATGAATTTAGTAGAATTTGGTTTTAGGCTTCCAAGCGCGATTGACAACCGGCCACTTAATTTTAATGAGTTTGAACGGGTGATTGGACAAGCCATTTTTGTAAGCGCAACACCAGGAGAATATGAACTAGAAAAAACAGACGGGTTAATTGTAGAGCAGGTAGTGCGCCCAACTGGTTTATTAGATCCCCCAATAGAAGTGCGCCCAACTAAAAATCAAATTGATGATTTATTAGACGAAATAGCGATGCAGGTAGACATGGGTGATCGTGTTTTAGTGACCACATTAACCAAAAAGATGGCCGAGGAGATGGACCGCTATTTATCCAAAATCAACATCAAATCTAAATATATCCATAGCGATATAGATGCACTAGAGCGCGTGGAAATATTGAGAGAATTAAGACTTGGTGTAATTGACGTATTGGTGGGTGTGAATTTATTAAGAGAGGGTTTAGATTTACCAGAAGTGTCTTTGGTGGTCGTCTTAGATGCTGATAAAGAGGGCTTTTTAAGAAACGAAAAATCACTCACCCAAACATCGGGTCGTGCTGCAAGAAACGTAAGGGGCCGCGTTATATTTTATGGCGACAAAATTACAATGAGCATGCAGCGTACCATGGATGAAACCAATCGTCGTCGAGCAAAACAGATTCAATACAACACAGAACACAATATTACTCCAACCACTATTGTAAAATCAATAGAACAGGTGATGAAGCAAACAGCGGTATTGGATATTAAGGGGTTCAGCCAAGATAATATCAACATTCGAACTACAGATGGGCTCAATATGGTAGCAGAACCCAATAGCCAATACGAAACCATTCCACAAATGGAAAAAGCGATTTTGCAAACTAAAAAGCAAATGGAGAAAATGGCGAAAACAATGGATTTTATAGAGGCTGCAAAACTGCGTGATGAAATGTTTAGAATGGAATTACAATTAGAAAAAATGAAAGCATCCTAGATTATGAATGATTTTTTTATAGCAGTATACAACGGATTACTTCAAACAACCTGGATAGAAGCGGTGGCGGTGATTATGGGTATTGTTTCGGTTTGGTATAGCCGCAAAGAAAATATTTTAGTATTCCCCACCGGCATCATTAATACGACTTTGTATATCTATTTAAGTTTTAAAGGACATTTATTAGGAGAAGCTAGCGTTAACTTATATTATACGATCATGAGCATCTATGGCTGGTATTGGTGGTCAAGAAAAAAAGAAGATCAAGTCACCAATGTCTTACAGATAACCATAAGCAATACAACACAAAGAATACAGCAGGTACTAGTTTTTATAGGATTTTATGCCATCTTATTTTTTGTACTAGATTTTTTAAAAAACAATTTTGCTCCAGATGCGATTCCATGGGCAGACGCATTAGCAAGCGCGTCTGCTTATACGGCGATGTGGTTGATGGCAAAGAAAAAGGTAGAAAGCTGGATCTGGTGGATTATCACAAATATTACATCGATACCACTTTATTTTATTAAGGGGTATGCGTTTACAAGTTTTCAGTTTATTGTATTATTAATTTTAGCAATTGCAGGATTAATCACTTGGAATAAAAAAGCAAAAAAATATGGATAAGCTTCAAAAAATAGTTGTACTAGGTCCAGAGTCAACAGGCAAATCATCACTTTGTGCAGCAATCGCCGCGCATTATCAAACTATTTGGACACCAGAATATGCAAGACATTTTTTATCTGAACAGGGTACAAAGTATACCTATGCCGATCTATTAACCATCGCAAAAGGTCAAATTAATAATGAAGAAAAATCAATAGAATTACTGGATCAAAAAATCAAAGAAAATCAAGGCGGGGCATCTAAAAATAAATTAATTATAGATACAGATATGTATGTGATGAAAGTGTGGTGTGAATATGTATTTAACAATTGTCATCACTATATTTTAGAACAAATCAACCAACGTAGTTATGATCTTTATTTACTCTGTGATATAGACTTACCGTGGACTGCAGATGAAATGCGTGAATATCCAGATGCTGGTCCAAGAATCGAATTATTTACTCTCTACAAAGAACTTTTGATCAATCAAAAAACACCATGGGGGATTGTGTCTGGAGCAGGTGCACAACGCACAGCAAATGCGATTCAATTGATAGACCAAAATTCACCGAAAATATAAAAGTTGAAAATAATCCACAAGCTGACTAGGTTTATGCACAATATTTTGTTTCAAACAAAAAATTGTGCACGAGCCGGTGGATAAAGCCGTCTATTTTTTTCTAATTAAAACTCGAACATCCTCATCTTCTTCTAAATTGTTCATTTCTCTTAGTATTTGTGGATAACGCCATGCAACTCTTTTTGTCATTGGACGCGCTGTGAATTTCTTTGGATTAGGAAGGCCTGCAATAATCATCGCAGCTTGGGCACGCGTTAAATTTTTTGCTGATTTTTTAAAATAATGCTGCGCGACAGCCTCCACGCCAAAACAACCAGGACCAGTTTCTATCACATTTAAATACATTTCTAAAATTCTTTCTTTACCCCAGATGAGTTCAATTAAAAAAGTAAAATAAAATTCTGGTAGTTTACGAATGTATTTATCGTATCGACCTCCTTGCCATAAGAATACATTCTTAGCAACCTGTTGTGAAATGGTACTAGCGCCTCCTCCAAGTGGAATTCTAGATTTCTTTTTTTTCTTTTTTGTTTTGAAACTTCTTTCCATGGCCTCCCAGTCTACACCTATATGATCGGGGAAAGCCTGATCCTCGCTAGCTATTGCGGCTAGTTTAATATTATATGAAAGATCCTCCCAGGCAACATAGTCTCTCTCTAATCCTAAGCCAAACGCATTGGTCAACTGGGTAATGGTTATAGGTGGAAATACAAAACGCAAAATAACTACATAGAGTAATGAACTAATAAACAAATACCAAATAATGCGTTTAATTTTTTTAATCAAAATGTAAATCAATTATGGTGAATGTAATTTTTGTTTTTTAAATAGCCCAAGCTTATAAAATAGCTACACTAAATCTTTTGCCAATTGGCCTGTAAGGTGGATTCTTTTTACTCATCCACCTTCCTATAAAATAAGCCACCACACCACCTGCAATAGAGGGTACATTTTTTGAACTAAACACGGCCTCTTTATTGATAATAGAATTGGTGATGTTTAATCCACTATATAGAACGCCTCCATATTTTAAAAATGCACCATTGGCAAAAACACTTTGGTAACGCCCCTTGTCTTTTGCAAATGCCCGAATCTCGTTGATGTGTAATGTGAGTGTTCCTAATCTTAATGTGTCTTGTCCATAAGTGCCATAAGCCGTCATGGCGGTTTGGAGTGCATATTGTTTAACCTGTATAGAGTCGTTTTTGACCCATTGAATTTGTCCTGTTATCCACTGACGATTGCTAAATTCAAACTGAATGTAGTTGTCTTTTGTAAAAGACTTGATGGTAACGCCCCTGTCTTTTAACACAAGTATGTTTCCGGATTGTGCTACCACCAAATTAGCCATTGCCAATAAGCAGGTACAAAACAACAAAAGGGTTATTTTTTTCACAAGTCCAAATTACAATAAAGCCAACTAAAAAGAACCATATTGCCATAAATGTTTGTGAAAGTAGTTGGACATCACCTAATAAATCAAAATCGCACTATATAAAAGTGCCGCACTAAAGATTAAAATGATCATTCCAGAAACACGATTGATCCAAAGAAGGCTTTTTTCTGTTATCCTTGGTCTTAGTTTTCCTGCTAAAAAAACTTTAATTAAATCAGACAACAATACAAATCCAAGACAGGTTCCAAAAACAATCAATTTATATTGAATTGGATTGGGTGTATCGTCCGCACTAGTATTAATAGCCGCTGTCCAAGCAAACCAAAATAAAAATACACTAGGATTAAGTGTGTTCATTAAAAAGCCAGAAAAATAAGAGGAGATGAGGTCTTTAATGCCAACCCTTTTATTGACCCCGTCAGTGCCCATGTTTTCTAATTTCAATTTTTTAAAGAACAAGGTATATAAACCCATCAACAATAAAAATCCTGCACCCGCTAGAGCAATTGTTGATTTGTGGTTGAGTACAAGATTAAATAAAGAAGTAAAAAAATTACAAATAAAAAGTAAAATAAAATCACTGCTCGAAACGCCTGCTACAAATGCATATCCAGAGCGCTTGCCATTGGTAAGGCTTTGTTTGATAATTGCGAAAATAACAGGTCCAATGGAAATGCTTAAAATAAAACCCAATAGCAAACCTTTTAAAATTGGGTCAACTAACATTGTCCTTGGTTTTTAATATATAGCTTCCAGTCTGCAAGCATATCGCCTTTCAATACTCTCGGAAACTTATGTTGTCCGCCAATTTTACCCTTGCTTTCCATGAATCCCATAAAACAATTTTCTTTGAGCACAGATACTTTAATGGACTTAAGTGCACTTTTTCGCTCAATTGCATAATCGTCGTTGAGTTGAATTAGTTTTTCATCTATTTTTTCTGCTAATAATATTTCGTCAATCGTTTGATCACAAGCTACATACCAATGGTGTGCAAAAAAGTTCCCATGAGGCTCACCCGTAACCGTATATTCAGGAATAGATAAATTCAATTCTTCACTCACCAACTGAATGGTTTTATTCATATTGTCCACACTCAAATGTTCACCCACAAGACTTAAAAAATGTTTTGTCCTTCCGGTAATGATAATTTCTGCATTGGCTTTATCTACAAAACGAACCGTGTCTCCAATTAAATAACGCCATGCACCAGCAGGTGTACTAATCAACACCGCATAATCTCTGCCTTCTTCTACTTCGTGAATCATTAAGGTTTCTGGAACTTCCGCCATTTCTCCCTTTTCATCAAAGTTTTTTTCGTCAAAAGGAACGAATTCAAAAAAGATGTGTTGGTTATACGTTAAGCGCATTCCTACCGCGTTTTGCTTATCCTGCCAAGCTAAAAAGCCTTCACTTGCTAAATAGGTTTCAACATATTCAATTGGTTTTCCTAATAACTTTTCAAAACCATGTTTATAGGGCTCAAAACTTACTCCACCGTGAACGAACAAGGTTAGATTTGGCCAGATTTCGTGGATGTTGTTAAGCTTGTAGCGCTCTATCACCATCTCTATACACATCTGTATCCAGGCAGGTACCCCTACTACAAAACTAATATCCCAATCAGGGGCTTTCTCTACAATCTCTTTTAATTTTTTATTCCAATCGCGTTCTTTAGCAATTTTTTTACCAGGCTTGTAAAAAGGCTGAAACCAAAAAGGAGATTTTTTTGCAGTGATGCCACTTAGGTCACCTGCATAATAACCTGCACCTTTTTGTAAATCGGTACTACCACCCAAAGTAAGCCATCCGCGTCCTAATGCAGATAAGGGTATTTCACGATATTTTAAAAAACTGATCAATTGCTTGATCATGATGATTTTATTGCCTCTCAATAAGTCGTTTGTAATGGGAATATACTTACTTGCAGCTTCACTGGTTCCACTGCTTAAAGCAAAATAGTTGATCTTTCCTGGCCAACAAATATCGGATTGGCCCTCAAGCGTTAAATGCCACCACTCTTTATAGATCTTATTGTAATTATAAGTTGGCACCACTTCTTGGAACTTTTTCCCAATATGTTTGCTTGTTAATATTTCGTCGAACTTATTTTTTTGACCAAAAGCAGTGTAACGCGCACTTTTTAATAATTTTTTGAGAACGCGCATTTGTGCGGTTCTTGGGCTTTTTGTTGGAAGACCAAGTGCTTTAGAAAGGCTTTTGGGTAAATTAAATTCAAATAGGGCCATCTATAAAATAGGGTTTTACTTTTACGAAATAGAATCAAAAATACGAATGTTATTCGAGCAAACGAACCTACTTTTGTATCATGATTAAAAATACGCTAATTCAGGCTGTAGAACTAGGAGCAAAAGAGTTGACTCGTTTTTTTAACGGTACGTTTACAATTGCTAGTAAAACTTCTGTAAATGACCTAGTCACCGAGGCAGACCACGCTTCAGAAAAAGCAATAATTGGCTTAATTCAATCTCAATTTCCAGATCATTTTATACTTAGCGAAGAAACCGGAGAGATGGCTTCTCTATCCGATACAAAATGGATCATAGACCCCATTGACGGCACTATTAATTTTGCCAACGGCATCCCTATTTGTTGTGTAAGTATTGGCGTGGAACACAAGGGCGAAATGATTCTGGGTTCGGTATATAACCCATTCATGAATGAATTGTATTTTGCAGAAAAAGGAAAAGGCGCTACTTTAAACGGAAGACCAATTAAGGTTAGCAATAAAGATTCCATTTTACATAGTTGCTTGGTGACTGGCTTTCCCTTCCAATATTTAGATAGTGAAAACGGGCCCTTACAGGTGTTTGAAAAACTAGTACGAAAAGCGATACCAGTTCGTCGACTAGGAAGCGCAGCATTAGATTTATGCTGGACCGCTGCTGGAAGATTTGATGGATTTTATGAACACAAACTTCAGGCATGGGATAGTGCTGCAGGATTTTTAATGGTAGAAGAAGCAGGAGGAAAAGTAACAGACCTAATTGGTAACGCATACAATCCATACCAGCCGGGTATCATAGCAACGAATGGTTTTATTCATGACCAATTATTATCCGTGGTGAACGGTGGCGAATTATAGCGGAGCAAAGTGTAAAAAATAAAAGAGTAAATAAAAGTAACAGTCATATTTTATGTCAACAGAAAGAACAGAGATAGAAAAATTAGGTGAGTTTGGATTGATAGATCGATTAACACAAAATTTTGAAACACTCAATGCATCAACGCTATTGTCAATAGGTGACGACGCAGCAGTGATAGATCATTTTGGAAAACAAACTGTGATCACCACCGATTTGTTGATAGAGGGTGTGCATTTTGATTTAATGTATACCCCATTAAAACATCTTGGGTATAAATCGGTAGTCGTGAACCTAAGTGATATTTATGCAATGAACGCGCAACCCACACAAATCACCATGAGCGTCGCTTTCAGCAATCGCTTTAGTTTAGAAGCACTAGAAGAATTTTACGAAGGCGTAGCCATTGCATGTGATAAATATGGGGTGGATTTAATTGGTGGAGACACTTCCACATCTCAAAAAGGATTGATTATTTCTGTGACTGCACTAGGAGAAGTGGCACCAGATGGATACATCAAAAGAAGCACCGCCGAGTCGGGTGATTTAATTTGTGTCTCTGGAGATTTAGGTGCGGCCTTTTTGGGATTAACATTGATGGAACGCGAAAAACAAATCTTTATTGAAAATCCACAGATACAACCCAATTTAGAAAACGAAGATTATATCGTAGGAAGATTATTAAAACCAGAAGCAAGAAAGGATATTATTGAATTGCTAGAAAAATTAGCCATCAAACCAACATCTATGATGGATATCAGCGATGGCTTGAGTTCTGATGTATTGCACTTATGTAAACAATCTGAATTGGGCTGTAGAATTTATGAAGAAAAAATTCCGATCAACGAAGCAAGTAAGGCTGCTGCCTTTAAGTTTGGATTAGATGCCACCGTTTGTGCCTTGAATGGAGGAGAAGATTATGAATTGTTGTTTACGATGAAGCAAGCAGATTATGATAAAATGACAATGCAAGAAGAAATTAGCGTGATTGGATATATGTGTGATGCGTCAGAGGGTACCAAATTGATTACCAAAGGAAATAATTTATTTGATATTACTGCACAAGGTTGGAACGCTTTCGGTAAAGAAGTCTAATGATTGATCACTTTGTTTAAAATGGCCAATTCTGCTGATAAACAAAGTAGGTTGGCTTTTTTATTGATTTCGATTGTACCACTCATATTTTTGTTTTGCATAACTTTGGCGGGATATACACTACACATTTTAATTGCCTCATCAAGCGGTATGCCTACCTGTTCGACTAAGTTTTGAATAGATTTTAATTGCGTTAATGCTGAGCCACTGAGGGTTCCAGCAGATTCATATCTATCACCAACTAGTGCATGTTGATACAATCCAGTACTGCTTGATGTTACCGCGTCAGTAATACAAAACAATCGATCACCCATTATTTTTTTAGCAATGCGTATGGCAGAAAAATCAACATGATAACCATCTGCAACGATACTACTCATTGCAGTAGGATGATTGAACAATGCGCCCACAACCCCTGGTGCACGATGTTGAAAGGCGCTCATGGCATTGAAAAGATGCGTCGCAACAGGAATGCCATCATTAAAAAACTGCATCGCAGTTTCGTAAGATGCATTGGTATGACCAGCAGAAACAACAACACCTGCGTCTTGAATGGTTTTGATGATCAGCGGCGTACAAACTTCAGGTGCAAGTGTAATCATACTAATGGTATCTTTTCCATATGCTAAAACAGAAATCACTTCTTCTATATCAGGTACTTGAATCACCGATACATCATGTGCGCCTTTTTTACCTACATTAATCCAAGGCCCTTCCAAGTGCAATCCTATACAACCCTTTCCACCAGCTGTTTTATATGCTTTCACGGCATCTATGGATGTATTGATGATCTCCATACTTTGGGATGCAATGGTGGGTTGAAAAAAACTAGTGCCACTTTCTATGCAGTATTGATAAATTTTTTCGATCGTCTCTTTTTCAGCAAACTCAGACAGTAATTTTCCATCCGCACCATATATTTGTAAATCAATTAGTGCAGGAATAATGAATGGCAAAGCATGGTTGGGATCAAATCTTTTTTGATCTATTCCAACCACCAGATCGTTTTCAATATGTATCACCACATCCTTCAACCATTCGGAACCAGTGAACAACGCATTTGTTGAGTAATCTAAAGTCATAAAATACTAGGTAGATTAAATAGTGAAAAAGTCTGCGTCTTTCCAAAATGGAAATTGACTTCTTGTAGTTTCAAGTTCTTCGCGATGTAGTGTAATTTGAAAGATCGATTCTTGATCCGAGCAGTGGTACATGACTTCTCCCAAAGGACCTACCACCATTGAGTTTCCGCTGTGTGTAATATTATTTCCGTCTAGTCCCACTCGGTTGACACCTACCACAAAAGCTAGATTTTCTATCGCCCTCGCCACCAATAAAGTTTTCCAAGCATGGCTCCTTTTTTCTGGCCAATTGGCCACATAGATCAACACATCATATTCGTTATTAGAAGCCTGTCTTGCCCAAACAGGAAAGCGTAGGTCGTAACATATTTGTAAATTAATTTTCCAGCCCTTCACACTTGCAATGAGTCTTTTGTTGCCTGCGGTATAATGTTGGTCTTCTCCAGCGAATGCAAAAAGATGTCTTTTATCATAATGACCGTATTCACCATTGGGCAACATCCAGATAAGTCTATTATAATATTGTCCCCCTTCTTGAATCATCAAAGAACCTGTAAGAATCATTTTTTCCGTCATGGCCATTCTACGCATCCACTCAACACTTGGCCCTTCCATGGTTTCTGCATGTAATTCAGGCTGCATACTAAATCCAGTATTGAACATTTCTGGCAGGATGACGATTTCTGTCGGCGCATCCAGGTTCATTATTTTTTGTTCTAAAAAAGCAAGATTAGCGCCTTTGTCTTCCCAATAAAGATGGGTCTGAATTAATGTAAGTTTAAGTGTAGACAAGGGAATCAATTTAAAGGTCTATGCAAAAAATGCTATGTAAATATAATGCAATTTTATGTTAGGCTTTTTGCCTAGGGTTTATAAAGCTTCTGCACAATGGGCTGGTATAATATTGGCTCAAATCCGCGCTGGTGTAAGAATGCATATGTTTTGGCCATTCGACTTAAGCCCCGCTCTCCCTTTAAGCTATTCCATTTTTTAGTAGCCAACCGTTCTAAGGTTTTGAGATAGGCAACCCCATCAATGGCTTTTAATCCAATTTTGATATTATAGCTACTGACCCTTTTTTGTTGTAAAGCGTGTTGAATTTTAACCTTACCCCATCCCTTAATTCTAAAATGTCCCCCTGCAAATTGAACAGCAAATCGTTCTTCGTTTAAGAAATTTTCTGCGATAAGGTCCGACATAATTTCTTCCACTTCGTCTTTGGTCATACCCAGTTCGTATAGTTTATCCCTGACCTCTTGTTGGGCCCTTTCTTGGTAGGCACAATAATGCCGTATCCTTTGTATAGCTTGCTCCTTACCAATTCGAACTTTCTTCATAATGTCAATAAGAATTGCTAAAATAGCTTTTTAATCTTAAGATTTTGCTTTAGTTTCGTTCTAGTTATTCAAGGGTCAACAGCCACCCTAAAAAATCAAAAATTGAACGCATGAAGTTTATTGTATCTTCTTCTTCTTTATTAAAACACCTCCAACAAATTTCTGGTGTCATTAATACCAATACTGTATTGCCTATCTTGGAAGATTTTTTATTCGAAATAGAAGATAAAAAATTAAACATTGTTGCAACCGATTTAGAAACAGTCATGCGTGTACAAATGGAAGTAGAGAGTAAGGTGAACGGACGCGTTTGTATTCCTGCAAAAATCTTAATTGATTCTTTAAAAAATATTGCAGACCAACCACTGACTTTTAATATTGACAAGAACTATGCAGTAGAAATTACAAGCGATAATGGAAAGTATAAAGTGATGGGTGAAAATCCCGACAACTTTCCAAAAGAGCCTACAGCAGACGATACAACAGGCTTTAACATGACCAGTGGTGGCTTGTTAACTGCCATCAATAAAACATTATTTGCTGTAAGTGGAGACGATTTGCGTCCAGCCATGACGGGCGTTTTCTTTGAACTAACAAAAGAGAGCGTTCAGTTTGTAGCCACAGATGCACACCGTTTGGTGCGCTATAAAAGAACAGATGTGAAAGCGACTCAAAATGCTTCTTTCATCGTGCCTAAAAAGCCACTTAATTTATTAAAGAACGCATTGCCAGACAATGACAACGCGATCACTGTAAGCTTTAACAACAATCACTTATTTGTAGCACACGGATCTACACAATTAATCTGTCGATTGATTGATGCAAGATTCCCAGACTATAAAGTGGTGATTCCTGCGGATAATCCTTATCGTTTAACAGTGAATAAGCATGATTTTCAAAATGCATTACGCCGTGTGAATGTATTTAGTAATAAAAGTACCAATCAGGTGGCTTTAAATATTACAGGCAATGAATTGCAGATGGCGGCGCAGGATATTGATTTTAGTTTTGAGGGGAATGAGCGCATGAGTTGTGAATACCAAGGAGAAGATATTCAAATTGCCTTCAACGCGAAGTTTTTGATTGAAATGTTAAATGCAGCGGATACGGATGAGATCTTTATTGAATTGTCTACGCCAAGTAAGGCGGGTTTAATCAAACCTTCAGAACAAGCTCCAGGAGAGGACTTGTTGATGTTGGTGATGCCATTAATGTTAAATAGTTAATCCCTATCCTATACCAAGTCTTTAACAAGACTTAAGAAGAACCCGCTGTATCTGACCACAGAACATCGGGTTTTTTATTTACATTTATGCATAAAACAAATTGCTATGTTAGAGGCGATAAAAACCTATTTTGAAACCATTCCAAGTTTGCATCGAGCATTGTTATTAGCAGGTGGTATTACTTCTTTTTGGTTGGTAGAATTTACAGTACCCTTATTTAATTTTAAGTACAATAAGCTGAAACACGCGGGGCTTAATTTCTTTTTTACTTTTACCACCATTGTGATCAATTTTGTATTTGCACTCATGATGGTAAAAGCGAGTGACTGGACGGTGCAACAACATTTTGGATTGCTACAGATCATTCATTTGAACCCTTGGGTTGAAGCGATTGCGGGTCTATTGCTATTAGATTTTATTGGCGCATACTTGGTACACATGATTGAACATAAAGTCAAGTTTTTATGGAAGTTTCATATGGTGCACCACGCAGATACGATGGTGGATACCACTACAGGAAATAGACATCACCCGGGAGAGTCAGTGGTGAGGGCCGTTTTCGCTATTCTTGCAGTTTTTATTTTGGGGACGCCCATCTGGATGGTGATGTTGTATCAAAGTTTAAGTGTGGTACTTACGCAGTTCAATCATGCCAATATTCGTATTCCAAAATGGTTTGATAAAACTTTTGGTTACATTATCGTATCTCCAAATATGCATAGAGTACATCACCATATTACTCGTCCTCAAACGGATAGTAACTATGGCAATATTTTTTCTATCTGGGATCGTATTTTAGGAACCTATAATGATACGCCCATGGATCAGATTGTATATGGCTTAGATGTGATGGATAATGCACAAGACGGTTCGCTGTCTTATCAATTAAAAGCGCCATTCAACAAATCTATAAAATCAGATTATTAATCAATCGCTTTTCAAAATAGTATAAACTAGATTTATCCATGAAGAAAGTTGGCGCATTTATACCAGCCAGGTATGCAGCTACAAGGTTTCCAGCAAAGCTGATGCAAATGCTTGGCGACAAGTCGGTGATTAGACATACCTATGATAATACAAAGGCAACGGGTTTGTTTGACGAAGTGTACGTGGTGACAGACAGCGAAATTATTTTTAATGAAATAGTTACCAATGGCGGGAAGGCCATTATGAGTAAAAAGGTACATGAAAGCGGATCGGATAGAATTGCAGAAGCCATCAAAAATTTAGACATAGATATTGTGGTCAATGTACAGGGGGACGAGCCCTTTGTTAAACGAGAGCCAGTAGAAAAAGTACTTGCTTGTTTTGAAGACGCAACAGTACAGGTTGCTTCTCTAATGCAAGTATTAACCAATCCAGCTTCTATTAAGGATCCTAACTATGTAAAAGTAGCAGTCGATAAAAATTGGAATGCCTTGTTTTTTTCACGCAGTGTGATTCCTTATCCAAGGTCAACAGATATAACAATTACTTATTATGAACATAAAGGCGTCTATGCTTTTAAAAAACAAGCTCTAATTGATTTCACGAATTGGGCCATATCGCCATTAGAAGCCGCAGAAAAAATAGAGTGTTTACGTTACCTAGAAAATGGCGTGTCTATTAAAATGGCCATCACCAATTATATGGGTGTAGAAATTGATACCCCCGAAGACTTGATTAAAGCAGCTGCTTTATTATAAGGAGGATTTATAATTTCTTTAAAAGCTTTTTATAAAAGCCTAACACAATTAAAAAATGAACAAAGGAAAATTATTTCAATCAACGATAGTAGCTGCCCTAGCTGGTTTTATTTTTGGCTTTGATATGGTCGTGATTTCTGGTGCCGATAAACCTATTCAAGAACTTTGGCAAACTACACCGCTGTTTCATGGATTTTTTATTATGTCTATGGCCTTATGGGGAACCGTTATAGGTTCTGTATTTGCGGGCGCTCCTACTGAAAAGTATGGTCGTAAAAAAGTGTTAATATGGTTGGGTATTATGTTTATTGCATCCGCCATTGGTTCTGCGTTGGCACAAGACCCCTATACTTTTTCATTCTTTAGATTAATTGGAGGTATTGCTATTGGGGTTTCATCTGTTGCTGCGCCCACTTATATTTCTGAAATTTCTAATAAAAATAATAGAGGAAAATTAGTAGGCATGTACCAGTTCAATATTGTCTTTGGTATTTTAATTGCTTATTTATCTAATTATTTTTTAGCAGGTGTTGGTGGCGCTAATGATTGGCGTTGGATGTTGGCTGTTTTATTAATCCCTTCTATTATTTATACATTAATGACACTGGGCTTGCCTGAAAGTCCAAGATGGCTGTTTTCTGTTAAAAACGATGAAGCAGGAGCTAGAAAAAATCTAGCTATTGTGGGTGTGGAAAATATTGACCAAACCATTCAAGAAATAAGCACCGCTTATGAGGAAGAAAAAGCACAAGGCCGCATTCAGTTATTTACAAAGCATCATAGTAAAATTTTATCTATTGCTTTTTTTGTTGCTTTTTTTAATCAGGCTTCGGGCATCAACTTTCTTTTATATTATGCACCTAGAATTTTAGAGGAAGCAGGCTTTGCAAAAAATAATTCTTTATTAAGTTCAATCTCTTTAGGTTTAATGAACCTGGTATTTACATTTGTAGGGCTTTGGTTAATTGATCGTATTGGTCGTAAGACTTTATTAATTATTGGATCATTTGGCTACATCATTAGTTTATCCATGGTGGCCTATGGTTTTATTAACCATAGTGCACCGGAGTTCATGCTTAGTTTTTTATTATTATTTATAGCATCACATGCCATTGGACAAGGTGCAGTGATTTGGGTATTGATTTCTGAAATCTTCCCGACTCAAATTAGAGCCAAGGGCCAAGCCTTTGGAGCTAGCATACACTGGGTATTTGCTGCGTTGATTACCTTAGTCACACCTGTATTTTTGGATAGTGAAAGCGGCATTTTCAAAGACAATCCTTGGCCGATATTTGCTTTTTTTACCGTGATGATGGCATTGCAATTAGTTTGGATTTTAAATAAAGTGCCAGAAACAAAAGGGGTATCCTTAGAGGAACTACAAAAGAAATTAGCACAGTAAACCAAAAGCGACTCCAACGGGTCGCTTTTTTTATGAATAAGATTGTAACTTTGAAACGAGTAAAAAAATAATTATGCAGTTTCGTAATTTTAAAATGGTTGATTATGTGGTGTATGGACGTGGTTCCTTTAATCAATTAGATGAAATCATTGCGCCAAGAAGAAAGGGGGATTTTCCAATGATATTTTTTCTAGATCATTTTTTTGAAGGAAAACCTTTGACGAGTAGAGTACCCTTAAGAGGCAAAGACAAAATTGTATTTGTAGATGTGACTTATGAACCAAAGACCACACAAGTAGATGCTTTAGCGGTAAGCTTAAAAGCAGATTTTGGTGAAGTGAGTGGTATTATTGGAATTGGTGGCGGATCAACTTTAGATTTAGCCAAAGCAGTTGCTTTGATGATGAAAAATCCTGGTTCCTCTGCCGATTACCAAGGATGGGATTTAGTACAACAAGCTGGTGTTTATAAAGTGGGTATTCCTACATTAAGTGGAACGGGTGCCGAAGTGAGTCGTACAACTGTACTTACAGGACCAACCCGTAAACTAGGAATGAATTCTGATTTCACACCATTTGATCAAATCGTATTGGACCCAGAATTAACAATAGACGCACCTCCGAATCAACGTTTTTACACCGGGATGGATTGTTATATTCATTGCATTGAAAGTTTAGAAGGCACTTTCTTAAATGAGTTTAGCAAGAGTTACGGAGAAAAAGCCCTAGAGCTTTGTAGAAAAGTGTTTGTAGAAAAAAACAGCTGGGACGACGAATGCGATGATCAATTGATGATGGCTTCTTATGCAGGTGGTATGAGTATTGCGTATAGTCAAGTGGGTGTGGCACATGCGGTAAGTTATGGTTTAAGTTATTTATTAGGAACCAAGCATGGTATCGGAAACTGTATTGTCATGAATCATCTAGAGGAATATTATCCAGCAGGTGTAAAAGAGTTCAAACACATGGTGGCCAAAAACAATATTGATATTCCAGTTGGGATCTGTGCCAATTTATCAGAACATCAATTTGATGCAATGATCAATGTGTCTTTAGGCATGAAGCCATTATGGGAGAATGCTTTAGGCCCTAATTGGGAAAGCATCATGACCCGTGAGAAATTAAGGGCTTTATACGGGAAGCTGTAATTTCCGAATTAATCCTATTAATGGTTTAAATAGGTTAGATTGGGTAATAAATCCCAATAACATGAAAAAAATTTTAATGATTATGGTGATGATTGCTACTGCATTCATTTCAAGTGGTCAGGAAATAAATTTTACTGGTAATGTGAAAGATGGACAAGGAAAGGCCCTATCCGGTGCTACCGTATCTATCAAGGGAAGTAAAGTAAAAACACAGACCAATACGAATGGCCTATTTTCAATTAAAGCAACCATTGGAAATACAATTGTGGTTAGCTTTAGTGGCTTTTCAAATCAATCCTATACCTTAAAAGACAATAATCCCATCGATATTCAACTTAGTTTAAGTAACAACGACTTAAATGAAGTAGTGGTGTTGGGTACAAGAAGTGTTGGAAGAACTAAATTAGAGTCCGTATCCCCAGTAGATTTATTTGATTTAAAGACCCTAACCTCTGAAGTTCCACAAACCAACTTAACAGATATATTAAACCATGTAGCTCCCTCTTTTAATTCTACTACGCAAACAGTAGCCGACGGGACTGACCACGTGGATCCCGCTACTGTTAGAGGCTTGGGTCCTGATCAAACCTTAGTATTAATCAATGGCAAACGTCGTTACACTTCTGCATTGGTGAATGTAAACGGAACAATGGGAAGGGGTTCGGTAGGAACGGACTTAAATGCCATTGCTGCTGCCTCTATAGATAAAATCGAATTACTAAGAGATGGAGCAGCTGCTCAATATGGATCTGATGCGATTGCAGGTGTTATTAATATTCAATTAAATAAAAATATTGGAACCGGAAAAGCTGTATTTAGTACGGGTGCAAATATGACTAGTTATCAATCCTACAAGCATGCCGCTCCTGGTAGTTTTAAACTAGGAGAAGGGTCGGCAAACGATCCAAAATATTATAATAACAGTATTTTGGATGGACAAAAAATAAATGCTTCTGTAAATTATGGCTGGCAAATTGGGAAAACAAAAGCAAGTTTTATTAATGTTACATTAAATCTAGAACAAAGAGAACCTACCATTCGTTCTGGTGAAAGAGCCGGAGATATTGATAATAGAAAATCAGGGGATTCTGCTAGTAATGCTTTAATGACCACGCTTGGCGTAGATCGTAATACTTTTCAAATGAGAGTTGGTCAATCACGCACTAAAAATTTACAAGGCGTTATTAATGGGGCATTAGCGCTAAAAAATGGTGGAGAATTTTATTTCTTTAGTATCTTAAGCAATAGAGTAGGAAACTCCACTGGCTTTTATCGTATGCCTTATCAAAGCAGTAATATACCTGCTATTTATCCAAATGGATTTTTACCTGAAATCACCTCTAATATTAACGACATTTCTTTAGGAACAGGATTAAAGGGAAAAGTGGGAACATGGAATTATGATCTTAGTAATACATTTGGTCAAAATAGTTTTGGGTTTAACATCGAGAATACACTAAATGTATCTGCATATTATAACAATCAAAGCAAGCAATCAGAATTTGATGCAGGTACTTTATTGTTTAAACAAAATACTACAAATATAGATTTTTCAAAAAAATTAAACAATTCAGTGAATTTAAATGTGGCCTATGGCGCTGAATTAAGGTATGAAAATTATCAACAAAAAGCTGGAGAAGAAGCGTCTTGGGCAAACTATATGCGAAAAACCGCAGGAGCAACAGATGTTTTAAACGGCACGCCCACTAGTGTAAAATTAGCTGATAATAGTACAGGGATTCCTGCAGGTGGCGCGCAAGTATTCCCTGGTTTCAGACCAGACAATGCAAAAAATGAGAGCAGAACATCCACTGCATTATATGTTGATTTTGAGATGGAACCCATTAATAAATTATTACTTGACTTTGCAGGACGATATGAAAACTATTCTGATTTTGGAGGAAATCTAAGTGGCAAGGTTGCAGGTAGATATAAACTTGCTAATAATTTTGCACTTAGAGGATCTTTAAGTACAGGATTTAGGGCGCCATCTTTACAACAAAGATATTTAACAAAAACATCCACTGTATTTCAAGGAGGCGTTGCTTTTGATGATGCAACATTACCCAATGATAGTAAGGCTGCGCAAGCCTTAGGTATCCCTAGCTTAAGGCCTGAAATTTCTAATAGTGCAAGTATTGGAACTACTTTGAAAATAAATAAATTCAGTTTAACAGTAGATGCCTATTCTACAAAAATAACAGATCGTATTATTTTGACTGATGCATTTACGGGTAGTGCAACAGGAGACGATGTTTCCAAATTTTTATATACTACATTGTTAGCAAATAATGCATCAAGAGGTATTTTTATGGCCAACGCAACTGACCTAAGAACTTCTGGTATTGATATCATTTCTGCTTATAATTTAAATATGCCGAAAAAACAAAGCTTGAAATTTGAATTAGCAACTACTTTATCAAAGCGCGAAATTTTAGGCAAAACAAAAGTTTCTGAAAAATTATTAGGAAGAGAGTCCACCTATATGAGTCCTATTAATAAAGCAACACTAGTTGACGGTAATCCTAAAGTGAAAGGATATTTCTCCCTTTCTTATAAAAAAGACGACTTTAATTTATTTGTTAGAAACACCTATTTTGGCGAAGTTACACACATTGAAGGCGGCGGTACAACTAACTGGTTTTATGTGCAGGTGCTAAGTCCTAAAATTGTAACTGATTTAAGTATTGGCTATAAGTTATCAAAATCTTGGAGATTTTCTACTGGTGCTAATAATTTATTTGATATCTATTCTGATTTACTAGTAGCTTCAAAGGGTTTATACAAAAGATTAGATGTGGTTTCAACCAGTCCTACTTACGATAAATTTGTTGAATCACAAACGGCTTTCCAAAGAGGTATTGTGAATAATAATGGTATTTCCTCCAATAATCAATTTAACTATTCACGTAGGGTAACGCAATTGGGTATGAATGGAAGATACCTATATGCAAGAATAGAAATCACCTTTTAATAAGCGCTAATAAGAGTAAATAAGCATTAACCAAACAGTTTAATCCAGATACTAAACAAAGCCGCCCCGAATTATCGGGGCGGCTTTGTTATGAAGTGTATTCAAGTACGATCTGCTGGAATAGGTATGCTCTTTTTAACAGTTTCACCCTGGTATCCCCCCCATCCTCTTTTAATCATAAAACAGCATAATTCAAGTATTTATAAATTTTTGGTAATTTTTAGGCTTAATTATGAAAAATAATTTAATTTGTAAAAATTAAGTTTTTCCAAATATGGGAAATATTAATACTCATAAATTACAACTCACCAACGCGCTTTCGCTTTATTTATAAACCAACTCTAATATGAAAATTAAACCTATCATTATCTTAGGCATTAGCCTATTATTTTGTTTGTTACAAAATCCAACCTTTGCACAGGGCACCGACAAAAATGTATCCCAAAAACTTATGAAGGGGACCGTGCTTAATGCTAAGGATAATACCCCCTTGGCCAATGTTTCTATCAAACTTTTAAATTCAAAAAAAGGCACTACTTCAAAAGCAGACGGGTCTTTTTCTATTGAAATAAAAAATGGAGACAAAGTAGAATTTAGCAGGGTAGATATGATTTCAAAGACAGTTGTTTTAAACGAAAGCAGTAATGTGGTTCTATTACAAGAGTCTGAAAATAATTTAAATGATGTTTTAGTAATTGCTTATGGCAATCAAAAACGTAATTCATTTACTGGAGCCATTGGTACGATTAAAAATACAACCATAGAAAGTGCACCAAACGCTTCAGTTCAAGAAACGCTTCAAGGCAACATGGCGGGTGTTCAATCTACCAATGCTACTGGACAAGCTGGAGGTGTACCACAAATTAGAATAAGAGGTATCGGATCAATCAACGCTTCTGCAACACCCCTTTATGTAATTGATGGAATACCAGTTGTGAGTGCAGATATTTCTGGATTAAATAGTAATACGATTGCAGGATTGAATTCGAATGATATACAAAGCATGACAGTATTAAAAGATGCCTCTGCAACTTCTTTATATGGCTCTAGAGCTGCCAATGGCGTTATTTTAATTACGACCAAATCTGGTTTTTCTGGAAAAGCTAAAATTAATTTTACGTATCAGAAGGGCTATAATAATAATACATTGGCACCTGAACAAAAAACCTTAAATACAGAAGAGTATCTTCAGTATTATAAAGAAGGATGGGTAAATTCTGGAAAACCTGTAACTTCTTTCGATTCCTTATTGACTGCAAATAGCATCAACCGTTCTGTCAATACAGATTGGTTTAAAGAAATATTAAGACAGGGCCAATACAGTCAATATAACTTGAATGCTAGCGGAGGTAATGAAAAAAACACTTATTTTATTTCAGGAAGTTATTATAAATCAGATGCAACTACAAAAGGAATTGATTATGACAAAGCAACATTCCGTGTTAATGTAAATTCTGAACTGACTAAAAGATTAAATGTGAAAGCAGGCTTTAGTGGAAGTTTTCAAAGAACGAGTAACTTCTTAGGAGGAAGCTTTTTTGCCAATCCTATTAGAGCCATGTATCGATTGGCTCCATGGTTGCCAGTGTATAAAAGCGATGGCACTTATGAGCTTGGATACAATAGTGGCTATAATCCAGTTGCTGTAATAGAGACGACCAATAGAAATGCAAAGACCTATAATTTTTCTGCGAATACCTCTGCTAAATATGAAATTGCAAAAGGATTAACTTTTGAAGGCACTTATGCATTAGATTTTAACCATGCATTTAAAAGCATATATTATGATAAAGGTGTAGGTAACCTATATATTGCGGTAGGTGGAGCGATTGAAAATTATAGCCAAGACATTACCAACTGGGTGGCTACTAATATTATTAGATACAAAAAGGAATTCGATACAAAAAATACCTTTGAGGCTTTTGCAGGGTATGAAGCACAAAAAAGAAACGATGTGGATATTAGTATCGAAGTAAATGGGATCGCACCAGGAATAACTACTCCTGCAGGGGGATCAAGTCCTGTTTTAACGACAGGTACAGCTTCGGGTAATACATTAATTAGTAAATTTTTAAATACAAATTATACGTACGATGATCGATTTTTTGTATCTGGTTCATTAAGAGAAGATGCTTCATCAAGATTTGCAAGAAATTTTAGATCAGCTATTTTTTGGTCTGCAGGAGCGGGCTGGAATATTCACAATGAGTCTTTCTTTAAATCAAACTGGGTGAATGAATTAAAGTTAAGAGCAAGTTATGGTTATACTGGTAACCAAGGTATTGACAACTTTGAATCTCAGGGATTATATAGTGCAGGAAGCGATTATAATTTACAATCAGGCCTAAGCCTAACCCAATTATCTAATGACAATTTAACCTGGGAAAAAAATATCCCTTTGAATATTGGACTAGATTTTTCGCTTTTAAAAGGACGCATTTCTGGATCGGCAGAATGGTATGATCGTTTAAGTAGTAATTTATTAATTAGTCAATCTATTCCAAGTTTAAATGGAGTTAGTAGTGTTACTGTAAACAATGGTGCAATGAAAAATACAGGAGTAGAATTTACTTTATCTTCTGTTAATATTTCACCATCCTCACCAAAAGGATTTAAGTGGGTAACAGATTTTAATTTTACCACTAACAAAAATACAATAACAGATATTGATTCAGCATACTCAGGTAGTGCTGCGTATGATCGTAGAATTGGCAATGATTTTTATACGCATTATCAAAGAGGCTATGCTGGCGTAAATCCAGCGAATGGGGAAGCTTTGTGGTATACATCAAGTGCAAAAGATTCTACTACAAATGTATTTACAACTGCATTACCTAGAATTGCTCATGGAAGTGCCTCACCAAAGTTTTATACAGGTATGACCAATAGCTTTTCATACCATGATTTTAAATTAAGTTTTCAATTGTATGCCTATTGGGGAAATACGATTTATGATCAATATGGTTATTTTCAAAAATCAGATGCCAACATAGGCTTCTCAGATCAAAGTAATGGATTAAGCAAATATGAATATGCGCGTCGTTGGACGACACCTGGTCAAATAACCGACGTTCCTAAGCCCGTTTTCTTAGGCACTCAATCTTCTAATGCCAGCTATGAGAGTTCTCGTTTTTTATATGATGGTAGCTATATCCGTTTAAGAGACATCACCTTATCGTATAATTTGCCGAAATCTTTTTTAGCCAAAGCCAAAATAAACACCGCCAAAGTATATGTTAGGGGACAAAATTTATATACCTACACCGTAGATAAGCGATTTAATACAGACCCTGAGGTTTCTGTTGATGGAACGATGTCACAAAGACCTCCGGTTTTTAGTACCCTATTATTTGGCTTAGACATTAATTTTTAATTTGAAATAATTTTATTATGAAAAATAAATATATCATTACCCTTTTTACTATTACAGTTAGCTTAATAGCATGTAATAAAGATTTTCTGGATATTAAGCCAGAACAGAGTGTGCTGACAGAACAGGTTTTTTCGAATATGTCCGCTTCTCGTGCTACAGTCAATGGACTGTATTCATTGATGCAATCTACCAGTTATTATGGAAGAGACGCCATGGTCATCCCTGAAGTGCTTTCAGATAATATGACCAGAAGTGTAAAGACTGGAAATAGATATACTGGTATGAATACGATGACACACACTGCAACAGATGCAAATGTGACCAGAATGTGGAGTCAAATTTATAGAGTGGTGACAAATGCAAATGCGGTGATTGCGAATGAAGAAAATATAAAAAAGGCTGCAAATGCATCGCAAAAGGAAGAGGCCTTGCAGCTTGTAGGGGAAGCCTATGCAGTGCGTGCACTGGCTTATTTTGATTTAATAAAGTTTTTTGCAAGACCACTTAATCATACCACAGATGGATCACATCTTGGAGTTCCATTAGTTTTATCACCTATTACTAGTATTTCAGAAGTGGTATATCCGGCAAGAAATACAACAAAAGAAGTGTATGATCGCATCTATTTAGATATAGAAGAGGCTTTAAAAAGATTACCAGCTTCAGGTAATGTTTTATACGATGGCGTTGTGAATAATAATTTACAAAAAATCAGGTTCAATGTCTTTTCTACTTTAGCATTAAAGACAAGGGTCGCTATTTATACGGAAGATTGGCAAAAAGCCATTGATGCTTCTAACTTGGTGATTGCATCTGGAAAGTATACTTTATATCCATATGCATCGATGGTGCAAGATTTTAGAACACAAAATAGCAGCGAATCAATTTTTGAAGTAGCCAATAATACAAACGACAATGCTGGCACCGATTCTTATGCCTATTTGTCTAGTCAATCTGGATATGGAGAATTATTAGGAACTAGACAAACGATGAACAGTAAAAGCACAGGTACTACTTTATCTACTTTTAAAGGACTTTACGACACTTATTCAAATACGGATGTGCGAAGAAACTTTTTAGCCTTAGGAAATAGAAGTTCATTAGGAGGAGAAGTAAATGTTCCTTTGTGCCTTAAGTATATCAATATTAGTACAAACTTAGAAAATATTAAAGTGATTAGATTATCGGAAATGTATTTATCAAGAGGAGAAGCGATGGCTAGATTAGCAGTGAAAAACGCTGATGCAAATAATTTAACTAGTTCTTTGGTAGATATTAATTTAATCAGAAAACTAAGAGATACTGCTTCTGCTACAAAAGCATTTACTGCATCCTTATTAGCTGTTCCACCAACTGGTGCTATTAAGGCAACGGCCTTAATAGATAGCATTATTGTAGAGCGTCGTAAAGAGTTTGCCTTAGAGGGTAATAGACTCTTTGACTTAAATAGAACCCAAACAAGTTATGTGAAAATAAATGCTGCAGGTAATAGTACTTCAAGATTAGTTCAATATACAGCAACTACAAGTAGCTATTATTACAGAACTATTTTACCTATTCCGGTAACCCAGATTCAAAATAATCCGAAAATGGTTCAAAATCCAGGCTTTTAGATTATTTTAAAACATGAAGAAATTATTTTATTACTCGTTTAAAAATATATGTTTAATAATCCTATTGCTATTTGCATTAACAAAGGTGAATGCAAATAGTAATAGAGATACTTTACGCGTATTGTTTGTTGGTAATAGTTACATCTATTATAATAACTTGCCACAAATGGTATCATTACTATCTGATAGTTTGAACACCAAGCTTATTTGTAAGAAATCTACCTATGGAGGATCTACCTTAGGAGATCATTGGAATAGCAGAAAGGGCTTACGTACCCGAGCAATTTTAGAGCAAGAAAAATTTGATATCGTCATTATACAAGACAATAGTATGTGGCCACTGGAACATGCCGATAGTGTTTCAATGTTTGGGAAATTATTCTGTGATTTAATAAAATCTAAAAATGCTACTCCGTATATATACAATACATGGTCTAGAGAGGCCACCCCACAAACCCAACTTGCGATAAATAAGGTATATGAAACATTGGCCCTTCAAACAGAATCGGTATTGGTTCCTGTTGGATCGGTTTGGGCGGAAGCTAAAGTACAAAAACCGACTGCTCAATTGTATGTTAGTGACGGATCCCACCCCTCTCCACTGGGTACTTTTTTAATAGCCTTATGCTTTGTCAAAAAAATAACCGGTATATTGCCTGCTAAATATGCTACTGTATATAATTATCCAGGAATAGATAATGAAAGTATTCGATTAATGCAGGTATCAGAGAATGATATATTATTTTTTAGCAGGCTTGTCAATTACTCAATAAAATAAATCCTTGAAAAAACTTTTTAGCAATCTCACTTTCTGGGTATTGGCCTCTATCACAGCAGGTATCTTAATTGGTTATATATCGCCTAGCACGGGTGTTGCCATGCAACCCTTAGGAAAATATTTTATCGATGTTGTTAAACTATTTATTAACCCCATTATTTTACTTACCATTATTTCCGGTATTTGTGGAATGAGTGATTTAAAAAAAGTTGGAAAGATAGGGGGTAAAGCAATATTGTATTTTGAAATTGTAACAACCGTCGCATTACTCATTGGTGTATTGGTGGCCTATGTCATACAACCAGGTGCACAAGTGGACACTTCGCATATTCAGAATGGGGATATTTCTGTATACAAACAAGGCGCATCAACATTTTCTTGGTCTAGTTTTTTCAAAAGTAATATTACTATTCAGATTTTAATTTTTGCGATTATTGCAGGTGTAGTAATAAGTAAATTAAAACAACGTGAAATCATAATTACAAAAGTTAATTGGGCAAGTAAATATGTATTTAAAGGCTTACATTTTGTGATGTATCTTGCGCCAATTGGTGCTTTTGGTGGTATGGCGTATACTATTGGAAAATATGGGGTAAACACTTTGTTGCCTTTAATGAAATTGATGGTATGTGTTTATATTACTATGGGATTATTTGTAATTGTTATATTGGGTTCTATTTTAAAATATTGTAAAGTCAATATATTTTCTTTTTTAAATTATATTAAAAAAGAGCTCCTTATTGTTTTAGGTACCTCTTCTTCCGAAGCAGCGCTTCCCTCCTTAATGGAAAAACTTGAAAAAATGGGATGTTCAAAATCCGTGGTTGGACTAGTGATACCGGCAGGCTATTCCTTTAATTTAGATGGCACATCAATTTATTTATCGATGGCAATTATTTTTTTAGCTCAGGTATTCAATATTAATTTAAGCATCGAACAAATATTTACCATTATTGCCATACTTATGGTTACCTCTAAAGGCGCAGCGGGTGTTACGGGCAGTGGCTTTATTGTATTGTCTTCAACACTAACGGCTACAAATTTAATTCCAGTTGAAGGATTGGCTTTATTGTTGGGGGTTGACAGATTTATGTCAGAAGCTAGAGCAATTACCAATTTCATAGGAAATGGGATTGCGACTATTTATATTTCGCACACAGAAAAATTATTGGATCATAAAATAATGCACAAAGCATTTAGCAAGGAATCTCCATTAGATGAAATTGCATAAAAATTGAGGCTGTATTAAAATGCACCTATTCCGCTACTGCTACTACTTCTTTCACTTCAGGAATCATGCGCTTCATCATACCCTCGATGCCCGCTTTAAGGGTTACCATGCTGGATGGACAACCACTACAAGAACCTTGTAACATAAGGTTAACGATACCGTTGTTATAACTTTTAAACTGTATTGCTCCACCATCCATTTCTACAGCTGGCTTAACATAGTTTTCTAATAATTCTTTTACACGCTTTACTATATCATCGTCATCGGCAGACACCACATTGGTTGCCTCTTGTTTCATTTTAGCAACTTCATCTTCATTCACTACCACACCGCCTGCTTCTAAATATTCTTTCAAAAATGTTTTGATGGTAGGAATTACATCCTGCCAATCTTCGGTATCAGTTGTTTTTGTAAGCGTCACAAAATTGCTTGCGATAAATACACTTTTGATAAACGGGAAGCTAAATAATTCTTTCGCCAATGGAGAAGCGGTAGCCAAGGCTTCTTCGGCTACATCTAAACTTTTACCTGGATACAATAGTTTATTTGCCACAAACTTCATAGTTTCTGGATTGGGCGTCATTTCTGTATAAATGCTCACGATGGTATTGCCTGTTGTAATCATAATTGCTTTTTTATTCAGTCCAGGGTAAAAATAATCAAAATGGACGGCTTGCTAGCCCAAGAAGGAGCATAATTGCTTTATTTTTCCGATATCGAAAGACAGAAAATAGCCTGTTGATTCCTATTTAGATCCCAATGTCTATCTCATTTAGCTGTTGATGATCATTAATTTAGCATAGTTTAACATGATCTTTTTCTCTCCATTCAGATCAAAAAGGATATTGGCTATAGGATTATGCGCAGAGCCTTCAATGGCTTTAATGATCCCAAACCCAAATTTTTGATGCTCTACTTTCATGCCCTCTTCTAGTGTAGTTGGGTCCGCAGCGGCAAAATTGGCCGAAGGAATATGGTTTTTATTGAGGGTACTTGGTGGCGTGACTGGCAAGTAGCTAGGTTTGGTATCGCCGGATGCATTTGGCTTTGATTCATTCCAATAGCCAGACTTATTACCGCCATGCATTCTGTCATAGGCGCTGCCCCATCCACTTGATTGATTTCTTGCACCACCTCCAGCACTGGATTTATCTATTTTTTCTTCAGGCATTTCCTCAATGAACCTACTTGGATCATTTTGTACCAGTTGCCCAAATCGATATCTTGAATTCGCATAACTTAACCATAAGTGTTTTTTTGCTCTTGTTACAGCAACATAAAATAATCTACGCTCTTCTTCTAATTCTTCTCTTGTATTGACACTCATGCCACTTGGAAATAATGTTTCTTCTAATCCCACTACAAAAACACAATCAAATTCTAAACCTTTTGCTGCGTGTACCGTCATTAATTTTACGGTGTCTTCGTTGCCAGTGTCATTATCTGCATCGGTAATTAAAGTGATCTGTTGTAAATAAGAGCCCAAACTTTTATCTCCTAATTCGCCATCATCATTGCTAGGGCTTTCTGTCCACTCTTTTATAGAGTTTAATAATTCTTGTACGTTTTCATAACGCGCTAATCCTTCGGTAGACTTGTCGTTGAAAAGTTCCTTAATGATATTGGTACTCTTGCCAACCTGCACTGCCACATCGTAGGCATTATTTTTAGTTAAGAGGTTTTGAAAATATTTTACCATCGTCACAAATTCTTCGATTGAATTGAGTGTGCCTGCTTTAAAACCAAATCCTTTTGCTTTATCTAGTACTTCAAAAAAAGTAATATTTTGTTCACTCGCTATCACCAAACATTTTTCCACTGTAGTTTTACCAATACCTCTAACTGGGTAGTTGATAATTCTTTTTAAGCCTTCTTCATCTTTTGGATTGGCAACGACACGTAGGTAAGCAATAAAATCCTTGACTTCCTTTCTTTGATAAAAGCTAAGCCCACCATAGATCTTATAGGCAATGCCTGTCCTTCTTAAACTTTCCTCAAAAGATCTTGACTGGGCATTGGTCCTATATAAAATGGCAAAGTCTTTATTGTAAAAATGATTTCTTAATTTATTTTCTTGGATACTATCTGCAACAAATTTCCCTTCATCATTATCGGTCATTGTTCGCACCAACTTAATTTTGTCACCTTCTTCGTTATCAGTCCAAAGTTCTTTTGGGATTTGACCTTTATTATTTTTAATCACACTGTTAGCCACTTCGATGATGGACTTACTGCTTCTATAGTTCTGTTCAAGCTTGACCAACTTTACGTCGTCATAATCTTTTTGAAATTGTAAAATGTTTTCTATGGTGGCACCACGAAAGCTATAAATACTTTGTGCATCATCACCCACTACACAAAGATTTTCATGCACTGCTGCAAGTAGTTTTGCAATTTGATATTGTACTGGGTTGGTATCCTGGTACTCGTCAATTAAAATATATTTAAACTTGTGTTGATACTTATGCAGTACTTCTGGAAAGTCATGCAACAATTCGTGCATTTTAAAAAGTAGGTCATCAAAATCCATTGCCCCACTTTTAAAACAACGCGCCACGTAGCTTGCATAAATTTCTGCAATTTGAGGACGATTGGACCTAGCATCTTCTTGCTTCAAAAAATTGTCCATCGCATATTCAGCAGGACCTACTAAACCATTTTTAGCAGACGAGATACGATTGTGTACTATATTGGGTTTGTATAATTTATCATCCAATCCCATGTCACCAATCACTTGCTTTAAAACAGACCTTGAATCGTCGGTATCATAGATGGTAAAGCTCTGCGGATAGCCAAGCTTAGCAGCTTCTGCTCTTAATATACGTGCAAATACGCTGTGGAAAGTGCCAATGTATAAGTTGCGGGCTTCGGTATTGCCAAGGGCTTTTTCTACCCTTTCTTTCATTTCCGTAGCGGCTTTATTGGTAAAAGTAAGCGCCAAAATATTAAAGGAGTCTACGCCACTATGCATTAAATGCGCAATACGAGAAGTCAATACTTTTGTTTTACCACTTCCCGCTCCGGCAATAATCATCAAGGGCCCTTTAAGGTGCAGCACGGCCTCTTTTTGTGGTTCATTTAATCCGTTCAAATACGCTTGTTGCATCCTGCGAAGATACGTGTACTTGATGCAATTATAAAGCAGGTGGAAAACTAAAAAGGATAATTTTTTTAAAAATAGGTGCAAAAAAAATCAGGGTACCTGTTGATGGGTACCCTGAAAAGCGATTGAGAAATTTCAATCTTGAATCCAAGATTGTATAAAGACTACTTGTTCTCTAATAATTTAAAGAATTGATCTAATTGAGGTAAGATCACGATTCTTGTTCTTCTGTTTTTAGCTCTGTTTCCAGCGTTATCGTTTTCAACCAATGGCGCATATTCACCTCTACCTGCTGCAGTCATACGCTTAGGGTCTAAACCATAAGTATCTTGTAAAATACGCACAACAGTTGTGGCGCGCTTGACAGATAAATCCCAGTTGTCTTCTAACACAGAACCATTGTCTAATAATTGTTGAGAATCTGTATGACCTTCTACCATAAATTCTATAGATGGCTGTGCTGCTAATACTTTAGCTACTTTACCCAATACAGATTTAGCCTTGTCTGTGATATTAAAGCTTCCGCTTTTGAATAATAATTTATCAGAAATGTCAACGTATACCACACCCTTATCTACTTTCACATTGACGTCTTCGTCATTCAAGTCGCCTAATACACCTTTCAGGTTCATCACCAAATTCATATTGATTGAATCCTTACGCGCCATAGAGCTTTGTAAACCTTGAATGTAAAGGTCTTTTGATCCAATATTATCTAAAGACTTCTTGATGCTTTCTGCTTGTGCACCCGTTACAACAGACATGTCCTTTAGTTGGCTTAATACCACATTGTTATTTTCTTTTAAAAAGTCAATTTGCTTATTTAAATCAGCCACTTGGTTTTCTAAAGCTTTTCTTTCTGCAGCAACTTTATCTATATCATTTTTTGCTTTTGAAGTTGCGTCTTGTGCATCACGGTATTTACTTTGAAGGTCAGCGTATGCGCCATTTAATTGACCATATTTAGCTTCTGCCTCTTGTAATTTTTTAGGGCTAACGCAAGAGAAAGCACCTAAGCTTATAAGAGCAAGCGCTAAAAAAATTTTACTTTTCATGTTAAGTCTGTTTTTAGTATATGAATATTTAAGTTATTGCTGTGACAAAAATAAGCAACTACGGCATAGGAATAAAACAAAAATGAAAAATCACTTGTTTTTAACAAACTATATCGTCTGTGATGCCATATTCTGGAACATAGCCCTCAAATTCTTTAAAAAAATTGACAATTGAGCGTAAATCGGCAGATTCATCATTGCTGGTATAGAAAGGGTCTGCAAATACCACGCGTCTTTTGCTAAAATCAAAGCCTACCATCAAAATGGGCACCCCTGCGTTTTTAGCGATATGGTAAAAGCCTGTTTTAAATTTAAGGACCTTTGTTCTTGTGCCTTCTGGGGAAATTGCAATATGAAAGCGTTCATTTTTGCGATAAAGGTCCACCACCTGTTCTACCATATTGTTCTTTTTATGTCGATCCACAGGGTGACCCCCTAAAAGCGTAAAAAACCACCCTGTGAGGGGGTTAAAGAGTTCTTTTTTACCCAAAAAATGTACAAATTTAAAATGCATTTGTTGGCGTACCGCTAAACCAAGGAAAAAATCTACTCCATGGGTATGGGGCCCCGCAATGATCACAGACTGCTTTAATGCATGCGGAAAATTGCCTTCCGTTTTCCAACCCCTTAATGTAAAAAACCACCACGCTAAAAATTGCTGAAACATATAATAAAATTAAAGATGCATTAATAGGCCTGCGTTATGAATTGAATGGACCTCTGAAGCTACTATTTTTTCTGTTTTGAATTTTGGAATAGCTGCAGCTTCGAGATTTTTTAAATAGACTTTATCATAATATTTTAATAAAATAGAAAAAGCGCCTTCGATATTGTTTTCAACCAATAAATTCACTGCAGTTTTTGTCTCTAATCCTCCCAGTCTTTTTTGAATTCTTAAAGTGGCTGCTATTAAATCAGCGACTGCAAACTTGCCATAAGCTTGAGCGATAAATTGCAGACGAGCATCAAAGGGAATGTCAATAAAATAACAAATACTATTGCGCATGTTTTTAAAAAAAGTAATAGGCAACATATTTGTTCCAATTCTTTGACTTTCGTCCTCTATCCAAAAATACGGATGTTGTGAACTTATATTCAATAAAGCCCTCGCTAAATTATTTTCAAATTGCTCTTGACTAGCTTGTGCATTTTGTCCTAATGCACCAAATGCAGATCCTTTATGATTGGCCAACCCTTCTAAATCAATGACGGGCAACTTGCTCTTTTGTAGTTGTAATAGTATTTCTGTTTTACCTGATCCTGTAAAACCGCCCAAGACTTTCATAATATAATCTTTTTCGAACTGCGCTAAAACCCAATTGCGATAAGCCTTGTAGCCTCCTGTGAGTTGTTCCGTTTTTAAACCGTATAAATCTAATAGCCAAGCAACCGCAGCACTTCGCATGCCACCTCTCCAACAGTGTATTAAAATGATTGGCTTCTTGCCATTTGTTTTTTCGTAGTTAGCAGCCCATCCTTCTACTTGTTCAATCATGTTTTGCATCTTTATGCCAAAAAAAGGAAGTCCTAATTTAATGGCAGCTTCTCTACTTTCTTGTTTATACGTCGTGCCAATTGCTGCACGTTCTTCATCGGTGAAAAGTGGAAGCGAAAAAGCATTTGGGATATGTGCATGTGCATACTCTCCAGGACTTCGAACATCAATGATTAAATAGTTCGATAAATTTTCAAAAATCCCTTCACCTGTTTTTTGTACAGCCATGCTACAAATTTACTTGCTTTAAGGTTGCTTCCAATGCTTCTTTTGCAAAGCTTTTAAAAGGGATGGGTTGGTATTTAAAATTAGCAGCTTCTTTAAGGGCTTTTTCAAGATGAAAGGCACTTTGATCATAGGCAATGGCCCAACCTTTTTCTTGCCATCTTTTAGCCAAGTATTCCTGTTCTGTTTGTCCAGGTGTGGGTACTAAAATCAGTGGCTTATTCAGTGGAATCAGTTCCATTAAGCTTGTATAACCACCACGGCTAATAATATACTTTGCGTTTTCAATTGCTTTTACCAAACCGGGTCCCCCCAAGTGCGGTACGATAGACCCAACTGCAGAAACAGCTTGGTTATTGGGCTGACCAGCCGTTCCAGCAATAAGCTTAAATGGCTGATTGAGCCCATTGCCTTCTACCCATAGGATCTCCTGAAAAATACTTCTTTGGGGCTCTGGTCCCGACACAATGCCTAAAAATAAGTGGGTAGGTTGCTGCCCATCCACTGGACCAGTAGCATAGGCTTTTAACCTAGACAGGCAATTCATATACCAAACTGGCACAGATGGTTTTAATATTGGATTGCCTAAAATGCCAGAAAGATTTTGGTCCCCTTCCATATCGGGTACCCAAACCATGTCATAAAAAAGTTTAAACCAACTATACTGCATCCATTGTAACCATCTAGTGGACCAGCCATAAGGCGTTTGAAGATTGAGCTGATGTGTGATAAAAACAGAAGGTGTTTTAAAGTGAAAAAAACCAAGTCGGTTATCAGAAACAATCAAGTCAAATTGTTGGTGTCGATTTGTTTTATGTAACCACCAAAACTCTCTAAAGATGTTGTACAAAATACGAGGAATCTGTACAATCATTATAAACGCAAAGCCATCTGCTTTTTTAGAATAACGAATTTGATATCCTTTTAATCTCAGGAAAGTCAAACCAGGAAAGGCTTCTCTTAAAATTAATTCATGCGCTCCTTCTGTAGCAATCATTACATCATAGCCAAGTTCAATAAACGCAGTAATGACTGGGATACATCTTGTGGCATGACCAAGTCCCCAATCTAAGGGCGCGATGAGTACCTTTTTTTGTTGCATGAATTATTAAATCTTATTCAAATATACTTGTAAAAAATTGTAGTTTTGTATCCATGTTAAGAAGCCTTATATATCTTGCGAGTAACGATGTTTTAAAAAAACAAAAGCAATTGATTTTATTGTTGGAAATACATGCTATGTTGTTTCAGATTGAACAAGTAGAACAGTTTTATCAAAACATCGAAGTGGTTGATTTAAACAAAAGAAAAATCATTCAAAAGCCGCATTTAGTAAAGCGCTGTTTAAAAGACAATCCCGAGAAGCCCTTTGTCTTTGCTTACCATAAAAATTAGTTGAATTACCCTATCTTTAAAAGGACGATTCCAAAAAATTGTTTTCATTAAAAGAAATAGGTATGTCATTTATCACAAAAGAAAAATCAGTAGCACTTTATGCTGCATTGGTTTCCTTTGGAACCTATGTTTTTATATTTGGGTTTAGAAAATCATTTACAGTTTGCACTTTTGAAGGCATGACTTTTGGTCCCATTGCATTTAAAACCGCCATGGTGATTAGTCAAATGTTGGGCTATTTGATGGCCAAGTTCTATGGGATTAAATTTATCTCTAGCCTAGAAAAAAGGCATCGATATAAAATTATTTTTTTATTAACGGGTATTGCATGGGCAGCTTGGTTGTTGTTCGCTATTGTGCCAGCACCTTATAGCATCTTATTTTTATTCATCAATGGTTTTCCACTGGGCATGTTATGGGGTGTCGTTTTTTCTTATGTAGAAGGCAGACGCAGCACTGATTTCATAGGCGCTGCACTCGCAGTAAGTTTTATTTTTTCTGCAGGATGGGTTAAGTCTGTAGGCGCTTGGTTGATGCAAGATTTTCATATCGCTGAAACCTGGGTTCCATTTTGCACTGGATTGGTTTTTGCATTGCCATTGGTATTATGTGTTTGGGGATTAGAGAAAGTGCCTCCGCCCTCTAAAGAAGATGAAGCCTTGAGGGCAAAAAGAATTCCGATGACAGGAGCAGACCGAAAATTAATTATAAAGCAATATTTACCAGGTGTGGTTGCTTTTATAGTGATCTATTTATTTGCCACTATTTTTAGAGATATTCGAGATAATTTTTCGGCAGATATGTGGAAGGAAATGGGCTATGCAGCAAAGCCTTCCACTTTTTCTGAAACAGAAATCCCCATCACCATTTTTATTTTAATCTTAATAGGTGCAGTTGTTGCCGTTAAAAATAGTTTTAAAGCATTCATGATAGCGCATGTGTTTATCATCATTGGTTTTGTTGTAGCAGGCTTGTCTACGTATTTTTTCACACAAAAATTGTTGGATCCATTTTGGTGGATGCTCTTAGTAGGCCTAGGCTTATACCTTGTGTATATTCCTTTTAATTCTATTTATTTTGATCGCTTAATTGCAGCTTACTCCATTAAAGGAAATGCAGGCTTCTTTATCTATTTAGCAGATTCAATTGGCTATGTGGGTAGCGTAACGGTGATGTTGGTAAAAGAAGGCATGACTTTAGAGATAGAATGGACGACCTTTTTTTCACAGAGCGTCATGATTTTATCTTTTGTGGGCATATTTATTACAGCCTATGCAATGTATTATTTTGCATCAAAATCGAGGATGACCCCGTTGATACAATAACGCAAGCCTGTTGGAGGCGGACCGTCTTCAAACACATGCCCTAAATGCGCTTTGCACTTGCCACATTGCACTTCTGTTCGCTTCATCCCATGGGTGTTATCAGGGATATAAATGATGGACTGTTTGGCAACAGGCTCATAAAAACTAGGCCATCCACAACCGCTATCAAATTTGGTATCGCTTTTAAATAAAGGATTACCACATGCTTTACAATGATAAGTGCCAATGGCTTTAGAAGTTTCAAAGGCACTCGTAAAAGGACGCTCTGTTCCCTTTTCTCTAGCAATCGCATAGACTTCTGGACTTAAGATTTGTTTCCAAACGCTATCGGGTACAATAACGGCTTCCTTACTCGTTTTAGAATAATAGGTATTTTCTTTTGTAGGCATGGTTTTCGATTTATTAGATTGTCTGATAGTCGCCTGGCCGCATGCGGTTTGGCTGATTAAAAGGCAAAAACAAAGTATTTTATACATAGTATTGATTTCTATATAAAACACTAACAAGTATTCAGGTAATTTGTTGCGTAATATATAAAGGAAGGTTAAAAAATTTACCCGAGTTCGTTATCTTTGTCGTCTATCAACACAATCCCATGTTCAATTTAATCCTATTTGGTCCTCCAGGAAGCGGTAAAGGCACACAAAGTGAAAATATTATCGCCGCCTATGGTTTACAGCATTTATCTACAGGTAATTTATTACGTAGCGAGATTGCTGGTCAAACTACATTAGGATTGGAAGCCAAGAGAATGATGGACCAAGGACAATTGGTGCCAGACGAAGTGGTGATAGGCATGGTTGATAATTTTATGAATGCACATCCAGGAGCCAAAGGATTTTTATTTGACGGTTTTCCAAGAACAACGGCGCAATGTATTGCCCTAGACGCCTTATTGAAAAATAAATCAAACGAAATTAACGTGGTGCTTGCATTGGAAGTAAGTGAGGAAGAGCTGGTGAAAAGATTATTAGGAAGAGGTTTAACCTCTGGCAGATCAGACGATACCAACGAAAATATTATCCGTGCGAGAATCCAAGAATACAACGACAAGACCACTGCTGTGGCAAGGTATTATGCACAATTTAATAAAGTGGTTTTAGTTAAAGGTGAAGGTACGGTAGATTCTATCTATGCAGATTTAAAAGCAGAGATCGATTCAAGAATCAATTGATAAAAAACAAAGTATATAAAAAAAGGATCAACAATTGTTGATCCTTTTTTGTTTCAAATATTTTTATGATTAAATATTCAATCCGCCGCAAGCGCTAATCACTTGACCAGTTACATAACTACTCATATCGCTTGCTAAAAATAAAGTGGTGTTGGCAATTTCATCTGCCTTACCAAAACGGCCCAAAGGAATCTTATCTAAAAAAGCTTTTCCTGCCTCGCCTTCATTTAAATAATGCGTCATATCGGTTTCTATAAATCCTGGTGCAATTGCATTACAACGAATATTGCGACTGCCTATTTCTGCTGCAATCGATTTTGTAAATCCTATAATACCCGCCTTACTGGCTGCATAACTGCTTTGACCTGCGTTTCCTCTAATGCCAATGATAGAACTCATATTGATAATGCTACCACTGCGCGCTTTCATCATTGGACGAATCACTTGCTTGGTCATATTAAAGACACTCTTTAAATTGGTTTCCATCACGTCGTCCCATTGTTCCTCTGTCATGCGCAATAATAAATTGTCTTTAGAGATACCAGCATTGTTGACACAAATATCTACTGTGCCAAATGTAGCTACCACATCATTTACAAATGTTTCACAGGCTGCAAAATCACCCGCATTGGCTTGGTATGCTTTTGCTTTTACACCTAATTTTTCTATTTCAGTAACTAGCTGGTTCGCTTTTTCAGCACTACTATCGCTTACATAAGTGAATGCAATATGCGCACCTTGTTCTGCTAATTTTAATGCGATAGCTGCTCCAATGCCTCTAGCTGCACCGGTTACAATGGCTACTTTTCCTGCTAATAATTTCATCACTTTCTATTTTTAATAAACCAATAAGCATGCATTAAGATAATACTAATATTCACAAATATAATAGGATTATCCTGTTTTAAAAAACCATATGCAATCCAAAGTAAGCTTCCGGACATGTTGATTATCCTTAGTTTTCTTACATCTTGTATTGCAAAAGAACCCACTACAACTGCAGTTGCTGTCCAGCCTAAGACATCAATCATGGTATGCTGTTTTATTATCCTTCCTGGTGAATCAATTTTAATTCTTCTAAAAATTTACGCTCATTAGATAATCTAGGCACTTTATGTTGTCCACCTAATTTACCTTTTCTTTTTAACCATTCGTGAAAGCAATCTTTTTTGACAGCAGTAATTTGCGGTAAGCCTAGTGCAATGTCTTTATATCTTTTAGCTTCATAATCACTATTCACCGATTGTAAATTTTTATCTAATTCAACAGCGAATGCGTGCATATCTGATGGTGCATTTTCAAATTCAATCAACCACTCATGTGCGCCAGCACCTTTGTCTGACATAAAGATAGGCGCAGCGGTGTATTCTTTCATCACTAAATTTAAATTGGCACAGGTTAGGCTAATGGCCTTATCACTATTGTCTGCAATCAATTCTTCTCCAAATGCATTGATATATTGTTTTAATCGTCCACTCACTTTAATTCTAAAAGGATGTAGTGTCACAAATTGAACGGTGTCGCCTACAAGGTAACGCCAGAGCCCACCATTCGTACTTATGACAATGGCATAATTTTTTCCTAATTCAACTTTGTCTAATCCAATCGTAGTAGGGTTTTCTTTACCATATGCTTCAGCTGGCATGAATTCATAAAAAATGCCATGGTCTAAAAAGAGCAACATCCCCTCTTCGTTCAATCGATCTTGCGCTGCAAAAAAACCTTCACTTGCGTTGTAAATTTCTAGATAATTACAATCCCCCCCAATGATCTTTTTAAATTCTGCTTGATAGGGTGTAAAAGAAACACCACCATGTATGTACAATTCAAAATCAGGCCAAACCTCTTTAATAGTTTTCTTGCCAGTGATTTGTAAAATTCGTTTTAATAATACCAGTGTCCAAGTAGGCACACCAGCAATAGAAGTCACGGGTTCTTGGATGGTGCTTTGCGCAAGCATTTCGATTTTAGATTCCCATTCATCCATCAATGCAATGGATAATTCTGGTACCCTAATCAAGCCAGACCAAATGGGCGCGTTCTGCAACAAGACTGCACTTAGATCCCCATATTGAATGTCTTCTTTAATCGGATGTACTTGATGGCTTCCGCCAACGATAAGCATCTTGCCTGTTAACAGATCACTGTCTGGGAAGTCATTATAGTAAATACTAAGTACATCTTTTGATCCCTGAAAATGATTGTCTTCGATGCTTTCTTGACTTAGCGGAATAAATTTACTCTTGTCACTTGTGGTGCCACTGCTTTTTGCGAACCATGCAGTTGGGGTGTTCCATAACACATCGGCCTCGCCCTGCATGACCTCATCTATATAGGGTTTAATGTCTTCGTATTCTTGTATTGGAACAACTTCTTTGAACTTTCTAATATTGAATACGCTACTAAACTGATATTTTCTTCCGATCTGTGTATATTGACCATGGGTAATGAGGTCCTGTAATACTTCACGTTGTGCGGCTAACGGATCTTTAACCCAATGCTCGATACGCCAATAGCGAAATCTTACTAATCTTGATAATGCTGGGCTAAAAATCTTCATAGGCTATTTTTGTCCCATTTCGATAATCCAATCCTTGCGCTTTAACTCAAAGTTGGTACCAAGGTATAATCGTCTTACATGTTCGTCTGCTGCTAATTCTTCGGCAGTTCCATGTTTGAATATTTTTCCTTCAATCAATAGATAAGCACGATCACAAATGGATAAGGTTTCATTGACATTATGATCGGTTATTAATATACCAATGTCCTTTATTTTTAATCTAGAGACAACTGATTGTATATCTTCTACTGCGATAGGATCCACGCCAGCAAAAGGTTCGTCTAGTAAAATGAATTTAGGATCTACGGCTAGTGCTCTTGCAATCTCTGTTCTTCTTCTTTCCCCCCCACTTAAACTATCACCGTTATTATTTCTTACTTTTTGTAAATTAAATTCATCTAAAAGGGTTTCCATTTTATGCAAACGCTCACCCTTCGTCAATTTTGTCATTTCTAAAATGGCCATAATATTATCTGCTACAGATAACTTTCTAAACACACTTGCTTCTTGAGGTAAATAACCCAACCCCATTTGAGCGCGTTTATACATGGGTAAATGCGTGATATCCTCTTCGTTTAAGAACACACGACCCTGGTCTGGCGCAATCAAACCAACCACCATATAGAAAGTCGTTGTTTTACCGGCACCGTTGGGCCCCAATAAACCAACAATCTCACCTTGTTTTACGGATACACTTACCTCGTCCACCACCTTGCGGCCCTTATATTGTTTAATCAGTTTATCGGTATGTATAGTTAGTATCACGTTGAATCTTTTGTACAAAAATAAGGTTAAAAAGGCCTATTTGAACCTAGTAAAATAATATTAACTAT
>JBBAJV010000003.1:155629-204968 GCA_040403925.1 Sediminibacterium sp. | reverse complement strand
TGAGGAAAAAACCTCTTGAATTCGGTCAAAATCGGTTGATTTCGGTTTTTCGAAATCATAATCTATTATTTACCAGTTACTTATGTTAAATTTAGGGTCTTTGTTCTTTATCTAATCTTAGTATGATGGACTTTTGAATTTATAAGGCTTACTAACCTTAAACTTTTTGCTTAATTTGTTGTCTAACAATTTATTAAAATTGTATTCAAAGCAACATGATAAGATATTTAACCGTTGTAGCTGCCTTTTTTTTGGTATATAATTTACAAGCACAAACTAAAAAATTACCTGATTCAACCACTTTTTCAATTCAAGTTGATTATTTGAGTAATTATATTTACAATGGAAGGGTTGATTCAATTAAATACCCTTACCAAACAACTACCGTTTCTTTGCATTTGGCTAGTGGTTTTTATTCAAATTTTAGTGCTAGTTATTTACTAACTCCTAGCATGAAAGGCTTTGATTTTTATGAATTGGATTTAGGGTATGAATATAAAATTGGTAAAAAAATTTATGGTGAATTATACGGCGCTAAATATTTTTATTCAGGAGGAGCTAATTTAATTAATGGAAATATTTCAAGTGATTTAGGTGTAAGTTTGAATTATGATTTTACTCTTTTTCAATTTAATAATAATCTTGATATTTTTTTTACAAATAAAATGGATATTCAATATACACCAGGCATTGAAAAAACTATTTATTTTGGAAATGCTAAAAATGGTAACTGGAGTTTAAATCCTTATTTATATTGCAATTTCAGTACAGTTAATTATTATGAATCAAATGTAATACGTAATTTAAACCGTTCAAGACGCCCTCCAGGTAAAAATGTCGTTATCCCTAAAATAGCGAGTATAACAGAAGTCCAAAATAAAGGCTTTAAGCTACTTAATACTGATTTTTCAATACCATTGTCTTATGAGAGTGCGCATTGGCTTTTTACTTTAACTCCAACCTATGCTATACCATTTAATAAAATTGTAACAATTACTACAAACACAGTCACAACAGTAACAGGTTCAGTTACAACAAAAATAAATTCAACACCCTATTCTGATTTATTTTTAAACAATCAATTCTATTATCAAATTGGTCTTACATATAAATTTTAAAAATGCGATTAACAAAAAGCACTAAAATATTATTAATCGCTTCTAGCTTATGGTATTTTGGAGAAGGCTTATTTGGCCCTCTTTTTGCTATTTATGCAGAAAAAATTGGAGGTGATTTACTAGATATTACCTGGGCTTGGGCGTTTTATTTAGTAACAACAGGTGTTTTTTATTTTATAATCGGAAAATCTTTTAATAATTCAGCTTATAAAAAACACGTTATGATAGCAGGCTATGCTTTAAATGCCTTGCTCACCTTTTGTTATATATTTGTTTCCAATCCTAAAGAACTATTTATTTTACAAGTTGGATTGGGTCTTGCAGAAGCCCTAAGTGCGCCAATTTGGGATTCACTTTTTGCTAGTAATATGGAAGACACAGAAAACACCTTTCATTGGAGTTTGGCAACTGGACACACACATTTTGTATCTGGTATAGCCATTGCTATAGGGGGTTTGATTGCTAATTATATCTCTTTTGATGCTTTGTTTTTGACTATGGGTGTCATACAAGTAATCGCTACAATTGTCCAAGCAAAACTTTTGTTTTTAAATAAATCTAATCAATAGGCATAGCTTTTATTTTATCCCAGCTATGGATAAAAACAGTTCTTTTATGATTGTCTAATTCATTAAAAGATTAATTTTTTAGACTTCAATAATACCATCTTTTCATAAATATTTTATAACTTCAGAGTAACTATTGCCAACCATATATTACTGTAATGAGCTCATTTCGACATTTATTTCATCCCTATGTTCCTGTTAGTATGATAAAAGTATGGGTATTGGCACCTTCAATCAATAATCCAGATCCAAATTTGGCATATTACTATGACTTTAGTCAAAATATAGCTGAGTATACAAAGGTTTTTTCTTCTTTAAATATTGATTGGAAATGGCAATCTGTTATTTTAGAAGATTATGAAAAAATAATTTTAGAGATCGCTTATGAAAGAGATAATGGAATATTTTTTCCTGTTGTATTTAATCTGTGCGATGGAGATGAAATAAATGGAGCTCCTGGTGTATCTGTAATTAAAGCACTAAAAGCAAAAAATTTAATATATACTGGAGCTACAGAAGATTTTTTTCAAATTACTACTTCAAAGATTCCAATGAAAAAAGCTTTTGATCAAGCTGGTGTGCTTACACCTAATTGGGTTGCAATTCAAGATAAAAATCATAATGCAGAAGAATTATTACAAATACTAGGTAAGCCTTTGATTTTAAAGCCAGCTGTTTCAGGAGGTAGTATGGGAGTTGGTATTAAAAATGTGGTTAATGATACAAAAGCACTTACAACACAATTATATAAAATGTTTGATGGGTATAGAGGTTGGAATTTAGTTATGGATGGAATTGTTGCTGAATCTTTCATAGAAGGACCTGAATATACGGTTATGATTGTCGGATCTTATAATCAACCTGAACTTGCAAAAATATACCCTCCAGTAGAGAGAGTGTTCCATGCTTCTCTGCCAGAACAAGAAAAGTTTTTATCCTTTGATAGACTCTGGGAGATTTATGAAGATGAAAGCCCTATGCCTTCTGAAGAAAATTTTTATGAATATCATTTATGCGATCCTGCAATTCAAAAAGAAATACAAAAAATTTCCTGGGAAGCATATGAAGCTGTTAAAGGAACAGGGTATACAAGAGTCGACATTAGAATGAATAAACATACAGGAGAAGTGTATGTATTAGAAGTGAATGCACAATGTGGAATTAGTGAAGACGAGAATTTCACTTCCATTGGTGCTATCTTAAAATTTGCTAATCAAAGTTTTACTGAATTAGTTATACATATTATTAATGATGCATTTTCTAGAAATAAAAATTAATCTGTGCATACACTTCCTCAATTAAACAATCCTAAAAGTTTCGCTAATTTAAAGATAGCTGTACTTCAACCCGATTATTCTACTTCTGGAGTGGACTATCAATATTATGACCCCCAAAGAGACTTGTCTGTAATTTTACCAGAGGCAAACATTGATCATATTTTATTAAATAAACTAAGTACTTATCAACAATTAAAACAATTAAAAGATCAGCATTATGATATCTATATAAACCTTTGTGAAGGTTATTTAGAATGGAAAGTACCTTCTATTGATGTTATAACCAGCTTAGATTTATTAGATCTTCCTTATACTGGCCCTACTGCGGATTTATATGATCCAACAAAGGCAATTATGAAATACCTAGCTTTTTGCGAATCGATAAAGACACCTGCTCATATTATAATTGAAAATGAGGATGAAATTGGTATACTTCCAGGTAATCTTCAATTTCCGTTATTTGTAAAGCCTGCAAAAGCTGGAGATAGTTTAGGGATAGATGACCAATCAAAAGTTAATAATATTGAAGATTTAAATAAAAAGGTATTATCTATATTAAATGAGTTTGGAAGTGCACTTGTAGAAGAATATATAGATGGCAGAGAATTCACTGTATTAGTTTGTGGTAATGAAGATGGTAGAACTTGCACTACTTTTAAGCCAGTTGAATATATATTTCCTGAAGGATTTGCGTTTAAGACCTATGCATTAAAAACCTCCGAATTACATCCTAACGCTAATATTGGATTAGAAGATAAGGGATTAGCTAATCAACTTAAATTAATTGCAGAACAAGTTTTCTTGTCATTTAATGGTGTTGGATATGCTAGAATGGATTTCAGAATGAATAATAAAGGAGAAATATTTTTTTTAGAAATCAATTTCACTTGTTCTGTTTTCTATGCAGAAGGATATGAGGGATCTGCAGATTATATTTTAATGCATGATGGTATAGGTAAAAGAGGTTTTTTAGAACGTATCATTATAGAAGGAATGGCCCGCCATCAAAGAAAACAAAAACCCTACAATATTAAAGGGAATTCTATTTCTGGCTATGGTATTCATGCCAAGAATGATTTACCCAAAAATACTTTGTTATTTAAGGGGGAAGAGAAAGCTCAAAGAATAGTTACCAAAAAATATGTGGATGAAAATTGGAATGAAAGAGAAAAACTAAATTTCAGAAAATACGCTTACCCTATAAGCAAAGACACTTATATTCTTTGGGATTTAAAACCAGAAGAATGGTCCCCACAAAATCATTCATGTGATGCTAATTGTGAGTATCAAGGGTTGAATGTGATGACTAATAGAGCAATCAAAAAAGGGGAAGAATTAACTTTGGATTATGCTGTGTTCTTAGATCACACAATGGAGCCTTTTGAATGTAAATGCGGTTCTTCAAAATGTAGAGGACTCATTAAAAGTGAAAATTTATAAGCCGAAATCATAAGATTTTATCTACCTTGAAAATATTAATAATAATACCAAATGAAATATTCCAATATAGCAATTATTTTAACTGCAATGATGATCGTTTCATTTTCCATGGAATCTTGTACAAAAAATACGAATGAAGCTGATGTTGTTATCAATACTTCTACAAAAGATACCTGGACAATTATTAAGGATAATATACTCACTCCTTCTTGTGCAACAAGTGGTTGCCATGCGTCTACCAGCGATGCTACCTATGCTCAGCATAACCTGCTGTTAACTTCTGCAACTGCATACGATAATTTACTTAATATCATTTCAAAAAATACGGCAGCAAAAGCAGTCGGGCTAGTCAGGGTAAAGCCGGGTGATTATTCAAATAGTTTATTATTTCAGAAAATTGATTGTCAGATTACCTCTCAATATGGTGCTTTAATGCCATTAGGGGGGCCTAATTTGACCTTGGGACAGATAGAATTTATAAAACAATGGATCATAAAAGGGGCACCCAAAACAGGAAGTGTTGTTGATGAAGCCATACTAACCAATAAAGAAGTATGCCGACAAGTTTTTGTACCAATGCAGGCACCCGTCGCTGCAGAAGGATTTCAACTAGCGATTAATGCCTTCACAGTAAGTCCCAACACAGAACGCGAAGTCTTTATGAATAGAAAAACCCCCAATACATCCACTGTGTATGTAAATAAATTTATCATGCAGGGGCGACCAAACAGTCACCATTTTGTTTTATATGGATTCCAAAGCACTACTTTATTACCACCTGTAAATACATTGAGGGATTTGTATAATGCAGACGCAAGTATTAACATAAGCACTTTTGCACAAATGCAGAATCATATATTTTTGGGCGGTGGTACAGATGTAAATACAACCTATACATTTCCTGCAGGTGTTGCCCTGAAAGTTCCTCCGGCTACAGCGCTTGACCTGAATGCACATTATTTTAATAAACAGACTTCCAATTTAACAGGTGAGAACTATATCAATTTGTATACAGTGTCTCAAGCAAACGTTGTTAAAGAGGCACAGTCTATCAACTTTGCTAACTATAATTTTTCTATTCCTGCTAATTCACGCAAAACGATCACAACCGATTATACTTTTACCAAAGCAGTAACCGTAATTACACTTACTTCACATTTTCATAAGCTGGGTGAGAAATTTCAAATTAAAATTCTGGGTGGAACGAGAAATGGAGAGGTCGTTTATGAAAATACAGATTGGGAGCACCCCATAGTAATCAACCTTGCCACACCCATTCTGCTGAAAGCAGGAGAAGGATTGACTAGCGTGGTGACCTATAACAATACCACTAATAAAATAGTTAATTTCGGATTAACCAGTGAGGATGAGATGAATATTATTTTCGGATATTACTATTAAGCATCTGGTGGAATTGAAATCAAAACTAGTCTAATTATATTTTACAATATATTTTATCTTCTGGCTCAATGAATCATTGAGACTGCTGATATCATACCAGCTAACACTACACCACCAATACCTCCTAAAATACCTGACCAAATTTTTCGGTTCTTAATTTTCTTTGCTTCTTTTCGATAACCATTTGCATATGCTTCATTTTGCATTAAAGAAATATTTGGGTAATTTAAATTTTCATCTTTAGGATTTTTCGAACCAGCAGCGGTTGCAAAAGCTAATGAGGGAATCAATGCATTAAACATTTGTGAGGATGATTGATTCATAACTGCAATAGGAATTAGCGCTAAGATTCCTGCTATGGCTCCATTCTTATTACCTGTATAAAATTTTCGCGCATCGTTTTTTCCTTGAAATGATGCATCTAATGCTTAAAAATCAGCTACTTCTATTTTTTTAATACTACTAAAATCATCTGTTGTCCCATTCTCGTATTTAATCATTAATAAATCTTATTTTAGTATTGAAAATACTGGCCCATTTAAATTATCCATCTTTTTATACTTTACTTCTGTTGTACCCACTTCAATTACCTTGACTAGAATATTTTCACTAGACCTCATTAATAATGTGTCTTGTGCTTGCATGCTATTTGATGAACAAATAAATACAATAAATAGTAATATATATTTCATACGTATTGATTTAGAAATAGGGCAAAACCTATCTCAATGATAAAATAGTAGTCTTAGGAATGATCGTGATTACAAGAAGTGTAAATAGAGCTGTTGCGTTAGAATTGCAATAGAGTGTGTGATTTACTTTAAAAAGGTAAGTAAAATATTAATTAATGATACAATAAATCTCTGCGTGCCAAAACACCCCTGAAATTGATTCAAAACGATTTTTTTTGGTTTTACTAAAACGTAACTCACTAAAAATCAACACCTTTATTTGCAAAAAAAAGCCTACCCAAATTATCATTGAGTAGTCTTTTTATAACAAAAACCGATTCGTAAATCAAAACTTTTAAGGGGTGCTGCTACCTCCTGATCCAATACATTGCCATTTACCATTTCTTTCCATGAATGTATCAGTCCAATATGATGTTCTTGAAAATACTTTCCCATCTATGTCTTTTCCATTAGTTACATGAGATCCAACTATTGTAGCTAAATTATCGCTATAAAAAGTTACAGTCATATCGCCATTAATAACTTCGGCAATTGCTTCTTTATTTTCAGTCCTTGACTTAAGTAATTCAGCTTTATTTTGCGTAATTCCTTTATCAGTTATCGTAAAAAAATCATCAGCAATAATTTCTTCAAGTAATTTTAAACCATGATCTTTATCAATCTGTGATAAATTCCAAGAAGCTTCTATTCCCTTTAATTTTGTTTCCAACTCTGTTTGATCAACTGTGCTTGTTGCAGTAGTCGTTTCAGTTGTTGGAGTAGGAGTTGTACAAGCAGTCAATGATGCTGATACAAGTAAACATGCCAATATTTTTCTCATACGTGTTGATTTAGAAATAGACCGAGTCTATTTCAATGATTTAATTAGTTGATTAATGAATGATAGAGATTACAAGAATCGTAAATAGAGTTGTTGTGTTGGAATTGCAACAGAGTGTGTAATTTACTTTTAAAAGGTAAGTTATATATTTTATGTATTACACATCAAAGAGTCACTTTGTCTAAAACACCACTCAAATCGACTGAAATCGGTTGATTTAGTTTTTCTAAAAACACAACTAACTACTAATCAATGGCTTCATTATGTTCACTTTATGCTGAGTATTTACAGCCACACTAGTAGCATTGTGTATCACAATAAGAATTAGATTAACTTTGATAGTATGAAGGAACTAATCTATGTTTTTATTGGTGGTGGCTTAGGCAGCTTAGTTAGGTATTTACTTGGCAAATGGGTAAACGCTTTTCATAATTCTAATTTCCCTTTTGGCACATTTACAATCAATATTATTGCTTGTTTTATTTTGGGTTTTATGATTGGTTTGGCAGACCACAAACAATTACTTTCACCAACTACACGTTTATTTTGGGCAGTAGGTTTCTGTGGGGGTTTCAGCACCTTCTCAGCCTTCAGCAGTGAAACACTTACACTCATGCAACAAGGTCATAACAGCACCATGCTGTTATATATTATATTGACCGTTGTAGTTTGTCTAACTGCGACTTTTGGTGGTTTATTTATTGCCCAAAGAATTTAATTCAATTAGAAGCTCCAGCTTCCTTCTTCCAGCTCCACTTCTAATTCTCCCTCATCCCAGCCGCAATAGCCGATAAAAATTTGAATTTCTTGTGGTTTCGCACCCCCGGTGTTAATGGCTTGAATCACTTGCTCCATATTACCACCCAAATAAAGACCATTGGGTATTTGTTTGCCCCCATCAATGAGATCGGGTCGATTGTGCAATACAAAGAGGTGATCTCTATCAACAGGGCCGCCATCCATCAGAGGAAATGGTTTAGCATAATTGAATTCAATGAGTTCATGCAATGACTTTTCAAAGGGTTTATTGGTCACAAACCCTATCGTTCCGGCCTCATCGTGCTCAACGATTAGAATGGTGGTATGCTCAAAGAAACTACCAATCATCGCGGAACTGCTTTTGATATATAACCCTGCTTTTAAATCCCTCATAAGTTGGTATGTCGTTAACGAATGTTTACAGTTATGATGCAAATGATGATGCTGTAAATTGTCAGTCTAAAGTAGACTAAAAAGTGGAATTTTCTTAAAATCAAGGACGTACTTTAAATCTATGGGACTTTGTTTTTTGCTATTCTATTAATTATTAGATTCTATTCTAATTATTTTTTATCATTTTTAATCTATATTAAATAACATATATTTGGCCCTTATATTTTCTATTTAATAGCATGAAATAATATATATGAATAACATCAAACTAAAATTAATTTTACAAATTTTTCTATTTGCTACATGGACATTGGGTGGCTGTCAGAAAAGTGTTTCTAATGATGATGATACAGTTGTTGTACCTCCAACCATATCATCATTGAAAAATAAGACAACTACTTTTTTTGTTGGCGTTGCAACTAGTACACCAAAACTTGCAATAAGTAATTATACACAATTAATAGAGCGTGAATTTGAGAGTATTACAGCAGAGTATCAAATGAAAATGGATGTCATTCTTCCAACAAAAGGAATTTATAATTGGTCAAAGGCGGATGAAATAGTAAACTATTCAATTACTAAAGGGTTGCGAGTTCATGGTCATGCACTAATTTGGCATGAATCTACTCCTGACTGGTTGGTTGATTATAAAGGGACAGATGCAGAGTTTGAACTAGAGGTTAAGAATTATATCACTACAGTTGTAACCCGCTATAAAGATAAAGTTACGTCTTGGGATGTTGTGAACGAGGGTGTAGCCGATGCAGGAGGAGCACTAAGAAATACTATATTCAAACAACGTATGGGAGATGATTATATGGTAAAATGTTTTAAATGGGCTAGGGAGGCAGATCCTAACTGCAAACTTTTTTACAATGATTATGGCTTTGAAACAAATATTTTAAAACAGAATAAAATATTTGATTTGATTTTAGATTGGAAAAGTAGAAATATTCCTATTAACGGTTTAGGTTTTCAGATGCATATCAATTATTTAACTGCAAAATCACAAATGCAGGATGCAATTACTAAGGCCGTGGGTACTGGTCTGCTAATTCATATTTCAGAGCTAGATATAAGAATGAATCCAAATAACGATATTTCTTCTTTTACCACAGAAAGATCTACTGCTCAACAGTTAAAATATAAAGAAGTTGTTTCAATGTACAATGCGATTCCCTTAGCTAATAAATTTGGTATTACGCTTTGGGGAGTGAAAGATGATGATTCTTGGCTTCTTAAGCATCATAATAATTATAATGAATGGCCATTATTATTTGATTCAACTTTCAAAGCTAAAAAAGCGCATACAGGTTTTTTAGAAGGGATAAATTAATTATCCTACTTAATTTTTTAACACCGGCAATTGAATCACAGAGGCGTCATGGTATATACGAATAGTTGCTTTTTTAAAGTCACTATCTTTTGCCTCATAGATATTCATAAACTGTTGTGGATTTCTATCAACAAGCGGGAACCAGCTACTTTGTATTTGAATCATCATACGATGCCCTTTTTTGAAAGTATGTGCGATATCAGGTAAAGTAAACTTAACGGCTGTCGCTTGATTAGGTACAAAGGCTTCTGGCTTTTCAAAGCTATTTCTATACTTCCCTCTCATGATTTCACCTCTTACAAGTTGTTGGTAGCCACTCATTAAATAATCCTTCTTATTGGTCTCGTATTCGAAATTATCTGGGTATACATCAACTAGTTTCACCACAAAATCAGCATCGGTACCAGACATAGCCACCATTAAGTCGGCTACCACTGGGCCACCCAAAGTAAGGTCTTCGGTTAATATAGGCGTTTTATATACCAATACATCGGTTCTTCTTGATGTGAATTTTTGATCATCATCCATGTATTCTCTATAATGTCTTGCAGGCTTGCTTTTCATCATATAGTTATCCGAAATATAAGGAACAGGTTTAGCAGGGTCACTCACATACTCTTCATAACCAGCAACAGCAGTGGCTTTGTTCCCCGCTTTTAAATTTCCATTATTGCTCAATAAATAAGATTGCATTTTCATATCAGCCACTGGCCAACTAGGTAATTGTCTCCATTCATTACTACCTGAGAAAAAGATATTGGCTTCCTTAATTTGATCTATACTTCCTTTATTTTTTAAATAATAATTAAAGAAGGGCAGCTCTATGTTTTTACCATACCATTCGCTGGTATTAGATCCCCATTGTACATTACCTAATTGTGTGCCATCATTCCTTGCCCATTGTCCATGGTACCAAGGTCCCATCACTATTTTATTATTATTCTTCGCTTTGCCTTCAATGGCCTTGTATAAATTCCAGGCACCATAACAGTCTTCCGCATCATATAAACCACCTACAATTAAAGTAGCAATATTTGGGTTAATGTCTTCTACATGTTTTCTTGCATTTCTTACTTGCCAAAACGCATCGTAATTAGGATGTGCCATTAAATCATTCCAAAATTGAATACTATCGCCCATTAATTTTGTAAAATTAGTGATGGCGCCAGTTTGTAAATAAAAATCAAAATTATCTGGGTTAGTAAAATTAAATCCTGTAGGTCCAACCGTGGTAGGCTTAGGTCTTGGTTTCCCAAATCCTGAATAAAATGCAAAACCATCTGCAAGCATAAAGGCACCATTATGGTGAAAGTCGTCTCCGATAAACCATTCTGTTACAGGCGCTTGAGGGCTTACAGCTTTTAAAGCTGGATGGTTACTTAGTGAAGCTTGTGTAGCATAGAAACCAGGATAGGATATGCCAAACACACCTACATTACCATTATTATTGTTTACATTTTTTACCATCCAGTCAATGGCGTCGTATGTATCAGTAGCTTCATCTATTTGACCTGTTTTTTTATTAGGGATATAAGGTCTTACATCTTCAAAAAGTCCTTCACTCATCCAACGACCACGTACATCTTGTATAACAAGAATATAATTTTCTTTTAAAAAGTACATTCTTGGTGAGTACCAATAAGATTTAAAAATGTTTTCACCATAGGGAGCACATGAATAAGGAGTTCGCTCTAATAAAATTGGATGATTTTCTGTATTGTCCTTGGGCGCATAGATGGTGGTAAATAATTTAGTACCATCACGCATAGGCACCATGGTTTCTGTTTTCGTATAGTTATTGACCACCCAAGCAGAATCGTTTGATTGCGCAAAGGCTAAAAAAGGAATAAAAGCGAGCAGTAGAAAAAAGCACTTTTTCATGGAATGTAGTTTTATATTATCTGAATATACATCAATTAAGGCTTTACTATTTCATAAAATGATGAATTAGTTTGTCAAAACTCAAATCACTACATATCAACACTTTAATTCTCTACTTCAACGATCATTTCAATTTCTACTGCCAAATTCATTGGAAGTGAAATCATTCCAACTGCCGATCTCGCATGCTTCCCTTTTTCCCCAAATACTTGAAACATTAAATCCGAAAATCCATTGATTACTTTTGGTTGATCTGTAAATGTCTCTGTACTATTGACCATCCCAAATACTTTTACAATTCTTTTTACTTTATTCAAATCGCCAATGGCAGTTTTTAAATTAGCAATTAAATTTATTCCAACATGCCTTGCTGCTTCTGCGCCTTCTTCTATTGTTAGATCTTTACCCAACTTTCCTTTAGATATACCCTTAAAGGCGTTGTCGGGTCCTGATCCTGATAAATAGATTAAGTTCCCAGTTCTAACATAACCAACATAGTTAGCAATTGGAACATTTGGTGCTTCAAGTGTAATGCTTAGTTTTTTTAAATTCTCTTCTGGACTTTGTGCTTGGCAGTAAATACTAGTTAAAAGTAATGCCAGGATGGTATAATAATTTTTCATAACTGTTAGTTTAGGGATTAATTTTATGATTTGCGTCTTTAAAGTAAGTAAATTAATGAATGTATCATAGAATCAATACAATTTATATATTAGTTTTAATTATTTTAATTAATTTAAATTTAAAAGCGCCTCAATATATATTTCTTTGAAAACATTTTTTATACCCCTATTTATTATTTTGCTTTTAAATCAGGCATCCGCTCAGGATAGGCCTTCACAAACTTTGCGCGGATCAACCATTGATAAATCCATAAAAACGCTGCTCAGTGGTACAACAATTGAACTAATTGGCGGTATCAATAAAAATACAATTGCCAATAAGGATGGTAATTTTAAGTTTGATTTTATCCCAGTAGGTAGATATAGCATCAGAATTAGCTTTATTGGCTATAAAACAATCACTATTCCAAATATAGCGATTGAATCAGGCAAAGAAACTTATTTGTCTATTGAAATGGAAGAAGATATTAATGACAATAAAGAAGTCATTGTACAGAACGGGCAAAATAAAACAAGACCAATTAATGATGCGGCATTAGTAAGTGGTAGAATGTTTAGTGTAGAAGAAACAAGAAGATTTGCAGCTGGATTAAATGATCCTTCAAGAATTGCGTCCTCTTTTCCTGGTGTATCTAGCAGTAGTGATAAAAATTCGCTAAGTATTCGAGGTAATGCACCCAATGGATTATTGTGGAGAATGGAAGGCGTTGAAATCTCCAACCCTAATCACTTTGCAAGAGTAGGAACTTCAGGAGGAGGCATTTCTATATTAAGTGCACAATTACTAGCTAATTCTGATTTTTTGACTGGCGCATTTCCATCGGAATATGGGAATGCCCTCTCTGGCGTATTTGATATTAAATTACGCAAAGGGAATAATAGCAAAAGAGAGTTTAGTTTTTCTGCAAGCACAATTGGTATTGACCTAACGACAGAAGGTTATTTTAAAAAAGGGAGTAAGAGTTCCTATTTGGTCAATTATCGCTATGGATTTTTAACTTTAATGGAACAATTAGGATTTAAAATTAGTGATGCTAGTACAAGGTTTCAAGACCTATCCTATCATATCAATCTGCCTACAAAAAATATAGGCACATTTTCCATCTTTGGTTTTGGGGGATTAAGTCGCCAGCAGAGAATTGCATTAAATGATGCTTTAAATTATACACAAAATACCTCTACAAGAAGTGGCTCCCTGGATCTAAGCAATACCGGATCGACAGGGCTTACACACAGTCTTAATATTGGGAATAAAACATCCCTAAAAACAATTTATAGCATCAATGGAACAAATTATAGGGAAGAAGATAATTACTATAATAAAATTAACGGGCCATTAATAGTCACTAGAAATAATCAATTTCAAGAAGCAAATGCAATTGTATCAATTGTTGCAACACATAAAATAAATAAAAAAAATCTATTAAAAATTGGGTTCAATACCAATGGGAAAAACTTTTTCTTAAACCAAAGAGAAGCTGTAAGTAATGTACTTAAAGACAAAGTAAAAGAAGAAGGAGATACAAGATTGAGTCAATATTTTGTACAATGGAAATGGGATCCGTCAAATAAAATCAGATTCCAGACGGGATTGCATGGTCAATACTTTGCACTCAATCGTAGTGCTGCACTGGAACCAAGAATGGGTATTCGAATTCAAACTGGAAGAACACAATTTTTTTCTGCAGGGTACGGCTTGCATTCGCAAATACAACCATTGGGTAATTATTTTGCAAGAATAAGAGTAGGCCTGGATTCTATCCAACCCAATAAAAATTTAGATTTTAGCAAAGCGCAGCATTACGTAGTAGGTTATAGTATTCAATTTTTACAGAACTGGAATTTTAAAATAGAAGCATATTATCAATCATTGTATAATATTCCAATTTCAGCATCTACCCGCACTAGCTTTAGTTTATTAAATCAAGAGGACAATTATGTGATTGCAGCCTTAAATAACAAAGGGAAAGGTAAAAATTATGGGGTTGAAATGACCCTAGAACGATTTTGGAACGACCAATTTTATTTACTTAGTACATTAAGTCTCTATCAATCAAAATACCAAGCCTCGGATTTGATTTGGAGAAGCACCAGATTTAATTCAAACAGCATTTTTTCTGTTACAACGGGAAAAGAATGGAATCTTCAAACAAAAAAGACATCGACCATCGCAGTAGATTTAAAAATCACCAATCATGGAGGTGTTCGCGTAACACCTATCAATCTCCAGCAATCAATATTAAGAAAAACGACGGTATTTGATAACACGCGTATTTATGAGGAAAGGCTTCCGGATATTTTTAGAATTGATCTTCAAATGCAATGGAAAACGCAATACACAAAAATGACTGGTAGTTTTATTGCAGGGGTACAAAACCTTACCAATAGGAAAAACCCCGTCAATCAATTTTATGATACTGGAATTGGGGGCATTAAATACAATTACCTGCTTGGTTTAATTCCCGTAGTTGGCTATAAGGTTGATTTTTAAGTCAGATTGGCATCTATCCCATGAATACTAAACCTTTTTTGAAGCGTTTTAGTATTCAATCAAATATGTCATTTTTTTTGTAATTTACAGCATACTCATAATATGATTCTATGAAAAACTTAATGCGTTTTGCTGTTCTATTTTTAGCCTCTTTTACGATTGAGACTACCCATGCACAAACTGGTGATTCTACTTTAAAAGGAATGAACTGGAGAAATATTGGCCCAAACAGAGGAGGAAGATCCTTGGGCGTTGCAGGAAGTAGTAAAAATAAATTAGAATATTATTTTGGTGCAGTGGGTGGTGGTTTATGGAAAACCACTGATGGAGGTTTAAATTGGAAACCAGTCACCGATGGTCAAATAACAAGTTCTAGTGTAGGCGCAGTGGCTGTGGCTGAATCCGATCCAGACATTGTTTATATAGGTACAGGCGAAACCGCTTTTAGAGGCAATATTATGCAAGGGGATGGCGTGTATAAATCCACCGACGCAGGAAAGACTTGGAAAAATATTGGATTAAAAAATACACAATCCATTTCAAGGGTAAGAATTCATCCAACCAATCCTGATATTGTATATGTATCTGCCTTGGGCCATACTTTTGGTCCGAATGAAGAGCGTGGTGTTTTTAAAACCACAGATGGTGGCAAAACTTGGAATAAAGTTTTGTACGTGAATGACAAAGCAGGCGCAGAAGATTTAGTGATTGATCCGCAAAATCCAGAAATTATTTATGCAAGTATTTGGGAGGTGTATAGAACACCCTATAAAATGTGGGCCGATACTGGCACTTCTGCTTTGTATAAATCGGTAGACGGTGGTGCCAACTGGAAAATCATTTCTAAAAATCCGGGTATGCCAGCAGTGGTAGGGAAAGTCGGCGTAGCAGTATCTCCAGCAGATGGCAATCGTGTTTGGGCCATTGTAGAATCACCAGAAGGTGGATTATATCGTTCCGATGATGGAGGTGCGAATTGGAAATTAGTAAACAATGAAAGAAAATTACGTCAACGCGCCTTTTATTATTCTCGCATTGTGGCAGATCCAAAAGATAAAAACACGGTGTATGGTTTGAATGTAAATTTTTATAAATCAACCGATGGTGGTGTAACTTTTAAAACAGAAATAAAAGTGCCACACGGTGATAACCATGATTTATGGATTGATGCTAATGATCCAACGCGTTTAGCCACTGCCAATGATGGAGGTGGAGCAGTATCTGTAAATGGGGGCTTAACATGGACGGATGAAGACTTTCCAACCGCACAATTATACCATATCACAGTCACCAATGATTTTCCATATCAAGTAGCAGGCGCACAACAAGATAATAGCACGATAGCATTACCGAGTGAAGATTATAGACATAGAGCAGTAAGAGGCAATTCTACCAAACCAGGAATGGGCTTTGCCTATGAAGTGGGCGGAGGAGAGAGTGGGTATATTACACAGGATCCAAAAAATCCTGATATCTTTTATGCAGGTAGTCAAGGTGCATTATTAACGCGTATCAATAGAATGACAGGTCAAGTAAGAGATGTGCAAGTGTATCCAAGATTCTTTTCTGGAGAAGAAGCAAAGACCTTACCAGAAAGGTGGCAGTGGACTTATCCTATCGTTTTTTCACCTGTAGACCCTAATGTTTTATTTACTTGTTCTCAGCATGTTTGGAAAACAACGAACGAAGGACAGAGCTGGGAAAAAATTAGTCCAGACTTAACGTATAATGATTCAACTACCTTAGGAGTTAGTGGTGGTGTCATCACAAGAGATATGAATGGCCCTGAAATTTACGGAACAGTGTTTGCATTAGCGCCTTCTTATCAGGATGTGAATATTATTTGGGCAGGCTCGGATGATGGACTTATTCATATTACTAAAGATGGCGGTAAAAATTGGGAGAATATTACACCAAAAGATATGCCTAAAAATACGCGTGTAAGTATTATAGAGGCTTCTCATTTTAATGCAGGCACAGCTTATATTGCAGCCAAGCGTTATCAAATGGATGATCGTACCCCTTATATTTGGAAGACCAATGATTTTGGAAAAACTTGGACTAAAATAATTTCTGGTATTCGTGCGGATGATTATGTGCATGCGGTAAGAGAAGACATTACGCGCGCAGGTTTATTGTATGCAGGTACTGAGCATGGTGTTTGGATTTCTTATAATGACGGTGCAAGTTGGGCGTCTTTGAGTTTAAATTTACCTGATGTGCAAGTGTCTGATGTACAAGTAACAGAAAAAGATTTAGTCATTGGAACCCATGGTAGGTCTATCTATATATTAGATGACATCTCTCCAGTGAGAACAAAGGATGCAGGCATTCAAGCAGGTTTACATTTATTCAAACCTTATTATGCTGTAAGAACAGTTCAAAAAGCGGTGTTCCATTATTATTTAGATGCGACTAAGAAAGATCTAAAAATTGAAATAGTAGACGCCAACGGAAAATTAGTGAATACATTTATTGGCGAGTTGCCAAAAGCGAAAAAAGAAAATGGAGAATCAGATGTAGATGAGGATGATCGCAAGCCAAAACTACCGACAATTAAAACAGGTTTAAATGTATTTGAGTGGGATTTAAAATATCCATCTGCTAGCTATTTTAAGGGAATGATTTTGTGGAGTGCACCAGTTTATACAGGACCCAATGCAGTGCCAGGAAATTATCAAGTAAGAATGACTGCTGGTGAACAAGTGGCTACAGAAAATTTTGAAATTAAAATGGATCCTAGGGTAAAGGATGTAACCATTGCTGACATGCAAGAGAAATTTAATTTATCTATTCAAATTAAAGACCAAGTAACGGTGGCCAATGATGCGGTTATCAAAATAAGAGCTATTAAGGAAAAATTAAATGAAGAAGCGAAAGCCAATAAAAAAGGGCTGTCCAAAGCTTCGGTTGCCTTGATTGCTGCACTTTCACAAGTAGAGGAAAATTTATATCAGGTGCGCAATCAAAGCTCACAAGATCCTTTAAATTTTCCTATTAAATTAAATAATAAGCTTGCTTCTTTAATGCGTGTGGTAGAGTCGGGTGATTATAAGCCTACTGCTGGTGCTTATAAGGTATTCGATGAGCTAAAAGCTGAATTGGCTATAGAGATCAATCAATTAAATAAAATATTAGCGCAAGCTAAAATGTAAATAATTAACAATGAAAAATAGGTACCTCAAGTATGTAATTACTTTAACTACTGTATTGATTTTTGGAATTAAAATAAATGCACAAACTAAATATTTTATTACTGCGCCTCGTTTATTTGACGGGGAGGTCATGCATAAAGATTGGGCCTTAATCATTGAAAATAATAAAATCATAACTGTTGGACCAATCCAACAACTTAGTGTGCCGGAAGGTGCTGTAAAAGTTAATTATCCTAATGCAACCATTATGCCTGGATTAATCGAAGGGCATTCTCATTTAATGTTGTACCCCTATAATATCACTGATTGGGATACGCAGGTTTTGAAAGAGGCCGATGCTTATAGAACTGTCCGAGCTACTGTTCATGCAAAAAATACTTTATTGGCTGGATTTACAACGGCAAGAGATTTAGGGACAGAGGGTGCAGGTTATGCTGATGTAGCACTAAAAAGAGCGATTAATGAAGGTATTATTATTGGGCCAAGATTGATGGTTGCTGGAAGGGCGATTGTTTCAACAGGTTCTTATGGTCCTAAAGGATATGATACGGATCAAGAGATTATGTTAGGAGCTGAACCTGCTGATGGAAATGATTTAATCAGGGTGGTTAGAGATCAGATTGGCAAAGGGGCCGATTTTATTAAAGTATATGCGGATTATCGATGGGGACTAAATGGAGAAGATCGTCCTTCATTTACACTGGACGAATTGAAGCTCATCAACGAAGTAACTAGAAGCAGTGGAAGGGTGATGGTTTGCCATGCAAAATCAAAAGAAGCAATACGTCGTGCTGTATTGGCAGGTGCTGAAACGATCGAGCACGGAGATTTTATAGATGTAGAATTAGGGAAACTTATGAAAGAATATAATGTGACCTATATGCCAACCATCGCAGCTGTGGATGTTATCTCACAATATCGTGGTTGGAAAAAAGGAGTTACTGAACCTCCAAGCAATATTTTAAATAAAAGAAAAAGTTTTAAAGATGCAATCGCATCTGGTGTCTCCATTGGAATGGGCGGAGACGTTGGGGTCTTCCCGCATGGAGACAATGCATTAGAAATGGAATTGATGGTGGAGTATGGATTACCAATTATGGATGCTTTAAAAGCAGCGACTAGTGTGAATGCAAGGGCTTTTCATCTGGAGGATAGATTAGGTAATTTAAAGCCTGGTTATATTGCTGATGTTATAGTGGTGGATGGTGACCCAAGTAAAAATATATCAGACGTGAAAAAAGTAAAGTTCGTCATGAAGGAAGGTGTGGTGTATCTTTCTAAATAAGTTTGAAATCACTTACCGTTTGTATTAAATACGAATCGTATTAAAAACGAGCTCTTCTAAATATTGTATAATTTCAGATTCATTTTTAGATTTTGAAAAATCTGTAAGTAATGGCAAATGATTCATAAAAAAGTTTTGTAAATGAGCCATTTCGATAATGGTAGAAGCCAGTGAATGCGGGTATTTATATTTGGGGTTATATTCTAAAATAATTTCCCCCACGGTATTGCATAAGTCCTTATATGGTTTAAAATATTCTTGCTTATTGTCTTGATTTACTTGTTTCGTTAAGAAAGCTTTTGAGCCTTCAGAAATAAGAATTTGGTGTAAGATAGACTCATCCACATGTCCAGTCATTAGATCATCTTCCACGGTGGTGGCTAAAATTGTAATTACTTTTTTTAGCTTGGATACCGGGTTCGTTAAATTTTTAGTTTGATAACCAATCTGGAAATCTAACCACCTCCAATACCATGATATGATGTAAACTAAAAGTTTATGTTTGTTTTCAAAATACCTATACACGCCAGCTTCAGTGGTGCCAATCGATTCTGCTAATTTTTTAAACGTAAATGCTTCAAAACCAGTATCATGTATTAATTGAATACTATGTTTAATGATATTCTTGCCTAAATCAGTCCCTTCCGGATCTCTTAAATAAAGGGAGGGGTTCATATTAAATTGTAATGCTAGCTTCATAGGAGAGGGTTTACTACCAATTTTCAAAATTAGTTAAAATATTTACAATTATTTAAGATAGTAATACTATTATTTAAAATATTATTACTATTTTTGACCCATCAACTTAAAATTTTATCTATATGAGTCTATTTAAACACATTAAAAACGATTTACCAGCAAGTATTGTGGTATTTTTTGTGGCCTTACCGCTTTGCTTAGGTATTGCCTTAGCATCGGGGGCACCTTTATTTGCCGGTATCATTGCAGGTATAGTAGGAGGTATAGTGGTAGGATATGCAAGTGGATCTCCATTAGGTGTTAGTGGCCCAGCTGCAGGTTTAGCTGTAATTGTATTAACCTCTATAGCGACTTTAGGCGGTTCCTACCAAGCATTTTTAACCGCGGTGGTGATTGCCGGTGTATTACAATTGGCATTAGGCTATGCTAAAGCAGGGTTTATCGCCTACTTTTTTCCAAGTTCAGTCATCAAAGGGATGCTTACGGGTATTGGTTTATTAATTATATTGAAACAAATACCTCATGCACTAGGTTGGGATAAAGATGCTGTAGGCGATGATGCATTTTTACAAGCAGATGGTCAAAATACTTTTTCTGCAATAATGAGAGCATATGAATTCATCACACCAGGTGCATTATTAATTGCTGGCGTATCACTTGCGATATTAATTTTATGGGATACCGTACTTACTAAAAAGCATAAAATTTTTCAACTTTTACAAGGACCAATCGTAGTGGTGGTATTAGGTGTATTTTTCAACCTTGCTTTTACCAATGGGATTTTACCATTTAGTTTAAATGCAGAACAAATCGTATCCGTTCCAGTGCCAAATTCAATGGCTGATTTTATTGGACAATTTACATTTCCTGATTTTTCTGCCATTACCAATTTTGAAGTTTGGAAAATTGCCATTGTAATTGCCATTGTAGCTAGTTTAGAAACTTTATTATGTGTGGAGGCTACTGATAAATTAGATCCAGATAAAAGAATTACACCTACTAATAGAGAATTAAAAGCGCAAGGCCTAGGGAATATCGTATCTGGTTTAATTGGAGGATTGCCAGTGACGCAAGTTATTGTAAGAAGTTCAACCAATATCAATTTTGGAGGTAAAACAAAATTATCTGCCATTTCGCATGGTGTATTTTTATTAATTAGCGCGATTTTTATAGCAAGCTTATTAAATTTAATTCCATTGGCTTCCTTAGCTGCCATTTTATTAATGGTGGGTTATAAGTTAGCAAAACCTAGTTTATTCAAAGATATGTATAAGCTTGGTTGGGAGCAATTTATACCATTTACGACAACTGTTATTGCCATTATCGCAACAGATTTATTAAAAGGGATCACAGTGGGTATCTTATTTGGTATTTTTTACACACTAAGACATAGTTATCGTAATTCTCACTACGTTAAGGATAATGTAAGCGATCAAAATGGTAAAACAGTGCATCATTTAGTGCTTGCTCAAGAAGTTTCATTTTTCAATAAAGCAAGTTTATTAAACACTTTTGAATCTATCCCTAATAATAGTAAAGTGATTATTGATTGTACAAATTCTAAATCAATCGCCTATGATGTGATTGAGATTATCAAAGATTTTGAATACAACGCAAAAACCAGGGATATTGAAGTGGAGAAAATAAATTTTAAGCCATAGTATGTTACTGTTAAAGCGGGTCATTTTACTGTTGGGGTTCATTGGCTTGATCCATTTTTCAGCCATTGGTCAATCAAGTAATGTGGGCAATTGGCTTGTTTATTTTGGGAATCAAAAAATAAACGATAAGTGGAATATACAATCTGATTTTCAGTATCGTGACTATCAATTTTTTGGACAAAGAAACCAATTGCTTGCAAGGGCAGGTCTTGGTTATAATTTAAAGCCACAAAATCATAACCTGCTCTTGGGGTATGCTTATATTGCCACAGATAGTTATGATGAATTTGATTTAAAATCAGGCACTAAAGTTGAAAATAGAATTTACCAACAGTATTTGTTTAAAAATAAGATCGGTTCAAATGCATTCACGCATCGATTCCGATTAGAAGAACGTTTTTTCCCCAATGAATTTGGTTTAAGAACAAGGTATTTTATTGCTTTACTCAAACCATTAGGGAATAAAAATTTTACCAGAAAAACGACTTACTTTTCGGCGTACAATGAGTTGTTTGTTGATATAAAAGAAGCAAAATTTGATCGAAACAGATTATATGCAGGTTTAGGTATTGGTATTAATGAATCAATAAGAGTGGAGACTGGTTATATGATTCAGGCACAAAAAAATAGTACTAGAGGCCAGTTACAATTCATCCTATATAATAACTTGCCTCTCAAAAAAAATAAAAAAGTATAATAAAATAATTAAAATGAAAACATTAACAAAAGAAATGCAATCAGCTATCACTCCAGCACTTGCATTAGACATATTAAAAGATGGAAATAAACGATTTGTAAACAATCTTAAAATCAATAGAAATCTTTTACAACAAGCCAATGACACCTCAGACGGTCAACATCCATTTGCGGTTATCTTAAGTTGTATTGATAGTAGAACTTCAGCAGAATTAATTTTTGACCAAGGATTAGGAGATGTTTTTAGTGTAAGAATTGCTGGTAATGTAGTGAACGAAGATATCCTTGGAAGTATGGAATTTGGTTGTAAAGTGGCAGGTGCAAAAATTATTGTGGTATTAGGACATACAAAATGTGGTGCCATAAAAGGAGCTTGTGATAAGGTTGAGTTAGGCAATTTAACAGGTTTGATCTCTAAGATTTTACCTGCAGTTGATCAAGAAATGTCAACACAAGAAAACAGAACTTCAAGCAATGCAAATTTTGTAGAAAATGTGGCTGAATTAAATGTTGGTTTATCTGTAAAAAACATTTTGATCAAAAGTCAAATTATAGCGGATATGGTGAAAAATGGTGAAATAGGGATAGTTGGTGGTGTGCATGATATCAGTACGGGTCATGTGAAGTTTTTTGAATAGCGTCTACTATTCAACATTCGGAGAGCACACTAGCCCTATACAGCAAGGACTTACGTTAAATCGTAGGTCCTTGTTGTTTTTGCGAATGATTTTTCTTAAATTGAGTCATATGAAAACAATTCAACCTCTTCGCTTTAGTTATACAGGAAGTATAATAAAGCTCCTTGTTATTGTCTGTATATTCACAGCCAATCATGTAGCTGCACAAACAGTCATCGAGAAAATAGTACAGGAAGAAACTAAGAACTCCCAATTGCAAGTTTTGGCACACGAGTTATTAGATGGCATTGGTCCAAGACTTGTGGGCACACCTCAAATGAAAAAGGCCAACGAATGGGCAGTGGACAAATATACCAGTTGGGGCATTACTGCACGTAACGAGCAGTGGGGTGAGTGGAAAGGCTGGGAGCGTGGCATCACACATATTGATATGCTTTCTCCAAGAGTAAAAAGCTTAGAAGGAACGCAATTGTCTTGGAGTCCATCTACAAAAGGGAAAGCTATTAAAGCAGAAATAGTGATGATACCTGAAGTAGCAGACTCAATTGCCTTTCAAAATTGGTTGCCTAATGTAAAAGGTAAGTTTGTCATGATTTCTATGAATCAACCAACTGGAAGACCCGATGATAACTGGCAGCAATTTGCTACCAAGGAGTCTTTTGATAAATTAAAAAAAGAACGAAGTGAACTAACGGATGCATGGCGTAAACGCATTAGTAAAACAGGCTATTCAACAAGGATGCTCCCAATTATTTTAGAAAAAGCAGGCGCGTTAGGCATCTTAACCAATAACTGGTCAAGTGGTTTTGGCGTTGATAAAATATTTAATGCCTACACTACAAAAATCCCAACAGTGGATATTGCTTTAGAAGATTACGGCACTTTATATCGCTTAGTAGAATCTGGAGATAATCCTATTATTAGTATTCAAACTGATTCCAAAGATTTAGGTACTGTTCCAAACTTTAACACCATTGCTGAAATCAAAGGAACAGAAAAACCAGACGAATATGTGATGCTTTCTGCGCATTTTGATTCTTGGGATGCAGGTCAAGGTGCAACGGACAATGGCACTGGTACTTTGACGATGATGGAAGCCATGCGTATTTTGAAATTTCTGTATCCAAATCCTAAGCGCACTATTTTAGTAGGACATTGGGGTAGTGAGGAGCAAGGCTTAAATGGTTCAAGAGCATTTGTGGAAGACCATCCAGAAGTGGTTGGCAAACTACAAGCATTGTTTAATCAGGATAACGGTACAGGTAGAGTTGTCAATATTTCTGGACAAGGTTTTAAATATGCAGGTGAATTTATTACAAGGTGGTTAGCTGCAGTACCTAGCAGTATGAAAGATTCAATTAAGACTACTTTTCCTGGTACACCGGGTGGAGGAGGAAGTGATTATGCTTCTTTTGTAGCAGTGGGTGCTCCAGGCTTTTCATTAGGTGCATTAAATTGGTCTTACTTTAATTATACTTGGCATACGAACAGAGATACGTATGATAAAATCATTTTTGATGATTTAAAAAACAATGCTATGCTTACCGCAATGTTGGTATATATGGCTTGCGAAGACAACGCCACTTTCCCAAGAGACAAAGTAGATTTAGGAACCAATAAGCTTACTGGACAACCTATTCCATGGCCAGCCCAAGGAAAAGCAATGCGAAAAGGACCTATTGCGCCAACGAATTAACAATGATGATTCAATAGCTAACAGGATATAGTTAAAAAGGACCTACGAAACGTAGGTCCTTTTTAATGAAACAAGTTTTCATTTATTGCATAAACACTTTCTTTAAATAATATCCATTCGGATCAATGATGGGAGGGTATTGACTCGTAATTTTCAATCCTTCTTTGGGTAGAATTTTCTTTTCTATTTTATTGTTCACCATCATATCAACCGGTAGATCCATCACATAATTGGCTGGTGTGATTTGGTATTGTTGGTATCCTATTTCTTTTACATTAAAATCTAAAGTAGAGGTTGTTCTTAAATAGAAATCAAAAAATGGTTTTAAGGAATAGCCTGATGCCTGAGTAAATAATTCCTCTACATCTTTTGAGGTGACAAAATTATCATAAGTGTATTGAGGATCGGTAGCTAATTTTTTTAAAGTGGGAAAAAATATTGCATCTCCAATGACATAACGCAGGCTGTGCATAAAAAATGCACCCTTTGTATAAATGTCATTGCCTGCATAGGTTTCGTCTTCAGATAATTCTTCTCCACCTACCATTGGTTTTTTAAATTTAATACTCTTTTTAAAAGCAGCCATTTTTGCAGTATAGGCTTCCTCTCCTCCTAAATCATAGTAAGCAAGGGCTTCGGCATAAGTGCCAATGCCTTCCTGTATCCACATATGCGCCCAGTCTTTATTGGTTACTTTGTTAGCCCACCACTCATGTGCGTATTCATGAAACAAGTTATCGGAATATTCATGACCGCCTATATTTTGGTATTTAAATTTATTGTCAAAAGTAATCATGGTTTGATGCTCCATCCCTGAATTAGGCACTTCTGCTATGCCAATTTTTTCTTTATACCATGGGTACTCCCCAAAATATTTTTCTAAGATTCTCGTATCTCTAATTTTAGTTTCAATTAATTTTTTTGCATGCATCGTATCTTCTTCCAATACATAAAATTCAATTGGAACGATATTCCCATTGATGGTGGTATACGTATCTTTTGCCACTTTATATTTACCAATATTAAATACCACACAATAGTTACTAATGGTATAATTGGTTTTCCAGAAATAGGTGGCTTTATTATTTTTAATGGTTGTTTTTTGTAATAATCCAGGACCTGCTACGACTAAACCCTTTGGTACGGTAATGCGCATATCAATGCCTTCGTTAGGTTCGTCACTTGGATGATCCTTGCAAGGAAAATACATTCTACCCCCTTCCTTTTGAATATTAATAGATACCCAGTCGTTGCCAAGGCTGTCTTTGGCCCATGTAAATCCTCCTAACCAAGGTGGCCTCACTGCAACTGGGGGAGCCCCGCCGTAATGTATATCCACTAATTGATTACCAACTTTAAAGCCTGGAACTGAAGTAATAAATATTTTATCATCCATTTGTTCAAAACGAACTGCTTTTTTATTGACCAATACTTTTGACACTTTTAATAAGTGGACCAAGTCCAATAGAATAGTGTCCGATTGCTTAGATAAATTTAAGCTTACAATGGTATTTCCTTGAATGGTTCTTTGTGCAATATCCACATCCAAGTTAATATTGTAATGCCTTATATCCATAATGGCTTGAAGTGGCTTTAGCTTGCCTCCAGAGGATAAATAACTAAGATCCAAACTGTTTTGGCCAATTAAGGCATTTGTAAAAAGAATACAAAACAAGGCGATAATATTTTTCATAGTTGTAATGTTGTTTCTAAATCTAATTCATTTACAGCAACTCGCAAATTCTTACTATATTTAAATACCTATTTTTAAGGTCATTCATGATAACAGTTATAAAAAAATATGCACTCACGGCAATCCTATTGATAGGGACTTCTAGCTTTTTAAATGCTCAAAATACAGACACTAAATTAGTGCTATTAGGAACGGGCAGCCCCTTTGCGGATCCTACTAAATCAGGTCCTTCATTGGCAATCGTTGTCAACAATACTTCCTATATCGTGGACTGTGGGCCTGGAGTGGTGAGAAGGGCAGCGGAAGCAAGTAAACTAGGCTTCCCTTCATTGGAGGCAGCGCAATTAAAAACTTTATTCATTACGCATTTACACTCCGATCATACCATAGGCTTGGCCGATATCATTTTAACGCCTGCTGTTTTAGATCGCAATGCACCTATCGCTATTTATGGGCCTGTTGGAATAAAAAAGATGACAGATGATTTAATGAGTGCTTATAAGGAAGATATAGCCATCAGAATCAATGGTTTGGAAAAAGGGGATGCGATTGCTTATCAAGTAAATACAAATGAAATTAAGGAAGGGCAGATTTACAAGGATAGTAATTTAACAGTAACTGCTTTTAAGGTAAAGCATGGTCAATGGGAGAATGCATTTGGATTTGTGTTTCAAACAAAGGATAAAAAAATTGTGATCTCTGGCGATTGCACTTACAGTGAAAACTTAATTCAATACGCAAAGGATTGTGATATTTTAGTGCACGAAGTATATTCCGATACAGGATTAAAAAAACGTACACAAAGATGGCAGGATTATCATTCCACATTTCATACTTCAACGTATCAATTGGCTGATATTGCCAATCAAGTAAAACCCAAATTATTAATACTCAATCATCAATTAACCTTTGGTACCACATTGCAAAGCCTGTTGGATGAAGTGAAGTCTAAGTATAAAGGAGTTGTAGTGAATGGGTCGGATTTAGATGTATTTTAATACATTCCTTTTCCAATAAATTTCTTAATTTGAGTAGTAACTATATTCAATTTTAATACAACCAATTATGTCTATTTTATCTAATTACACTGATGGCTTTTTCAATGTGAGTGCTGCGCATGGTTTTCTTCCAATAAAAGCCCCAATTGTAAAATTGCCTAGTGTATATGCCGATTTACAAGCTGTTTTAGATAAAATGCCAGTGGTATTAAATGAAACCGAGTATGGCTATTTAAATACGGAAGATGGGATTGTTGCGCCTACTTTAGCGATTCAAAATCATATAGCTGCCGTTGAAAAAGAGGAGGACATTTTTGTTTTACAAGCCTTATTTAGATCCTATAGTTTTTTAGCCTCTGCCTATTTATTAGAGCCATCTTTCCAGCAATATAGAAAAGACGGCAAATATGGAAAAGCTAGAAATTTTTTACCTGCAAATATTGCACAGCCTTTTTGTAAAGTAGCTGATAAGTTAAATGTGTTTGCTTGGTTAGATTATCATTACGCTTATTCATTAGGTAATTACCAAAAGTTAGATGAAGCTGGCGATTTAAATTGGGAAAATATTACCATGTGTAATCGTTTTTCGGGACAACCCGACGAGGTTGGATTTATTATGCTACATGTAGATATCAATCGATTTTCTGCCAACTTAGTTGGAACAGTCATGCAGACTATCCAGGCATTAGATGGAGGGGCAAAATCAGTTGGTGATTTGCTAGAAAAGAATTGGTCCACGATGAAGCAAATGAATGAGCGCAGAAAAGAGATGTGGAAGGCTTCTAGATGGCAACGATACAATGATTTTAGAATTTTTATAATGGGTGTGAAAGGCAATACCGATTTATTTGGCGATGGCGTATTGTATGAAAATGTATGGGATGAGCCTAAAGCTTTTAGAGGTCAAACAGGTGCACAAGACGATATTATTCCTATGCAAGATATTTTTTCTGGAGTGATCTTTTATTATCCAGAAAATGAACTCACAAAATACTTATTAGACCTTAGACTGTACCGTCCAACCTGCGTACAAGATTTTTTCAAAGACCTTGAAAATTCAATGAAGACTTTACATCCAAAAGGATTGATGGGTAAATTAGTTGAAAATAAAGACGTTACAGGCCTTTGTTATTTATTAGGTATTTTAGAAGAAATTTATCATTTTAGAAATGGACATTGGCAGTTTGTTCAAAAATATATCATGGCCAATACCAAGTATGCTATGGCTACTGGTGGCACGCCAATTACATCTTGGATTCCAAATCAAATTTTATCTGTTATTCGTCAGATGGAAGATGTAGTCACCGCCATCAATCAAATTGGCAAATCGGATCAAGAAGAGGCCAATGCTATTTTAGAGCTTAATGTTAAATTATTACCTACCAAAAAAGGGTTGATCAATGGACAACTTGAGTTAATTCATAAAAACGACTTTTCTGCAGAAGCAGTATTTGCTTTAAATCAAAAGTTTGGTTATGATGATACAAAGTAAGTATGATTGGCGTCTTTGTAATTTTAATTAACTTAAAGCATTAAAAATAATATCAATGAAAAATCAATTGATCAAACCTAGTTTTTTATTTTTTAATTGCCTAAGCGTCTATCTTTTATTTATTTGCTTTTCTTTAAATGCACAAGCAAATCAAATTGACCCAATTCAAAAATCAAGTCTAAATTTAAAAGGTTTATTAAGTAAAGTAGAAGTGCTTAGAGACCAATGGGGCATCAATCATATATATGCGCAGAATGAGCATGATTTATTTTTTGCTCAAGGGTATTGTGCAGTAAAAGATAGACTTTTTCAATTTGAAATTTGGAGAAGACAAGCCACAGGTACAACTGCTGAAATTTTAGGTATAGGGGAATTAAAAAGAGATATTGGAACTAGGTTATTTCAATACAGAGGTGATCTTAAAAAAGATTTGAATATTTACCACCCAAGAGGAGAGGCAATTATCAATGCTTACGTCGAAGGTGTAAATGCGTATATAAAAGAAGTTAATCAAGCCCCTAATCAATTACCAATTGAATTTAAATTACTAAATATTACACCTAAAGAATGGACACCTGAAGTTGTTATTTCAAGACATCAGGGATTATTAGGAAACATCACGCAGGAACTAAATATAGCACGTGCAGTCGCTAAGGTGGGCGAAAAAAAAGTAAAGGAGATTATTTGGTTTCATCCCAAAGAGCCAAATCTAACAATGGACTCTTCTATTAATCCAGCTTTGTTAGATCAAGATATTTTAGCATTGTACAATGCATTCAGAAAAGAATTAATTTTTAAAAATAGTGGAGAGGGCAGTCAAGAAGAAGACCTTGTGATGGAACATTTAAACACACCTGAAAAAGATTTATTCCTCCAAAGTCAAGAAATGGAAGGAAGTAATAATTGGATCATTTCAGGAAGTAAAACTGCAAGTGGTTATCCAATGTTAGCCAACGATCCACACAGAAAAATTGCTTTACCTTCTTTGAGGTATATGGTTCATTTAGTGGCGCCCGGCTGGAATGTGATTGGAGCTGGAGAACCTGTTATACCAGGAGTTTCAATTGGGCATAATGAGTTTGGTGCATGGGGGTTGACTATTTTTGAAACCGATGGGGAAGACTTATATGTGTATGATTTAAATAAAGCTAATCTAAATCAATATTGGCATAAAGGTAAATGGCTTGATATGCGCAGTATTCAGGACTCTATAAAGGTTAAAAATAGTGCTACAGTGACGATTGAGCTCAAATATTCTTTGCATGGACCAATTACATGGATAGATTCCGTTCATTATAAAGCATATGCAGTCAAAGCTGCATGGATGGAGCCAGGTGGTGCACCTTATCTTGCTTCATTAAGAATTGACCAGGCGACAGATTGGGAGAGTTTTAGAGCAGCCTGCTCATTCAGTCATTTGCCAGGAGAAAATATGATCTGGGCAGATAAAAAAGGGAATATTGGCTGGCAAGCAGTTGGCATCGTACCTGTAAGAAAAAACTTCAGTGGTTATGTGCCTATACCAGGTGATGGAAGATATGAATGGGATGGCTACTTGCCAATTAAAGATCGACCAAGTTCGTTGAATCCTAAGGCAGGTTTTTTTGCAACAGCAAATCAAAATGTGACACCAGAAAATTATACAAGATGGGATGCTATAGGATATACATGGTCTGATTCATATAGAGGGAACAGAATAAATAGTGTACTTAGTACAAATAATAAAATTGATTTAGCTAAAATGGGGGCTTTGCAAACTGACTACTTTTCGATACCTGCAAGTAAGCTGGTCCCGATTTTGAAAAATATTGCATTTAAAGATAGTGTGCTATTGAATGCGAAAAATCGATTGAATAATTGGGATTTTGTTTTAGATAAAAATAGTGTTGCTGCTGGCATTTATATTGCATGGGAAAAAGAGGTAGCTTCCTTATTTAGTAGTCAATTTATTCCTGCTACTGTCAAAAATTATATTTCATTTCAAATAACAAGCATTGTTCAAAGGATAGAGCACCCAACAGATTATTTCGGGGAGGATGCCATTGGGAAAAGAGATCAGTTATTAGTTGATGCATTAGGAAAAGCAGTTAATGCTTTAAGTAAAAAGTTGGGCTCCAATATGGAGGATTGGGTTTATGGGCAAATAAAATATAAGCATATTAAATTAACACATCCATTGAACGCATTTTTTAGTAATGAAATGAAAAAACAAATGAATACTGGTATCTTGCCAAGGGGCGGTAATGGCCAGACACCTGGTTCCACAGGTAGTGCGGATAATCAAGGATCTGGTGCAAGTTTTAGGCTATTGGTAGATACAAAAGACTGGGATAATGCGCTAATGATTAATAGTCCTGGACAATCTGGCAATCCGTCAAGTCCTTTTTATAAAAATTTATTTGAAACTTGGGCCAATGATCAATTTTTCCCAGCTTACTACTCAAAGGATAGAATTAAGACTGCGACAAAGGAGCAATTGATTTTACAGCCCTTTTAATTGAAATGAAATAAGTCAATCTATTCCTATATTTGTAGTCGTAAAAATCAAATATATGTTAGATGCAATTGTGCCTTTAATTTCCTTAATTTCTTTAGAAGTTATCTTAGGTATAGACAATGTCATTTTTATCTCTATTCTATCCGATAAATTACCAGATAGTCAAAGAAATAAATTAAGGTATTGGGGGCTGGGTTTGGCCATGGTGATGCGCCTAATTTTATTAACCTTAATCTCTTGGATTTTAAAATTAGATCAAAATTTATTTACCTTATTTGATATCAATTTTTCTGGTAAAGGCTTGATATTAATTGCTGGAGGTCTTTTTTTAATTTATAAAAGTACAGTGGAGATTTACCACAAAACAGAATTGGCCAATCAAACTGGTGAACCCAAGGTTTCTAAAACCAGTAGCTTTAAAAGACTTTTATTAGAGGTCATTTTATTAGACCTAGTTTTTTCAATCGATTCTATCATTACCGCTATTGGTATGGCACAGGAACTTTGGGTGATGTACACATCTGTGATAGTAGCTGTGGTGATCATGATTTTTGCTTCACAGCCCATTAGTTTTTTCATCAAAAAACACCCCTCCTTTAAAATATTAGCATTAAGCTTTTTGATGATGATTGGATTATCATTGATTGCAGAAGGCTTTCATCTGTCAATACCTAAAGGCTATATTTATTTTTCAATGGCATTTGCTTTTGTAGTAGACGTCATTCAAATGAAGACGGTAAAATAGTATTATGTCATCACCCGTATTTTTAATCACGCCACCATTTACGCAGTTAAATACGCCTTACCCCGCTACGGCCTATATCAAAGGGTTTTTGAATACTAAAGGCATTCCAAGTGTACAAGCAGATCTTGGGATAGAAGTTACTTTGGCGCTTTTTAACAAAGCAGGTTTAACCAACTTATTTCAAGCCATTAAATCCAAAGAATGGGAGCTTAGTCCCAACTGTCAACGGATACTTGCGCTAGAAAATAATTATATCAACACCATCGATCAGGTGATTTTATTTTTACAGGGCAAGTTAGATACCATTGCGCATCTAATTTGTTCTCGCTCATTTTTGCCAGAAGGGGATGCCTTTGATCAAATGGATGATTTAGATTGGGCATTTGGAGCCATGGGCAAGCAGGATAAGGCCAAGCATGTTGCTACCATGTATTTAGAGGATTTGGGCAATTTAATCAAAGAGACCATTGATCCTTATTTTGGATTTAGCCGTTACGCCGAAAGTCTTGGTCGTTCTGCTAATTCATTTGATGAATTGTATGCTGCACTTAATACACCACCCACATTTTTAGATACTATTTTATTAGACATTTTTGAAAAACATATTCAAAAACTGCAACCTAAATTGGTTTGCATATCCGTGCCTTTCCCAGGTAATTTGTATACCTCATTAAGGTGTGGACAGTGGCTGAAGCAGCATCATCCAACGATTAAAGTAGCGATGGGTGGTGGATTTGCCAATACTGAATTACGTTCTTTGTCTGATGTAAGAGTGTTTGAATTTTATGATTTTATTACTTTGGATGATGGAGAAACACCTATCGAATTATTGATTGATCACATTGATGGTAAAAAAGATGTACAGGATTTAAAACGTTGTTTCACTTTACTCAACGGGGCGGTGACTTATATCAATGAGTCGATCTATCCAGACTATAAACAACATCAGTTAGGTACACCAGACTATGAAGGTTTATGGTTGGATCAATACATTTCTGTGATTGAGTTGGTGAATCCTATGCATAGTTTATGGAGCGACGGAAGATGGAATAAATTAACTATGGCCCACGGATGTTATTGGGGTAAATGTACTTTTTGTGATATCTCTTTAGACTATATCAAAACATATGAACCAGCTACGGCCAGTTTATTAGCAGATAGGATGGAATTGATGATTGCACAAACAGGTCAAAACGGTTTTCATTTTGTAGACGAAGCTGCACCACCTGCATTGATGAAAGCATTGGCAATTGAAATTATTAAACGAAAACTAGTAGTAAGTTGGTGGGCCAATGTGCGTTTTGAAAAAAGCTTTACACAGGATCTTTGTCTTTTATTAAAGGCTTCCGGATGTATTGCCGTGAGTGGAGGATTAGAAGTGGCATCCGACAGATTACTAGAACTGATTCAGAAAGGCATTACGGTGGCACAAGTAGCAAAAGTAAGTCAACATTTTAATGACGCGGGGATTATGGTGCATGCGTATTTGATGTATGGTTTCCCTACTCAAACGGTACAAGAAACAGTGGACGCATTAGAGATGGTGCGTCAATTATTTGAAACAGGTGTTTTAAAATCTGCCTTCTGGCATTTATTTACCATGACCGCGCATAGCCCTGTTGGATTGGCGCCAGAAAATTATAAAGTAAAAAAAGTCTCCCAAACCATAGGCAGTTTTGCTAACAATGATATTGCCCATATTGATACGACTGGTGCCAACCATGAAATTTTTGGATATGGTTTGAAAAAAGCCATTCTCAATTATATGCATGGTGCTTGTTATGAATTCCCATTGCAAAAATGGTTTGAATTTAAAATTCCAAAAACAAGTGTTGCACCTAATTATATTCAAACACAGTTGGATGCGTTAGAAATTGGCGCTGCTAATTATAAAGCCATTTGGACAGGGCTAATGCCTACTTCAACAATGGTACAACGTACAAAGAAAGGTAGCAAATGGGAAGAAATGAACCTGCGTTTTGAGACCAATCAAAATAGTATTTCAATTCAAGTGGATCCAGAGAAAGGAAAATGGTTTTTGCAATTATTATCAACTATCCATGTGGAAGCGTCTACTGGCGAGCCATTGGCGGATATCAAGGCAGGCTATATCGCTGCAGGTTTAGAAGATTTTGATTTGTTTTGGGATAATAAACCAATCAATACCTTGCATAAAGCAGGGCTATTAAGAATTTAATTTTTCGAATTTTAAATTAGGGAAGATGCATGTAGAGTGGGTAAGAGATTTATGCTTAAGTTTTGAAGATGTCGAAGAATGCCAGCCATTTGGTCCGGAGCATCTTGTATATAAAATCAAAGGAAAAATATTTTTACTAATATCTTTGGATGACATCCCTCCAAGAATCAATATCAAGACAGACCCAGATACATCCACTGAATTAAGAGAAGCCTATCCCGATAACATCTTACCCGGCTTTCATATGAATAAAAAGCATTGGAATACCCTAGTTTTAAATACAAGACTAAGTCCATCACTGATTCAAACATTAATTAGGGAATCTTATACATTGGTCAGAAATTAAAGCTTGATATTTCCTTTTAAATGGCTAAATTAAATATTAATGCTATTTTTGGGTCTAATACAAATCATATGGGATTCGCAATCAATAAAAAAGTAGCCGATAAAAAAACAGCCTCTAGCGCAAAAACCAATGTGCAAGCAGGGGGTAGTTCAAAATTTATCGCAAAGGCAAGCACCAAATCTTCTGGTGCAAGTAAAAAACCGATCAAAACAGGTGGATCAAGAGGTAGTTGATCCATCCGGCTATATAGACTGAACACTATTAAAAAAGTGGATCTCCTTGAGATTCACTTTTTTTATGCCCATTATATAGGAAACTTATAAATAATTTTACTATAAATATAAAATTATTATAATGTATATATTATTAACAGGCGTTTTAATATCTAATTTATTTAACAAAATTGAAAGAAACTATTGAGTTTGTTAAGTTATTATTAACAAAGTTTAGCATTTTTTTATAACTTGAAGGCTTAAGTAAAACAAAAAGCATATGAAGAAAATTCTATTCTCGCTCTTCTTAGCTGTATTTGTATTGGCTGTTGCAAATGCCCAAGTTCGTCCAGTAACCGGTACGGTGAAGGATGACAAAGGCGCTGCAGTAGCTTACGCATCAGTTAAAGTAAAGGGTCAAGCTTCAGCTGTAGTAGCTGACGAAAAAGGTAACTTCAAGATTAGTGCAGCTCCAAACGCAAGTTTAGTAGTTAGTGCAACTGGATTCGCTTCTTCAGAAGTGAAAGCAAGTGCCGCAACTATTGACGTCGTTTTGACACGCCAAGTTGAAGATCTTGAAAATGTAGTTGTTACCGCACAAGGTATTCGTAAGAAATCCAAAGAAATTGGTTACGCTTACTCAAAAGTATCTAACGATGAAATTAACGTAGGACGCTCTCCTCAGTTAACGCAAGCCCTTGCGGGTAAAGTTTCTGGTTTAGCAATTTATACCGTTAACAACAGCGTTGATCCTGCAGTTAAAGTGGTTTTACGTGGTTACCGTTCGTTAACTGGTAATAACGAAGCATTAATTGTAATTGACGGTATGCAAACTACCGCAACAGCTTTAGCAACAATTAATCCGAATGATGTAGATAACGTTTCTATCTTAAAAGGTGGACAAGCGGCTACATTGTATGGTTCTGCTGGTGTGAATGGTGCTTTAGTCATCACCACTAAGCAAGGAGCAAAAGGTAAATTAAAAGTGCAGTTTTCTAACTCAACAAACTTTGAAGAAATCAGCTTCTTGCCTGCTTTCCAAAATGAATATGGTTCTGGATCTCAGTACTATCCAATTAATTTTGGTTCTACAGGATATGATCCAAGTGCTGCAAATCGTGCAAAATTAAACTGGCGTTCATATGAAAACCAACAATATGGTGATAAATATGATGGCAGCAAGCGTATTGCTGGTCGTGTATTACAAGATGGAAGTAGTTTAGTAGTTCCTTACTCAGATGTTGAAAATGTTCGTAGAAGAAGTTTTGACATTGGTATCTCTACAAATAACCAAGCTAGTTTCCAGGGTGGAGATGAAACCAGTAGTTATTACTTGTCAGTTGAAAATCAAAAAATCAATGGTATCGTTCCTGGTGACATCAGTGATAGAACGGGTGTTCGTGTGAAGTCTACAAAAGAGTATGGTAATTTATCTACTACTTTTAATGCTGCATACACTCAGATTGCTTATGACAGAACTGGATCTGATTTCCAAAATGATATCATCAACACTGCATCATGGGTAGATTTAACCACGATGAGAGATTGGAGAACAAATAAGTTTGCGAATCCAAATGGTTACTATAATGACTATTATAATAACCCTTATTTCAATAAGGACATCAACCGTTTAAGATACAAAGACGCTAACTTCTCTGGAAGCTTTGATATAACTTATAAAGTACTTCCTTGGATGCAATTGTACAACAGACTAGGTATTATGAACAACTCTCGTACTGGTAAAAATACAGTTGAGAAGTTCACTTATTCTGATTGGGCAAAAAACGAAGCATACATTCCTACTGCGTGGGCTAGTGATGACGACTACCCAGGTATTTATCGTGCCATCTCTGACGTATTAGGATCTGTGACTGATTATTCTTCTACAGAGAATGTCGTGAACAATGAATTACAAGCACGTATCCAAAAAGACATTGCAAACGTAGAGAACAAATTAACTTTAGGTTATAGTATCTACCAACGTTATACTAAATCAATCAACGTTTCTTCTAGTTCAATTGTAGTACCAGATGTATACAACGTTTCAAATAGACAAGGTAATTTAGGTGGTGGTGAATCGAATACAACTGAGCGCAAGTTTGGTTATTATGCGGATTTGAACACCAACTTAAAGAACATGGATTATTTGAACTTAAACTTAACTGGTCGTTTTGATGCTACTTCTCGTTTCTTCAAACAATCAAGAACTGCTAATCAATATTCTTATTTGTATTATGGAGCGGCATTGTCATTTATTGTAACAGATGCCTTCCCTTCATTAAAGAGCAATGTATTGAGCTATGCTAAATTACGTACCTCTTATAATAAGAATGGTAACGATAATATCCCTTTGTATGGTTTAGACTTGGCTTATAACAATGGTGCTAACTTCCCTTATGGTAACAACGTAGGTTTATCAGTTGGTAATACTTTACCAGATGCTAATTTAAAGCCTGAGTTTGTAACTGCATTGGAATTTGGTGCTGAGTTATCTATGTTCAAGAACAGAGTGAATTTAGATGTTTCTTGGTATGATCAAAGTTCAGTGGGTCAGGTGTTAACTGTAAAAGTGCCTAACTCAACTGGATTCTCTAACTTGTTAATCAACGTTGGTGAAGTTAAAAACTTTGGTTATGAAGCAGATTTAAAAGTTCAATTATTACGTGATACTAAAATCAAATGGGATGTAAATATTAAGTATTCTTACAACGACAACAAAGTTGAAACTTTATATCCAGGTATTACTCAATTTGCTTATGGTGGTTATAGCTATGCTACAACAAACGTAATCTTAGGACAACGTTTCCCAGTATTGAAAACAACTGGTTATTATTACGCAAAAGATGGTTCTGGCGCAAGAAGAGTAAGTCCTACAACTGGTTACCCAGTTCAGAATACTGCTTTAACTGAGCGTGGAAGTACTTTACCTCGCCATATGGTAGGTTTAGGATCTTCTTTCACATATAGTGCTTTCCGTTTATCGTTCAACTTTGAATACCGTGGTGGTAATGTGATGTACTCTGACTTAGGTCGTAATATGACATTTACTGGATCTGGTGCTTGGACTTCAAACAGAACAGAGCATATTTATCCTAATTCTTATTATATTGATCCAACAACTGGTGCGGATGTTAAAAACAATAGCGTTTATGTTCGTGAACCAGAGTATGCACTTTGGGTAAACAACTACCGTCAAATTGCTGAGAACTTCGTGACACCAGGATGGTTCATCAAATTAAGAGACTTGAACTTGTCTTACAGTATACCAGCTAGTTTGGTAAAAAAATCTAAGATCTTCAGTGGTGCTAATGTGGCACTTTACGGAAGAAACTTATTTACAATTGTAGACAATAAAAACCAATTTACTGACCCAGAATTCAGTTACACAAGTGGTAACGGATTAGGTATTAGCAATACGTTGCAAACACCTCCTGTTCGTCAATATGGTTTCAACGTAAACTTTGTTTTTTAATCACCAATAACTAAAACAACATATATGAAACTTTACAAAATATATATCGCCGCGTTTTTGGTCATTGTGGGAACAGGTTGTAAAAAAGACTTTTTAGATGTCAATACCAACCCTAACTCTTTACCAACTGCAACGCCAGCGTTCGTTTTTTCGAACGCATTAAATACTAGTGCATCCAACATGCTTTCACCAAATGAAACTGGAATGGTTTGGGCTGGTCAATGGACACAGTCTAATGGTTATATCATTAGTACAACTTTGTTCGCTTACAATTTCACCAACGGTGATTTCAACTATTGGGATAACACATATGATAACCTTAATGATTATCAATATGTAATTAATAATGCAACCACAAATGGCCAAGACTATTTAAAAGGTCCAGCTAAAGTGATGAAAGCATTTAATTTCCAAAAATTAGTTGACTTATACGGTAATATTCCTTTCTCTGATGCATTAAAAGGAGTAGGCGCTTTGGCACCAAAATTTGATGACCAAAAAACAGTCTACGAAGGTTTAATTACTTTATTAGACGATGGTATTAAAGATTTAAAAGCAAACGCATTCTCTAGTTCTGCTACAGGATCTGATTTTATATTCAAAGGAAATACGACAAGCTGGATCAAATTTGCCAACTCTTTAAAATTGCGTATTCTAATGCGTCAATCTAAAGTGTCTGGTAGAGATGCGTACATCACTGCAGAAATCAATAAGATTGTTGCAGAAGGTTCTGGATTTATCACTGGAGCAGAAGTGGGTGTGAACCCTGGTTACACGCCATCTGCTGGTCAGATTAATCCTTTCTATGACACTTATGGTTATAGCGAGACCAATGCTAGAAGAGCCTTTAATAACTGGCCAAGAAACACTGCTTTCTTTATCAATACCTTAAAGTCTACAGGCGATACAACTCGTATGAAGCGTATTGCTTATGCAATTGGTAATGAGAACAGTGCTAACCCAGGTGTGAGCACTAAAGCTGAAATCGCAGACAACTATGTTGGTGTGCCATTAGGATCTAGCTCTGGTTTTTTACCAGCAGTGACATCTGCTCCTGGCCCATCTGTATTGGTTAGAGGTGTGTACAACAAACCAATGATATTGATGACTGCAGCAGAAGTTCAATTGAACCTAGCTGAAGCAAAACAACGTTATGGTGCTAGTGTTACATTAACAGGTACAGCAAAATCTTATTTTGATGCTGGTGTGACTGAGTCATATAGAGCATTAGGAGCAACTAGTTCTGACGCAGCTCGTTTATTAGCGAGTGGTGTTGACTTAGTTGACTTTACAGCATCTACTAATAAACTGAATGCAATTGCTTACCAAAAATGGTTGAACCTTGCGAACTTCAATGGTTTAGAAGCATGGTCTGAGTATCGTAAATCTGGTTTCCCAGTAACGCCTCAGTCTATCAACTATGTTGGTTCAGCTGCAACTCGTCCTACACGTTTATTCTACCCAGGAACTGAATTAGGTTCTAACGGAGAAAACGTAAAAGCACAAGGAACAATTGATGTTTTATCAACTAAGATTTTCTGGGATGTTGATTAATTGATCAACGCCTTTAAGATAAAATGCCCTCCGGTTTCGGAGGGCATTTTTTTTATAATCCATTCAATAGAATTGAAAATCTGTCTACTGGTGATTGATATTTATTGTAAATATTTATTTCTGAATGACTTCGCCTTCAATCGTTAATTCGGCAGGTAATTTTTGTCCTGCAAATTTTACGTTTACTTTTTTTCTGAATGCACCAACAGCAGGCGCAGTATAAGTGACTTTGATGGTTCCTTTCTGTCCTTTTAAAATAGGCTTCTGGTCGTATTCTGGTTGGGTGCAGCCACATTCTGCATTGGCAAATTCTATTACAGCTGGTCTTGCATCGGCATTCGTGTAAGTGAAGATGACAGACTTATGAACGCCTTTAACAAGCTTCCCAAAATTATGTACAGCTTTATCAAATTTAACGCCCGATTGAGCTGAACAAAATAATGCGGCAAGTGAAAAGCTTAGGGTAAAAATGTACTTCATTGGTATATTATTTTTTTATTGTAATTGGTTCAGCCAAAGCCTCAAAATTGACGCCATGACCGTAAAAGGCTGCTCTAAATTATTGAAAATTCGATAATTAACTGATTTTATCTCTTTCTTGATTTTTATTGCATTTTGACCCCTATTTTTGTTGCATGGAATCCAACTTAGAAGCTGTATCTAATCAGGACATGCTCTCGTTTGAAGCATTTCGAAAAACTGTATTAGAGGACTACCGAACTGCACTTGCAAGTAGAGAAGTGAGTTTGTTGGGTAGACGTGAGGTATTGACAGGGAAGGCCAAATTTGGCATCTTCGGCGATGGCAAAGAAATCGCTCAGGTAGCACTTGCAAAATTTTTTCAAAAAGGTGATTTTAGAAGTGGTTATTATCGTGATCAAACATTGATGTTTGCGATAGGCACATCTAATGTAGTAGATTATTTTGCACAATTGTACGCAGACGTAGAAAATGATCCATACAGTGGCGGTCGCAACATGAACTCGCATTTTAGCACCCCATTTGTCAATGAGCAAGGGGAGTGGTTGCCATTAGTAGATCGTTTGAATGTATCTGCAGATGTAGCGCCTACTGCAGGACAAATGGTGAGGGGACTAGGCTTGGCTTTTGCTTCTAAATTTTTTAGAAATGCAAATCCGGATCCTGCATTCGAAGGCTTAACCAATCAAGGAAATGAAGTTTGTTTTTGTACCATAGGTGACGCAAGTACATCGGAAGGACATTTTTGGGAAACCATCAATGCTGCAGGTGTGTTACAAGTGCCATTAGCGGTTATTGTCTATGACGATGGATATGGCATTTCTGTTCCAATCGAATTACAAACGACCAAAGGATCTATATCAGAAGCATTGGCTGGATTTGAAAAAAAACCAGGCACCAATGGGATTAAAATATTTACGGTGAATGGATGGGATTATGCTGCACTTTGCGAAACCTTTGAAGAAGGAATTTCTTATACGCGTACAACCCACACGCCTGTTGTGTTTCATGTAAAAGAATGTACACAGCCTCAAGGCCATTCTACAAGTGGAAGCCACGAAAGATATAAAACTGCAGAAAGATTAGAATGGGAAAGAAACTGGGATTGTAATAAACAAATGCGCGCTTGGTTGATTTTAAATGAACTAGCAACTGCTGAATCATTGGATCTTTTAGAATCAGAAGTCAAGCAAGATGTTCGAGATCAAAAGCAAGCTTCATGGGATCAGTATATTTTACCAATCAAATCAAAAATTCAAGCAGCAGCTGATTTAGTATTTTCTGGTTTACAACAAGATGCCCCATTGTATCGTATGATGCAAGAATTGGTGTTCAACAAAGAGCCTTTAAAGAGAGAACTTTTTAGACTTTTAAATTTGGTTTTGGAACAAATGCCAGCGCATCCTAATGCAAAAGCAATCAATCAATTATTGGCGGACTATCATATAGAGCAAGCGCCTTTTTATAGTAAGTATTTATACAACGAGGGACCAAAGAGCGCATTGAATGTGCCAGTGGTCCCAGCAGTCATGGAGGCAAATCCAAAACAAATCAATGGGTATGAAGTATTGAATCAATATTTTGATCATTTGTTTGCCAGCAATCCTAAAGTGGTCGCCTTTGGGGAAGACTTAGGCAATATTGGAGACGTGAATCAAGGCTTTGCTGGATTACAATCCAAATATGGTGTGAATAGAATTTTTGATACAGGTATCAGAGAACAAACCATCATGGGACAAGCACATGGTTTAGCTATGAGAGGATTGAGACCTATTGCAGAAATTCAATACTTAGATTATTTAATGTTTGGCATACAAACATTAAGCGACGACGTGTCCACTTTACATTATAGAACTGTTGGAAGACAAAGTAGTCCTGTGATTATTAGAACAAGAGGACATAGACTAGAAGGGATTTTCCATAGTGGTTCACCCATGGGCATGATCATCAATTCTTTGAGAGGTATGTATGTTTGTGTGCCAAGAAATATGGTGCAAGCAGTAGGCATGTACAATACATTATTGAAAGCCAATGATCCTGCAATTTTAATAGAATGTTTAAACGGTTATCGATTAAAAGAATCAGTCCCATCCAATATCAACGAGTTCACTGTTCCATTGGGGATGCCTGAGATCGTAAAAGCTGGAGAAGATATCACCATTGTGTCTTATGGTTCTACATTAAGAATAGTAGAAGATGCAGCGGTGCGATTAGCGGCATTGGGTATTGATTGTGAAGTGATAGATGTGCAAACACTTTTACCATTTGATATCAATCATCAGATAGTGGCTTCACTTAAAAAAACCAACCGAATTTTATTTGTGGACGAAGATGTACCTGGAGGTGCTACTGCATACATGTTCCAGCAAGTGATTGAAGGACAGGGTGGATATAAATGGTTAGACGCAAGTGCTAGGACTTTATCTGCAAAAGCACATCGTCCAGCTTATGCAAGTGATGGAGATTATTTTTCTAAGCCAAATACCGAAGAAATTATTCAGGTAGTGAAAGAGATGATGGCCGAATAAATTATTCAATCAATAGCCTTCTAATTGTTCTGTGTAGCTTAAAGAACCCAATCTGAATCTTAAAGGAATTTTAATTTTCTTTTCCAATGCGCGCTCTTGATTGCAGAAAAAACCTGTTTGTGTGGTGTAATAATTAGGCGCTACTTTATTTTGAATTGTGAATGCACTTTTTGAAATAGTTGCAACGATAGGCGTTGCTGATTTGATTTCAGTTTTCCAATATGTTTTTACATTCTTTATATTCAGTTTTTGCGCAGCAATGGTCTGTGCAAAAATGAAAGATAATATCGTGATGGTAGTTTTCGTAGTGGTTGGTTTTATCCCATGTTGTGGAATACTTTGTTCACGTCTTCATCTTCCTCTAATCTTTCGATTAACTTACTAATATCTTCTGCTTGTTCATCTGTTACAGGAACAGTGGTGCTTGGGATCCACTCTAGTTCCGAAGAGATGGCAATGATATTTTTTTCCTCTAAAGCTTTTTGTAAGTTACCAAAATCTGTAAAAGCACATCTTAAAACGATGATTGGGTTGTCATTGTCGTCGTTACTTTCTCCTAATTCATCTAAACCATGGTCAATCAATTCTAATTCTAAATCATCCATGACCAATCCATCTGGGTTCAATTTAAACACACCCATTTTTTTAAATTGAAAACTTACGCTGCCACTATTTCCCATCGCACCGCTTCCTTTATTAAAATGACTCTTTACATTGGCCACAGTTCTTACATGGTTATCGGTTGCTGTTTCTACTAATAAAGCAACGCCATGTGGGGCATAGCCTTCGTATAAAATTTCTTCGTAGTTAGAAGTGTCCTTGCCCATGGCCCTTTTAATGGCTGCTTCTACACGGTCCTTAGGCATGCCCACACTTCTTGCATTCTGGTAACATCTTCTTAAAGCAGGGTTATCATCTGGGTTAGGGCCTGATGCTTTTACCGCAATCACAATTTCTTTACCAATGCGGGTAAACTGCTTTGCCATACGATCAAAGCGTTTAAACATGGTTGCTTTTCTTACTTCAAATATCCTTCCCATAATTGTTCTTTTAAGTCTGTAAAAATAACACAAAAAAAATAGTCCCGAAAGTCGGGACTATTTTAATTTAAGTATGAATCGGATTATTTATTCAATTTACTGGTCTTCTTACTATACAAGAAGTACACAAATAAGCCTACGATCATCCATAAAAAGGCAACCTTAAGTGTTTGAATGTCTAGCGCAAAAATCATTGCTAAGCAAATCACTGCACCTAAAATAGGTACCAATGGTACCAATGGTGTTTTGAATGGACGCTCCATATCTGGTGATTTACGTCTTAAGATCCAAATACCTAAGCTTACCAATACGAAAGCGAATAGGGTTCCAAAACTTGTTAAATCACCTGCAACACTTCCTGGTACGAAAGCAGCAAATAGACCCACAAATACAAATAGGATCCAGTTTGATTTATAGGGTGTTTGGTATTTAGGGTGTAAATCGCCAAATGCTTTTGGCAATAAACCATCCTTACTCATAGAATAAAAAATACGGCTTTGTCCCATTAACATCACTAAGATCACTGACGAGAAACCTGCTAAAATCGCTACTGTCACTGCAGTCGCAAGCCAGCCATATCCTGTCATATAAGTCGAAATGGCGTAGGCAACAGAGGCTTCTCTTCCTTTTTCTGGATCTACGAAATCAGTCCAAGGGGCTACACCTGTTAATACGTGGCCAAATAAAATATACAATATCGTACATACTACCAAAGAGCCTAAGATACCAATTGGCATATCTCTTTTTGGATTTTTTGCTTCTTGCGCAGCAGTTGAAACTGCATCAAAACCAATAAAGGCAAAGAATACAATGGCAGCTCCACCCAGTACACCACCCCAGCCATGCTTAAAGGCGCCAGAATAATCTGCAATTACCTTTCCAGCACTATCTGTCACAGCAGCTTGACCCGCAGGAATCAAATAGGGAGTGTGGTTTTCAGGCTTGATAAACTGCCATCCTACTGCAATGAATATAATTACAATCGCCACTTTAATAAATACAATTACAGCATTCACCATAGCGGATTCTTGAGAACCTTTAATTAATAATAATGTTAACGCTAAAAGGATCACCAATGCGGGTGCATTCATGATACCAGAATGTGCCACACCCATACTATCTGTGAAACTTTCAAACGGACTATGGCTCCATTCATAAGGTATGGCGCCTCCCGTCAGCTTATTGAGGTATTCACTCCAAGCAATAGACACTGTAGCAGCACCTAAAGCATATTCCATAATCAAGGCCCAGCCAATGATCCAAGCAACTAACTCTCCCATTGTTACATAAGAGTAGGCATACGCACTTCCTGCAATAGGAATCATAGCAGCAAATTCTGCATAACATAAGCCTGCAAAAGCACAACCTACAGCGGCAATGATAAAGGATAAAGTAACCGCAGGTCCAGCTGCCTGACCGGCTGCAGCAGCTGTTCTTACAAACAAGCCAGCACCGATAATAGCACCAATACCTAATGCAATTAAATTACCAGCACCTAAAGTGCGCTTTAATCCTTTTCCACCATCATCTGCCTGTGCTAACATGGCGGACAAATCTTTCTTTCTAAATAAACTCATAATATAATTGGTTTCTATTTAAGTTGAAAAGTAGCATTTTTTTTGCAATAATGGAGGGGTTTAAGCTAAAAAAAAGGGGCGAACTCAAATTTTGTAGACGCCTATTTTTTTAGAACTTATGTGGTATATTGCAGCATTAAGCATCCTATGAAAAAATCTAACAAACTAACCGTATACATTGTCATCGCGATGGTGGCAGGGGCTATATTAGGCTACTTTATTCATGAAGGTAAGGACCAAGCAACCATTGATAGCTTTGCTAAAAACGTGAAGCTATTGACCACCATCTTTTTGAGATTGGTTCAAATGATCATCGCACCATTGGTGTTTACGACATTGGTTGTTGGGATTGCAAAGTTGGGAGATCTTAAAACGGTTGGACGTGTTGGCGGCAAAGCTTTATTGTGGTTCTTGTCTGCCTCCTTAATTAGTTTATTGATTGGATTGGTACTGGTGAATTTATTAAAGCCAGGTGAGGGATTGGATTTGACAGTAGGGGATACCTCGGGCGTGAAAGATTTAATGGGTAAGACCCAGTCCTTTAGTGTGATCAATTTTGTGGAGCATGTTTTTCCAAAGAGCATGTTCGAAGCCATGGCCACGAATGAAATTTTACAAATCGTCATCTTTAGTATTTTCTTTGGGGTAGCTGCCGCTGCCATCGGGGAGCCTGCAAAAGGTTTTATTAAAGCATTGGATACAGTTGCCCATATTATTTTAAAAATGGTTGGCTATGTGATGAACTTTGCGCCATTGGGTGTTTTTGGTGCCATTGCTGCAGTCATTGCCACAAAGGGCTTAACCATTTTCATTTTTTATGGCAAATATTTATTGTACTTTTTAGTAGGGATTGGTGCCTTATGGATTGTGCTTTTAGGCGTTGGTTATTTGATTTTAAAAAATCGTGTCCCTTCCTTATTAAAGCATATTACGACTCCATTGGTAATTGCATTTAGTACCACAAGTAGTGAAGCTGTATTTCCAAAATTAACCGAAGAGCTAGAGCGATTTGGTTGCAAGGATAAAATTGTTTCTTTCATTTTGCCACTCGGTTATTCCTTTAATCTTGATGGCAGTATGATGTACATGACATTTGCGAGTATGGCCATTGCGCAAGCTTATGGCATTCATTTAGACATTGGAACGCAATTAACCATGTTAGTGGTGTTGATGTTAACGAGCAAGGGCATTGCGGGTGTGCCAAGAGCATCATTGGTCGTGGTTACAGCGACTTGCGCTATGTTTAATATTCCTCCAGAAGGCATTGCATTAATCTTACCTATTGATCATTTTTGTGACATGTTCCGTTCTGCAACCAATGTGTTGGGAAATAGTTTAGCAACCACTGCAGTCAGCAAATGGGAAGGGGAACTAACGGAACCACAACAAGTTTAATTTTCAAATTATAGCATGATCACTTTATTAGAAGCATTTCATTGGAGTCAGTTGTTACAGCCACAATTTTATATTGAGCACGGCGGACTTTGGCTTATTTTATTAGTCGTTTTTGCAGAGACTGGATTGTTTGCTGGCTTCTTTTTACCAGGTGATAGTTTATTGTTTGTGGCAGGCATTTATAGTGCACCCTTGGCTGCAGAAATTTATGCTTCTAATAATCAATGGATTAATTTAACCATTCTATTTATATTTATTTCTACTGCGGGTATCTTAGGTAATTATGTAGGGTATCTCTTTGGTCACAAAGTAGGTCCAACCATGTTTGATTGGAAAGAGAATCTTTTTTTCAAGAAAAAATATTTGATCCAAGCAGATGAATTTTATCAAAAACACGGAGGAAGAGCCATTGTCATCGCAAGATTCATTCCTATCATAAGAACATTCGGTCCAATTGTAGCGGGTATTGTAAAAATGGATAAAGCTAAGTTCATGTATTATAATATTGTTGGTTGCTTGGCTTGGGTAGGAAGCATGTTATGTGCGGGCTATTTTTTACAGTCATGGATTTTGGCTCGTTTTAATTTTGATTTAAAAAATCATTTAGAAGTCATTGTACTCGGGATTGTTGGTATCACCACCTTACCAGTGATCATTAAAGTCATTTCACATCGCGCTAAAAAAGCGTAAGCAATCAATTCTTGTATGAACAATAAGCAAATTGGACTTTTTTCTTTGCCAGTATTTGTAGCAGCATTAGGCTATTTTGTAGACGTGTATGATTTATTATTATTCACTATTGTTCGCCAACCAAGTGTACTTGCAGTTGGGTCCACATTAGAAACCATCATTGTAGATAGTGCACACATCATTAACTGGCAAATGTCAGGATTATTAATTGGCGGTATTTTATGGGGTGTGATTGGTGATAAGTTAGGTAGATTGAAAGTGTTATTTGGCTCCATCCTTTTATACTCTGTGGCAAATATTGTTACGGGCTATGTGCAAACAGTAGACCAGTATGCGTATTGCAGATTCATTGGAGGTATTGGACTTGCTGGGGAATTAGGTGCAGGTATTACGTTGGTTTCAGAGATGTTACCCAAAAATAAAAGAGGGATTGGCACTTCCATGGTGGCAGGGATTGGTTTATCTGGTGCCGTCTTTGCTTATTTTACTTTTAAGTATACACAAGACTGGAGATTGTGTTATAAAATTGGTGGAGGATTAGGTTTCTTTTTATTGATCTTGCGTGTGCGTGTTGCTGAGTCCTTTATGTTTGAGTCTGTAAAATTAAGCAATGCTCTCAAGGGTAATTTCTTCATGTTTTTCACTTCTTATAAAAGATTTTCAAAATACATTAAAGCCATTTTAATTGGGTTGCCAACTTGGTTTGTGATAGGTGTCATGGTCAATTATAGTAATAAATTTGCTACTGGATTGTATGGTGATAATTTAATTGATTCAGGCAAATCTGTGATGTTTGCATACATTGGTATTGCTGTTGGTGACTTTTTAATAGGCTGGGTGAGTCAATATTTTGAAAGCAGAAAAAAAGCGTTGTTTTTATTTTACATGCTCAGTATAGTTGGGATGGTCTTATTCTTTAGTGCCTTCAACAATAGTGATTCAAGAATGTATGCCATATGTGCTTTCTTAGGCTTTAGCACAGGTTATTGGGCCATCTTCAATCAAATGGCAGCAGAACAATTTGGTACCAATTTAAGAGCCACAGCGGCAACGACGATTCCTAATATGGTCCGAGGCGCCTTACCATTGATTAACTTTTTATTTTTAGACATTTTACAAAAGTCAATGGGCTGGACCATTGTACAAAGTGGTATTGTAACGGGTAGCATCGTAATGGGTATCACCATGATTGCATTTATTTTTACAGAAGAGACCTACCATAAAGATTTAGATTTTCTAGAGCAAGATCACCCTTTACCGTAGTTGATATTTTTATACATAGCAATCGATTAAATTGTTAAGCACTATGCGCTTATTATTCATCCGTTTTTCTTCTATAGGGGATATTGTATTCACCACTCCTGCGATTCGTTGCGCCAAGCAGCAGATACCGGGCGTAGAGATTCATTTTTTAACGAAGGCGGCTATGAAAGCGGTGACAATCGCCAATCCATATATCGATCAATTCCATTATTTTGATAAAGATTTAAACGCTACAATCAAAAATTTAAAAGCATGTAATTTTGACTACATCATTGACTTGCATAAAAATTATAGAACTTACCAAATTCAAAAGGCATTGGGTGTACCGAGTTTATCTTATGAAAAACTAAGCCTTCAAAAATTTTTATTGACTAAATTGCATCTCAACTTTATGCCAGTGAGGCATATTGCAGATCGCTGCCTAGACGCATTATCAAGCTTAGGTGTAGTGAATGATGGAAAAGGATTAGATTACTTTATTCCTAAAGAGACTGCGTTAAATGCCACCGCGTTACCTGCTTCCTTTCAGTCTG
>JBBAJV010000003.1:0-155529 GCA_040403925.1 Sediminibacterium sp. | reverse complement strand
CTGCTTCCTTTCAGTCTGGTTATGTCGCATTGGTGATTGGAGCATCCTATTCTACAAAAAAATTACCTGTTAGTGCATTGCAAAACCTATGTCATAAAATTCCTTATCCTATTGTATTAATTGGAGGAAAGAAGGATGAAGCACAAGGTGCTGCTGTGGAAGCGATCAATCCAATTAAAATATGGAATGCCTGCGGAAAATTCAATTTAAATGAATCGGCCATTTTAGTAAAGCAAGCCAGGACGGTCATCTCACACGATACTGGATTTTTATACATTGCCTGTGCCTTTCATAAAAAGACGGTGGCTATTTGGGGTACTACTTCTCCTGCTTTGCAAGTAGAACCTTATTATCCAACTGTGCAACAAGAAAGTAAAAAAACTTTGAGTGCTGAAACTGCTCCTGCTATTTTGAATAATAACGAAATGTATTTTAATGCAATCGTTCCTAACTTAGCATGTCAGCCCTGTTCCAATTACGGTACGAATAATTGTCCCCAAGGACACTTTGCGTGCATGCAACAACAAGACTTACAATCCATCGCTGATAAAGCAATTGCCTATTTTAAAGAAACGATTGGTTAATCACTATTAAGTGGTCACCTGCTTAAATAAATAAAGCCTCGCATTGCGAGGCTTTATTTATTATATTCAATCACAAAGATTATAAAGTCTTTAATACGTCGTTCATGCTTCTAACAGCATCTGCACTCTTATTGAATGCTGCTTGCTCGTCTGCAGATAAATCCATATCAACAATCTTTTCCCATCCATTCTTGCCAATCACAACTGGTACACCTAAACAGATATCTTTTTGACCATACTCGCCGTTTAAGCTTACGCAACAAGTGAATAATTTCTTTTCGTCACGTACAATGCTTTCAACCAATGCAGCTCCTGCAGCACCTGGCGCATACCAAGCAGAAGTTCCTAATAATTTAGTCAAAGTTGCACCACCCACCATGGTATCATTGATGATTTGTTGTTGTTGTTCCTCTGACAAGAATTTTGTTACTGAAATGCTATTTAAAGTTGCATGCTTCACCAAAGGAATCATAGTGGTATCGCCATGCCCACCAATGACAATTGCGTTTAAGTCTGAAGGGCTGCAGTTTAAATGCGAACTTAATTGGTATTTGAATCTAGCACTGTCTAATGCACCACCCATTCCTATGATCCTATTTTTTGGCAATCCTGTAGACTGCAATGCTAAATATGTCATTGTATCCATTGGGTTACTAATAACAATTAAGATGGCATTTGGAGAATGCTTTAAAATATTTTCGCAAACACTTTTTACGATACCCGCATTGGTGCCAATTAATTCTTCTCTTGTCATCCCTGGTTTACGTGGTAAGCCAGAAGTAATTACAACAACCTCGGAGTTGGCTGTTTTAGTATAGTCATTTGTACTACCAATAATGCGTGTATCAAAACCTACTAAAGCAGCTGTCTGCATCATGTCCTGTGCCTTACCTTCGGCAAAGCCTTCCCTAATATCTAATAAAACCAATTCAGAAGCCAATTCTTTACGTGCAATATTATCTGCACAAGTTGCTCCAACAGCACCAGCACCAACAACAGTAATTTTCATATCTTTTAATTTTAAGTTTTGAATAGATTTAATCGGGATAAAGTTAGTTATTTGCCTCCTATTATTTTAAGTAATTCAGGTACTTTTACCCCTTGTTCAAATACTTTTAACAATTGACCTTTATCATACAATGCTACAAACGGGGTCATACGAGGTCTAAAGAATACCGGGATAGAAAATTCTGGATCTTTACCTACAATTACATTGGATTGTTTATCCAAGCCATATTTAGTTGCAAAGGCTTTAATATCAGCCATTTCCTTATAACTATTCCAAATAAAGAAGACCGACTTAAATTTGTCCGCATTCTTTGTTAACTCGGTTGCTTCATCTTGGCAATGAGAACAGTCTGGGCTAAAAATAATGATACATGTATATTTGGTCTTTGGAATCTGTGTGTTATTGAACGTTTTACCTGAGGTCAAATTAAGGGTAAATTTTGGAATATTTTTGTCTTTTAAGAAAGGGGCATTGGGGTCAATATTTTCTTGAGCAGACAAAGTCATTGTAGCAAATAAGCTTACAATGAATACAGATAACAGGGTAGTTACTTTTTTCATAATTTATTTTTTTGTGCCAACATACGCATGGCTTTTGCGTCTTGTAAAAATCCAGAAGCGAAGATAAAATCATTCAATAATTTATTTTGACTAAATATGATATCTTGATTACTGCCTTCCCATTCTTTTTTTCCTTTATTTAAGTAGATGATATATTCCCCAATTTCCATTACACTATTCATGTCATGGCTGACAACCAGGGTGGTAATATTGAATTCTTTTGTCAATTCTTGAATCAATCGATCTATCACAAGAGAGGTTTGAGGGTCCAAACCCGAATTTGGTTCGTCGCAGAACAAATATTTTGGCCCTAATACTAGAGCTCGAGCTAGACCCACACGCTTTTTCATCCCACCACTTATTTCTGCAGGGAATTTGTCATTGACTCCGGTTAAATGAACGCGTTCTAAGATTTGATTGACTTTTGCTAATTTTTCAGCCTCAGTTAAATCACTAAACATGTCTAAGGGAAATTTGACATTCTCTTGGACAGTCAGGGAGTCAAATAAGGCATTGCCTTGAAATAACATACCAATACTATTTCTTAATGTCTTTTTTTGATTTTTGGTTAACGTAGCAAAATCCATTTGATCAAACATAATTTTACCCTGATCTGCTTGGATTAAATCCACAATACATTTTATTAAAACGGTTTTACCACTTCCGCTTGCACCTATAATTAGATTGCACATACCTGGTTTAAACTGCGCACTCACATCGTCGATAATTACTTTATCGCCAAAGGCTTTTTTGATATGTTGAATTTCTATCATTGGGTTATAAAGGTACTTGTAAAGTTAATAGATCCTCAAATTGATCTGCTCTACTAATTAGTTTTGCGGTATCCTGTTGATATAAAACCTGTGCTGGTTTAAATCTTGCATTGTAATTACTCGCCATTTCATATCCATAAGCACCTGCGTTGTAAAAAACCAATAAATCACCTTCTTCAATGGTCGGTATAGCCCTATCCCAAGCAAAAGTATCTGTTTCACAAATATTACCTACCACTGCATATTGCTTAGGTGGATTATTAGGACTAGTCATGTTATCTATGTGATGGTATGCGTCATAAAACATCGGACGAATTAAATGGTTGAGTCCTGTGTTCAAACCTGCAAAGCTGATCTCACCCGAAGTCTTTAATACATTGACCTTGGCAATAAAAAATCCAGCTTCACTCACCAAAAATTTACCTGGCTCAAACCATGCGGTGAATTTACGTCCAAATTTTTCTGCTAGTTGCTTCATCACCTTGTTCACTTCCTTGCCTAGTAAGGCCATATCAGTACCTTGTTCACCCGGCGCATAAGGCACTTTAAATCCACCACCAAAATCCAATACGTTTACCGTAGGAAAATGAGGAAGTAGGTTGTCAAAAACGGCTGCAGATTTCATAAAAACCGCGACGTCTTTTATTTCACTTCCAGTATGGATATGTAAAGTATGAATATTGATATTGTATTTTTCTTGGATTAATTTTAATGCATCTAATTCGGTGAGTGGAATACCAAATTTACTTTTAACATGTCCGGTAGATATTTTTAAATTACCCCCTGCCATGACATCGGGTCTGATGCGCACTCCTATGGCTTTTGTCCCGCCAAATGCTTGACCAAATTTTTCTAAATTAGATAAGCTATCAATATTCACGTTCACTCCTAAATCAACAGCAGTGCTTATTTCATCAAACCCAATACTATTGCTCGTGTACAAGATATTGTTTGGTAAAAAGCCTACATGCAAAGCCAGTTGAACTTCATTGATTGAGCTGCAATCAATATTGCACCCCATGTCCTTGATTACTTTTAAAATATGAATATTGGTTAAAGCCTTACATGCGTAAAAAAGTTTGGTTTGAGTGGACTCAAACTGCGCACATAAATTTTGGTATTGTTGTTCAATTTTTTCTGCGTGGTACACATAGAGTGGTGTCCCAAATTTTTCTGCAGCAGCATTTAAAGTATCGTAGGAAAGACTTGCGTTCATGCCATAAAGATACGGCCAGAACGAGGTTCTGGCCGTATCTTAGTTCAATATTTTTATGAAAAATCCTTCATCGGGAAATCAATTACGCTTATTCTGCTGGACTTTCAGGAGTAAAATCCCCAGTCTCTTCTTCGGTATTTGGCGTTTCTGTTTGCTCAAAAACGCTATTGTCTGTAAAGTCTTCTGGCTTTATCACAGTTGCTTCCACAATCTGTTCGGCCAATACTTCTCTGATCTTTGGTAAATCTTCTGTTGAGTTAATACCAAAATAGTCCATAAAGTTTCTAGAAGTAGAATAGATCAATGGCTTGCCCGGAAGCATTTCATTACGACCACTAATCACAATCAATTCCTTTTCTAGTAATTTCTGCATCGAATAGTCGCTGTTCACACCTCTAATGGCTTCCACTTCACCCTTTGTAATCGGTTGCTTATAAGCAATGATGGCTAAAGATTCCAATGCGGCATTGGATAAACGCTTTAAAAATTTATCACCATTCAATTGTGCAATAGTAGAGTGAAAAGTAGGCTTGGTTAAAAACTGCCATCCACCACCGCTTTGCTTTAATTCAAAAGGGTAGTATTCGGTGCTGTATTTTTCCTGGATACCTTCTAAAGCAGCTTCAACTTGTTCAAGTGAAATACGTTCTTCTAGGAATCCAAATGCAGTATTGATTAATTCGGTGATATCATTTGCATTCAATGCTTTATCACTTGCAAAAACCAAGGCTTCGATATGCGGAATGATTTGACTTATTTCCATAATACTTTTGCTTATCCGTTTAATGCAGCTGCACCACTCACGATCTCTGTTAATTCAGTCGTAATGGCCGCTTGTCTTGCACGGTTATAAGATATTTTCAATGATTTCAATAATTCGTTGGCGTTTTCACTTGCTTTATCCATCGCAGTCATTCTAGCGCCATGCTCACTTGCATTGGCATCCAAAACAGCTTTGAATAATTGGGTGTTCAATATTTTAGGCATCAATTCTGCCACTAAAGCTTCTTTTTGTGGTTCAAAAATAAAATCTGTTTTTTTAGCATTTGCTTTCTTTTCCATTTTTGGAATAGGCAAGAAAGGCTCTGATTTAAATTCTTGTGTTGCTGCATTTTTAAATTCGCTATACACAATCTCAATGGCGTCAAACTCTTTATTTTCAAAGGCTTTCATGGCAGCTTTCGCGGCAGCTTGAACAGTTTCGAATTTTAAATTTAAAAAGATATCCTTAAAATCAGCTTTCGTATTAAAACCTAATTTACTTAAACTTTCATATCCTTTTTTACCAATATTCCAGATGGTTATATTTTGTGTTGGATATTTTTCCGCAATTGTTGCACGTGTCATTTTTACCAAATTGGCATTGTATCCACCACATAAACCACGGTCAGAAGTTACGACAATAAATAATACATTATTCACTGCACGTTGATCTGCTAGGGCTAAATTCATATCTCCCTCCAGGCTACTAATGATATTGCTTAGCATATCTTGTAGTTTACGAGCGTAAGGCCTCATTTGGGTAATGGCGTCTTGTGCACGACGTAATTTGGCAGCACTCACCATTTTCATCGCTTTGGTGATTTGCTGTGTACTTTGGGTACTTTTAATTCTACTTCTAACTTCTTTTAATTGACCAGCCATAGTGCTTGTTTATTAGGCGAGCAAAGGTATCATTTTTTACCCAATTTCCCCCTCAAACCCCCTACAACTTAAATTTTTGATCCAACTGGCCTTAAAATCATCAATTCCACCCCAATTACTTATCTTTGAAGCCCCTTGATTAACAAGGACAAACACCCAATTTTAGCGAGAATATGTTGCAAATTATCAATAAACTATTTGGCGGATCTAAAAGTGAGAAAGACGTCAAGAAAATACAGTATTTGGTTCCAGTGATCAATGGCCATTTTGAGGCGTATAAAACCCTTAGTCATGACCAATTGAGAAACAAAACGGAGGAGTTTAAATTCCGTATTAAAACGCATCTTGAGTCCATTGACCAAGTGATTGCTGAAGCTCAAAATAATGCCAAGGCATTAGACATTGCCGATTTATTGGGCAAAGACGCCATTTACCAAGAGATTGATAAATTAAAAAAAGACCGTGACCAGGCTTTAGAGGAAGTCTTGTGGACCATTTTACCCGAAGCTTTTGCAGTGGTAAAGGAAGCGGCTCGACGTTTTACAGAAAATGAAGCATTGACTGCAACCGCAACTGATATGGATCGTGACTTGTCCGTTAAAAAAGAATATGTGACTATTCAAGGGGATCAATCCGTTTTCCAATCCACATGGAAAGCTGCAGGCACACCAGTGAGATGGAATATGGTGCATTATGATGTGCAGTTAATTGGTGGTATTGTTTTACACCAAGGAAAAATTGCAGAGATGTCAACAGGAGAAGGAAAAACTTTGGTGTCTACGCTGCCAGCTTATTTAAATGCTCTGGTAGATGAAGGGGTGCACATTGTAACCGTCAATGATTATTTAGCGAAAAGAGATAGTGAGTGGAATGGAACCATATTTGAGTGGTTGGGTATTACAGTAGATTGTATTGATAAGCATCAACCTAATTCTGAGGACAGAAGAAACGCCTACAGAGCAGGCATTACTTATGGCACCAACAACGAATTTGGATTTGATTATTTAAGAGACAATATGGTGCATACGCCAAACGAAATGGTACAACGTAAGCATCATTACGCGATGGTGGATGAGGTGGATAGTGTATTGATTGATGACGCGCGTACACCTTTAATTATTTCTGGTCCAATTGGACATCAAACCGGGGAGCAACAATACTTTCAATTAAAACCAAGAATTGAACAATTGGTGGATGTGCAGAAAAAAGTAGCGAATCAATTTTTAATTGAAGCAAAAAAGAAAATCAGCGAAGGCAATGACGATCCTAAGGATGGCGGATTAGCGCTGTACCGTGCTTTCAGGGCTTTGCCTAAAAATGGTGCCTTGATTAAATATTTAAGTGAGCCTGGTATTCGTGTTAAACTACAAAAGGCCGAGAATTATTATTTAGCCGATCAGCAAAGAGAAATGACCATTGTAGACGAAGCTTTATATTTCCATATTGAGGAAAAAAATAATTCAGTAGAATTAACAGATAAGGGTTTAGGATTAATCACTGGCGCCGGAGAAGATTCAAATTTCTTTTTACTACCCGATATCAGTGTCGCATTGAATGCAATTGATATTGATGTGCAGATTCCTGCCGAGCAGAAAATGCAACAAAAAGAAGCCATCATTTCTGATTACAGTATTAAAGCAGATCGAATTCATACAGTGAATCAATTATTGAAATCATACACTTTATTTGATAAGGATATTGAGTATGTGGTGATGGATGGCCAAGTGAAGATTGTGGATGAGCAAACTGGTCGTATCATGGAAGGCCGTCGTTATTCGGATGGCTTGCACCAAGCGATTGAAGCCAAAGAAAATGTAAAGATCGAAGCAGCGACACAAACTTATGCAACCATCACATTGCAAAACTTTTTTAGAATGTACCACAAGCTAGGTGGTATGACAGGTACTGCAGAAACAGAAGCATCTGAATTCTGGAGTATCTATAAATTAGACGTGGTCTCTATTCCTACCAATATTCCTGCAGTCCGTATAGATGAGCAAGATTTAGTTTTCAAAACCAAGCGTGAAAAATTTGGTGCGGTGATTGAATCTATTGAAGCATTGCGTGCAGATGGAAGACCAGTACTTGTGGGTACAACCTCCGTGGAAGTGAGTGAATTATTGAGTAGAATGTTGCGTCAAAAAAATATTCCACACAATGTATTGAACGCGAAACAACATGCTAGAGAGGCGCAAGTAGTTGCGGAAGCAGGTTTGACTGGTGCAGTAACCATCGCCACTAATATGGCGGGTCGTGGAACGGATATTAAATTAAGCCCTGAAGTAAAAGCAGTAGGTGGTTTGGCGATATTGGGTACAGAACGTCATGACTCTCGTCGTGTAGACAGACAGTTAAGAGGTCGTGCCGGAAGACAAGGTGATCCGGGTTCTTCTCAGTTCTTTGTTTCTTTAGAAGATGATTTAATGCGCATGTTCGGAAGTGAGCGTATTGCTAAAGTAATGGACTTTGCTGGATACAAAGAAGGCGAAGTGATTCAACATAGTATGATCACAAAGTCAATTGAACGTGCACAGAAAAAAGTGGAAGAAAATAATTTTGGCGTAAGAAAGCGTTTGTTAGAATATGATGATGTGATGAACAAACAAAGAACGGTCATTTATAAAAAAAGAAACCATGCTTTGTTTGGTGAACGTTTGGCATTAGACCTTGACAATGCGTTTTATCAAGTGATTGAAAATTTAAGTTTCATGCACAAAACTACCAATGATTTTGACGCCTTGAAATTGGCTTTGATTGTACAAGTTGGATTAGATACAAAAATCACTAAAGAGGCATTTACTGCACAAAAAGAAAACGACTTGGCAGAATTATTATACCAAGAAGCGATTGCACATTACGAGTACAAGAAAAAAGACATGATGCAAAATAGCATTCCTGTCTTTAAAAATATTAGAACACAAGAAGGAAAGCATATTGAAAATGTGATTGTCCCAGTGAGTGATGGCAAAACAGTCTTCAATGTGCTTGTGAATCTGGATAAAAATTTAGACACCAAGGGCGCTGCGCTAGCCACTGAATTTGAGAAGTCCATTTCACTCAGCTTGATTGATGATGCATGGAAGGAGCATTTGCGTGCGATGGATGATTTAAAACAATCCGTTCAAACAGCTACTTACGAGCAAAAAGACCCATTGGTGATTTATAAAATGGAAGCTTTTGAATTGTTTAGAAAAATGGATATTGAGATCAACTATAAAATGGTTCAGTTCTTATGTCATGCACATATTCCTTTGGAAGCGAATGAGGTAAAAGAAGGACGTCAACAAAAAACCGATCTGAGTAAGTTGAGTGCCAATAGAACAGAAAATAGTATACCAACAGAGAATGAATACCATGAACCTTCTACCCCAAAACAAGCGCCTATTACAGTGGGTCCAAAAATTGGACGCAATGATCCTTGTCCTTGTGGTAGTGGAAAAAAATATAAAGCATGTCACGGTAAAGACCTTGCTTAAAAATTAATTTATGTTGCCAGTCAATCAATACATCGATCACACCATACTAAAACCAACTTGCTTGGTGGCAGACATCCATCAACTTTGCGAAGAAGCAAAATTATATGCCTTTGCTGCAGTATGTGTGCCTCCTAATTTTGTAAAATTGGCAAAAATATTAACGGCAGGAACGGATGTGAAAGTAGCCACAGTCATTGGTTTCCCGTTTGGTTATAGTGCCACAGAGGCCAAGATTGCAGAAATTATTTTAGCCATGGTCGATGGCGCAGACGAGTTGGATGTGGTGGCTAATATTTCGGCGATCAAAAACGGAGACTGGATGGCCATTGCCGACGAGATCAACCATATCATGCCAGTGATTCGTTCTCAGGGTAAGCTTGTAAAAATCATTATTGAATCGGGTGTCTTAACAGACGACGAGATTATAAAATGTTGTGATATTTATGGCATAGCAGGGATTGATTATCTAAAGACATCCACAGGCTATGCAGAAAAAGGTGCAAGTATAGAAGCAGTAAAATTATTTAGAAAATATTTACCTGAACATATTCAAATTAAAGCTTCAGGTGGCATTAGAGATTATGCCTCTACAAAATTAATGATCGATGCAGGCGCTACTCGAATAGGATGTAGTGCAGGGGTAGCGATTGTTACTGGAGCGCAAATTGACCAATCAAAAACGAATTACTAAGTTATGTTACTCGATAAAATTAAAACCTTAGCAGCGCAGCATCAAGCAGCAAACATTGCAATAAGAAGACATTTGCATGCGCATCCAGAATTGAGTTATCAAGAGTTTGAAACAAGCAAATATGTTCAAGCACATTTAACTGCGATAGGTATCCCTTTTAAAGTGATTGCAACGACGGGCGTCTTAGGGATCATTGAAGGAAAAAATCCTTCTAAGCGTGTGATTGCATTGAGGGCGGATATGGACGCCTTGCCGATTATAGAAGAAAATAAAATTGATTATAAGTCCAATAATGATGGTGTGATGCACGCCTGCGGACATGATGTGCATACGACGATTTTATTAGGTGCTGCTAAAATATTGTGGACTTTAAAAGACGAATTTGATGGCACTATTAAATTATTATTCCAGCCAGGAGAAGAAAAAAATCCGGGTGGTGCCACTTATATGATTCGGGATGGTGCTCTAGAAAATCCAAAGCCTCATGGGATCGTTGGCTTACATGTGCATCCAGGATTGAATGAAGGAAAACTAAGTTTTAGAAAAGGACGCGTGATGGCCAGTGCGGATGAATTGTATATTAGTATCAAAGGTCCAGGTGGACATGCTGCTACACCGCATCAAACAGTGGATACCATTTTAGTGGCTGCGCAATTGATTCAAAGTTTACAAACCATCATTTCTCGAAATAGAAATCCTCAAAATCCTTCTGTGTTGTCTATCTGTTCTATTCATGGTGGAAATACCACCAACGTTATTCCAAGTGAAGTAAAATTAATGGGCACTTTTAGAGCCATGGATGAAGTGTGGCGCTTTAAAGCACATGAATTAATGCTACAACAAGCAAAAGGACTAGCTTTAGCCACTGGTGCTGAGATTGATTTTAGAGTAGATGTGGGCTATCCAACTGTCGACAATGAACCAATGATTACAGAAGCGGCATGGAGATTGGCAGATCAATATATGGGGAAGGACAATGTAGAAGAAACAGAAAAAAGAATGGGTGCCGAAGATTTTGGTTACTATTCTCAAGTCATTCCAGGTTGTTTTTTCCGCTTAGGGGTCAGGAACGAATCTATGGGGATTGTTCATAATGTACATACACCACATTTTAATATAGATGAAGCGGCCATCCAACAAGGTGTTGGCATGATGGCTTGGCTGGGTGTTCAGTTATAAATAATTTTCATTTTTAAAATTCATTCATGTCAGTTACAACCAATAGCAGCAATAAAGAAAAATTAAGAAGAGAGCAAGCCTTAGAATACCATACAGCTGGAAGACCAGGTAAGATAGAAGTGGTTCCTACAAAAGAGGCGAAAACTCAAAAAGATTTATCGCTTGCATATAGTCCTGGTGTGGCTATTCCATGTACAGAAATTAAAAATAATCCCGCAGATGTATTCAAGTATACCGCTAAAGGAAATTTAGTGGGGGTGATTACCAATGGTACTGCTGTATTAGGTTTAGGCAATATTGGTCCCTTGGCAAGTAAGCCTGTCATGGAAGGGAAGGCCGTATTATTTAAAATATTTGCAGACATAGATGTATTTGATATTGAGATCAACGAAACGGATCCAGACAAATTTGTAGAAATTGTAAAAGCGTTAGAACCCACTTTTGGGGGCATCAATTTGGAAGACATTAAAGCTCCAGAATGTTTTTACATTGAACAGCGATTAAGAGAAGAGATGAATATTCCTGTGATGCACGATGACCAACATGGCACAGCAATCATTAGCAGTGCTGCTTTGTTGAATGCTTTAACATTACAAAAGAAAAAAATTGACAAAGCAAAATTTGTTGTCAACGGTGCAGGAGCAGCAGCCATGGCTTGTATTAAATTATATGTGGCATTGGGTGCACGGTACGAAAATTTTATACTTTTTGATAAGGATGGTGTGTTACATCAAGGCAGAACAGATTTAGGGGCAGATAGAAAACTATTTGCAATTAAGTCCGAAAAAATGACCTTGTCTGAAGCCATTAAAACAGCCGATGTATTTTTAGGATTAAGCGTGGGCAACGTGGTTACAAAGGAAATGATTGCTTCTATGCCAAAAAATCCCATCGTATTTGCACTAGCTAATCCCGATCCAGAAATTGGATATGAAGAAGCAACATCTGTGCGTAAGGATATCATTATGGCTACAGGAAGATCAGATTATCCAAACCAAGTCAACAATGTACTTGGCTTCCCATATATCTTTAGAGGTGCACTAGATGTGCGCGCATCTGCCATCAATGAAGCCATGAAATTGGCTGCAGTGAAAGCTTTGGCAGAATTAGCAAAAACTGCTGTGCCTGATGTTGTGAATATGGCGTACAATCAAACCAATTTAACATTTGGCTCTGAATACATCATACCAAAGCCACTGGATCCAAGATTATTAAGTACGTTGGCTCCGGCTGTAGCAAAAGCTGCTGTTGAATCTGGAGTGGCACAACAGCAAATTAGCAATTGGGCAGAATATGAATTGAGTTTAAATAAACGCTTAGGACTAGACAATCAAATGTTGCGTTTAATTAGTAATAAAGCAAGACGTGATCCAAAGCGTTTGGTATTTGCAGATGCAGAAAATATCAAAGTATTAAAAGCGGCGAGTATTATCTATGATGATGGCATTGCTTATCCAATTTTACTGGGTAACGAAGCTAGAATTAAAAAAATAGCGGCTGCTAATCATATAGACATTGATGATTTACCAATCATTGATGTGAGAAGCGATGAAATGGAAGCAAAGCGTGAGTTCTTTGGTTCATTATTATTCCAAAAAAGACAACGCAAGGGCATCAATAAATATGAGAGCTTAAAATTAATGCGCACACAAAACTACTTTGGTGCGATGATGGTAGAAACAGGCGAAGCAGATTCAATGTTGTCTGGGTTGACACGTAATTATGCAGATGGCATTAAGCCAGCTTTGCAAATTATTGGCGTGGACGAAGGGGTAAAGAAGATTGCTGGAATGTATATCCTTTTAACAAAGAAAGGACCCTTATTTTTAGCAGATACCACCGTGAACATTAGTCCAACTGCCGAAGAATTGGCAGATATTACTTTACTAGTAGCCAAAGAAGTAAGAAATTTCAATATGGAGCCACGTGTTGCGATGTTAAGTTATTCCAACTTTGGAAGTAGCGACACACCGGAAGCTAGATTGGTTGCAGAAGCATCAAAAATTGTAAAGCAAAAAAATCCTTCTTTAATTGTGGATGGAGAAATACAGGGGATGCTAGCATTTAATAAAGAAATATTGAAAGAAAATTATCCATTTAGCGATCTTGCTGATGCAGACGTGAATGTTTTAATTTTTCCAAATTTATCAGCAGGTAATATTGCATATCATTTATTGAAAGAGATTGGCGGGATTGATGTCATTGGTCCTGTCTTATTAGGCTTGAAAAAGCCAGTCAATGTTTTGCAATTAGGTTCAAGTGTGCGTAATATCATTAATATGGCTACTGTGGCAGTGGTGGATGCGCAATTAAAAACGAGAATAGACACGGCAACAGAAGTGGAAAGAACAAGCTGGTGGAAGAAATTAAAGAAGAAAAAGAAATAGTAAAAATAAAGCAATGAATTTTTTTACCCTATTTGGTAAGTACTTAATGATGCTCAAGGGCATGTTTACTGCAGCCGAAAACAAGCAAATGTTTTGGAAGGAGTATATCAGGCAATGTGTGGATATTGGTATTGGGTCTTTACCCATTGTAGTCATTATTTCTTTTTTCTTAGGTGCGGTAACCACCGTTCAAACAGCTTCTCAATTGGTAAGTCCATTGGTACCATTGTCTACGATTGGTATCATTGTTAGAGATAGTATTTTATTGGAATTTGCACCCACTTTTCTATGTATTGTTTTAGCTGGCGTGGTAGGTAGTAAAATTGCCAGTGAATTAGGTAATATGCGCGCGAGTGAGCAAATTGATGCATTGGAAATCATGGGGATTAATACTAAAAACTATTTAATCCTTCCAAAAATACTTGGTGCCATTACAACTGTTCCTTTATTGGTTGGGATCTCGGCAGTGACTGGTATTTGGGGTGGCTATATCGTTGGAAGCTGGTCCAATGTGGTACCTGCCGAAGTTTTTATCACAGGTATTCGAAAAGATTTTGTGGTGCATTATATCAATATTAGTTTTTACAAATCTTTTATTTTCTCAATTATCATTAGTACAGTTCCTTCCTTTTATGGATATTATGTAAAAGGTGGGGCATTGGAAATTGGCAAGACTGGAACAAAGTCTGTTGTGGTCAGCTGTATCCTAATATTAATTGCAGATTATATCATTGCAGCCATCGCTTTATAGTAGTAACTTTAGTACAAGTACAATTGCATGAAAATTGTGAATTGAAATAAATTTAACTAGATACATCCTGTATGCTACACATAAAACAATTGATTTTAACCCTCTGCATTCTTGGTTTAAATCTTGCGCTGCTCGCACAGTCCGCTACTATCATTACAAATATTCAATTAGTAGATGGAACAGGTAAGCCTGCTTTCAAAACATCTGTGAAAATGGTTGGCAATGTAATTGTGGCTATTGGTAATTTGAAGCCCAATAAAATGGATCAAATAATCGACGGTAAGGGGAAAATTTTAGCGCCAGGATTTATCGATTCACATAGTCATCATTTTGGAGATCTGAATAAAAACCGAGCAGGCTTATCTACCTCAAGTCAGGGTATTACAACAATTGTGATTGGACAGGATGGAAATGGTTATCCAATGGATAGCCTAACTAAGTGGATGCTAGCAAGTCCAGTGGTGTCGAATGTAGCGAGCTACACAGGCCAATCAAGCTTACGTGAAATCGCCATGGGTGAAAATGATTTGTATCGAAAGGCAACAGATGCTGAAATAGATCAAATGAAATCCATATTAGCTTTAGAATTAGAAAAAGGTTCTTTTGGTTTATCTACAGGATTGGAATATGAATCATCTTTTTATTCTAGTAAGCAAGAAGTGCTTGACTTAGCTCAAGTTACCGCCGATTATAAGGGATTATACACGAGTCATATCAGAAGCGAGGACTTACATATGGACGAAGCGATCGAAGAGATTATAGAGATTGGCAGACAAACAAAAATGCCTGTTCAAGTATCGCATATTAAAATTGCCAATAAATTAAATTGGGGCACTGCCAATTTGATTTTAAAAAAGTTAGATGATGCCAGAAAAGCTGGTATCAATATCAGTGCAGATATCTATCCTTATACTTTTTGGAATTCAACTTTAAGGGTTTTATTTCCTGGTAAAGACTTTGATAATTTAGCGAGTGCAGAAATGACGACCAAGCAATTATTTGATCCTAGCGAATCTTACCTAATGCAGTTTGCGCCAATTCCAAGCTATAAAGGCAAAACGGTTACTGAAATTGGTATTGAAAGAAATGAAAGTCCTGCACAAGCTTTAATGAGTTTAATCAAAATTGCAGAAGACTTTAAGAATGCCAATCCAAATTACACAGGTAGTATCGAAGCCATTGCAGGAAAAGCAATGAGTGAGGAAGATGTGAAAGTATTTATGGCATGGCCCGAATCCATCATCTGTTCTGACGGAAATGCAGGCGGGCATCCAAGAGGGTATGGCGCTTTCACAAGGGTGTTGGGAAAATATGTTCGTGAAGAAAAACTGATGCCGCTAGAAAAAGCAATATATAAAATGACTGGACAGTCTGCAGATTTTTTCGGATTCAAGAATAGAGGCCGTATCGCCGTTGGTAATTTTGCAGATTTAGTTTTATTAGATCCAAATACTGTCATAGATCAGGCAAACATTAAAAATAGTAAATCATTGTCTACTGGCATCGACATGGTTTGGGTGAATGGAACACTTGTTTATCAAGCACAACAATCAACAGGAAAGCAACCTGGGGTATTAATAAAAAGAAAATAAGTATTTTAAAAAAATAATTCAATAAAGTAGAAATTTAGAAGCAATAAAATTACGGAATGAAAAATGCAATTGTATTAACAGATGGCTTGTTGATGACTTCGGATGCAAAGACAGCGCATGGTTTAATTAGAGGCACTGAACGTTTTAATATTATTGGCCTAGTAGATGGCGAAGCCAGTGCAGGTAAAGACGCTGGCGTTTTATTAGATGGCAAGCATAGAGACATTCCAGTTTTTGCAACAATGGAATTGGCTATTGAAACATTAGAAAAAGTAGATTATTTAATTATAGGCGTGGCAACTGTGGGAGGGCTATTGCCTAAAAATATGTTGGCTTTAGTTTATGAGGCAGTCAAAAAGGGTATTTCGGTAGTCAATGGATTACATGAATACTTAAATGACAAAGCCGATTTAGTGGCCTTAGCGACAAGCACTGGCGCACAGTTAATCGATGTCAGAAAACCAAAATCAAGAGCAGACTTACATTTTTGGGATGGGGCTATTTTTAATGTGACTGCACCTATTGTTGCTGTGATTGGTATGGACTGCGCCATGGGAAAAAGAACCACAGCTAGAATGTTAAAACAAGCATGCATATCAGAAGGGATGAAGGCCGAAATGATTTACACAGGACAAACAGGTTGGTTGCAAGGCGGTCAATATGGTTTTATTTTCGATTCTACCTTAAATGATTTTGTTTCTGGTGAATTAGCACATGCTATTGTAAGTTGCTGGAAGGAGACGAATCCAGACATTTTATTTTTAGAAGGTCAATCGGCTTTAAGAAATCCAAGTGGTCCTTGTGGATTAGAATTATTGATTTCTGGGAATGCAAAACAGGTGGTTTTAATTTTTGCACCTAAAAGAAAATATTTTGACAACGAAGCGCATTGGGGTGAGATTCCATCAGTGGCATCTGAAATTGAGCTCATCGAAAAAATTGGATCAAAAGTCATCGCTGTTGCAATCAATACCGAAAACTGCACAGACGAAGAAGCCTTTGCGTATCAAAAAGAGTATACTGCCAGTTTAGGCATACCAGTATTGTTGCCTATACAAGAAGGTGTAGCGCCTATCATCCCTATCCTAAAAGCCTTAATGCATTAGATATATGAAAATAGTAGCAGTAAGAGCATACCTAAAAAAGATGGCATTAAAAAAGCCCTACACCATTGCCTACAATACCTTTACGGATGTGGCGCTGGCATTTCTCGAAATTGAATTAGCCAATGGTATGATTGGATATGGCTCTGGTAGTCCCGCAGAAGAAGTCGTCGGGGAAACAACCGAGCAGACCGTCACCAATTTGAATACTTCATTTGTGGCAAATTTAGTTGGAAGAGATATTCGCCATTTCCAAGAAATCATTTTTGAATCCAATTTGCAATTTCCACATTTGCCTGGGACATTAGCCGCCATTGATATTGCTTTACACGATGCTTTTGGAAAATACTTAGGCGTATCCATTGCTTCTTTTTATGGACAAAAAATGAATGCTTTACCCACTTCCATGACGATTGGTATAAAAGGAGTAGATGAAACTATCAAAGAAGCAAAGGAATATGGGGCAATGGGATTTAAAGTATTCAAAGTGAAGACCGGCGTGGATGTGAAAGAAGATATAGAACGCATCGCTGCATTGTACGCTGTATTTGGCGCAGATTACACCATACGCGTGGATGGCAATCAAGGCTATGATTTGCAGGCATTACAACAATTTATAAAAGCAACAGCTGCTTATCCTTTAGAATTAATTGAACAGCCATTGCCGGTTGGTCAGGAGCAAGATTTATTACAGTTATCCGCCGAGCAAAGAAAACGCTTAACAGCAGACGAAGTATTAAAAGATCCACAAGCTGCATTAAAATTATCTGCAGGCGTTCAGCCTTTCGGTATTTACAATATTAAATTGATGAAATGTGGTGGATTGCTTGGCGCAAAAGACATTGCAACGATAGCTCAGCATGCAGGCATTGATTTATTTTGGGGTTGTAATGACGAAAGCATTATTAGCATCACAGCTGCATTACATATGGCATACGCTTGTCCGAATACTAAATACATTGACTTGGACGGCAGCTTTGACCTAATGGAAGATATAGTGACAGGGGGGTTTGAAGTGAAAGATGGATGCTTAGTCATTAACAATACGGCTGGATTTGGTTTTACAAAAATTTAAAATGGTATCGTGCAGGAAAATAATTTAATGAATCAATTACAACCTAAATTAGGACTAAGAGCGGCCAGCTTTTTAGTGATCAGTGTGATCATAGGATCGGGGGTGTTTAAAAAAATTGCTCCAATGGCGCAAGAGTTGGGTACGCCTTGGTTGATCTTACTTTGTTGGTTGATAGCTGGTATCGTGAGTCTTGCTGGCGCATTGTGTACTGCTGAGTTAGTAAGTATGTATCCTAATTCGGGCGGGGAGTACAATTATTTTCAAAAAATTTATGGCCGATTTTTTTCTTTTTTATACGGATGGGCCAGTTTCGCAGTGATCAAGACTGCGGCCATTAGTGCCTTGGCTTATATTTTTGCGCAGTCTTTAAATAGTTTATTTCCACTCCCTGTATTGGACGCTGATCTTACATTTTTAGGACTTCATTTGTTTGAAAACTTATCCATTAAACTTTTAGCAGCATTATTGATTGTACTATTAACGATTTTGAATTATAGAGGCGTGCAGTTTGCAGAAAAATTAAGTAGTATGTTGACTTATGCTATGCTAGCAGCCATCGCCTTTTTTTTAGTAGTTGGATTTGGCGCTGAGCAAGGCAGTATGGCGAACCTTACGACAGCCGCAAAAGGAGCTACTTCGGATTTGAATGGTTGGACACTCATGAAAGCCTTGTTTTTAGCAAGCTTAGGGGCATTTTGGGGCTATGATGGCTGGAATAATATTGCATTCATTGGGGAGGAAATTAAACAGCCTAAACGTAACCTGCCTTTAGCATTAGGATTAGGCACACTTGGGGTGATGGCGGTATACGTCATGATTAATTTCGTTTTTTTATATGTGATGCCAATTGATTTTTTCATAGAATTAAATTCAACCCCAAATAAAATTGCAGCTGTAGAAGTGGCAGGGCAATTGAGTGGAACAATAGGAATGGCAATGGTTGCATCATTGATTTTAGTGACTACTATGAATTCAACCAATAGTAGTATTTTAATGTCGGCACGCATGTTGTATGCGATGGCTAGAGATAAGACATTTTTCAAACAAGCGGAATCGGTGCATCCAAGATACAATACACCAGACAAGGCTTTGTTTATTCAAGCAGCTTGGGCAGTGCTCTTGGTTTTCTCTGGAAGCTTTGACCAATTAACGGATATGCTGGTTTTTGCAGCATTTCTATTTTATGCAGCAACAGCAGTAGGACTCATTTATTTGCGCGTAAAAGTGCCAAATGCAGAAAGAACTTATAAAGTCATTGGCTATCCAATAGTCCCAATTTTATTTTTACTTTTCTGTGTTACCATTTGTGTGATGACATTGATTAATCAGCCTTATGAAGCAATCATGGGATTGGTATTAATTGCCTCAGGATTACCTGTTTATTTATGGTTAGACAGAGAAAAATAATTTTTTATAATATTTTCCTTTTCTTTTTCAAGGTATTTAAGATAGGACTCCGCAATAGGGGATAATTTTTTTTCTTTCAACCAAATTAGTCTCCAAGTTGTTTCAATAGGAAGCCCCTTCATTGGAATAATTTTTAGTAATCCACTTTCAATTTCGTTTCTAATTCCAATGATTGGCATAATTGATACGCCTAATCCAGCAATGACTGCTTGTTTCACCGCTTCATTTGAAGTCAGCTCAATCTTCTTTTTTATTTTAATTTTATTTTTTGAAATAAAATTTTCCATGACAAGTCTTGTTCTAGAACCTTCTTCTCTAAATATAAAAGTCGTATCAGTTAGGGGTTTGTCTTCTTTTGATGGCTTGATGTTAGCACTATTTCCAACTAGGAATAGTTCGTTTTTAATTAAATCAAAATTTTCAAACTTCATATTTTCTGGATCATGAGATATCAAAGCAAAATCTATTTCATATTGTATTAAGCTACTCATTACTTTGCTGTAATTTGTCACATCCATTGTTAAATCAACTCCGCTATTTTCTTTTAAATAATCAGATAAAAAATAAGGCATGATATATTTCCCTGTGGATACAATTGCAATTTTCAGATGCCCTGCAAGTTTATTTTTATAAATCTGCGATTTATAATTGATGTTATCAATTTCGTTTATGATACTTTCTGCAGCTATGGCAATTTCTTTACCAAGTCCAGTTACCTGGATTTTTTTATTGATGATTTCAATCAATGGATAGTCAAATTGATCCTGAAAATTCTTTAATTGGATAGAGATGGCAGGCTGCGTTAAATTCAATTTTTCTGCTGTCTTTGTAATACTTAAAGTTTCAGTGACGATTAAGTAGATCCTAAGCTGATGCAGTGTATAATTCATAAAAATAGTTTATAGCAAATATAATTAAGATATATAAATATTTATATTAAAATTAAGTGAATTTTGTTTTATAATTCAAAACGGTTTAATTTTTAAGGTATTTATGATTACAAGTAATCTATTAAAGGCGGTGGATGCTCTCGATAAAATAAATTGACTTTTAGATTACATTTTAGCTATTATTGTACATCAAATCACTTGAGTATGAAATACCTTTTTTCTTTTTTATTAGTGAATATTTTTTTATTTACATCTAATATAGCTGTTGCTCAATCAGCAAAAACACAAACTGTACAAATTGCAGTTGATAAATTAAAAGCAGCAATGATTTCAGGTGTTCGTGCAGAATTGGAAATGATTACATCGGATCAGCTTAGTTATGGGCATTCTGGAGGACATGTTGAAGGAAAATCTGAATTTATTGAAAAACTAGTTACAGGGAAATCAGATTTTGTTTCTATTGATATCACAGATCAAACAATCAATATGAATGGAAAAACTGCGATTGTAAGACATCATTTAAATGCGGTAACCAATGATAACGGCAAGCCTGGTAATGTAAAATTACTCGTTATGCTAGTTTTCTTAAAAGAGCAGGGTCATTGGAAGATGCTTGCAAGACAAGCCGTTAAAGCTTAGAAACTTTGACTATAATTTGACCGGTATCGTTTGCGTAAATGGAGCTTCGTAACTAATATTTTTTATCTGCTCAAATGGACATATTTCTTTAAATTTAGTATTCAATGAAACGATTACTAACTACTTGTATTGCAAGTATGATTTGCTTGCATGGTATGACCTATGTTCATCCCAATTTTAAAGACTCAGTAAATAGGCAAACAAGTTTTGCAAAACAAATTGCTGCTACTGCAATGCAAATATGGCCTGATTCTTTTGCAGTGAAGCCTGGTGAAAAAGTAAGTTGGAGTTATGACCAAGCTGTGATTTTACGTGGCATCGATCAACTATGGAATGCAACAGGAGATGCACAATACTTTCAGTATATGCAACATGCAATGGACTATTATGTGCAAGAGGATGGGTCTATATATAATTATAAACCAGAAGACTTTAATATAGATCATTTGAACAATGGCAAAATTTTATTGACCTTATATCAGGTCACTGGTAAAGAAAAATATAAAAAAGCAATTGATCAATTACACAATCAGTTATTAAACCACCCAAGAAATACTTTAGGTGGTTTATACAAGGGTGCCGCATTTTATGCACAATGGGCATCTGTATTTCATGATACACTTGCTTATAATGATATTACTAGGCAATTTGTTTTAGCCGAAAAATACACAAGAGACGATCAGTCAGGTTTGTTATACCATGCATGGGATGAAAGCAAATCTCCACATATATGGGCAGGGGCAATGGGATGGTATGGAATGGCTTTAGTGGATGCTTTGGACTATTATCCAGTCAATCATCCAGGAAAAGATGCATTGATTCAGATCCTTCAAAGATGGTCTACAGCAATTCTAAAAGTGCAAGATCCAAAAGATGGCCTATGGTTTGATATTTTAGATGTGCCAAATGATCCTCGAAATTATAAAGAAACAGCTGCATCAAGCATGTTTACTCTTACCTTACTAAAAGCAATCCGCAAGGGCTATATAAGTGAAGCTTACTTAAATCAAGCAAAAAAAGCCTACACAGGTTTACGCACTAATTTTATAACCAACGAAAATGGACAACTTAATTTAAAGGGAACAGTGCGTGTATCTGGAATAGGGGGCAATACTTATAAAGCGGGAAGCTTAGACGACTATTTTAATCAGCCTGTAGTGGTGAATGATCCAATTGGTATGGGGGCATTTTTACAAGCTTCAATAGAGGCAGAATTTAATCAAGAGAAAATGAAGCGCTCATCGGATGCAATGCCAACTGTGGTTTTATTGGATGCCTTTTATAACAATGAAATTAAAAAAGACGCATATGGCCGGGATACTAGATGGCACTATGCTTGGGAAGATATTTCAAATGGTGGTTTTGGCATGATTGGGAAACAATTTGAGTCTAAGGGAGCACAATTACAAACAAGCTTGACAGCACCAACAGCCAAAGCGTTGAACAAGGCAGCTGTGTATTTAATTGTAGATCCTGATAATTTAAAAGACAATCCCGCGCCTAATTATATGAATGCGACAGATGCCTTGGTCATTAGTAATTGGGTGAAAGATGGAGGCGTTTTGGTTTTATTCGCCAACGACTCTGCCAATTGCGATTTAGCCCATTTTAATCTATTATCAGAAAAATTTGGCATTCAGTTTACGAACGAATCTATTAATATGGTTAAAGGTGTAGAATATGAAATGGGTGCAGCTTATCCAGTTGAACCAAATGAAGTATTAAAGTTGGAAACTAAAATATTTGTGAAGGACATAAGTGCAATCAAATTAACGGGAGCAGCAAAAGCAATCGCAGTTGCAAATGAACAAGTGGTTGCAGCCATTGCAAAGTATGGCAAAGGAAAAGTGATTGCAATTGGTGATCCTTGGTTGTATAATGAATATGTAGATGGCAGGAAATTACCTAAAAGTTTTAAAAATTTTGAAGCCATGCAACAATTAGTTAACTGGACATTATCAAATTAGCATCAGTCAATTCCATAAAAGTACATTTAATAAAATATGAGTACATCAGTTCTAAATAAAACAGTTGCTAAAAAAGAGGCAAGCCTTATTATACCAAGGACTGAAAAAGTGATTCAATTTGGTACAGGTGTATTATTAAGGGGATTACCTGATTACTTTATCCACCGTGCCAATCAACAAAATATTTTTAATGGTAGCGTTGTCATCATCAAATCTACAAGCACTGGAGGCGTAGTTGAATTTACGGATCAAGATGCTTTGTTTACGCATTGTGTTCGTGGAGTTTACAATGGAAAAAATATAGACGAATGTTTTATTAATACTTCCATAAGTCGTGTATTAGTTGCCAAGGCAGCATGGAATCAAATTTTGGATCTGGCAAAGTCTGTAGATATTGAAATTATTATTTCTAATACCACCGAGGCTGGAATGATTTTAGACATAAAGGATACCATCTCTAATGATGCGCCAAATTCATTTCCAGGAAAATTACTGGCATTATTATTCGAGCGATGGAAACATTTTAATGGGGATATCAATAAAGGTTGGGTCATACTGCCTACTGAGTTAATACCTGATAATGGTATTTTATTGAAAAGCCTTGTAAATCAGTTGGCATCAATTTTAGATTTACCAGCTGAATTTATAATATGGATGAATCGTTCAAATGATTTTTGCAATACTTTGGTCGACAGGATTGTGCCTGGCAAAGTGAGTGAAGTAGAAATGCAAAAATTTCAAACACAATTAGGATATACCGACAATTTATTAATTACAAGTGAGCCTTTTGCTTTATGGGCTATTGAATCCAATAATGCTTCAACGATTGAAAAACTTTCTTTTGCGAAAATTGATGACAGAATCGTGATAGCGCCTAGTATCTTAAAATTTAGAGAACTTAAATTAAGATTACTAAATGGCACACATACTTTTACTTGTGCAATGGCCATTCTATCTGGTTTTGAAACGGTGATAGAAGCGATGCGTGACCCATCATTTAATCAATGCATACAAAATTTAATTCATGAAGAGCTGACTCCTTGTGTAGTCAATGATGCCATTACAAAAGACGAAGCCACTCAATTCTCGAATAAGGTTTTAGAACGTTTTTCTAATCCATATATTGAACATAAGTGGATTAGCATTTCGCTGAACTTTGAAGAAAAAATGAAAATGCGTAATAGTTATTTAATGGAAACATACGCACAAAATCATACACAACCTGCAAAGTATATGAGTATGGGATTTGCAGCATTTTGTATATATATGGAACAAGCACATCAAAAAGCAATATTGATAGAGGATTATTGCAAGGATATTTTATTTGCAGCGGCTGTGCAGCATTGGATAGAAGCAATTAAAGAAAAAGGGATGAAAAATACATTAACAGTATAAAATTGAAATTATAATGAAACCTTTCTTAGATGAAAATTTTTTATTAAAAACAAAGACGGCCCAAAAATTGTATCATGAGTATGCGCAAAGCATGCCGTTGATAGATTATCATTGTCATCTTTCCCCGCAGCAAATTGCAGAAAATATTCAGTTTAAAAATATCACCGACGCATGGTTGTCGGGAGACCATTATAAATGGAGGGCCATGCGAACCAATGGGGTGGATGAGTCCTATTGTACTGGCAATAAGTCAGATGAAGATAAGTTCATGAAATGGGCCGATACCGTACCTTATACTATGCGCAATCCCTTGTATCATTGGACACATTTGGAATTACAAAGGTATTTTGGCATCCATGAAATTTTAAACCCATCAAGTGCAAAAGGAATTTATGATGCCACATCTGCCATGTTGCAAGATCCCAGTTATTCCACACAGGGATTAATTCAAAAAATGAATGTACGTGTAATATGCACTACAGATGATCCTATTGATTCATTGGAATACCACCAACAAATTAAAGACAGCAATTTTGGGGTAAAAGTTTATCCGGCTTATCGACCTGACAAAGCCATGGAAGTCAATAATACAAAGACATTTGCACTGTATGTTAAGAAAGTAGAGGAAGTGACGAATACTACTATTACGAACTTATCTGATTATTTAGCAGCGCTAAAAAGCAGGCACGATTTTTTTGCTACAATGGGATGTAATGTGAGTGATCATGGATTAGAAGAAATTTATGCAGAGGCATTTACTGAAAAAGAAGTTGAATCAATTTTCTTAAAAGCACTTGAAGGTAAAGATTTGGGTGTTTTAGAACAACGCCAATTTAAGTCTGCCATGTTATTGCAATTTGCAGAATGGGATTGGGAAAAAGGATGGATTCAACAATACCATTTAGGGGCATTACGTAACAATAACACACGTATGTTGCAACAACTAGGTCCAGATACCGGATGGGATAGTATTGGAGATTTTGCACAAGCTGCTGCATTGGCCAAATTTTTAAATAAGTTGGATAGTGGTAATAAATTAGCAAAAACAATTATTTACAATTTGAATCCTGCAGATAATGAATTGATGGGTACGATGATTGGGAATTTTAACGACGGGAGTGTTGCCGGGAAAATTCAATTTGGTAGTGCATGGTGGTTCTTAGACCAGCAAGATGGAATGGAGAGACAAATCAATGCCTTAAGTAGTTTGGGCCTATTAAGTAGATTCGTAGGCATGCTAACCGATTCAAGAAGCTTCTTATCCTATCCTAGACACGAATATTTTAGAAGAATAGTTTGTAATCTATTTGGAAATGAAATGGAAGAAGGCGAACTTCCTAATGATATTGCTTGGACTGGCAAAATTATTCAAGACATTTGTTTTAATAATGCGAATCAATATTTTGGCTGGGAGGCTAAGTAGTTAAGAATCCACTTAGATGTATATATTTGCTTACTATGAAGAAAGTTTTTTGTTTTGGAGAATTATTATTGCGCTACTCACCAAATTTGCAAAAACAATGGATACAGGAGCATAACATGCCGGTATTTATTGGAGGTGCAGAATTAAATGTGGGTAAGGCATTAGCCAATTGGGGCATGCCTGTAAAATATTGTACAGCTTTGCCAGATCATTATCTTTCTAAAGAAATTATGGAATATTTGCAAGAAGAAGGCATAGATACCTCAGCTATTTTATTAAGCGGAGAGCGCATTGGCAGCTATACTTTACCAATGGGGGCGGACCTAAAAAATGCAGGCGTGATTTATGATCGTGCATACTCCTCGTTTTCATTTTTGAAAACAGGGATGATCAACTGGGAACAAGTATTAGAGGGATATGATTGGTTTCATTTTACGGCTATTAGTCCTGCTTTAAATACAAATATTGTTGAAGTTTGCGAGGAAGCATTGCAATATGCTACTAAAAAAGGCATGACCATCTCGGTGGATTTAAATTACAGAGCAAAATTATGGCAGTATGGTAAAAAGCCTGCACAAGTCATGCCTTCACTAGTCAAGTATTGTCATGTGATTATGGGTAATATCTGGAGTGCACAACAATTATTAGGTACTCAATTAGATCCAGCATTGAACGAGCCTTGTGAAAAAGAGTTCTATATTACACAAGCCGAAAAAGTAGCAAAAGAAATTTTAGCATCCTATCCTGTTTGCACTACTGTTGCTAATACCTATCGTTTTTCAGAAGGGGATGCTGTTCGTTATTATGCTACGCTTACGAATCATGAAACGCATGTAGTTTGTAAGGAACATTTTACCTATAACGTTACCGATAAGGTTGGAAGTGGAGATTGCTTTATGGCAGGGCTCATTTTTGGAACTACGCAACCCGATTTTACGATTGAACAAGTGATTAATTTTGCTGCTAGTGCTGCATTTGGTAAATTGCAGGAAGTGGGTGATAGCACTAAACAAGCTGTACATCTAATCAAGTCTAGATATTAACCAACATGTATGCATAGTATCGATAAAGTTTCTCAACACATCCTCTCATCAAAGTTAATACCGCTTTTTTACGAAAACGATGTAGTGGTCGTGGTAGAGGTCGTTAAAGCTTTATATGCTGGTGGGATTAGAACCATCGAGTTTACGCATAGAGGGGTAAATGCGTTGGAAAACTTTAAAGCATTGGTTGCATTAAAAAAGGACATGCCCGATTTATTTTTAGGCATTGGTACCATCAAAAATGAAGTGGATGCGAAAAGCTATATTGACGCAGGAGCCGATTTTTTAATTAGTCCTGTTTTTGATGCATCAGTTGCTGACATTGCTTATTTACACAAAGTTTTATGGATACCAGGTTGTATGACACCTACCGAAATTCACAATGCACAAGTTGCTGGTTGCAATATTGTTAAATTATTTCCAGGTAATGTATTAGGGCTTGGCTTTATAGAAGCGATTAAACCATTATTTAGTGGTATTCATTTTTTAGTCACCGGTGGCGTAGATGCTACTGAACAAAGTATCCTATCTTGGTTCAAAGCAGGAGCAGCGGGTGTTGGATTAGGCAGCAAATTAATTACTAAAAATGTGTTGACGACAAAACAATATGCTCAATTAACAGCTACAACGAAACAATTATTATCAATTGAAGGATTAAAATAATATTATGCAAAAAAAGATTGGCAATTTAAGATGGACGATTTGCGCCTTGGTATTTTTCGCCACAACAATTAATTATTTGGATAGAGCGGTAATTAGTTTATTAAAAAGTACCCTTTCTAAAGAATTAAGTTGGGACGACGCAGACTATGCCAATATTGAAATTGCATTTAAAATAAGTTATGCCATTGGTTTAATGTTGGCTGGAAGGATTATCGATAAAATAGGTACTAAAAAGGGATATAGCTGGGCAACAGGATTATGGAGCATAGCTGCAATTGTTCATGCGTTTGCAAAAAATGTACTTGGATTTGCTGCTGCAAGAGCCGCTTTGGGTTTTACGGAGGCGGGTAATTTCCCTGCAGCGATTAAAACAACCGCTGAATGGTTTCCTAAAAAAGAAAGGGCATTTGCAACGGGCTTATTTAATTCAGGTGCTAATATTGGGGCCATTGTTGCTCCTTTAACGGTACCATTTATTGCAGTCACTTTTGGGTGGCAATGGGCTTTTATCCTAACTGGTATTTTAGGATTCTTTTGGTTGTTTTTTTGGCAAAAATATTATCATACGCCTGCCACACATCCAAAAATTACGCCAGAGGAATTAGCTTATATCAATAGTGATATTGAACCACTGGCATTGAATGAAGCACCTAAGTCAGAGAAAAAGTATACATGGGGGATGTTATTGGGGTATAAACAAACCTGGGCATTCTCTATTGGTAAATTATTGACTGATCCAATTTGGTGGTTTTATCTTTTCTGGTTACCTGACTTTTTAGAAAGCCAGTATGGTTTAAAAGGTACTCAAATTGCATTACCAGTTGCTGCAGTGTATACCTTATCTGTTATTGGCAGTGTAGGGGGAGGATGGGTTCCTTTAAAATTAATTAGTAATAATTGGTCCGTATTTCGTGCGCGTAAGACTTCTATGTTAATCTATGCTTTCTTAGTCCTGCCAATTTTATTTGCACAATACCTTGGATCTATTAATATGTGGTTGGCAGTATTAGTGATTGGTATTGCGGCAGCTGCACATCAGGCATGGAGTGCTAATATCTTTACGACTGTGAGTGATATGTTTCCAAAGCATACAGTAGGCTCTGTAACTGGCATTGGAGGTATGTTTGGCGCTATTGGGGGTATTTTATTATCCTTATTAGTACAAAAGAATTTGTTTGTGTATTATCGATCTATCAACCAAATAGAAGTGGCCTATTATATCATGTTTGCGGTATGTGCACTTTCTTATTTACTAGCTTGGTTAATCATGCACTTATTGGTTCCAAAAGTGAATGTGATAGAGGATTAGGTAATAGAGGGATGATTTTAAGATCATTCCTTATTTAATCAACTAACCAAATGAGTGGATTTCTGATGGGCAGGTTTCTAATCACTTCTTCATTCGTGGGAGAATGATTTAGTGCTTTCCAAGTATTGAGCCAATTTGGTTCATTGTATTGGATATAGCCAAATAATAAAAATGGAGTTGCAACTGGCCATTCATCCCAGTACATGACATCTTTTGGGTAGGGCCAACTATTTTTATCTTGAACATAAGGGTACAAGAATTCAATACTTTTTTTGAGTGAAGGGGTATTGATTTTATAAATATGTGCAATGGTCATCACAGCATCTAGGTTAAACAAGGAATAACCATAAGGCTTTGTTCGCTTTAATTCCAAAGGGAAAGCGCCACGCTCATCCATTTGATTGGGGATAATCACATTTAAAAATCTGTCTTTGCAATAACTTAATAGTGCAGTATCTTTTACTAAATCTGCAAAGGCACTTACTTGCATGATCCAGCAAGTACCATGATTATTTTTTGCATTTCTTTCATCTATTCCATAAGGGTGTGTTGTCACCCAATTCGAATAATTGCTAAACCATTGATGTATTTTTAGACTATCATCAGCGGGTATTAAGTTTGCTTTTTCTAATATTTGAATACTTTTAGCGACTTCTATCAGCTGAATCATGTCTATAATTCCAACCCCTCTTCCAGTCACCTTGCCTTTGATTGCTTGAGCATATAACAAACTAGGGTTCATCATGGTATTGGTATCCACAAACCATGCTTTAATATGATTGATTGCTTGTTTAGCGTAAATCGTTTTCCCCGTCATTAAATAGGCAGAGGTTTGATTTGCTACAATTTTGCTAAAGCGAATCATTGCTTTTCGGTGCGCTACAAAATTATCTGGGTTGGTTAATCCATCTTTTTGAATATAAGGTCCATTTGGGTTACTAGAATCTGGCCACCAATAGTCACCTTCTGAGAAAAAATCATGTCTTCCACCAGCCGATCTTTCACTTTGGTAACTAGTTACTGTGACTGGTTTTTCTGATAGGTTTTTTTGTGCTTCGGATAATATATCCTTTTTTAACAAACTACTTACGCTTTCAAAAAGTGTTTGACTAAATCCAGTCGTTGAAAAAAGGAATAAAAGAATGGTGAATATTTTTTTCAAGTAAAACTATTTTTGGGTGACGTAGTTATTTTTAATGATCGTCCCGCTCTGTTCAAATTGATTGCTTGATAACGTATGTGCTGCCCTTACTTCGTCTAGGTATTCAATCAATTTATTAGTAGGGTTGCAATTATTAAATCTATTATTTTGGATCAATGATTGCTGAACCCCATTTAGTAAAATGAAGGGTGCATTGTCTGATGCTATTTGGTTGAATGTATTATTGTTGATTTGTACCAATGGCCCCAAAGTACTTTCGTCTTTCCCACTCCTAAGTATGGCCAACAAAGGTCCTGTGTGATTTGATATGGTATTATTAGAAATAGTCATTTTTTCTACATTGTAATAGCCTTTATTGTCTTTTTCGTCATACAGATTAAGAAGGATGCCCTTTCCATTAGACCAATTAGAGTTGCTAATGAAGACAATATCTAACAAGCTAGATTTAGAGGCCTTCAAAAATGTCCCATTGAAATTTGAAATAGTACAATCCTGCATGGTAAAATTGGAATGATTGCTGGTACCCGATGTGTCACTGGTAACAAATACTTTCGCCTTCAAGGAACTTAAATTAAGGGTTAGGTTTTTTAAATGTAGGCTTTGATTCCCTTTTATTTCAAATAAATAGTCTAATTCATTATTGTTAATAAATTGAATAGGTAGTTTTATACTTGTTTTAAAAGTGACATCTTCTTTTAATGGGATGCTTGCTACAAAAAAGTAGTTATTATTTGTAAGGTTGATGGTTAATTTACTGTTTTTATATTTTTCTAATGCATTTGTTATTTCTTCTGTGTTATTGCAATTAACTGACACCGTAATTTCTTTTTTATTAATGTTGCTATACCATGGAGCACCACAATTGGTAGATGCATTCTCTACAACCTTAAGATAGTTCCCCTTGGACACATAGCCAGTTGATAATGCAAAATCATTTTTTGTTACAGCTAACAACATACTTCTAATTGAATCTGACATTAAATTAGAGCCATTGACTATTGTTTTTGGTATTGACACAAGACCAAATTGCTCCATTTTTAGATTGGCTTTTTTAAATCCGTTTATAAATTGCTTATTGACATCGGCACTTACTAAGTTATTTGAGAATTGAATGCCACTAATATCATCATAAATATGGTAGATCGTTGTATCCCTTTTGGTATAAAATAGGTTATTTATAAATTGAACATTTTTTGGTTGTAAGCTTCTTTCTTCACTTTTCCCTTCGCTAAAACTAATAGGCGTACAATCGTAAAAACTATTATTGGCAATTATAGCATCGGATACGCCCACATAACGATTTGCAGGTGAATTAGGTACCCCATTCATAATAGATAGGGGAGATCTAAAGTCTACACCTTTACATTTATAAAAGAAATTATTGACTACCACTTGTCCTTTATTAATGACTCTAACACCACCAGTTCCTTTCTTATCATTTCCTAAGAATACATTATTCGCAATCGTATTATAATTACCATGTCTTAATACCACCGCGCCTTGACACTCTTTAAATAAATTATTACTTACGATGTTTTGACAAGACTTGATAGATATAATTTCAGTTTCACCATCACACTTTTCAAAAAAATTAGCTTCAATGATGGTATTAGAATTAAATTCACAATGCTCCGAAACACCTACTCTTATTATTTCTCCACCATTTGAAGCTAGTGGAGTTCTAAATCCAAAATAGTTATGATCTATAGAATGGAAATTGGCTCTACTACGGTCATCTTCCAATATAACGGCAACTAAGACACCAATATTTTTTTTATTGATAAAACTACAATGGTCAAGACGATTGTTTTTTCCATACAATGCAACCCAATAATTTTCATTTAATCTTTTTGGGTTATTAAAATCATTGATGACTGTATTTGTAACCCTACAATTATTTGCAATTTTTTGTTGATTGATGCTAAACTTGATAACTGCATCTACACCGGAATACCCATTTGTAAAATAGAGTCCATCAATAATTAAATATGAACCACCGATCAATAATTTTGAATTACCTGTAATCATCACTTTTCCTTTAGACTCAGCTTTAAATACGATTGGTTTTTCTTTTAAACCCATAGCATCTAATTTGAAAGTGACATTATTCCATTCACCATTTTTTAATACAATGGTATCTCCTGGCTTTGCATTTTGATTGGCTAATTCAAGTTCATTGATATTTGTAACCACTCTATTTGAGGCAAATGCATTTAAAAATAGGATGGCGCTTAGGAAAAGTAATACAAGTGGTTTCATCGTTTCTATATTTGGTATATCAATATTAAGATATCGGGTTTAGATTTTTTATAAAAATTTACCGAAAACGATATCGGACGTGAGATTGTCCAATTATCATTAATTTATTTGTTTTTTTAATGAATTACTGTAAATTCATATCATTAAAATCTATATTAAATGATAAAAAAGGCACTCATAACAGGATTATATATTTCATTGACCATCTGTTCATTTGGACAAAATTCAAATAACTTAAAGGAAAAAACTTCAAATGTTTTTGCTACTGCAGTTCAACAGTATAATACGCTATTGGATAGTGCGAATGCACAAATGAAATACCCGCGTTCTAGTAAGAATGGCTTTTTAACCTATGTAACGATTGAAGAATGGACAGGTGGATTTTGGCCTGGCGCTTTATGGTATATGTATGAGTATACTCAAGACCCAAAATGGAAGGCAGCAGCTACCAAATGGACGGAATCATTGGAGTCAAATCAATTTAATACAAAACATCATGATATTGGATTTATGATGTACAATAGTTACGGCAATGCTTATAGATTAACTAATAATGAAAAGTATAAAGCTATTCTTGTACAATCAGCTAAATCGCTTTGTAAACGTTATAATGATAAAGTAGGGGCTATTAAATCTTGGAATGATAAACCTTCGTTAGATGGAAAAGACACGATGCTTTATCCTGTTATCATCGACAATATGATGAATCTTGAGCTACTCTTTTTTGCTTCAAAAATTACAGGTGATATGACCTATAAAAATATTGCCATTAAGCATGCCGAAAAAACAATGCAAAATCACTTAAGGCCTGATTTTAGTAGTTATCATGTAATTAATTATGATACAATTACTGGTAAAGCATTACAAAAAGAAACAAACCAAGGGTTTGCACATAATTCAACTTGGACAAGAGGTCAAGCCTGGGGTGTATATGGCTTTACAATGACCTATCGAGAAACAGGAGATAAAAGATTTTTAAATACGGCAATTAATATGGCCGATTTTTTCATCAACAATAAAAATTTATCCTCAGATAAAATACCTAATTGGGATTTTAATGTCAATGAAGTTGGATATTATCCCCCTGCGACTGCCCAAGCAATTAATTTAACGTATATACCAAAAGATGCTTCTGCAGCTGCCATTTTAGCTTCTGCATTACTAGAATTGAGTAATTACGCTGGCACAAAAGGGGCTACCTATAAATCGATTGCAAATCAAATTTTAATTTCCTTAAGCAGTAAGAATTATTTAGCTACACCTGGAACCAATAATGGCTTTGTATTAATGCATTGCACTGGAAATGCAAATAGATTATCCGAAGTAGATAAGCCAATTATGTATGGGGATTATTATTTTTTAGAAGCCTTATTGAGAGAAAAAGGGTCTAAATAATATCGGGGTTAGATTAAAATTCTTTTACTTGATTCTCTAATGATTAAGGTAGGCTTGAGTACTTCCGTAGTGATAACACTTTCTTCGCTATGAAGTATTTCTATAAAAATCTTAGCGGCCATCTTGCCTATTTCAAACATAGGTTGTTCAACACTAGAAATAGTCGGGGTTAATAAGGATAACATAGGTTCATTGTTAAATCCTACAAGCCCAATATCTGTTGGCATTCTGAGGCCTCTTTCTTTTATGGCAATCATGGCACCAATCGCCATTCTATCACTGATTGTAAAAATGGCATCTGGCCTATTTTTTGATTTTAGTAATTCCTTAGTGGCAAAATAAGCATAGTCTTGATTGAAATCACAATGAATGATATTTTTTGGGTCTACTTTCATATTATTTTCTTTGAGCGCTTTTAGATAGCCATCCATACGTGCATTGCTTATTCCTAAGTTTTTTGGTCCTGCTAAAATGGCTATATTTCTATACCCTTCTTGAATTAAATGGTCTGTTGCTATATAGCCACCATATTCATTGTCTAAAATTACATTTGGTGCAATAATCTCTGGAACAATTCTATCAAATGCAACAATTGGTAAATCTCTTTCTTGGAATTTTTTAATATGGTCAAAGGTTTTAGTTTCACTCGAAACAGAAATAATTAACCCGTCTACCAAACTTTGCAACATCCTAGACGTATTTAAAACCTCCCTTCCAAAGGATTCATTGCTTTGGCATACCATTACCGTATAGCCTGCTTCTAATGCAACTTCGTCAATGCCTTTCACCATAGTGGATAAGACGTAATCTAAATTTGGCACAATGACGCCAATGGTGTTGGTTTGCCTTACTCTAAAACTTACTGCAAGCCTATTGGGTTGATAATGAAGTTCTTCTGCAACTGCTATAATTGAAGCTTTCGTCTCATTGCTTACATCTGGCGCGTTTTTTAATGCCCTGGAAACAGTCGAAATGGAGACATTTAGTTTTTTTGCAATGTCTTTAATGGTTGCTTGCTTTTTCATAATACTGTTTGAAGGCTCAAAGTAATACTAATTCATGACCGAAATTACCGGTATCGTTACCGGTTACGTATCGGTTTTTAAAATTTAGATAAAATCTAATTATTTAATCATTTTGTTATTATTTTTATAAATAAAATATAAAAATATTCGTAATATATTAATATATCAGAAAATAGAATTATTTAATACAAACTTAATATTATCATCGGATTGCTGCTTAAGTACTTAATTAACATTAATTAATAGTTAATTTCTTACTCATGGCACAATGTAAAAACTAATGTTTGTTCCTATGTTAAAAAAGATTTTTGTATTTATTGCTTGTTTCATTTTTGTGTATTCAAATGCACAAAAGCATCCTTTTTTATACATCAACAAACAAGATGCGAATGAATTATTACAAGCATCAAAAAATAATATTGGATCTGCTTCTGTTTTTAAACAATCTTTTTTGGAAACTAAAAAAGAGGTAGATGCATTTGTTGGTAAAGAGGTAGATGTGCCTTTTCCAGTTGATCCAGCTGGCGGGTATACGCATGATAAACATAAGTCTAATTATACCTTGATGTTTAATGCTGGTTTATTGTACAATATTACTGGCGACTTAAAATATGCTTTACTTGTAAAAAACATGTTGCTTAAATATGCCATACTTAATCCAACATTAAAAAAACATCCTCAAGCAACAAGCCCATTTGCTGGACATCTATTTTGGCAAGCTTTAAATGATGCTAACTGGATGGTATATGCAGGTCTTGCTTATGATTTAGTGTTTAATTACTTGTCAGCTGAAGAAAGAACTAAAATAGAAATAGGTGCTTTTAAACCTGAGGTTGACTATCTAACCATAGACTTGAAAGACTGGTATGATCGTCTTCATAATCATAGTGTTTGGGCTAGCGCTGGAATTGGAATCATTGGATTAGCCTCTAACAATAAAGACTATGTAGACATGGCGCTTTATGGAAGTGATAAAAGCGGTAAAGTTGGGTTTATTGCTCAAATGGATAATCTTTTTTCACCAGATGGCTATTATACCGAGGGACCATATTATGTTAGATATGCAATTCTTCCCTATATGCTTTTTGCAAATGCAATAGATAAAGCAAATCCAGCAATGAAAATATTTGAACATAGAAATAGTATTTTACAAAAAGCTTTAATTACCTGTCTACAGCAAACGAACTCAAATGGCTCATTTTTTCCATTGAATGACGCATTGAAAGAAAAGGATTTCACATCCAATGAACTTGTAACAGCAATTGATATTGCACGCAGCAAGTATGGCAAGGACAATGGATTATTGACTGTTGCAAAAAAACAAAATAGAGTTTCATTGGATAAAGGAGGTTTGCTCATATCAAATGAGTTGATGTCAAACAAAATAGGTACTTATTTTCCTTACAAAACAATAGAAAGTAAGGATGGCGTTTTAGGGGATGAAGGCGGGATCAGTATTTTGAGAAATGGCAAAGGCGAGGCGCTTACATCCTTGGTCTATAAATATGCTTCTCAGGGATTGGGCCATGGTCACTTTGACAGACTCAGCATGAATGTTTTTGATCAAGGCAACGAAGTGCTTCAGGATTATGGATCGGCAAGATTCATTGGTATTGAGCAAAAGTATGGCGGTAGGTATTTGCCAGAAAATACAAAATATGCAGCACAAACCATTGCGCATAATACAATCGTGCAAGACGAAATAAGTCATTTTAATGGGGATACGGATTTAGGTCAAAAATACCATGCAAATAAACTTTTTTCAGATTTCAACAATCCAAATGTACAAGTAGTTGCTGCTATCGAAGAGAATGCATACAAGGGAACAACATTGAAAAGAACTTTATTTTTATTAGACTCTATTGATGGAAGAAAGTATATCATTGATTTGTTCAGGGTCAATGCTTCAGTTACGCATCAATTTGATTTGCCTTTTCATTACAATGGCCAGGTCATTAGTACCAATTTCAAGTATACTAGTCCTACAACTTTGGAAACATTTGGCAAACACGATGGCTATGAGTTTTTATGGAAGGAAGGGGAGGCTATAAAAACAAATGGTTTGGCTCAGTTTACTTATTTGAACAAGGAGAAGTTTTATACGATTTCAACATTGACAACCGACACGACTAATATATATTTCACTAGAATTGGGGCCAATGACCCCAACTTTAATCTAAGACCAGAGACTTCTATTGTTTTCAGAAAAACCAAGCAATCGCCCATCTTTTTGTCGGTGCTAGAAATGCATGGTTCTTATGATACAAGAAATGAATTTTCATATGATTCTTATTCTAAAGTAAAAGAAATCATTATCCTACAACAAGACGATAAAACAACTGTGTTCAAAATAGTATTAAATAACACTACATTATTATTTGCAATAGCCAATAATGATTTTGATGATAAAGCAAAGCATAATGTAACTGTATCATCAGAAAATATACAATGGACAGGGCCTTATTATTTTAAAAAAATGGCTAATTAATAAAAATCAAAACCTATACAATCACACAAAATTTTAAATCCAATATGATTTCAGAAAAAACAAATAGCCTCTTTATAAATGATAATGATATATCATGGGAGGTCTTAGATGAGAAAGTGAAACGTAAAATAGTTTCTTATGAGGAAAGCTTAATGGTTGTAAAAGTGGCGTTTAAAGCTGGCGGCGTTGGTCCTTTGCATCAGCACGTTCATGTTCAAATTACACATGTAGAATCTGGTGTTTTTGAAGTGGAGATTGATGGGCAGAAAAAAGTGTTGACAACCGGAGACGCCTTCCATATTCCTTCAAATATTTTGCATGGGGCGGTTTGTCTTGAGGAAGGTGTTCTGATAGATGTATTTAGTCCAATGCGAGAAGATTTTATCAAAATTTAATTAATGATTTTCTAAACTTAAATATTCAAGTATGAAAAATTTACGATTGCTGCTGTTTATGATACCCATGTTACTTTGTACATTATTCGTTAGTGCACAAAAAACATCGGTTAAAGGAAAGGTGATAGATAAGGAAACTGGCGCTCCATTGAGTGGTGTAACCATTATGTTTGAAAAAAACAAAAAGGCTGTAACCACTAACAATGATGGAACATTTTCTTTTACGATCAACACCCCTGATAAAAATGTAACCTTTACTTATGTTGGTTATCTCGCACAGAAAATGACATTGGGAGAAGAAACCAATTATATCATTCCGATGGTGCTAGACAATACGCTACAAAGTGAAGTTGTTGTCATTGGTTATGGTACGCAAAAAAAATCTAGTTTAACCGGTGCTATTTCTAAATTTAAAAATGAAAATTTAGATGAAGCTCCAGTTTCTAGAATTGACCAAGCCTTACAAGGTAAAATTGCTGGTTTGACTATTCAAAACACTTCATCTGAGGCTGGTGCAGCGCCAAAAATTAGTATTAGAGGTATTAGTTCCTTGTATGCTGGAGCTAGTCCATTAATCGTGGTAGACGGTTTGCCGATTGCTGACGGTTTATCCTTTTTAAACCCTGCAGATATAGAATCCATTGAAGTACTAAAAGATGCCGCTTCAGCTGCAATTTATGGTTCAAGAGGTGCGAGCGGTGTGATCATTGTGACTACTAAAAAAGGGTCATCAAGTAAAACCAAGTATAATTTCAAATATTCATCTGGAGAGAAGAAGGCTTATCAGAGATATGATGTCATGACAACTAATGAATATACTACCATGTTATTTAAGGAGGTAGCATTAAGGGCTACAGATCCAGGTTTTGTTCAATCAACCAATATAGTAGTAGACGCTGATAGAGCAGCTTATATTATAGAAAATTCGCTTTTGGGTGGAAAATCTACCGATTGGCAATCAGAAACGCTAAGACCGGGCGGTTTTAAAAATATCCAATTGAGTGCATCTGGTGGATCAAAAGATGTAAGATTCTTTGTTTCTGGAGGTTATCAGAATGATGAAGGCATGCAAAACAAAAGTAACTACGAGAAATTCAATATTAGAACTAGAGTAGATGTTGACTTTAGTAGTAAGGTAAAACTTTCTGTTAACATCAATCCTTCTTATGCAAAGAAAGTGTCACCATCCCAAAACTTCACCAATTTTTGGAGAGCCCCATCATGGCTCCCAGTGTATCACAATGCACTCACTGCTGCTTTAGTGAATACCAATCCACAATATGCTGCGATAAAGGCGGGTGATTATGCGCATCCACGTCATTTTTCAAACGTAAAATATTCTGGTTTAATGCCAGATGGAACTACTTGGACATCAGCAACGACAGCTAACCCAAGTGGTTCTGCGCAACAAAATCCTTATTCAGATATAATGCGTTCTGATATTACAAGTAATGACTACCGTTTACAGTCATCAGCCGATTTAAGTATTGAACTTGCAAAGGGTTTAATCTTTAAAACGGTAGCTTCTAGCTTAATGTATTACACAAATGGATTGAGTTTCTTTGAAAGAGATTACAATAGTGAAGGATCTTTAAATAGAGGTGTATACATTAATAATAGATATGTAGATTTATTATCAGAAAATACATTAAACTATACAAAGCAAACGAACAAAAGCAATATTAATGTTTTTGCAGGCTTTACATCTCAAACTACAAAAGTACAAAACCAACAAACCACTGGAATCGACTTTCCAAGTGACAATATTAGAACACTTAATAGTGCTTCACAAATTGAAAAGTCAGGTACAACTGGAACAAATAATCAAATTGGATTAATCTCTTATTTGGGTCGTGTGAATTATGCATATGACGATAAATATTTAATTTCTGCTAGTTTTAGAACAGATGGCAGCTCTTATTTTGCAAAAGGCAATAAATGGGGTCAATTTCCTTCAATATCAGGAGGCTGGATTTTGAGCAAAGAAAAGTTATTTAGCAAAATTAACTGGTTGAGTAATTTGAAATTAAGAAAGAGTTATGGTGTATCTGGAAATAACAGAATAGTTGATTTCGCCTTTTTAGACTTATTGTATGGCGCAAATTATAATTATGGTTCAGGTACAGGCGTCACAGCTCCAGGGCTTATTAGTTCGGATGATTATTTATCTAATCCAAATATCACTTGGGAAAGCACTAGACAAAATAATACTGGTGTTGACCTAGCCTTATTCTCCAATAAAGTAAGTATCACATTTGATATGTATAAGTCTGTTACAGATAGATTGTTATTACAACAGTCTGCTATGGCTTTTACGGGTGTGCCACAATTTTGGAACAATTTAGGAAAATTAGAAAACAAAGGATTTGAATTTGAATTAACTACCAAAAACGTACAAAAGAAAAATTTCACTTGGACAACCTCTGCGAATATTTCACAGACGCGCAATAAAATCTTAGAGTTAGGAACCGAGGCTTACTTATTAAATCAAGGTGAACGTAATGAAGTGTATCGCAATAAAGTAGGTGATCCTTTAGTGACTTTTTACGGCTTTAAAACGGATGGTATTTGGTTATCTCAAGATCAAATTACTAATTCTGGTTTAAAATCTACTTTGTCAGGTATGTTTGCTCCAGGTGGATTAAAAGTAGTGGATATGAACAAAGATGGCATCATTGACAATAATGACAGAACAAATTTAGGCAATCCATATCCTGATTTTAATTGGGGCGTTACGAATACTTTTAAAATCAAAAATATTGACTTTAGCTTCTTATTACAAGGGGTTCATGGTGGTAAATTAATCAATGGTGACCCTAATTACAATGAATCAAGAAGAACAATTCGTACATATAATCAAAACAGATGGATTAGTCCAATGAATATAGGAGACGGTAAGACACCATACTCTACAAATGGGTTCAACTGGATGTTAACTGATTATGTGATTGAAGACGCATCTTATTATGCTTTGAGAGAGGTTAATTTAGGATATACCTTACCTTCTGCTTCGATTAAAAAATTAAAAATAAATTCTATGAGGTTTTATTTATCTGCACAGAATTTATTTTTTATTACAGCAGCTAATTATAGAGGGGTGAATCCAGAAGGCCGATTTAGTAACGGACCATACTCATCTGTTTTACTTGATGGGTATCAAAGAGGTGCTTTTCCTATTCCTCAAACATTTACAGCAGGTATTGATATAAATTTTTAATTTTCTGAAAGAAAAAAAATAAAATATTTTATTTATGAAAAACATTGTAAGCTTATTAATACTATCATCTATTTTTCTTGCTTCTTGCGAGAAAAATATAGATCTGTATCCCCAATCAAATTTAACGACCGAAAAATTTTATAAAAATGCCAATGATGTTCAAATTGCATTGAATGGCTGTTATAATGCTCTAAGAAATCCATTATTAGAAGAATGGAAATTAACTGAACTAAGAAGTGATAATACGATTATGTCGAATTCAGGTAGCAGGTCTGTTCCAAATAGAGATTTGAGCGACTTGGATTTGTTTATACCAAGTACATCACATGCCGCTATTTATAATTATTGGATTGCCAATTATTTTAATATTAGAAATGTAAATAATATTTTAAATAGTTTAAATATTAACTATGATCCAACTGGAGGCAAATTAAATACTGAAAAGACGACTGTTGAAATTACAGATGCTCAAAAATCGAGTTTAAGCTCAGAAGCTGCATTTATTAGAGCCTATCACTACTTTAATCTAGTAAGATTATATGGTGGTGTGATGGTTATTCATGAGCCATTAGATCCATTTGAAGCAATCAATATAAACAGATCTAGTGTGGATGATACCTATAAATTGATCATTGCTGATCTAAACTATGCCATTGCGAATGGGTCAACTTTAAAACAGGCATCTATTCCAGTAGCGAATTTGGGTAAAGTGAATGCATGGACAGCGAAAGCATTATTGGCAAAAGTATATTTGACATTGAATCGTAAAACAGATGCCATTCCTTTATTAACCGATATAATTACGAATAGCGGCTATGGCTTGGTTACAAATTATGCCGACGTCTTCTCTGTTACCAATGAAATGAATAAAGAAGTCATGTTTGCCATTCGATATAAGGCAGGTGGTATTGGACAAGGCTCACCTTTTCCTAATTTATTTGCACCGGAGTTAAGCGGTGTTGCTATTATCAATGGGGATGGTTCTGGACAGAATGCCCCAAGTAAAGAACTAAACTCAGTTTATAATACATTAGACAATCGTAATGCAGCGAGTATTGGTGTCTATGGAACGATATTTAATAATATATATCCTAAAAAAATGATTTCTCAAGTATCTCTTAAAGGGGATGCTGAAAATGATTGGATTGTAATAAGGTACGCGGATGCATTATTGATGTTGGCAGAAGCGCAAGGTAATACTGCTGCTAGTTTAGCTTTAATCAATCAAACAAGAGTACGTGCTGGTTTGCCTTTATTAACTGCAGCAACAGTGAGTACGACTGCAATTTTTGAAAAGGAATTAGCAAATGAGCGAAGATTAGAATTTGCTTTTGAAAATATAAGATGGTTTGATCTTTTGAGATTTACGACAACCATGCCAAGTCAAGATCCTTTGACGATCATGAAGGCTAATTTTAGTGCTATGTTTACAGGTCATTATAGTAAATATCCATCGCCAGCACCTAATTTAGCAACAATTCAAACCTATGTAACAGACCAAAAATTATTATTGCCAATTCCGCAACGTGAAATCGACAATAATACTAAAATAATCATACCACAAAATCCAGGTTATTAATAATAAGCAAATAGGTTCTAATTCAATACTACTATCCTTTAATTAGGGTAGTAGTATTGAATTAGCCTTTTGTTAATAAACTAAATCTTAGTTCAATTGTCTAATTTTAAAGGTTAATTGCTGAATCATTCAAGTTGAATGCCTTCCCCCAAAAACTTTTAATAAATATTAAAAAAATGAAAAACAAACTACTATTTGCGATACTATTTACATTTTCGTTGATAAGCAATGTAAATGCACAAAAAAGTAAACCAAACATTTTGTTTATTGCAGTAGACGATTTAAAGCCCGAACTAGGTGCTTATGGCAACAAATTGGTTAAAACACCCAATATTGATAGACTTGCCAAAATGTCTACCGTTTTTTTAAATAATTATTGTCAACAGGCTGTTTGTGGTCCTACACGGGCTAGTTTAATGACTGGGATGCGTCCAGATTATACAAAAATTTGGGATTTAAAAACGCAAATGCGTGATATGAATCCCAATATCGTCACCCTCCCTCAATATTTAATTACTCAAGGGTACAATACTGTAGGAACTGGTAAAATATACCATCCAAGTAGCTCTATTAAAAAAATAGATCCGGTTAGTTGGAGTATGCCCTACATGGAGCCAGAAGAATCCGACTATGCAAATAACTTAGGAAAACCTACAAATAGCCAATATCAAAAACCAGAAAACAAAGCAATTTTTGCTGTCAAGAAAGAAAGGGTACAAAGAGATAATGACGACGAAGAGCCAACAACGATTAAAGGGCCTTCATCAGAAAATTACGATGTACCTGACAACGCATATGATGACGGTGTGATTGCATTATTAGCGAAGAATAAATTAATTGAGTTATCAAAAAATAGCAAACCTTATTTTATGGCAGTGGGTTTTCGTAAACCGCATTTGCCTTTTGTAGCACCCAAAAAATATTGGGACTTATACAACAGAGCAGACATGCCTTTGGCAACTTTCACTGAACATGCAAAAGATGCCCCTGAGGTAGCCTATCATAAGTCAGGTGAATTAAGAAATTATATTGATATCCCAGCCTATGCTACTTTTAATCAACCAGGGAATCATGTGTATATCAAAGAGGAAAAGCAAAAAGAATTGATACATGGGTACTATGCAGCAGTGTCTTATATGGATGCTCAAGTAGGTATCTTATTAAATACTTTAGATTCCCTAGGAACTTTAAATAATACCATCATTGTATTATGGGGAGATCATGGATGGCATTTAGGAGACCATGATTTATGGGAAAAGCATACCAATATGGAACAAGCGACGCGTGCACCATTGATTGTAGCTGCTCCAGGTATGAAAGCAGGTAAGTCTAATTCATTGTCAGAGCACCTTGATATTTTCCCTACTATTTGCGATTTAGCTGGTTTAAATGTTCCCACACAATTGCAAGGGAAAAGTTTAAAACCTATTATGCAGAATAACAGCAGTTCTGTTAAAGATTTTTCTGTAAGCCAATATCCAAGAAAATTAAGTAAGGAAGATACACAAAAAGCAGGCTTTGATTCAAATAAAATCATGGGATATAGCTTAAGAACTAGCAAATATCGCTTTACTATTTGGACGAATGATTTCACCTCTGATCAACCATTTGATGCTAAAAAGATTTTTGCTTCCGAAATGTATGATTACAATGCAGACCCTTTAGAAAAAGTAAATGTATATACATCTAATAACTATAAAGACGCAGCTAAAGAAATGTATTCTAAAATGGTTAATTTTTTCAAATCACAAGAGTCTAAATAAATACATAAAAACTACCCAATAAATAATAGCAAATGAAAAAGAGCATTTTATTTAGTTTACTCATTGTATGCATACAAGGCCATACTTTGGCCCAAACAAAAGCGAAACCTAATATATTATTTATTGCAGTGGATGACCTAAAACCCATTCTAGGTGCTTATGGTAATAAATTTATAAAAACGCCCAATATTGATAGATTGGCTAAAATGGGAACTACCTTTTTAAATAATTATTGTCAACAAGCAGTTTGTGGACCTACACGTGCAAGTTTGTTAACGGGCATGCGTCCAGATAGGACTAAAATATGGGATTTAAAAACACAAATTCGTGATGTAAGCCCTGATATTGTAACCTTGCCTCAACATTTAATCACACAAGGCTATTCCACTCAAGGTATTGGCAAAGTGTTTGATCCAAGAAATGTAGATAATAACTTAGATAAGGTTTCTTGGAGTATTCCTTATCATAAGACAGATAAAAAATATTATGTACCTGAACTTGGTGAACCAGCAGAAGGTAGGTATCAAATGAAAGAAACAAAATTGGCTGCAGAAAAAGTGATCAAAGAAGCACTTGATAAAGGTATGACCAAGGCGGAAGCGAACGCAGAAGCAACTGCTAAAGTGCGACCAACCACCGAAAATATTGATGTGCCAGATAATGCTTATACAGATGGCGCTAATATTTTACAAGCAAATGATATTTTAGCACAATTAAGTCAAAAAAACGAACCTTTCTTTTTTGCAGTAGGCATTGCGAAACCACATTTACCTTTTGTAGCACCTAAAAAGTATTGGGATTTATATAATAGAGAAGATATTGTCCTAGAATCTTTTCAAGAGACCAATAAAAATCCAATCGAGGTTGCCTATCATAATGCGGGTGAATTAAGAGCCTATACCGATATGCCAGAAGTCATTGCTTCAACACCACAAAAAGAATTTGGATTGACTGTATCTATCGATAAGCAAAAAGAATTATTACATGGATATTATGCAGCTATTTCTTACACAGATGCATTAGTAGGGAAGCTTTTAAATACCTTGGATTCTTTAGGTTTAACAAAGAATACCATTATCGTTTTATGGGGAGATCATGGTTGGCATTTAGGAGATCATAATCTTTGGTGTAAGCATAGTAATTTTGAACAAGCGACACGTGCACCATTGCTAATTAGTGCTCCTGGGTATGCTTCCAATCAAACAAAATCGTTTTCTGAGCATGTGGATGTCTTCCCAACTCTTTGTGATTTAGCAGGGGTTGCAATACCTACTCAGTTGCAAGGAAAAAGTTTAAAAAAGGTGATGGAAAATCCATTGGCAAAAGTGAAGGAATATTCAATTAGTCAATATCCAAGAAGTGGAGTGGATGAGGAAAATGAGCGTTTGGGTTATGCACCTGCGAATATCATGGGATATTCCATTCGCAATAGTCAATACAGGTATACCATTTGGATGAAAAATAATTTTAGATCTACAAAGCCTTTTAAAGCTGAGTCTGTGATTGGAGACGAATTGTATGACTACAATGCGGACCCACTTGAAAAAGTAAATGTGGCAAAAGACGCGAAGTATGATGCTGTTACTAAAAAATTAAAAGCAGAAATGCTTGCTTATTTTGCAACACAAGTTGAAGTAAAAGTAGTAACACAAGTAGCAGCACAAGCTAATACACAAGTAAAAACTAAATAGCACTTAATTCGGAATTCAAACATAAAGACGCTTCACTTTATTTATAGTGAAATTTTAGAGACAAACAAATGAAAAATAGCAATCAATATAGTCAGGTTATTTTACTTAAAAAGTACTGTACTTTATTTATTGCAATATCCTTTTTGACTGTCTTTACGAATGATATAAATGCACAACCCAAAACTGCTACAAATAATAAACCCAATATCATTTTGATATTAACAGATGATATGGGCTTTTCAGACATTGGTTGTTATGGTTCCGAAATCAAGACACCTAATATCGATCGATTAGCAAAAAACGGTGTACGATTCAGCCATTTTTACAATACTGCAAGATGTAGTCCTTCTCGCGCATCTTTATTAACGGGTCTTTATCCGCATCAGGCTGGTATGGGACATCTTTCAACCGAAAATTTTGCTGAACCTGGGTATGTGGATGATTTAAGTAAAAATGCAGTGACCATGGCAGAGGTTTTTAAATCCGCTGGCTATGCCACTTATATGACAGGTAAATGGCATGTTGCAAAAAGTTTATTGAACCAAAATGATATGAGCAATTGGCCCATCCAAAGAGGTTTCCAAAGATTCTTTGGAACATTAAATGGTTCTGGAAGCTTTTACGATCCAGGCACTTTAGTGAGCAACAATACCTATATCACTCCGAGCGAAAATTTTTATTATACCAATGCCATCTCAGATACAGCTGTAAAGTTTATCAACGAACACAAAACTGCTAATCCTTTCTTTTTTTATATCGCATATACTTCGGCGCATTGGCCTTTACATGCTCCAGAAAAAGAAGTGCAAAAATATAAAGGGGTATATGATCAAGGTTGGGATGCCATTAGAACTGCAAGATTTAATAAATTGCAAAAAATAGGGATGATTAGCAAGGAGGCTGTTTTAACCGAGCGTGGCGTGAGTATTCCTGCATGGGAGAATGCACCTATGAAAGATTGGCAAGTTCGAAAAATGGAAGTGTATGCAGCTATGATTGATGTGATGGATCAAGGGATTGGAAAAATAATTACAACACTCGAAAAAAAAGGCATACTAGACAATACGGTTATTATGTACATGCATGATAATGGAGGTTGCGCTGAACCATTAGATTCTGATCAGCCCGAAATTGTAATGACTGCAGAACAACAAAAAATGCATCCTTATGCAAAGGACTCCATCTTTGTTGGTAAAAAACCAATTTATACAAGAGACGGACAATTTATTAGAAGTGGAATGGGTGTGATGCCTGGACCAGCAAATACATGGGTAACTTATGGTATAGAATGGGCTAATGTAAGTAATACGCCTTTTAAAATGTATAAACATTGGACACACGAAGGAGGGATTGCTTCGCCCTTGGTTATTTATTGGCCAAAAGGGGTCGCTCAAAAAGGAGTGATTCGCAATCAGGATGCGCATTTGATAGACATTATGGCAACCTGTGTGGACATTGCAGGCATTCCTTATCCTACCAACTATAACGGACAAGCTATTCAACCAATGGAAGGGAAAAGCTTAGTAGGCGCCATCAATAATAGGCCCATCCAACGTGATTTTATTTTCTGGGAACATGAAGGCAATCGTGCAATCAAAGCGGGTTCTTGGAAATTAGTATCAAAGACAGAAAAGAGTAAAGTCTTTACAGAAAAAGATCAAAATGCATGGGAGTTGTATAATTTGGAACTAGATCCAAGCGAAACAAAAGACCTTGCTAGTCAGTATCCTGCAAAAGTGCAAGACTTGGCTTTGTTATGGGAAAAGGAAGCCATCCGTACCAAAGCATTACCATGGCCATGGGATAAAAAAACAAAAAAATAAACAAATACCAATTAACTGCTTTAATAATTAATTTCACCTATCCATTAAATATTTTTTATGAAATTTTCATCCTTTTTATTAGGTTTTACATTTTTAACCTTGAGTGTTGATGCTCAAAATAAAAAGCCCAATATTATTTTTGTGCTTGCCGATGACTTAGGCATAGATGGCGTAAGTAGTTACGGAGCGGATTTATTTAAAACCCCTGAAATTGACAAGCTTGCTAAAAATGGTATTAGGTATACAAATGCTTACACAGTGCCATTATGTGGACCATCAAGAGCATTGATATTATCAGGAAGATATGGATTTAGAACAGGCGCTGTCAACCAAGATCAAACAGGAGAAATTAAACCTTCTGACGAAACTTTCATGCCTAAAATATTAAAAACAGCAGGCTATACGAGTTCAATGATTGGCAAATGGGGTCAATTGCCATTGGGTCCAGCTGAATTTGGGTTTGATGATTATTTGCGATTCACTGGAAGTGGCGTATTCAATAATACAGCCGAAAAGACACATAAATATGTTTTAAATGGCAAGGATTTAGTGTTAAAAGACAACGAGTATATGCCCGATTTAATGCATGATCATATGGTAGACTTTTTATCAAAACATACAAAGGATCCGTTTTATTTATATTATTCTTTAGTGCATGTGCACGGTGAAATTAAAGCGACACCAGACACGAAGCCTGGCACGACTGATTTTAAAGATTTGTATACCGATAATATCAATTACATGGATAAATTAGTTGGGAAATTGATACATACTTTAGATAGTCTTAAACTTAGAGAGAATACTTTAATTGTATTTTTCGGTGACAATGGAACTGCTGGTCAAGCTGCTGTGATAGGTAAGGTGGATGGTAAAAAATTGATTGGTAAAAAAGGCACCATGCAAGAAGGAGGAAGTTTAGTGCCATTAATTATCAATTGGCCGGGTGTAATAAAAACTGGAGCTGTATCAAAAAACTTAGTGGATGCTGCTGATTTTATTCCCACTTTTGCAGAAATTGCAGGTGCAAGCTTGCCGAATGATAAAAAGTTAGATGGTATTAGTTTTGCCAAGCAAATAAAAGGAGTAAAGGGAAATTCAAGAGATTGGATATTTACCGGATTGGGTAATGATTGGTATGTAAGAAGTGCCGATTGGAAGTTAAATAGAGCAGGCCAACTTTTTGATATGCGTAAAGCCCCATTTGAAGAGATATTAACACCTGATTCTGAGGATACAAAAAGTATCAAAGAAGGCCTTCAAAAAATATTAGCAACATTAGATCCAGCATCTGGTTATTTAGATAGAGGTGACGGAAGTGGAAGACATGCTAGCAATGCGGCTAAGAAGGCTAAAAAAAATTAAAATAGTAATAAAATAATAGCACACCTAAATAGGCTATTATTTATTTAAAAAGCAAATTGCCTTTATATAGATTAAACATGAACTGGATTAAAATTATTTTATTTATTTTTCTATCAATACAAGCAAAAGCAAGTATCACTTTGCCGCGCTTTATTAGTAATGGCATGGTCTTGCAAAGAAATACTGCTATACCTATTTGGGGTTGGGGGGCAGCTGGGGAAAAAATAGAAATTACATTTAAAGGAAAAACCTATAGCACCATAATAGGAGCGGATAAAAAATGGAAAGTGAATCTCGACGCAAGTAAGGAAGGTGGCCCTTATGCATTAAATGTAAAAGGAACGAATCTTATTCAAGTAGAAGATATTTTAGTGGGGGATGTTTGGTTATGTTCGGGTCAATCCAATATGGAGTATGAATTGTATAAAGCAGCCGAAAAATATCCAACAGAAATAGCCAATTCGAAAAATGATCAAATTCGTAATTTTCAAGTTAAGCGGGATCATTCATTTAGTCCATTGGATAATGTAGTATCTATTAAAGGTTGGGAAAAGGCAAGTCCAGAAACAGTTCCAAATTTTAGTGCCATAGCCTATTTTTACGCAGTTAAATTATACGAGAAGTATGGTGTTCCTATTGGCTTAATCAATGCTAGTTATGGAGGCACGCCTGCTGAAGCATGGATACCTGAAGCCGCATTAGTAAATTATCCTAAATATTATAATAGGAACAATTTCTTTAAATCTGTAAGTAATATTGATAGTATTACAAAATCGGATAAGGCATACAACGATTTTTGGAATAGGCAAGTTGCATCCTTAGATGAAGGCAATAAAGCAGATTGGAAAAACAAATCATTTGACGCTTCTAGTTGGTCTACTGTGTCAATGCCTAGTTTTTGGCAAGAAAAAATATTACCCGAAGTAAAAGCAGGTACCGTTTGGTATAAAAAGGATATCCAAGTTTCTAAAAAATATGCAGGTCAAGCCGCAAGATTAAGATTAGGTAATATAATCATGAAGGATGTGACTTTTATAAATGGGATCAAGGTTGGGGCAACATCCAATAAGCACGCTCCTAGATACTATGTAATCAATAATACTATTTTGAAAGAAGGCGTCAATACCATTACGGTTCAAGTGACCAACGAAATGGGCGATGCCGGATTTATTAAAGATAAAAGGTATCAATTAGAAATTGGAGATACCATCATCTATTTAAATAGTGATTGGAAATATAAATTAGGTGTCGCGGTAGAACCCTTTAAAAGAGATAGTCTTACAAAACTTTTTTGTGAAGGCGCAGCATTGTACAACGCCATGATTCATCCTTTAGTTGGGTATGGCATAAAAGGAGTGATTTGGTATCAAGGAGAATCCAATCAAAGTAAAGCAAAAGAATACCGAACGCTATTTCCAGATTTAATCACTTCTTGGAGAACGCTGTGGGGCCAAGGAGATTTTCCTTTCTTATGGGCACAATTGGCAAATATTAATAAGCCTAAAACGCTTCCTAGTGAAAGTAAATTAGCAGAACTGCAAGATGCACAATCCAATACCCTAAGCTTACCAATGACTGGGATGGCTGTGTTAAATGATATTGGAGAATGGAATGATGTACATCCAATGAATAAGTTAGAAGCCGCTAATAGAATGTATTTGGCATCACTTAAAGTGGCGTACAATGAAAACAATATTGTTTATTCCGGACCTACTTTATTAAAAACCGAAATTAATGACAGCAGTATCATACTTTATTTTGACAATATTGGCTCTGGGCTGATCGCCAGAGGCAGTGGTAAGCTTGCTCATTTTGCAATTGCATCTGACAACAAAAAATACATTTGGGCAGACGCATACATCCAAGACAATAAAGTAATTGTTTCAAATAAGATGATAGATCATCCAAAGTATGTTAGATATGCTTGGGCAGATAACCCAGTTGGAGCCAATTTATACAATAAGGAAGGATTGCCTGCTACTTGTTTTAACACTGAAATAAAATAAAACGTACAAAAAACAAATCGCACAAAAAAAATGAAAAAAATTATCATTTCTTTATTATTTATAACAATTGCATTGATCGGATTTGCGCAAAGCATATCAAAATCTGATATGGTTGCTATAGATCGCAAAGCTTTATTATTAACTAAGAACAAGATTGTGCTAAAGGATAAAGAAATGATGTTAGCATATCAAAACTTAATCCAACAATGCGATGAAAATTTAAATTTTGGTCCATTTTCAGTCATGGATAAAAAAGATTTTCCACCAAGTGGTAATAAGCATGATTATATGAGTCTTGCACCTTATTGGTGGCCTAATCCTGATACCAAAACTGGCTTGCCTTATATAAGAAAAGACGGAGATGTGAATCCAGAAGTTAGAAATTATCCTGATAAACAAAGTATGCCAAGAGTTTGTGAGAAGGTGTATGAGTTTTCATTGGCGTATTATTTATCTGGCAATGAAAAGTATGCCCAAAAAGCAAAGCAATTAATACGTAATTGGTTTTTAGATACTGCGACTAAAATGAATCCAAATGTAAACTATGGTCAAGCTGTAAAAGGAGTGGTAGAGGGAAGAGGCGAAGGATTAATTGACACAAGGCATTTTATATTTTTATTAGATGGGGTAGAACTTTTAAATCAATCTTCCTCTTGGACAAAGAATGACAATAATGAATTAAAAATGTGGTTTAAAGCCTATTATGATTGGTTGGATAATAGCAAAATAGGAATAGACGAAAAAAAAGCAGGTAATAATCATGGCATTTGGTATGACGCACAAGCTTTGGCTATCACTAATTACTTAGGTGATGATGCAGCCTCAAAAAAGATCATCAATCGAGCTTTAGATAGATTAAGTAATCAAATGGATGCAAAAGGCGCTTTTCCCCTAGAGTTAGGAAGAACGAATTCATTGCATTACTCGGTTTTCATTATGAACGCATTTGAATGCGTAGCTCAGTTATCGGATAATATCAATGTTGATTTTAGGTCTGCCAAATTAAGTAATGGAAAGTCATTTAAAGATGCCTATGATTTTCTTTTACCATATGTAATGGAGGAAAAAGAGTGGACATGGCCAACTTTGACGCATTTTAATATTGGAGATGCATATCCATTATTATTAAGTGCAAGTAAGCAGTATAACTGTACTAATTGCGTAACTTTCATGCGCAACAAATCACCTAATTTTTCTAAAATGATCATTCAATTATTATAATAAAAAACAAGTATGTTAAACTTTAGAGTAGAAAACAAATTAGCCCTGGTGACAGGATGTAGCAGCGGTATAGGTATGGACATCGCTATTGAACTAGCACAGTCTGGAGCGGATATTATTGGTGTATCAAATAATTTGCCTTCAATAGGGAGCGATGTTGCAAAAGCAGTTGAAGCAGCAGGAAGAAAATTTTATCCCTATTTGGCAGATTTTTCTGATAGAGCTTCTTTGTATACTTTTTTAAATCAAGTAAAAGTAGATCATCCAAAAATTGATATTTTAATAAATAATGCAGGTCATATTTTAAGACAACCAGCAGCAGAACATTCCGATGAATTTTGGGATACGATTATTGACATTAATTTAAACGCGCAATTTTTAATTACCAGAGAAATTGGTAAATCCATGTTAGCCAATAAATATGGCAAAATTGTATTCACTTGCTCTTTATTAAGTTTCCAAGGTGGCATCAATGTACCAGGATATGCAGCAAGTAAAGGTGCAGTTGCTTCTTTATTAAAAGCATTTGCCAACGAGTGGGCGCCTCATGGTATTACTGTAAATGGGGTAGCACCTGGATATATTGCAACTAATAATACCACACTATTAAGAGCAGATCCAGATAGAAGCGCAGCTATATTATCTAGAATTCCTGCAGGCAGATGGGGAGAAACTTCTGATTTAACGGGGGCCTATGTATTTTTATCTTCACCAGCATCGGATTATATCAATGGTAGCATTATCACCGTAGATGGAGGTTGGATGGGTCGCTAAAACAATCATTCTTAAATCAATTTAAAGTAAATAAATAAAAAAATACCATGCAAGTAAGATTCCAACACAGTCCAAAAGAGACTGCAACAATGTCAACAAATGAAACAAGAAATAATTTTTTAATTCAAAATCTAATGGTTCAAGGTGAAATCAATCTAACCTATTCCCATTTTGACAGAATTATAGTAGGTGGTGCCGTGCCAACTGCAAATGCAATTGCCCTTCCAAATGAGGACGAATTAAAAGCAAATTTTTTCTTAGAGCGCAGAGAAATGGGCGTGATCAATGTTGGAGGGAAAGGTAAAGTAGTAGCGGACGGAGTAAGCTATGGTCTTGACAAATTAGAGTGTGCGTATTTAGGAAAAGGCACTAAAGAGGTTTCATTTGTAAGTGATGACAGTAATTCACCTGCGATGTTCTATTTACTTTCTGTTCCTGCTCACGCAACCTATCCTAATAAATCCATGACAAAGGATGAAGCATCTCCGGTGCATTTAGGTGATTTTAGTACTTCTAATAAAAGAACTATTTATAAATATATTCATAATGACGGCATTCAAAGTTGTCAATTGGTCATGGGATTGACTACATTAGAGGAAGGTTGTGTTTGGAATTCAGTGCCACCACATACGCATACTAGAAGAATGGAAGCGTATTTTTATTTCGATTTAAATGAAGCACATCGTGTGGTGCATTTTATGGGTGAGCCACAAGAAACCAGACATCTAGTCGTTGCAAATAATGAAGCTGTTTTATCGGCGCCTTGGAGTATGCACTTTGGTGTTGGTACTAGTAATTATGGTTTTATTTGGGGCATGGCAGGTGAAAATAAAGAGTTTACCGACATGGATCCAGTTGCAATAGCTAGCATTAAATAGTATAGATTTTAAACTTGGTATTAAATCGTAAAATTCTATGGAAAAGTCAAGAATAGACTTGCCAATTGGTGTTACATTGGATCGCTTTATTAAAAGCAATGAAAGGGATTATCCAACTGCAGTTGGTGCTTTCTCACAATTGTTAAGGGATATCGCATTGGCGGCTAAGGTGGTCAATAGAGAATTAAATAAAGCAGGTCTGATTGACATTATGGGTAATGTTGGCAATTTGAATGTAGGAGGGGATGAGCAAAAAACATTGGATATTCTTGCTAATACTAGATTTATTAGAGCTTTAAGTAAGGGGGGCGAAGTTTGCGGTATTATATCAGAAGAAAACGATTCTTTTGTTGATTTAGAAACCGATGGAAAATATATTGTAGCATTGGACCCATTAGATGGCTCTAGTAATATAGATGTGAATGTGTCTGTGGGTACTATTTTTTCTATCTATAAACGCATTTCACCAATCAACAGCCCATTAAATGTGGATGATTTTTTGCAAAAAGGTAGAGCACAAATTGCGTCAGGCTATATCCTTTATGGCCCATCCTCTATGTTGGTTTTTACGACTGGTAATGGTGTCAATGGATTTACCTATGAGTCCAGTTTAGGCGAATTTGTTTTGTCGAATCCCAACATTCAATGTAATGAAGATGGTACTATTTATTCTATCAATGAAGGACTTTCCAATTCAATTTTAGATTCAAAAGTAAAAGCATTTATAACCTATTGCAAAGACAATGAATTTACTGCAAGGTATATTGGTTCATTGGCTGCAGATTTCCATAGAAATTTATTGAAAGGGGGCATCTTTATATACCCTGCTACCTCAAAACATACCAATGGCAAATTAAGATTGATGTTTGAGTCCAATGCCTTGGCATTTGTGATTGAACAAGCCGGTGGCAAAGCAACAGACGGAAATATGGATATTTTAGATATACAACCTACGAGTATACACCATACAGCTGTTTTGTATATTGGCTCAAAAAATTTGGTAAATAAATTGTCTTAATTTCACAGTCAACACGATACATCATGATCAGATCCTTTTTATTATTTACAAAATGTATACTAATAGTAGGCTTGATGAGTGCTTGCCAATCTGAAGCCCAAAGAGCGGCTGAAGCTGCAAGAAAAGATAGCCTTTTACATTGTACAAATAATATACCTGCTCGTTTTGGAACTGTAATTGCGCAAAATGAAACAGATTCCAATATTTTGAACACCAATGATAGTGTATCGCATCAAGGCATGATTTTAATTAAGGCACAAACCTTTTTAATGGGTGCGAATGATGAAGAGGGAAGAGTGGATGAATATCCACAACATAAAGTTCAGTTAGCAGATTTTTGGATAGACGCGACCGAAGTGACCAATGCACAGTTCAAGAAATTTGTGGATGCAACGGGATATATTACCACTGCAGAAAAAAAACCAGATTGGAATTTAATTAAATTACAATTACCTCCAGGCACACCAAAGCCTTCAGACGATGTATTGGTGCCTGCTTCATTGGTTTTTGTAAAACAACCTATAGGAACAGCATTAGATAATCCAGCTGCATGGTGGATTTGGGCAGAAGGGGCTAATTGGAAACATCCTAAAGGCCCTGGTTCAAATATCAAAGGGAAAGACAATTATCCTGTGGTGCATGTTTCATGGGATGATGCGCAAGCTTATTGTAAATGGGCAGGTAAGCAGTTGCCGACAGAAGCGCAATGGGAGTGTGCTGCAAGAGCTGGACTAGAATCAAAATACACTTGGGGTGAGGAGGACATTGAAAACGGAAAACCAAAAGCAAATACTTGGCAGGGCGTTTTTCCAACAACCAATACTAGATGGGATAAATTTGATGGACTTGCACCAGTGAAACAATTTAAACCCAATGCCATTGGCTTGTATGATATGGCAGGCAATGTTTGGGAATGGTGTTCGGATTGGTACAGAGAAGATACATACGCCACTCAGTTAAAGAATAGTAATTCCAAAGTCATTGTCAATCCAATTGGCCCTAAAGACAGTTATGACCCTCAAGAACCCAATGCGCCAAAACGCGTTGTAAGAGGCGGTTCTTTTTTATGCAATGCATCTTATTGCAAAGGGTATCGTTCAACTGCGCGCATGAAAACATCTCAAGACACAGGGTTAGAGCATACAGGATTTAGATGTATTGCAATGAAATAAGTATCCATTCCGTCCTATTTTGAAACCACCTTAGGAGTGAGTTTGGATAGTTGCTTGGCAAGTAATAGTGGTAAATAATTTGTTAGATTTTATTGAATTAAAATTATATTTAGATAATTATAATTTACCTGCATGAAGAAAATTTTTAAATTTATTGGTTTTGCTTTTTTATCTATCATTGGTTTGATAGCAGTTTTGTTAACTTTTATGTATGTAAAAAGCTACATCACTTACAACGATGCGGCTAAATTAATGGGTAATGAAGCGTCTATTTTAAAAATAGAGGGCCTTGAGTTCCGTGATTTAAATAAGAACGGCAAGTTAGATGCCTATGAGGATAATAGAGTAAATATCGAAGATCGCATTACTAACTTGATAGGTCAAATGACATTAGAGGAAAAAGCAGGTTCGATGTTTATTACCATGGCAGCAATGAATGGAGATGGGTCTTTATCCGAAACGCAATCTATCGCGAACCCTTTTTCTTTTGTTGTTGAGGGCAATACTGCCATGTTGTTAGGTAAAAACATGAATCATTTTAATACAATACAATCTACTACTCCAGAAGCTATGGTTGCATGGCATAACAATATTCAAAAATTAGCTGAGCGTTCAAGACTAGGCATACCAATCACATTAGCGACTGATCCAAGACATGGAGTGCCTAATGCACCAGGAGCAAGTATTTATAGTCCTTTTTTTTCTAGCTGGCCATCCACATTGGGATTAGCTGCAACTGGAGACAGCAATTTAGTGCGCAGCTTTGGCGACATTGCTAGACAAGAATATAAAGCACTAGGATTTAGATTAACCTTATCTCCCATGGCAGATTTAGCAACAGAGCCAAGATGGGGACGTATTAATGGAACATTTGGAGAGGATGCCGAATTAGCTGCTACCATGACTAAGGCATACATTTTAGGTTTTCAAGGAGATACGATCAATGAAAATACGGTGGAGTGTATGGTGAAACATTTTTCTGGTGGAGGTCCGCAAGAAGATGGACACGATGCACATTTTCCTCCAGGCCGTCAAACATACAAAGGCAATAATTTTAATTATCATTTAATTCCTTTTGTAAAAGGTGCATTTGCTGCAGGGGCTGCACAAGTCATGCCTTACTATGGAATTCCAATGGGACAAACAAGTGAAGACGTAGGTTTTGGATACAATAAAGATATTATTACAGGTCTATTAAGAAACACCTATCATTTTGATGGGATCATATGTACCGATTGGGGTTTAGTAACAGATGGCAAGGTATTTGGTTATACTTTAAAGCCAGCATCTGCACATGGCGTTGAAAATTTAAGTGCTAAACAACGTGTCGAAAAAATCATCAATGCAGGTTGTGATATGTTTGGTGGAGAAGCGCTACCTAATTTAGTAATTGAATTAGTTAAAGAAGGGAAGATTTCTGAAAAAAGAATTGATTCTTCGATCCGCAGAATTTTAAGAGAAAAATTTCGTTTAGGTTTATTTGATGATCCTTATTTAGATCCCGCTGGTGTAAAAATCCTTAATAACGCCAATTTTGCGGCTAAAGGAATTGAAGCACAGCAAAAGTCATTGGTCCTATTAAAGAATGAAGCAAATACTTTGCCATTAAAACCAACTGCTAAAATATTTTTAGAGGGTTTTAATAAAGAGGAGACCAAAGCATATCCGAATCTAGTTTCTAGTATGGAAGCAGCTGATGTGATTGTTTTAAAAATAAATACCCCAGACAATGCGGGTTCCGAAAAATATCTTTTACAAAGATTATTCAATCACGGTTCTTTGGCATTTTCTGATAAAGAGGAAGAGCGTTTGTTAAAAATTATTCAATCTAAGCCAACTATAACAGTTATTAATTTACAAAGGCCAGCAGTTATTCCAAACATCAATAAATATTCAAAAGCCTTAATCGCTGACTTCTCTTCAAAGGATAATGTCATCTTAGATTTAGTCATGGGCAAATTTAAGCCTAGTGGTAAATTGCCTTTTGAGTTACCATCTTCCATGGAGGAGGTGTTAAAACAAAAAGAAGACATGCCTTACGATACTAAGAATCCTTTGTATAAGTTTGGAGCGGGCATAGGTTATGAGTAGTTAAAATTGAATATTCACTTCAAGTTTAGCGTCAAGTCCAATTTCAACCAGTCTTTGTAAATTTGATAAGCGTATTTCCTTAATATCGTTTTCGATTTTTGATATATAGGACTTTGTAGTGCCTAATTTTAATGCAAGTGCTTCTTGAGTCAAGCCCTTTCTCAGCCTAGCCTCTTGGATCATAGCACCAAGCTTAAAGTTTTCATATCCTTTTTCAAAAGAGTCTCTTTTTTTAGTTCCAATTGCGCCATAATGATTCTCTACAAATTGATCTAGTGAAATAGTATTATTTTTCGTTTTCATAATTTAATTTTATTTGAATTGCCTTGATGATTTCATTTTTAGGCGTCTTTTGAGTTTTCTTTTGAAATCCATTTCCAATTACGACTAAATTCTCTTTATCAAAAAAACAAAATATCCTAAAAATATCAGAGCCAGTTTGAATTCTTATTTCGTACAAGCCATCTGTGCCTGTTATATTCTTCAAATAAACACAAGGCACAATTTCAACATCTTCAATTAATCGAATAGTCCAAAGTATCTTTTCCTTTACTCTATTATTTTGTTTTACAAAGAACTGATCAAAATAATCTTTATATAATACAGCTGTTCTAAATTTCTTATTTGTATTCAATGTTAAAGTTAATTGAAGTTGCCCAAAGGGGCAACTATTTTATTAATAATTTTTCAATGACTAAATTAATTAATATGTAAACTTGAGATTAGAGTATTAATACGCTAAAAGATGCTTGGGATAGTCAACTCACTTCATTCGTTGACTTCCTCGGCATTGATCCTAGCCCAAAGCCTTTCAACAGCAAACGAAGTTTACTTTTGGCTTTTCTCATTCTCGTCAGCTTACACAAGCGAGCTTGTGACGCTGCCTTAAATGAGAAAAGCCTATCACTTTGTGATAGGCTTTGTAGAGCGTACGGGATTCGAACCCGTATTACCTCCGTGAAAGGGAGGTGACCTAACCCTTAGTCGAACGCTCCATGGTCATCTAGGTTATTAGGGTCGCAAAAATAGGTCTCTAAGCCTTTACTGCCAAACAATTTTGTCATTTTTTTGATGATTTATCAAATTAGACCTTCAAGCTGCTTGGCTTCCGCAAAGGTTTGTGTGCATATCAATCTTATAAGGTTTCTCGCAATCCTTGACAATAGGGACTCCAAGATGCTTATTTAGGATATTTTTTTAGTCCTTTTTTTAAAAGGATTGTATCTTCGCATCTCTATTCATAAATAAATCGAATACAATGAGTTCAGTAAAAGTGGCAATCAATGGTTTTGGACGAATCGGACGTTTAGTTTTCCGTCAAATTTATAATACACCAGGAATCGAAGTAGTGGCCATCAACGACCTTACTTCACCGGCTGCTTTAGCGCACTTATTAAAGTATGATAGTGCTCAAGGTCGTTTTGACGCCGAAGTAAAATCAACTGAAGATGCAGTAGTCGTAAACGGACATGCTGTAAAAATATACGCTCAAAGAGATCCGTCTCAAATTCCTTGGGGAGCGCATGATGTGGATGTAGTAATTGAGTCTACTGGATTTTTTACAGATAAAGAAAAAGCTGAATTACATATCAAAGCAGGTGCTAAGAGAGTGGTGATTTCTGCTCCAGCAACTGGCGAAATGAAAACAGTGGTATTCAATACCAACCATGAAATTATTGATGGTACTGAAACAGTGATCTCTGGCGCATCTTGTACTACGAACTGTTTAGCGCCAATGGCAAAAGTGTTAGAAGAAAAATTTGGTATCGTGACTGGTTTAATGTTAACCGTGCACGCTTATACCAATGACCAAAATACATTGGATGGTCCACATCCAAAAAATGATTTAAGAAGAGCAAGAGCAGCTGCTGCAAACATTGTACCTAACACAACAGGCGCTGCAAAAGCAATCGGTTTAGTATTGCCTAGCTTAAAAGGTAAATTAGATGGATCTGCACAACGTGTTCCTACCATCACTGGTTCTTTAACGGAGTTAACAACCATCTTAACTAAGAAAGTAACTGCCGAAGAAGTGAACGCAGCCATGAACGCAGCAGCAAATGAATCTTTTGGTTATACCGAAGATGAAATTGTAAGTTCTGATATCATTGGAATTTCATATGGTTCTTTGTTTGATGCAACACAAACAAAAGTAATGACACAAGGCGATGTACAGTTAGTGAAGACGGTGGCTTGGTACGATAACGAAATGAGCTATGTTAGCCAATTAGTGCGTACAGTGAAATATTTTGCGAGTAAAATAAAATAAGACTTTTTATATAAAATGCCTTCCCTCGGGAGGGCATTTTTAATTTAGTTCCAATAGCAATCCATTCAAACAGACTTAAATTATAATTATGAGTTCCTTTAAAGATTTTTCTTTCGCGGGTAAAAAAGCCCTTGTACGTGTGGATTTTAACGTGCCTTTAAATGACACCTTTCAAATTACAGATGACACACGTATGCGTGCAACTGTAAAAACAATTCATAAAATTTTACAAGACGGAGGTAGTGTTATTTTAATGAGTCACTTGGGTAGACCAAAAGAGGGTCCTACCGAAAAGTATTCTTTAAAACATGTGGTAGCGCATCTATCTGAACTATTAGATGGCAAGGAAGTGCAGTTTGCAGATGATTGCATTGGTTCAGACGCTGTAAATAAAGCAGCAGCTTTAAAAGCAGGCCAAGTATTGTTATTAGAGAACCTAAGATTTTATAAAGAAGAAGAAAAAGGGGATCCTGCATTTGCTGAGAAATTATCGAAGCTAGGAGATGTCTATGTGAATGATGCTTTTGGTACTGCACATAGAGCACACGCATCCACAGCCATCATTGCACAATATTTTTCAAAAGAAAATAGAACTTTTGGTTTCCTAATGGAAGCAGAAGTAGTGAGTGCAGAAAAAGTTTTGCATGAAGCACAAAAACCATTTACGGCCATTATTGGTGGCGCGAAAGTGTCGGATAAAATCTTGATCATTGAAAATTTATTAGAGCGTGCTACCGATATTATTATTGGTGGCGGGATGGCGTATACTTTCTTCAAAGCACAGGGTGGTTCCATTGGAACATCCATTTGTGAAGACGATCGTATGCCACTCGCTTTAGAAATTTTAGCCAAGGCAAAAGCAAAAGGGGTGCAGATTCATTTGCCAATGGACAATATCATCACCACTGCATTTTCAAATGATACAGAAAGAAAAAATTGCGAGAGCATGTCGATTCCAGACGGATGGATGGGATTGGATATTGGCGAAGCATCAAGAGCGAAGTTCAAAGAAGTGATTTTGGCTAGTAAAACCGTTTTATGGAATGGTCCAATGGGGGTGTTTGAAATGTCCAACTACCAAGGGGGAACCAAAGCAATAGCGGAGGCGGTAGCCGAAGCAACTGAAAAAGGTGCTTTTAGTTTAGTAGGAGGTGGCGACAGTGTGTCAGCCGTGAATCAGTTTGGGTTCAATGACAAAGTAAGTTATGTAAGTACAGGCGGCGGCGCTTTATTAGAATATTTTGAAGGTAAAATTTTACCAGGTATTGCAGCTATCAAGGGATAAATGTTCGTGCTTGAGTAAATTATTTATAAGAACTTGTTAATTATAGCCCTTCCCAGCTTTGGGGAGGGTTCTTTTTGTCAGGACTTTCCGTCATAAAACAAGTTTGGTACTTGCTTTGCTCTATCTTTATAAACAAATACAAAACTATGTTACGTAAAAATTTAGGACTATTCATTTTTTTAGGAGTACTCGTAATTTTAATAGGCTATGGTTGCAACGGCTATAATGGCTTAGTAAATCAAGACGAGAATGTAAATCAAGCATGGAATAACGTGCAAAGTGATTACCAAAGACGTGCGGATTTGATCCCGAACTTGGTGAACACCGTAAAAGGAGAAGCAAATTTTGAGCAAACAACTTTACAGAATGTAATTGCTGCACGTGCAAGCGCTACACAAATGAAAGTGGATGCAAAGGATTTGACGCCAGAAAAATTACAACAGTTTCAAGCAAGTCAAGGTCAATTGTCTCAAGCTTTAGGTCGTTTATTAGTGGTTTCAGAGAACTATCCTAATTTAAGAGCAAATGATGCCTTCCGTGGATTACAAGCTCAATTAGAAGGTACTGAAAACAGAATCAAAGTATCAAGAAACGATTTCAATGGTGCAATCGCTGATTACAATAAAAGAGCAAGATCATTTCCATTGAATTTATTAGCTGGTATGTTTGGTTTCAAAACCAAAGAAGGATTTAAAGCAGACGAAGGTGCTTCTAAAGCGCCAGAAGTAAAATTCTAAGGCTGTTTTAAAACTCCAAACTATCAACACTATGTGGAATCCACTGAATCTATTTAAATCCAAAACGGATAACTTATTGAGCGTCTCGGACAAGCAACTGCTTGTCCAGGCGATTCAAGCTGCTGAACAAAATACAAGCGGCGAGATCCGTGTTTTTGTAGAAACCAGTATTCCTAAAAAGCAGGATGCATTACAACGTGCAACTGAAATATTTTACAAGAACAAAATGAACGAAACCAAGGACCGCAATGGTGTATTGGTATACGTGGCTGTATCGGACAAGAAATTGGCTATCTATGGCGATCAGCAAATTTACGAAAAAGTAGGTGTGGAGTTTTGGTACCAACAAGTGCAAGAAATGACAGGTCATTTTAAACAAGCCAATTATGTAGATGGTATGGTGGGTGTTATTGATGCAGTAGGCCATGCATTGAAAGATCATTTTCCTTATGATCGTGTAACAGATGAAAATGAATTATCTGACGAAATCATGATGGGCAAATGAGAAAAATAAAATTATTTGGCGCATTGCCTTATCTTTTAGCGACGGTTTTATTTTTACAAGCAATGCTTTTTGCAAACAATAGTTTTGCACAAAACATCATTGAAAAGCCAAGTCCAACAACCCTTGTGACGGATATTGCAGGTGTATTGACGCCAGAACAAAAGCAGGCTTTAGAAAATAAATTGGTGGCGATTGACGATAGTACCTCCAATCAAATAGCTGTGGTAATTATCCCAAGTTTAGATGGCTATCCAAAGGAAGAATACGCGACAAAATTATTTAGAGCATGGGGCATAGGCAATAAAAAAACGAACAATGGGGTACTCTTATTAATAGCCATCAATGATCGCGAAATCAGGATCGAAGTGGGTTATGGATTAGAAGGTGCCATTCCAGATATCACTGCATTAAATATTGTTGACAATGATATTAAGCCTGCATTTAAAGCGGGAAATTATTACGAAGGCATTGACCAAGCAACAGACAATATTGCGAAAGCTGCAGTCGGAGAATACAAAGTTGCAAAAGCAAAAAAATCAAGGTCAAAATCAAAAGGAAGCGGAGGATTTTTGATTATTTTAATCATCATTTTTTTGGTATTAAGAAATGGTCGAGGTGGCGGTGGATCCAATATTGGTGGCAGCGGATTTAGTGATGTTGCCACAGGCATGTTACTAGGATCTTTGTTGGGAGGTGGTTCAAGAGGTGGTGGATTCGGTGGCGGTGGTGGAGGAGGATTTGGCGGCTTTGGCGGTGGAAGCTCTGGCGGCGGTGGCGCAGGCGGATCATGGTAAGATAATTCTCCAATTTAATAATACATGGCAAGGTATTTTATAGAACTTAGTTATGACGGGGCATTATTTGGTGGATTTCAGATTCAACAAAATACAGCCACCGTGCAAGGCGCCCTTGAAAGTGCTTTGGAGACCTTGTTTAGAACACCCATCCCATTAACAGGTGCATCCAGGACAGACGCTGGTGTGCATGCTTTTCAAAATTTTTTGCATTTTGACACTGAATTAGAGATCCTCCCAAAGCATGTTTATAATTTAAATGCAATTTTGCCCAATTCGGTGGTGGTTAAAGGTCTTTATCTAGTTCCAAACGAGGCCCATACCCGTTTTGATGCCATCAAAAGAGGATATATCTACAGACTTCATCAAACTAAAGACCCATTTTCAGAGGGCAGATCTTGGTATTATCCCTTTCCACTTGACTTAGCGCTTATGCAAACAGCAGCAGATTCCTTACTGAATTACACCGATTTTGAGAGTTTTTCCAAAAAAAAGACCCAGGTTAATACCTTTCAATGTGCCATTACAAAGGCCAATTGGACCAGCGCTGGTCCAGACATCCAATTCGAAATCCATTCTAATCGATTCCTAAGAGGAATGATCCGTGGTTTAGTGGGCACCATGGTGCAAGTAGGAAGGGGGCAAATTAGCATAGCCGAATGGCATGAAATAGTCGCTTCAAAGGACGAACAAAGGGTCGATTTCTCTACGCCAGCTTGCGGCCTTTATTTATCTAAGATTAGCTACCCAGATTTCTTAAAAAAAATTGGGTAACCAGAATCCCCTCTCCTATTGGGTTTGAGCTCATAACTGATAGATAATGAATGGCTTGAACGAAAAAAAATTAAAAATAGTATACATAATATTTGGCTGGGATAATTAACTCCCTATCTTTGCCGCCCGCCAACGATGAAATATCAATAACGGGAGTTCTCTGAAGCAATTATTTAGCGTCATAAAAGTTCAAAAAAACTTTAAAATTAATCCATCAAAATTTGGTGGCTTAGAAATGAGGCTCTATCTTTGCTTTCCCTCTTAAAAAAGGGGTTAGTTCTAGAAATTATATCGGCCTTATTTGATTAGTTATTTTGAATAGTATTTTAAATAATTATTAATTAAAGTTTGGCGAATAAAAATATTGTGTCTACCTTTGCACCCCGCTATGAATAATGGCGCGCAAAACACACAAAGATCTTTGAAAGTTTGGAAACAATAGTAACTGATTAATTGAAAAAATCAGGTAAAGGTTATAGCATCAACAGAATTATATCAGACCGTTAATTTCGGATTTATTTGAGATTGATAGTCATGATCAAACAACATTTACAATGGAGAGTTTGATCCTGGCTCAGGATGAACGCTAGCGGCAGGCTTAATACATGCAAGTCGAGGGGCAGCATGAACTAGCAATAGTTTGATGGCGACCGGCAAACGGGTGCGGAACACGTACACAACCTTCCTTTAAGTGGGGAATAGCCCAGAGAAATTTGGATTAATACCCCGTAACACAACGAAGTGGCATCACTTTGTTGTTATAGTTTCGGCGCTTAATGATGGGTGTGCGTATGATTAGATAGTTGGCGAGGTAACGGCTCACCAAGTCTACGATCATTAGCTGATGTGAGAGCATGATCAGCCACACGGGCACTGAGACACGGGCCCGACTCCTACGGGAGGCAGCAGTAAGGAATATTGGTCAATGGACGCAAGTCTGAACCAGCCATGCCGCGTGAAGGATTAAGGTCCTCTGGATTGTAAACTTCTTTTATATGGGACGAAAAAAGGTCTTTCTAGACCCCTTGACGGTACCATATGAATAAGCACCGGCTAACTCCGTGCCAGCAGCCGCGGTAATACGGAGGGTGCAAGCGTTATCCGGATTCACTGGGTTTAAAGGGTGCGTAGGCGGGTAGGTAAGTCAGTGGTGAAATCCTGGAGCTCAACTCCAGAACTGCCATTGATACTATCTATCTTGAATATTGTGGAGGTAAGCGGAATATGTCATGTAGCGGTGAAATGCTTAGATATGACATAGAACACCCATTGCGAAGGCAGCTTACTACGCATATATTGACGCTGAGGCACGAAAGCGTGGGGATCAAACAGGATTAGATACCCTGGTAGTCCACGCCCTAAACTATGGATACTCGACATATGCGATACACTGTATGTGTCTGAGCGAAAGCATTAAGTATCCCACCTGGGAAGTACGTTCGCAAGAATGAAACTCAAAGGAATTGGCGGGGGTCCGCACAAGCGGTGGAGTATGTGGTTTAATTCGATGATACGCGAGGAACCTTACCTGGGCTAGAATGCTGGGAGATCGCTAGTGAAAGCTAGTTTTGTAGCAATACACTGCCAGTAAGGTGCTGCATGGCCGTCGTCAGCTCGTGCCGTGAGGTGTTGGGTTAAGTCCCGCAACGAGCGCAACCCCTATCTTTAGTTGCCAACAGGTAATGCTGGGAACTCTAAAGAAACTGCCGCCGTAAGGTGTGAGGAAGGAGGGGATGATGTCAGGTCATCATGGCCTTTATGCCCAGGGCTACACACGTACTACAATGGGGGAGACAAAGGGCTGCAACATAGCGATATGAAGCCAATCCCAAAAACTCCCTCTCAGTTCAGATTGCAGGCTGCAACTCGCCTGCATGAAGCTGGAATCGCTAGTAATCGTATATCAGCAATGATACGGTGAATACGTTCCCGGACCTTGCACACACCGCCCGTCAAGCCATGGGAGTCGGGTGTACCTAAAGTCGGTAACCGTAAGGAGCTGCCTAGGGTAAAATCGATGACTGGGGCTAAGTCGTAACAAGGTAGCCGTACCGGAAGGTGCGGCTGGAATACCTCCTTTTAGAGACGCTAAACCGCTATTGTTTCCAACACTTTTAATTTAAATCTTTAAAATAGTTCTTTAATTAAATTTAATGTTGACCCGTTCAGACCCGTAGCTCAGTTGGTTAGAGCGCTACACTGATAATGTAGAGGTCACCAGTTCAACTCTGGTCGGGTCTACTAATAAAATTTTCTTGGGGGGTTAGCTCAGTTGGCTAGAGCATCTGCCTTGCACGCAGAGGGTCATCGGTTCGACTCCGATATCCTCCACAACTTAGTGAGAGGGTTTCTTTTTGGACCATACTCATCTAGAAAATTAGTTCTTTTGAAAACGGTGTTCAACACCCAAAGATGTGATTAATTAAGGTTAATCATTCGGTTCAAGTCCGACACATCTACTAAGATCATTTATGATCATAGCTCTTTGACATATTGGATAAAATTGAAATCAATAACAGAAAAGGTTTTTGTGCATATGCAAGCACTTAAACTTATAATTTTTTTAAAGCAATTAAGGGCGTATGGTGGATGCCTTGGGTCTGAGAGGCGATGAAGGACGTGGTAAGCTGCGATAAGCTTCGGGGAGCTGCACACAAGCGTTATATCCGAAGATTTCCGAATGGGACAACCTAATATACTGAAGGTATATTACTCGAAAGAGAGCCAACTCCGTGAACTGAAACATCTAAGTAGCGGAAGGAAAAGAAAACAATAGTGATTCCCCAAGTAGTGGCGAGCGAAAAGGGACAAGCCCAAACCAAATCCACTTGTGGATTCGGGGTTATAGGACTGCATTTAGAAACTAATGTCAAGCTGAATCATCTGGAAAGATGGGCCATAGCAGGTGATAGCCCTGTAAGCGCAAATCATTAGGGACGAGCAGTATCCTGAGTAGTGCGGGACCGGAGAAATCCTGCATGAATTTGTCAGCACCATCTGATAAGGCTAAATACTCCTCAGACACCGATAGTGAACCAGTACCGTAAGGGAAAGGTGAAAAGTACCCCAAACAGGGGAGTGAAATAGTACCTGAAACCGTACGCCTACAAGCGGTCGGAGTCCCATGTGGATGACGGCGTGCCTTTTGCATAATGAGCCTACGAGTTACTCCTCACTGGCGAGGTTAAGTTCTTAAGTAACGGAGCCGTAGCGAAAGCGAGTCCAAATAGGGCGATTAGTCAGTGGGGGTAGACGCGAAACTTTGTGATCTATCCATGGGCAGGTTGAAGGTGTGGTAACATACACTGGAGGACCGAACCCGTTGACGTTGAAAAGTCTTGGGATGACCTGTGGATAGGGGTGAAAGGCCAATCAAACTGAGAGATAGCTCGTTCTCCCCGAAATGTTTTTAGGAACAGCCTCGGATATAGAAGTTTACTAGAGGTAGAGCTACTGATTGGACTAGGGGGCTTCATCGCCTACCAAATCCTGACAAACTCCGAATGCTATCATATATCGCCTGGAGTGAGGCTGTGGGCGCTAAGGTCCATGGCCGAGAGGGAAATAACCCAGATTAGCAATTAAGGTCCCTAATACGTGGTTAAGTTGATCAAACGTGGTGGAATTTCTATAACAGCCAGGATGTTGGCTTGGAAGCAGCCATTCATTTAAAGAGTGCGTAACAGCTCACTGGTCGAGAGATTCTGCGCGGAAAATAATCGGGCATCAAACCACGAACCGAAATTCTAAATTCTAGCTTGCTAGAGTGGTAGGGGAGCATTCAATTCTGCACAGAAGGTGTGGCGCGAGCCATGCTGGAGCGAATTGAAAAGAAAATGTAGGTATAAGTAACGATAAAAGTAGTGAAAAACTACTTCGCCGAAAGTCTAAGGTTTCCTGATCAACGTTAATCGGATCAGGGTTAGTCTGGTCCTTAGGAAAACCCGAAAGGGGCATCTGATGGAAAGCTAGTTAATATTCTAGCACCTACTATGCATTAAAAGTGACGCAAGGACGTGGTTGTTACGAACAGACGGATGTTCGTTGAGTGGAACCTTCGGGGGAAGCGAAACAATAAAATCCTTGCCAAGAAAAGCGAGCATAGCAGCCAGTACCGGAATCCGACACAGGTAGACGGGATGAGTATTCTAAGGCGCTCGGGTGAGCCGCGGAGAAGGAACTAGGCAAATTAATGCTGTAACTTCGGGATAAAGCATACCGCAGTGATGCGGTCACAGTAAATAGGTACAACCAACTGTTTAACAAAAACACAGGGCCCTGCAAAAACGTAAGTTGACGTATAGAGCCTGAAACCTGCCCGGTGCTGGAAGGTTAAGGAAGGGTGTTCGTCGCAAGACAAAGCTCCTGACTGAAGCCCCAGTAAACGGCGGCCGTAACTATAACGGTCCTAAGGTAGCGAAATTCCTTGTCGGGTAAGTTCCGACCTGCACGAATGGTCTAATGAGTTGTACACTGTCTCCTCCACGAGCCCGGTGAAATTGTAGTATCGGTGAAGATGCCGGTTACCCGCCACGGGACGGAAAGACCCCGTGAACCTTCACTACAACTTTGCATTGATTTTGAACAACCGATGTGTAGGATAGTTGGGAGACTTTGAAGTAGCGTCGCCAGGCGTTATGGAGTCATCGTTGAAATACCAACCTTCGTTTGTTTAGAACCTAATCCCTAACGGGAGACAGTGCATGGTGGGTAGTTTGACTGGGGTGGTCGCCTCCTAAAAAGTAACGGAGGCTCGCAAAGGTACCCTCAGTACGGTTGGTAATCGTACGTAGAGCGCATTAGTATAAGGGTGCTTGACTGTGAGACAAACAAGTCGAGCAGGAGCGAAAGCTGGCTAAAGTGATCCGGTGTTTCTGCATGGAAGGGACATCGCTCAAAGGATAAAAGGTACTCCGGGGATAACAGGCTGATCTTACCCAAGAGCTCATATCGACGGTAAGGTTTGGCACCTCGATGTCGGTTCGTCACATCCTGGGGCTGGAGAAGGTCCCAAGGGTTCGGCTGTTCGCCGATTAAAGTGGCACGTGAACTGGGTTCAGAACGTCGCAAGACAGTTCGGTCCCTATCTGTGGTGGGCGTTAGTAAATTGAGTGGACATGTTCTTAGTACGAGAGGACCGGAATGTACGTACCGCTGGTGTATCTGTTATGCCGCCAGGTGTAATGCAGAGTAGCTATGTACGGCCAGGATAAACGCTGAAAGCATCTAAGCGTGAAACCTTCCACAAGATGAGTTTACTTTTAAGGGTCGTCAGAGACTATGACGTTGATAGGCTACAGATGTAAGGCTAGTAATAGCGAAGTCGAGTAGTACTAATTGCCCGTAAGCTTTATTTTTTTTTTCTGTTCTTGATTTCAATTCCAATATGTAAATTATTGTTTTATCCGTTTAGTTGTCATGACTAAACATCCGATAAAATTGCCGTCTTAAGGTGGTTTTGCCGGGGGTGTTCACCTCTTCCCATTCCGAACAGAGAAGTTAAGTCCCCCATGGCCGATGGTACTTGGGTTTTCCTGGGAGAGTAGGTAGCTGCCTTATTTATTAAAGAATCCTCATCATTTATTTGATGGGGATTTTTTTTGCCTATAAAAAAAGTCAAACCAGGTTTGACTTTTAAGTAGCTTGATATTTCTTAATTATTTCATTAAGCGACTTCTTTTCCTGTGGATGCTGTCCATAATTTATAAAAATCTTCTCTTGTAAGTTCAATCTCCATGGCTTTTTTAGTTTCTTGGATTCTTTCGAACTTTGTGGTACCAATGACTGGGACGATTTGACTCGGATGTGCATATAAAAAAGCGAGTAATACCTGATTGACACTACACTCATAAGTTTTTGACAAGCTTTCTGCTTCTGCAAGGATGCGGGTATGTTGTTCTGTTTTTTCTGTAAATATACCATTGCCCATTGGTGACCAGGATTGCGCTTCAATTTTTTCTATTTGACATTGATCTAATACACCATTGTCAAATGCATTTAAATTGGTGACTGAAATTTCTACTTGATGGTGTTTAATTGGAATATATTTATTCAATAGTGTAACTTGACTAGTCGTAAAATTAGAGACACCAAATGATTTTATTTTTCCAACATTTTTAAGTGCAGTCACTGTTGCTGCAACTTCTTCCACATGCATCAATATATCTGGTCTGTGAATTAATAAAGTGTCAATATAGTCTGTATGAAAATTTTGTAAAGATTGCTCTACTGATTTAGTGATATGAGCCGCACTGGTATCATAAGATTTTATGGCATGATGCGGTCTGTTGGGTGTCAACATATTGATCCCACACTTGGTAATAATTTTTATCTGATTCCTTAAACTAGTATTGCCTTTTAGTGCATGACCAAAATCTGCTTCAGTAGTATAATGGCCATAGATATCTGCATGGTCAAAGATGTCCAAGCCAATTGCTAAACACTGATTGATAATTTGTTCGTATTGCTGTGTTGTAAAGTTTTCACCCCACACTCCCCAACGCATACAGCCCACAATAGGCTTATGTTGTAGCTTTTTCATCTATCTATTTTTTTGTAATTAGAGTTACAATTTAATACTATCTCTTTATTTATTTCAATTCTTCTTAGATCTATTTTAAACTTCGAATGAGTCTCTTAATTAATAAAGTATAGACATAAAAAAACCGGCGCTCACGGAGCGCCGGTTGTATTGCAACGAGGTTGATTAATATCTGTTATATTCACCACCGCCATTACCGCCACGATCACGATTGTAACCGCCGCCAGTTCCGCCGCGATTAAAACCACCACCGCCGCCACGATTTCCACCACCACCAGCACCGTAAGGTTTTTTAGTGAAACTTCTTTCACCTTCTGGACGTGGAGTAGACTCGTTTACGACAATGTTACGACCTAACACTTCCGTGTCATGAAGTTGAGCGATAGCTGCGCGAGCTTCGTCATCATTAGCCATTTCAACAAAACCAAAGCCTTTGCTTCTGTTGTTGTTAAATTTGTCTGTTACAATTTTTGCACTTGCAGTTGCTCCGAATGGAGTAAAAAGTGCTTCAAGATCTTCGCTAGTCATATTCCAGCTTAGATTTCCAACATAAATGTTCATGTTCTTTAAAATTAAGTGATCTAAAAACCGATTGAGCAATATCGCTCTTTCGGACTATACGAAGATAGGCATATTTTATACACAAATGACTTTTATATTGTTAATTAAATTAATAGTGTACATAAAAAGGCCTTATTTCGAGGCTAAAACTAACCAAAAAGCCTTTCTGAGGTATCAGAAAGGCTTTTTTTGGCTAGATTAACCATTTTGGCGGTCAATCAATCTATTTTGAACTAAGCTTCAGCTCCAATTTCAATCTCGATCTCAGTCGTTTGACCGTTACCAAAATCAATTGTTGCTTTATAAGTACCTAATTCTTTGATCTCGTCTTGAACAGTGATTCTTCTTCTGTCAATTTCGTAACCTTTTTGATCACGGATTGCAGCAGTTACCTGAATTGAAGTTACACTACCAAATATTTTGTTGTTCGCGCCAGTCTTAGCTGTTAATTTAACAGGACTAGCTGTTAAGACAGATATTACTTTAGTGATCTCAGCTAACATCACAGCTTCTTTCTTCGCCTTCGCTTTTAAACGCTCTTCCAATTGTTTTAAGTTAGAAGGGATCGCTTCAATGGCATGTTTAGTTGGGAATAAGAAATTACGAGCGTATCCGTTTTTTACATTTACTAACTCATCTTTTCCACCTAAATTATCTACGTCTTTGATTAAAATTACTTGCATAATTATTTTTTTTAGTTCCCAAGAGCCCAGTGATAATATTATTTATGACTGTCACTCGCCTTGATGTTATTGCATCGCGAGATTAGGGATGGTTGACTAATATTTTTTGAGCCTATTTAAATAAATCTGTTACATAAGGTAACAAGGACATTTGACGTGCTTTTTTAACAGCGTCAGCCACCTTACGTTGGTATTTAAGTGAGTTTCCACTTAAACGACGTGGTAACATTTTACCTTGTTCGTTAACAAACTTCTTTAAGAATTCGATGTCTTTGTAATCTACATACTTGATACCATACTTTTTAAAACGACAGAATTTCTTCTTAGGTTTTTCCTGCTTAATCGCGGTAAGGTATTTGATTTCATTCTTTGCCATGTTGGTAAAAATTTAATTAAGCCTCAACTGCTTTGTGAACAGGGAAACCGCCGTTTCTTTTAATGTGGTTGTACTCGACTGCGTACTTGTCAAGTTTTGTAATCATGTGACGCATAATTTGCTCGTCACGTAAGAATTGAATTTTCAATTTCTCGTTGATTGTTGCAGGTCCTGTGAATTCTAAAATCCAATAGATGCCTGTTGTTTTCTTATCGATAGGATAAGCAAGTGATTTTAAACCCCAAGGATTTGAGGCTACAGTATCTCCACCATTTTCTTTGATGAGATCTTGGTATTTTTTCTGAGTAGATTTAAAATCTTCTTCAGATAATACCGGTGTAAAAATCACCATTAATTCGTAATTGTTCATTACTTGAATTTTTTGGTTAAATAATTGGTTTTTCCCAGTGGACATCCTTATTCAGAATGAATCTGCCAAAACAGATTTGGGAGGGCGAAGATAGGCTATTTCAGTGGATTTCCACTCAAATTTGGCTTAAAAATAAGTGCCACAGGAAAATGATCACTATAGCCGCCCCTAAACTGGTCCCCATTCCAGGTTCTCTTAGGGTAGCCAGTGTATTTACCTTGGGTTTCAATCATGTCCGTTGTTTTATAAATGATTGATTGATAATGCTTTATACTTGATTCGCTTACTTTCCAATTTGGGCTTAGTAAGATCTGGTCAAAGAGGTTCCAACTGTCCCTAAAAGCAAGCGTGCCCTGACCCTGCCTGAATAAGGGTAGAAAAGGATTATCAAGACCTAAAGTTTTCAGACTTTTATTGGTTGGGTTATCGTTAAAATCTCCCATCACAATCCAATGTGCACTTGGATCTACTTTTCGGATACTATCCATTATCCGCTTACAAGTGGTGGCTGCCCAGATTCTATTTTTTTTGGCCAAGCTAGAACCGCCTCTTCTACTGGGCCAGTGGTTCACTAATATATAAACCCATTGTTTTGCTAGTTGTCCTTTTACTAGTAAAATATCTCTGGTGGCATAATCTTGAAAATGATTGGCGTCTTTTAAAGAATAGGATTTGTATTGATAGGGTGCAAATAAACGTGGTTGATAAATTAAAGCAACATCAATGCCTCTTGGATCTTTTGAATTAAAGTGGATGTATTGATATTGGTATTTTCTAATGGCGTTGGATTGGATAACTTTTTCTAAAACGTATTGATTTTCGATTTCTGCTACACCCAATAATGCCACACCTTCTTTAGTCCCTAATTGACCAAGTCCAAAAATCACTTTGCCAAGTTGTGCTGTTTTTTGAGCATACTTTGAAGTGCTGTAACCCTTTGCACTATTGGGTAAGAACTCTTGGTCATTAACGGATATTTGATGGGTGGTGTCATAAAAGTTTTCACAATTGTAAAAAGCGACTACTTGCATTGCGTGTAGTTGGTTTTGAAAAACACATGTGAAGAATACAAGAATTATTAAGATTGTTACATTTTTTATAACTGATAACTTGTTCAAGATTGTTCCATTTTTCATTATTGGTTTATTAGCTATGATTTTTTTCTTGGGCATTATTTTTTATAAATATGCAGTTTTAATAAGCGTGATAACAGCGTATTTGCCGAAAGAAATCAATTGATTTAAAAATGCAATTTGCTGGCATGAATAAAATTGCAGGTTACTGTTTTCTTTTTTCTTGTTGTATTTGCATGCATGTAAAACCATTGTTGGCGCAAATTGAAAATGCAGATGCATTGCCTAAGCAATTTGATGGCATGGGGGAGTCTTCTATTTATTGGGTACCTAATTTATTACAATCTGGGTATGCTGGATTACATGAAATGGCACAATACCACGGCTTTGCTTTGAATTGGGTCCCTAGGGGTTTATCAAGCAACAAAGGGAATCAAATCAATGGCATTGATTGGCGAACCAATTTAAATGGATGGGATCCAAGCTTTAGTTATGCAGGATTGTATAGAGGGTTTAAAACAATCGATCTAAATCCACCCTATGGCATGAATGCATTTGGAATGAGTGGTGCTTCTGGAAATAGTTTTACGTCTTCCAATGCTTACTTATTTACAAAAATAAAATCAATTAGTTTGAGTGTGTCCAATGCAACAACTATGCAAGAGCTTAGACTTCAATGGCATACTGGACTTTTAAAAAATAATTACTCAATCAATGTAGATGCAGTCCTTCAAAAAACACCTTTAGGCTATTTGTCAAATGGCGTGAAAGATCGACAAGGATTTTTATTGAGTGTTGAAAAATTGATTTCTTCTAAGCAACAATTGGGATTTACTTTTTGGTGGAGTCCGGTAGTGCAAGGAAAACGTGCGCCAACAGTACAAGAATTATATACCCTTACCAAGGATCCATTGTATAACCCAAGCTGGGGACGGCTTGATGGCAAACCTTTTTATTCGAATACAAAAAAAAGTAATGCGCCAGTCTTGAGTGTGCATTATGATATTAGAACAAAAAAAGAAAACCAAATTCAATTGAATCTTGGTGCGGTATTTGGAAGACAAAGCTCGACGCAATTGGATTGGTCAAAAGCAGCGGATCCAAGACCAGACTATTATAAATACTTACCTAGTTATGCCATTGACGAACAACTTAAAAATAAGTTATTGAATTGGTATACCATACATCCTGAATTATTTCAGATTCAATTTGATCAGTTAAAAGCAAAAAATCTTGCGAATGAAAATGGAGCGGCACAATATATTATCAACGAACAAATACAACAATTGCAATTGCTTCGTTTTTCTGCGCTTTCAAATTATATAATAAGCCCAATCACAAAATGGCATCTTGGTCTATCAATCCATGCTGATAAAATTGGATATAGCAACCAAGTTTCAGACCTCTTGGGCGGAAAATTTTATTACAATTACAATACTTGGGTGAATGATGATGGGCTTGCAGCTGCTTTTCAAAATGATGTGCAATTTCCGGATCGTAAAATAAAGGTAGGGGAATCATGGGGGGCACATTATGTTTTAACCAATCAAAACATGGGCATTTGGACTTCCTTAAATAGCGCTACGCCTTTTTTGGAATGGGGTTTAGGAATGAAGATGAGCGTTGATAAAATGCAAAGGGAAGGCTTAAATCAAAATGGCTTATTTCCCAATCTTTCAAAAGGTATAGCTGAATCAGCAATGTTTCCTTCTTATCAGTACCAATTGTATCTGCGTTACAAATTCAATGGAAGATGGTACCTAACCACACGGTTGTTCCATGAATGGGAAGCGCCTGATGCATCAGAACTCTATGCTGATCCTGCTAACCATGCAATACAAAATCCATTCCTTTTGCCACTGATCCATTTGGGCACTGAAATTAAATTACAATTTATGGGGAGTACTATCAAGGCCAATGCCTTACTTTTTGCGCAGTCTAATCAAAATGAACGTCAATATAAATTATTCTACCACGATTACTTTAATGCTTTTGTAAGGGCCAGTGTTGGACAAATGGAAACGATGCATTATGGCGTAGAATCTTATATTGAAACCAATTGGACCAGCCCAATTCAATTTAGTATTGGCAATAGCTATGGATGGTATACTATCACCAATCAGCCGTTATACGAAATCAGGATCGCCGATAACTTGTATAAAGTGCAATCGGGTAGGTTGTTATTAAAGGATTTTCCTGCCACATCCTATCCTCAATCCGTACAAGCTTTTACGATTAATTATCAACCTATTTATTCCTTACGCATTAGCTATACGGCTGTGTATGCAAGCAGACGTGCGATTAGTCATGATCTATTTAGAAGAAGCGATTGGGTGAAAACAAATAGTCCAACAAATACAATTTGGGAAGATGTATATAAGCCTGTTTGGGCTTCTAATCAATGGGTGTCAAATTTGTTTATTTCAAAAAACTTTGAAATAGAAGCTAGAAAAAGAAAAATAAATTTAAGGCTGACGAGTTCAATTCGAAATCTACTAGGGTCCTCTATACCTAGTTTAATCTTTGAACAGTCAAGGTATGATTATAAAAATTTCAAGACAGCAAAATTTCCTGCAAAATATATTTATGATTTGGGAAGAACCTACACCATTGGCCTGCAGCTATCAATGCTTTGATATTAATTCATAACTCAATTTTTTTAAAAAATTAAATGAATCAATTTGATCACTTCAAATAGTTCAATCACATGAATCACATCAATCAATTCAATTACTTAAAATAGTTCAATCAAATGAATCACAACAATCAATTCAATTACCTCAAATAGTTCAATCATATCAATCAAATCATTCACTTCAAACTTTTATTTATCAAATTTTATTTTATGAAAAACAATGTTTCTTTTTTAGCAGCCATAATGATGTTTCTATTTACGATAAGTTGTTGCACAGCTTGTTTCAAGAAAGCAGCCTACGCTTCGTCTTTTGAAGGTCAATTGAGTGATAGTTTAATCTCTATCAAACAGCTTAAACGTTTACATCAGGTTGGAGAAGTGGAGCCTATTCAAAAGGAATGGATGCTTCAGGCGGTGGTCGTGGCCAATGATGAGTATGACAATTGGTATAAATCAATCGTTATTCAAGATAGTACCGGCGGTATTATGTTGTTACTGGATGGACAAAATCTTTTTCAAGATTATCCCGTTGGCACATTGATTCGATTGCGCTTAAAAGATTTACTCTTATCTGATTATCGTAGAATGATTCAATTGGTTGGTGCTGTGGATAGTAGTTCGGGTAGCTTAGTGACAGGTGGTATACCGCTGCCTTTATTCAAACAGCATATTCAAATTATACAAGATAATTACCCGATCATTCCCCTCCAAGTGCAATATAAAAACCTGCATGATTCATTACAAGGGCGCTTGATACAATTATCCAATATTGAATTTTCAGCTACCGATACAGCACAAACATTTGCAGATAAAAAAAATAAATTGGGTGCTAGCCGCGCCCTTAAATTTTGCACTGGGGGCACGATTTATCTAAGGACCAGTGGTTATGCAGATTTTGCTGGAGGAGCCATCCCGAACGGCAATGGATCTATATTGGGGGTGTATTCTGTCTTCAACTCAGAGAAGCAGCTTTTAATCCGCCATCCAGATGACATTTTGTTGACCAATCCACGCTGTTCAGGCGCAGCCTGGCTGAAAAATTAATGGTTTTTCACAGATTTGATCTCTATTTCTTGTCAGCTTGGCAGAACTATGGCTTTGGTCCTTATTTTGCAATAGTAGAACCAAACGATATAACTATGCAAAAAGGTCAAATAAGAGTTCAGACAGAAAACATCTTTCCAATCATTAAGAAGTTCCTTTATAGTGACCACGAAATTTTTATTCGTGAATTAGTGAGTAATGCGGTGGATGCAGCCCAAAAATTGAAAACATTAAGCTCCAAAGGCGAGGTGAAAGGGGATATAGGTGATTTAAGAGTGGACGTGATTGTGGATGCAAAAGAAAAAACAATTTCGATCATTGACAATGGTATTGGAATGTCTGCCGAAGAAGTAGACAAATACATTAACCAAGTGGCGTTTAGTGGTGCCGAAGAATTTGTAACGAAGTACCAAGATGCCAGCATCATTGGTCATTTTGGTTTAGGATTTTATAGCTCATTTATGGTGAGTGATAAAGTTGATATCTATTCAAAAAGTCATACAGATGCACCAGGTGTTTTCTGGAGTTGCGATGGTAGCCCTAGTTATGAATTATACGAGGTAGATTATAGCAATAGAGGTACTAAAATTGTGATGCACATCAATGAAGAAAGCAAAGAGTTTTTAGAACCATATAGGGTGAAATCTATTTTGGATCGTTTTTGTAAATTCTTACCAGTCGCTATTTATTTTACCGATGCGAATGCAGAAGTGAAAGAGGCCAAGGCTGAGGAGGGGAAGGAGGTTGAAGCTGAAGTTGAAAAACCAATCAACAATACCAATCCTATCTGGGTTAGAAAGCCAGCAGATTTAACAAAGGAGGACTATGAAAATTTTTATAAGGAATTGTATCCTTTTGGCGAAAAGCCTTTATTCTGGATTCATTTAAATGTTGATTATCCATTTAATTTAACGGGTATTTTATATTTTCCTAAAATCAAGCAGAGCTTTGAAATACAAAAGGACAAGATCCAATTGTATTGCAATCAAGTATTTGTTACAGATGAAGTAAAAGATATCGTTCCAGAATTCTTAATGTTATTACACGGGGTGATTGATAGTCCAGATATCCCTTTGAATGTGAGTAGAAGTTATTTACAAGGGGATCCGAATGTAAAAAAGATCAATGCGCATATCACTAAAAAAGTAGCAGATAAATTAGAAGAGATTTTCAATAATGACAGAAAAGCCTTTGAAGAAAAATGGGAGAGCTTAGGATTGTTTGTAAAATATGGTATGATCACCGATGACAAATTCCTAGAAAAAGGCAATAAATTTTTGATTTTAGAAGACGCTGCTGAAGCTGGCAAGTTTTATACTTTAGAAGAATACAAAACCACCACAGAAGCTACTCAAAAAAATAAGGAAGGCAAGCAGGTATTATTGTACACGACCAATCCAGTTGGGCAAGACGCTTTCATCCAAGCAGCAGTAGGCAAAGGGTTTAAGGTGATCAAATTGGAAACCATGGTGGACGCTGCCTTTATTAATAATGTAGAGATGAAATGGGAAGGCGTGCAATTTGTGCGTGTAGATGCGGATGTGGTAGATAATTTAATTGATAAGCAAGAAAATGTGGATTCAGTTTTATCTAAAGAAGAAGTTGAGCAAGCTAAAAAATTATTTGAATTCCAAATTCCTGAAATCACCATTACGGTTGAAGTAAAAGGCCTTAGTCAAGACGTCGCTCCAGTGATTGCAACAAGACCTGAGTTCATGCGTCGTATGAAAGACATGGCTGGTATGAGTGGCGGAGGAATGAATGCATTTTATGCGCAAATGCCAGACGAAGTGCATTTGACAATTAATGGTAATCATCCAATTTATCAAACACTCTTAAAGGAAACGAATACAGATAAACAACAAAAGCAGGCAAGAAATTTAGCCGACTTAGCTTTGTTGTCTCAAGGATTATTAAAAGGGGCTGAATTGACAAGCTTTATCAATCGTTCTGTAGAATTAACGAGTCAAAGCTAGAGATGAAGTAAGCCTTATAGTTTTAATTAGAGTTAGAATAATATTTTCTCTAATGAAGACAGCATAAATTTTAAAAAAGAATAGTATAGATCATCGAGCCCGAATTAATTTGGGCTCGATGCTTTTAAGTCTATCACTTGTATTTGCACAGATTGTGTTCCCTGCCATTCATTCAATTGTAATTGAAAGACAACATCAAAGGCTTGGCCTGATTTCACAATGGAGATCTTATCTAACATATTGTAGCCAATACCTCTTACACTATTATTGCCTTGTGTTAGGTTAAAACTAATATGTGCTTCTTTCACCAATTTAGAATAGCCCGTGTCACGCACACTTTTTGCTAGAAAAATTGGGCGCATATTGTCTGGACCAAATGGTTCCATTTGCGCAATGATTTGGAAAAACTGTAAACTAATTTGATCCAATGGAAGTAGCGCATTGATGGAGATTTCTGGTACCATCTGTTCTGGCGTGATTCTTTCTGCTACTGCTTTTTCAAATGCTTCCTTAAAAGCCTCTAACTGATCAATGTTCAAGGTCATGCCTGCTGCAGCAAAATGTCCACCATATCCTAAAAGATGTTCCCTACATGCATGTAAAGCTTCATATAAATTAAAACCTTGCACACTTCTTGCACTTCCCGAAACGATATCACCATTTTGGGTAAGTACAATGGTCGGTTTATAATGTCTTTCAATCAAACGACTCGCCACAATACCCACCACACCTTTATGCCAATGGGGTTGAAACACCACAGTCGATTTTTTAGACAAATGTGCAGGATCGTTTTCGATCTCTGCGAATGCCTCTTCAGAAATACTACTATCTGCTTCTCTTCGGTCTAAATTATCTTGTTGTAAAAGGCAAGCCACATCTAAAGCACCTTGGTATTCTTTTTCAATAAAAAGTTGTACCGCTTTTTTAGCATCATCCATTCTGCCTGCTGCATTGATTCTTGGAGCAACAGCAAAAACTAAATTGCTAATTCTAATTGGGCTATTTTGTTTTGCTAATTCTAATAAAGCTAAAATACCATGACTTGGATTATCATTCACTTTCTCCAATCCAAAAAACGCCATGGTCCTATTTTCATCTGTCAACGGAACGATATCTGCAGCAATGGCTGTTGCCACAAGGTCTAAGTATTGCAAATAACTTGAATCAGGTAAATTATAGGCTTGCGCCAATGCTGTGATCAATTTGTAGACCACGCCACATCCACATAATTCTTTATAGGGATAGCCGCAATCAATTTGCTTGGCGTTTAATATGGCCACAGCTGGTGGTAAAACCGGATCGGGTAGATGGTGATCACAAATAATAAAGTCAATTCCTAGTGATTTTGCGTAGGTGATTAAATCTGTTGACTTAATACCGCAATCCACCGAGATGATTAAATTGATTCCTGTTGCTTTTGCATGATCAATGCCCATTTTTGACACACCATATCCTTCTCTGTATCGGTGTGGGATATAAAAGTCAATGGTTGGGTGGATGTCTTTTAAAAATTGGTACAATGTCGCAACAGAAGTGGTACCATCTACATCGTAATCGCCAAAGACCATAATGGATTCATTTTCATCAAAAGCTTTGGTGATTCTTTTGACAGCTTTGTCCATGTCTTTCATTAACCATGGATCATGCAGGTCGCTTAAAGCCGGCCTAAAAAATTGTTTTGCTTTGTCAAAATCTTCAATCCCTCTTTGTACCAATAATTCGCATAAAATGGGATGTATCTTAAGTGCTGTTTGAAGCCCAGCCACTTTAGCCGAATCGGCCTCCAATATATTCCAGCGTTTTTCCATTAATATTTTCTATCAGTTGTGTAGCGGACTAATTCTTCTAAGGCATCTCTAGTCATGGATGGAGGGAAACTATGTAACACAACCAAGGCTTTGTCTCTATACTCAATCATTTTATTTTGTGCGTATTCAATACCACCTAATTGCTTTACATGGTCAATGACGAATTTAACTTTAAGTTTATCATTGTTATTATTTTTAACAATATAAACAATCTCTTTTTTTAATGCTGGAGTACATTTTTGTAAAATATGAATCAAGGGCAGGGTTAGTTTCTTCTCTTTGATATCATTGCCTGTAGGCTTACCAATTAATTCATCCCCATAGTCAAACAAGTCGTCTTTAATTTGAAAAGCCATCCCTACATATTCACCAAAATCTTTCATCTTCTGAATTTGTTCGGGATCTTTTGTGACAGAGGAGGCACCTGCAGCGCAACTTGATGCAAGCAGACTAGCAGTTTTACAATAAATGATGTCATAGTAAACAGACTCGTCGAAATTTAAATTTCTAGTTTTCTCCATTTGCAATAACTCACCCTCACTCATTTTTTTGACAGCATAAGAGAGGATGGTTAATATTTCAAAATCTTTATTTTCTAAAGAAAGCAATAACCCTTTTGACAATAAATAATCGCCCACTAAAACAGCAATCTTATTTTTCCATAAAGCATTGATTGAAAAAAAGCCTCTTCTTTCGAGTGCATCATCCACTACGTCGTCATGCACTAAGGTTGCCGTATGAAGTAGTTCCACTAAAGAAGCAGCACGGTAACTTGCATCATTGATTTCCCCATTGAGCTTAGCAGAGAGCAAAACAAACATAGGTCTCATTTGCTTTCCCTTTCTTTTGACAATATATTGCATGATACGGTCCAGTAAGGAAACCCTACTTTTAACCGCCTCTTTGAAATGCATTTCAAAAAGTTCTAATTCTTTGCCAATGATTTTTTTTGCTAATTCCATTTACGGATGCAATTTAACTTGTATTTGGGGAAGGAATGTGTTTTTTTTCGCTTAATTAAGCTAGCATATTAAAATGCAGCGCACCAAAATTTTGTAAGGAAGATAGCTTTAGATCGGCTGCTGCCCAATGCTCCTGTTTAAGTGCATCGGCTGCTGGAACAACTACGCAGGTCATCCTTGCAGCCTTTGCTGCCAACATGCCATAGAATGAATCTTCAAAACAAATACAGGCAAGTGGTGAGGTGTGCAGGGCAGTGGCACAATCTATATAAACCTGAGGATGAGGTTTTGCATAAGGTAGGTTTTGCGCAGAACAACTTGCATGAATTAGGCTACGAATACCTAGCTTGTCTTTCACCCACTCAATTAATGCAATGGGGGAGGATGTGGCAAGTCCAATTTTAAATTCTTTTTCTAAAAAAAACTGAAAGATATGTTCTACCCCTGGCATCAAAGTAGCTTCTTTATCGATATAAATCATAGCTTGATCAACAACTCTTTGCTCGGCTCTAGCATATTCTGTTGATGGGATTTTATACTCATTCAACCAATGTGCTACAAATTCTTTTGATCTTAGTCCAGTAGTGATAGCATATTGCGCTTCTGTTAAACTGATGCCATATTGTCTAAAGATTTCAGCAGCTGCTTTATTCCAAAGTGGCTCACTATTGATTAACAATCCATCAATATCAAATATGACAGCAGTCTTTTTCATTGTTTAAAGATACTATTTGTTGCTTAAACAGGGCAAGTCTATTATAATTTTATGTAGTATATTGCGAATCAAATCAGTAGCTTAAACATGCGTTTATTAGATCATTTAAATCAAATCAGAATCTTTCGTTCCATCATTTATGGAATCGTAGGATTATTTACCTATCCGGGGCTTGCTTTATTTAATGAAATGAAGATTGAGGGCACGGAGCATCTAGAAGACTTGCCCAAGCATAATGTACTTTTTGTGAGCAACCATCAAACTTATTTTGCTGACGTAATCACTTTTGTACATATTTTTTGTGCTGTAAAATGGAGAAAATTCAATCGTTTGGGCATCCCTTATTATTTATTGAATCCGTTTACCAATGTTTATTTTATTGCAGCTGAGGAAACGATGAATGATAACTGGATTTCAAAATTATTTAAACTAGGTGGTGCGTTGACTGTGAAAAGAACTTGGAGAGCAGAAGGAAAAGATGTAGAAAGACAAAGAGATGTAGTAGACACACAAAAAATTGATAAAGCATTAGCAAAAAGCTGGGTGATTACTTTTCCTCAAGGCACTACAAAACCTTTTGCACCCGGCAGAAAAGGGACTGCACATATCATTAAGAACAATCATCCCATTGTGATTCCAGTGGTGATCAATGGATTTTGGCGCGCGTTCACAAAAAAAGGACTCACCTATAAAAAAGTGGGTACGCCGCTAACAATCAAATTCAAAGCGCCTTTAGTCATTGATTATACTGGGTCTGTTGAAGCAATTTTAGACCAAGTAATGGACGCCATTGAGCAAAGTAAAGATTACATGCTTAAAGGGAAGCACCATGAAATGAAAGTGATTGAGTCGTAAATTCTAGCAAGATCAAAAGCGTTAATCGTCCTCTTCTTTTATAAACAATGCCTTTAATTCAGTGGCATCATCAGGCTTCATCTTTCCAGCAAGGATCAAACGTAATTGTCTTCTTCTTAAAGCACTTGCATAATATTTTTTCTCTTCTTCTGTTTCTGCAAGAATTTGCGGCACTTTAATGGGTTGCTTTTGTGCGTCTAATGCAACAAAAGTAAAATAGGCTTCATTACTTAATACCCTTGTTTGTGCAATGATATTTTGATTCCAAACTTTCAAATGAATTTCCATCGATGTGGTAAAAGCCCTTGTCACTTTTGCTTCGATACAAATGACATTACCTAATTTGATAGGTGTTTTGAAACTAATATTATCCACAGATGCCGTCATGGCCGATGAGTTACAATGTTTTGCTGCAGATAGATAAGCAGCAATGTCCATCCAATACATGAGTTTTCCTCCCATTAAATCGCCATGGGTATTGGTATCATTGGGTAAGACCAATTCATTCATTGTCGTGTAAGAGGCTGATGCTGTTTTTGCTTCCATAATTTCATTGATTCTAAAATCCATTACGAAGGTACAACTATCCGCTTGACTAGATCGCTAGATCGTACAAGATTCCAAATTGCGTAAATAGGCAGGGTCTACATCTGCGCCAATACCTGGCTGTTCACCAATACTTAAATGCATGCCATTGAATTGAACGCCTCCAATCACAGGATCTATTGTATGTCCAATTAAACAAGTGTCCATATCATAAAAATGTATATTGTCCATGGCCATCGCAAAGTGCATTTTTGCACTTAGTGCCACCCTGCTTTCTAGCATACCTCCCATCATACATGGTATTTGATTGGCTTTTGCTAGGTCGTGAATTTTAATGGCTTCCTGTATACCACCGCTTTTGGAGAATTTAATATTGATGGAATGACAGGCTTTACCTGCAATTAATTTTCTGGCGTCATGATGTGTAAATACGGATTCGTCCGCCATGATTTTCACTGGAGATTGTGCGCAAAGTGCAGGCAAGTAATCATCATCATATTTATGCATGGGCTGTTCGCAGAATTCAATGGCATAAGGCGCTAATTGGGTGAGGACTTCCAATGCATCCTCCTTTGACCATCCTTGGTTGGCATCAATTCTTATTTGAATAGTTGGTCCAATGGCGGCTCTAATTTGTCGAATGCGTTCCACATCCTCCTTTGGTGCTTTTCCTAATTTAACTTTAATCATTCGAACACCTTTTTCTACAAAATCAATGGCCTGTGCTGCCATGTCTTCGGGTTTACCGATACCAATGGTCAAATCCGATTCTATTGGTTTTTGTTGCCCTCCTAAATATTGATACAAGGGTTGATTGGCTGCTTTTGCTGCGATATCATATAAGGCTAAATCAAATGCACTCTTGGCAGTATTATTTCCAGCAATGACAAGGTCTAGTTCTTTCATTCTTTGTGAAATATCCAGTGGGTCTTTGCCTTTCCAAAACTGAGCAAAATCTTTGGCGTTGTTGTAGCAGCTTAATTGTGTTTCGCCCACAATCATAGGGAAGGCCGAACATTCTCCAATTCCAATGATGCCTTGGTCTGTTTTAATTTGAATCAAAACATTTTGTGCATACTCCATTGTCCCTGTAGCAATCGTGAAAGGGATCATGGGAATTTTAAATTGGTAAATGGTCGTTTCAATGATTTTCATAATGGGTATAAATATACCTATTTTGAACAATTTCCATCAACTGATTGTTATAATGAAAATCAATTTATATGGAAGGTTTAAAGCAAAAGAAAGTATTGTTATTGGGCGCAACAGGCGGCATTGGCGCGCAATTAGCTAGTTTATTACATGGGAGTGGAGCTCAACTTTGGTTGGCAGGCAGAGATGCCAATAAACTCAACCAATTGGCTTCAGATTTGAGTCTGGGTTCAGATCGATTTTTTCAAGTTGATTTAGCGGACGCCAATGCAGTACATCAGTTCACTAATCAATTAAGAACACTCGATTTTGCATTTGATATTTTTGTCAATGCAGCAGGGATAGGCATCATCAAATCATTTGATAAATTAACCACTGCAGAAATGAAAATTTCTTTTCAAGTGAATACCCTAAGTAGTTTTGAAACCATTCAAGCGATCCTACCTAAAATGATGGAGCTTAAAAAAGGGTTGATTATTAATATTCCAGGTATTTTAGGTAAAGTGCCAATGGCAGGTGCCGCAGCTTATTGCGCAAGTAAATATGCATTGGTTGGCATGATGCATTCTTTAAGAGAAGAACTAAAACGAACAGAAATAAGAATTACACAATTATATTTAGGCGGAGTGGATTCTCCATTCTGGGATACCATAGATTTAAGAGTACAAAGAGATAAGATGGTGGTGGCCGAAGAAGCTGCAAGGGCCATCTGGTTTTTATGTCAACAACCAAGCTCAGGTGTGGTAAGTGAAATGGTTTTGCAACCCTTCAATCATCAAGCGATTTAAACTTTGAAAACTAGCGAATAGTCCCGATATTTGCCATACGAATGAACGTTAGCATGAACCTATCTTTAAATAATACACAGAACGCGTTTGCGTACAAGTCCAATACAGATTTAAATAAAGCAAAATGGCTTTTTACTGTCATACAAAATCCTTGGATTGTATCCTTAGGCTCTCGATTGACGCCCATGTTAATGAAGTCTGGATTGCCTGTTAACGGACTTATTCGTAGTACTATTTTCAATCAATTTGTTGGTGGAGAAACATTGGATGAATCTGCTAGAGTGACTAAAATGTTGGGATCCTATGGGGTGCAAGTCATACTAGATTATGGTGTAGAAGCAAAAGAAGGGGATGCTAGTTTTGATGCAGTGACAGATCAATTTATTGAAGCAATTGAATTTGCAGCAACACAAGACAATGTACCTTTTGTAAGTGTTAAATTAACTGGCTTATCAAGTATGCATTTATTGGAGCGTTTAAATGAAGCACCAAGATTAAGAAGCGGTATTCATGATAGTGAATCAGATGATGCTGCATGGAATCGCCTCAAAGAAAGAATGTATGCCATTTGCGATGTGGCAGAAACACATGGCATTGGTATTTTAATTGATGCCGAAGAAACATGGATCCAAGACCCGATTGATCGTTTGGCGATTGAATTAATGGGCGTATATAATAAAGAAAAAGTAATTGTTTACAATACCTATCAGTTATACAGATCGGATCGTTTAAACTTTTTAAAGATTTCTCATAAAATTGCAGCCGAAGGTCAGTTTATTTTAGGGGCTAAATTGGTACGTGGTGCGTATATGGAAAAAGAAAGAGCAAGAGCAGAAGCAATGGGCTATCCATCACCCATTCAAACAGATAAGACGACGACAGATGCTGATTTTGATGCAGCGGTTGTCCATTGTTTAGCACATTTGGACAATATTGCTTTAATAGTGGCATCTCATAATGAGGCGAGTAATTTGAAATGCGCCCAAATGATGCAGGATAAAGGCTTACCCAATAACCACGCGCGTATTCACTTTTCTCAACTCTATGGCATGAGCGATCATATTAGTTTTAACATGGCATCGGAAGGCTATCAAGTCAGCAAATATTTACCATTCGGTCCCTTGCACGATGTGATTCCTTATTTAATGCGCAGGGCACAGGAAAATTCAAGTGTGAACGGTCAAACCAATAGAGAATTACTATTGATCAGACAGGAAATTGCGAGAAGAAAAGCAAAATAATCTACTATTTTACGCCCCAAGTTGTAAATTGCAGCATGCAACAATATTTACAATTAGTCCAACATATTATTGATCATGGGACCGAAAAAACAGATCGTACCGGCACGGGTACTAAAAGCTGTTTTGGCTATCAAATGCGTTTTAATTTAGCCGAAGGATTTCCTTTAGTGACGACGAAAAAATTACACTTAAAAAGTATCATCCATGAATTACTTTGGTTTTTAAAGGGCGATACCAACATCCAATATTTGAAAGAGCATGGTGTGCGTATCTGGGATGAGTGGGCGGATGCAAATGGCGATCTGGGACCTGTATATGGTAAGCAATGGAGAAGTTGGGAAGCGCCTAATGGTGTTGTGATTGATCAGATCTCAGAATTGATTGAACAAATTAAAAAAACACCAGATAGCAGAAGATTAATTGTAAGTGCTTGGAATGTGGGAGACTTATCCAAAATGGCTTTGATGCCATGTCATAATATGTTTCAGTTTTATGTAGCAGATGGCAAATTAAGTTGTCAGCTTTACCAAAGAAGCGCAGATGTTTTTTTAGGGGTGCCTTTTAATATTGCTTCTTATGCATTGTTGACCATGATGGTTGCACAGGTTTGTGATTTACAATATGGTGATTTTGTTCATAGCTTCGGTGATGTACATTTATATAATAATCATATGGAGCAAGCGAATTTGCAATTAAGCAGAACACCTTTTTCACTTCCGACTATGAAAATCAATCCAGCTGTAAAAGATATTTTTGCTTTCCAGTATGAAGATTTTACTTTAGAAAATTACGAATGTCATCCAGGTATCAAAGCCCCGGTGGCCGTTTAATTAAAACCTTATGAAAGTATCCTTAGTTGTTGCAGCATCCGATAACCATATGATTGGCAAAGACAATCAATTGCTTTGGCATCTGCCTAAGGACATGAAATTTTTTAAAGATACCACATGGGCGATGCCTGTGATCATGGGAAGAAAAACTTTTGAATCATTAGGGCAACGTGTTTTACCTGGAAGGTTGAATATTATTTTAAGTAAACAAGTTGGTCTTAGCTATGATCAAACAGAGGTGGTAGGATCAATTGCAGAGGCCATTGCATTGGCAGAACGCGAAAATTATGCCGAAGTATTTGTGATTGGTGGCGGTCAAATTTATCAAGAGGCAATGTCGATTGCAGATACCATTTACATGACCAGGGTGCATACACAAATTGAGGGAGATACTTTATTTCCAATGATGGATGCGCAATGGACTTTGGAGTATAGTTTTCCAAATGCAGCAGATGCAAAACATGCTTATGCATTTGACTTTGAATGTTGGAAAAGGAAATAAATTAAATGCGTTATTCTACTCCAACCCTATTAATTAAATACCTTCATTATTACTGGGTAGCTGCAAATACAAAAGGACATGGCATTCATTCCCCATTTGTTTTCAAATTCATAAAAGAAATATTGAACGCAAAAAGTTCTTTGGAGCAGGTTGAAAATAGTGCACCTAGTATAAAAAAAACCCTTCAGGAAATCGAAGCTGCAAGTTCAAGCAAGCTTACTCCAAAATTTAAATTGCTCATCGCGCGATTATTACAAACCTATCATCCTTTAACTATTTCTGTGACAGGAGGGAAAAAGCAATTTGAAGGCGATAGTACAATCAACTCAAATGCAACGAATGAATTAATTAAATCTGTTGAATCAATAGATTTCGCATTTATAGGCAAGGGGCAGGATGAGGCGACCATGCTTCAGCGTGCAAGCAGCTTAATTGACAAGATGCATTCGGATTCCTGGGTTATCTTACATGGGATACATACCGATGCTGATATGGAAACGGCTTGGAATGCATTAAAAAATCATTCGAATATCAGATTGACAATAGATTTATTTTCTATTGGCATCCTATTTTGTAGAAAAGAACAAAAAGAACAAGAACATTTTATCATACGTTATTAATATTATTGATTGTTACCAGAAAAATTCATAGCATCCTTAGCAGGCCTTCCTGGATTTGACGAATCAGCATTTGTTAAGACGCATCAAGTACCTGCAGATTTTACTGCGGTACGTTTGAATCAATTTAAACCATTCGACCTTGCAGCACATCCCTTTATGCAAGCAATGACGACAGTGGATTGGTGCCAACAGGGATATTATTTAACTGCTCGACCATGTTTTGTGTTGGATCCTTTATGGCATGCTGGCGCTTATTATGTGCAAGAAGCAAGTAGTATGTTTTTGCATACCATCATTCGTCAATTAGCAGATACCAAAAAATATTATAAAGTTTTAGACCTTTGTGCGGCACCTGGCGGCAAAACAACTTTATTGGCCAATTATTTTAAAAATGGATTGGTAGTAGCCAATGAAACCATTAAATCAAGAAACGCGATCCTGGAAGAAAACTGTATTCGCTGGGGGAGTGATCATATTGTAGTGACTCAAAATGATCCAAGTCATTTTAAGGCCCTTCCTAATTTTTTTGATTTCATCATTGCAGATGCGCCATGTAGTGGCAGTGGGATGTTCAGAAAAGATCCACAAGCCATACAAGAATGGAGCGAAGAAAATGTATTGCATTGCAGTCAAAGACAATCAAGAATTATTGAAGAAAGTATTACAGCATTGCAAGAAGGGGGATATTATATTTATTCAACTTGTTCTTATTCATTCGAGGAGGATGAAAAGATCATGGATGAGATTGCTGGGATGGAGGGGATGACATCTATGTCTATTCAATTGCCTCCTTCTTCTCAAATTGTATCCACCCATAGTCCCATACATCAAGCGCAGGGTTTTAGATTCTATCCCGATAAAATAAAAGGGGAAGGATTTTTTATTGCTGTTTTTCAAAAACAAAAAGCAGCTTATACGAGTTCCTTTTCTACGCCTTTTCAATTTACGTTGTTGCCAAAAAAGGTGCTTGCTAGTTTAACAGCAATGTATGCATTGCCAGAACAGTTTACATGTATTCAACATCAAGAAGATTTGATTGCATTACCAGCACATTGTTATGCCGACTTGCAAACCATTAGGGCCCATTTATATGTCAAAAAAATAGGAATGCGTATAGGGGTACTTAAAGGATCAGACCTGGTCCCGGCACATGATTTAGTCATGAGTCAATGGGAGACAATGCCCTATGAAAATATCGAAGTGGCGCTTTCTGATGCCCTCCAATTTCTGAGAAGAGCCGATTTTCAGTTGAACGGCCCCAAGGGTTGGCATAGCATCAGTTATATGAATTGCCGTCTAGGATGGGTTAAAATACTACCCAATCGATTAAATAATTATTACCCAAATACTTGGAGAATATTGAATTACTGATATTTATAAATTATATATTAATTTAATAAGTAATTTTATATCTTTTTTTGCAATTAGATTTTGTAAATTTGCCCTCCTTGAAGAAGCTCATTTTATACCTGATTCTAGCTTTTGGTCTACTTAGCCAAACGGATGCCACCGGTGCAAAAGGTAAAACTGTGGCTAAAACTGGACAGACGAAAAAAAAAGTGACTAAAAAGAAGCCAGCTAGCAAATCTTCGAAATCAAAGAAAACTACCAAAAAGAAATCTAGCAAGTACTCAAAATCAAAAAGATCAGTTGCTAAAGTGGCACCAGTTGTTCGAACAGCTCAATGGCAAATGATTGCACAAAATAAGGAACAATCAAGGATTAAAGATAGTGTGCAGAAAACCAATTTGGTGCAAGTAAGTACAGCATCCAATGAAGGTTATTTTGCAAGCTTCTTTTCCAATCAAAAAAAGGCAGCTACTTTCCAAACCTTAAATGGAACAGCTGCAGTATTTAAAAGCATGAGTGGTTGGCAGGATAATAAATTTTATATTTTAACCAATGAATTACCGGTGGGTACGATTGTTAGAATTACCACTGCTGATTTCAAAAGTATTTGCGCTAAAGTAATCAATGCATTACCTGAAGTGGGCAATGCCATTCAGTATCGATTAAATGACGCAGCTGCTGCCATTTTGGGTGTCACCAATAAGACCTTTCAAGTGTCTGTAACGTATTAGTCATTTTTCAACAATCCATATGAAATTAAAATGTGTTTGTAGTTTGTTTTTTTTAACAACTACCTTATTGAGTTGCGCTCAAAACAACCAATCCAACCAGACCAATCTAACCAACGCAACTATTGAATTAACAATCAACACGACTGAATTTAGTAAGGCAATTGCTCAACCGGATGCGCAAATTTTAGATGTACGAACTGCTAGCGAATACCAGTCAGGGCATATTGCAAATGCTTTACAAGCGAATTGGTTAGATTCTAGGGAATTTAAAAATAGAACGCAATATTTAGATAAGTCTAAAACGATTTATGTCTATTGCCAATCTGGAGGAAGAAGTGCTTCTGCGCAAACCGCTTTAATACAAGCTGGTTTTACTGTAGTGAATTTAGAAGGAGGCATTAGCAATTGGAGAATGCAACAAATGCCTGTTGAAGGTGCAGGCAATAAGGTGCAAATGCGTATAGTAGATTTTGAGAAACTGATACAGTCCAATGAATATGTCTTAGTAGAAATTGGTGCCTTATGGTGTCCTCCTTGTAGAAAAATGCAACCAGTGGTGGATGATTTAAAACAATCACCCCCTAAACCATTTTATTTTTTAGCAGTAGATGGAGGTCAAGACATGGAGGTGATGCAATCGGTGAAGGCGGATGATCTTCCAACTTTTATTTTATATAAAAACGGAATAGAAATTTGGAGAAAAGTGGGTGTTGCCCCAAAAGAAGATTTTATAAAAGCCTTCAATTAAATTTCTCAGTCAACTTTTTTATAGCCTCTAAGAAAATCTGAAATAGGCATTCTTTTTTTGCCTTCCCATTGAATGTCGTTCAATTGAATATAACCATCACTACAAGCAAATCTTGCATAAGTCTTGCCATCGGTTACAAAGCTTCCTATTGGTTCTTTTGGAATTTCATGCATCATGGAAGTGCTGAATAATTTAACAAGTTTGCCATCCACTTTTGTTATAGCACCTGGGAAGGGTGCAAGTCCTCTGATTAAATTATGAATTTGAACAACAGGTTGCTGCCAACCGATTTCGCAATCTTTTGTAAATATTTTTGGAGCATGAAAACTATCGAGCCCTTCTTGTTGCGGCTTGGCTTGAATAGCACCTGCAATCAATCCATTTAAAGTTGTAACAAGTGTTTGAGCGCCTACTTCCATCATGATATCATGTAATGCACCTGCGGTCATATCAGGGCTAATAGGAATGCGTTCTTGTAATAAAATGTCTCCGGTATCTATGGCGTGTTGTAATCTAAAAGTGGTCACACCCGTTTCTTTTTCACCGTTGATGATGGCCCAATTGATTGGTGCAGCACCACGGAATTTTGGTAGTAAAGAGCCATGCACATTGAGTGTCCCCATTGGCGGAAAAGACCAAATAGATTCTGGTAACATTCTAAATGCCACCACTATTTGAATATCTGGTTGCCATGCTTGAATCTGTGCAAAAAATTCGGGTGATTTTAATTTTTCTGGTTGTGCAATTGGTAGTTGATGTACCAGTGCAAATTGTTTCACTGCACTTTGTTGTAATTGCATGCCTCTTCCTGCCGGTTTATCTGGCGCGGTGACGACACCCACCACATTCATTTTAGCATCTAAGAGTGCTTTCAATGACGCGACAGCAAAACTGGGGGTCCCCATAAATACTATTTTTGGACTGGCATTCATCTTGCAAAGTTAACTAGAATTTACTACTTTTACCCTTTGCACCCTAAGTGCTTTATTTAAAAAAAACAATATGCAACAAGTAAAAAATGGGGATACCATTCAAGTGCATTACCACGGTAAATTAACGTCTGGTGAAACATTTGACTCTTCTGAAGGAAGAGCCCCTCTGGAATTTGAAGTTGGGTCAGGTATGGTCATTCCTGGTTTTGATAATGGGGTTTTAGAAATGACAGTAGGCCAAAAGAAAACAATGCATATTCCATTTATGGAGGCATATGGCCCTAAACAACCAGAAATGATTGTTGAATTTCCAAAAACACAGTTTCCTGCAGATTTAAATCCTGAAATTGGTATGGCTTTAACGATGAATAATGGTCAAGGGCAACAATTTCAAGTGACAGTAGTAGAAGTGAAAGAGGAAGTAGTTGTATTGGATGCAAACCATAGTCTTGCTGGTCAAGATTTAACGTTTGATCTTGAATTAGTGGGCATTACGCCAAAGTCTACCATCATCATGCCTTAAAAATAGGTTAAAGATGTTTAAAAAAAGGCATTCCGTTGATTCGGGATGCCTTTTTTAATACCTTCACCGAGCAAAATTTTATGTATGGAATGGAACGCGTTTGGGGTGGCGGAAAGATTGATGCGCTATGTGCAAATAGATACACAAAGTGATCCAAGTAGTGATAGTTTTCCTTCGACCGAAAAGCAAAAGGATTTGTCAAGATTATTGCACCAAGAATTACTAGCCATAGGCTTAGAGGATGCAACAATAGATGCCAATGGGTATGTGATGGCCACGATTCCTGCAACCATTGAAAAAGAAAAATTGGATACATTAAAATTGCCAGTGATTTGTTTTTGTGCACACGTAGACACCGCACCTGATTGCAGTGGCACAAATGTCAAACCAATTTTACATCAACAATATAACGGTGCGCCAATTATCCTTCCGGACGATCTAAGTCAAATTATTACGGTAGAAAAATATCCTTACTTAAACAATTTCATAGGAAAAGAAATCATCACAGCAAGTGGTAAAACATTATTAGGGGCAGATGACAAAGCAGGGGTAGCCATCCTTGTGAGTTTAGCAGCTTATTTAATGCAAGATCAAACCATCCAACACGGCCCAATAAAAATCTTATTTACACCCGATGAAGAAGTAGGAAGAGGGGCTGATTTCATTGATTTTAAAAAGTTGAATGCCAATTTTGGATACACTTTAGATGGTGGTGCATTGGGTTGCTTTGAAATGGAAAGTTTTAGCGCAGATCAACTCATCTTAACCATTGATGGTGTGATGGCACATCCTGGTTCAGCGAAAGGCGTGATGCAAAATGCCATCAAAATTGCTTCAGATATCATTGCTGCATTGCCAAGAGATCAGTGGTGTCCAGAACATACAGAAGGCAAAGTAGGTTTTGTACATCCTACAAATATCCAGGGTGGAGCAGAACAAGTACAAATTGAATTTTTAATACGTGATTTTGATACAGCCAACTTGGCAATGTATGAGGCAAGGTTATTGGAAATCGCCGAGATAGTTATTCGTCAAAATCCAAATTACAATCGCGCTGCTGTTCAGATTCAAGTGAAGCAGCAGTATCGTAATATGAAAGAAGTGATTGACCAACATCCTCAGATGGTTGAATTGGCTTTTGCGGCCTATCAAAGAGCGGGCATCACACCCATTATTGAGCCAATAAGAGGTGGAACAGATGGGAGTAGGATGAGCTTTATGGGACTGCCCACTGCCAATATCTTTACAGGTATGCAAGCGATCCATAGTAAGCAAGAATGGGTAGGGGTTTCAGATATGCAACAAGCGGTGCAAGTATTAGCCTATATGGTGGAAATAAATTAACTTTAAATATAAATTTAAACTGTATGTTGTTTTTATTACAAGTGGCGGATGCTAAAATTTCTTTATTTAGTTTATTAGGCAAAGGTGGATGGATTATGTATCCATTATATGTCTTGTTGGTGATAGCAATCTATGTGTTCATAGAAAGATTTTTAGCCATTAAAAAAGCAGGACAGTCAGATCCTCAGTTCATGAAAATGATTAAAGATCATATTCTGTCTGGTAATATTGCTGCGGCAAAAGCACTTGCTAAAAATACCTACAATCCAGTGGCGAATATGATTGAGAAGGGTATTATGCGCATTGGCAAACCGATTGATGCAATTGAAAAAAGCATGGAAAATGTAGGCAAATTAGAAATGTATTCGATGGAGCGTAATTTGAATATTCTATCATTGGTTTCAGGCATTGCCCCTATGTTTGGATTTTTAGGAACGATTATTGGTATGGTGCAATTGTTTTATGGTATTGCATCTACTGGTGAATATACTTTGAACACCATTGCTGGCGGTATCTATACCAAAATGATTACGTCTGCAACAGGCTTGATCATTGGGTTGATTGCTTATGTAGGACATAATTTTTTATCCACTCAAATTGATAAGACGGCCAATAAGATGGAAAGAGCAAGTGCTGATTTTTTAGATATTTTACAAGAACCAACACAAGCTTAATCTACCTGCTATGAATCTTAGAAATCGTTTAAGACATCATCCCGAAGTGCATACAGGTGCATTGAATGACATCTTATTTATTTTATTATTGTTCTTTTTGATTGTGTCCACTTTGGCGAATCCAAATGTGATCAAAGTGTCTAATCCAAAAGCGGCTAGCGATACTAAGGCAAAACAAACTGTGGTGGTAACGATTAACAAAGACCAACAATTATTTATAGGATCTACGCCAGTTAGTTTAGATGCTTTATCCAGTCAGCTAAAAATTTTCTTAGCAAAAGAAACTGATAAGCCATCTGTGGTGATCAATGGAGATAGTGTAGCAAATTTAGGCGTCACGATTCAAGTGATGCAAATCATCAAAGCCCTTGGTGCAACCCCTGTGGTGGCAGTCAATGCTGCTCAATAAAAGTACATGTAATTCAATAGCATTTCTACAGGCTTAGTTTATCTTGGCTTCAAACTTGCGCGTATCATTCTGTCTTTTCCAAACAAGTCGGTCCTTAGCTCAGCGTGAAAATACATGTCGTTTAATAGTGCAATCAGCGCATCTCCTTGATCATAATGAATTTCAAAAAACAATTGACCATTCGAACTCAAATGTAATTTAGCAAGCCTCGCAATTGCTTTATAAAAAACCAATGGATCTTCGTCAGGAACAAATAAGGCAATATTTGGTTCGTGATCGGTCACCTGCAAATCCATATTTTTCATTTCCTGCATGGGAATATAGGGTGGGTTGCTTACAATCACATCGTATTGTCCTGGTAAAAAAGCAGTATTCAAAATATCCAATGCTATCAATTCAATATCGGCTTTTAATGCTGCTGCGTTGGCTTCCGCTATTTTGATGGCACTCGTACTGATGTCTAATGCTGTAACAGTCGCCTCGGGCATTGCTTTTTTTAGTGCAATGGCAATACAACCAGAGCCTGTTCCTATATCTAGTATGCGTAAAGCCTTTCCTTTTATTTCTGCGTATTCTGTCACCCAATCCACTAGTTCTTCTGTCTCGGGTCGGGGAATCAATACCTGATCGTTTACAATATAAGGTTCGCCCATAAACCAGGTTTTACCAGTGATATATTGAATGGGTCTTCCGGCTACTAATTCAGCAGCGGCAGTTTCAAAAGTCAATACCTGTTCTTCTGAAATTGAATTGTCTTTATTTACTACTTGTAGCATTTGGTCCCAACCTGTGATATGTTCTATTAAAATAGAAAGGATTGGACCTAGTTCAACACTTTCGAATTGACCTGCTAACTGTTTTTTCAAGGCTTGCTTGATCTCGTTTAAACGCATATGCAATGTTACAAATGATTCATCATTATAAATTAGCTTTGTATCAATTAGCCCTATTATTTTTAAATGGATCCATTTTACTATTATACGATCGAACAGCCTTCCATGGCAGAATTTAAAGATAGGGGCAGTAAATTTTTTGCTTTTGCCTATCCAGCTAAAGACATTGATTCCTGTAAAAAATTTTTAGCGCAACTTAAAAAAGAACATGGTAAGGCAGTGCATCATTGCCTGGCGTATCGACTTGGTGTGGATGGTTCCACTTTTAGGGTGAGTGACGATGGCGAGCCTGCTGGATCTGCAGGTAGGCCCATACTGGGGCAAATTGATAGTAAAGGACTGACCAATGTTTTTGTGGTGGTGGTACGTTATTTTGGAGGCACTTTATTAGGTATACCAGGCTTGATCAATGCGTATAAAACAGCAACAGCATTGGCTTTGCAGCTTTCGCCTATCATTAAAAAGCCGATTGAAATTACATACGAACTTAATTTTGATTACCATCAAATGAACGAAGTGATGCTGCTCGTCAAACAGTATAATTGTTCTGTAGTGGAACAAACTGCACAATTATTTATCCAACTGCAAATAGGGATACCCAAAAACAGATTAGACGAAATGCTTGAAAAGTTGGGCGCTTTAAGAGAAGTAAGTTTTAAGACGACTTTAAAGTTGGACTAGTTTATTTCTGGTAGGTATAAAATCCTTCCCCAGTTTTGATGCCTAATTTTCCTGCTTCCACCATCTTAGTTAATAATGCAGCAGGTTTGTATTTGTTATTCTGAAAACCAGCCTCCATGATTTCTAAAATATTTTTACAAACATCCAGTCCAATATAGTCTGCTAATTGCAAAGGTCCCATTGGATGTGCCATCCCTAATTTCATAATCTGATCTATCGTCGCTGCATCACTGATGCCTTCTTCGAAAGCCAATATAGCTTCGTTGATCATAGGCATTAAAATTCTATTGGCAATGAATCCTGGGGCATCTTTTACAACACAAGGAATTTTTCCAATTGTGGTGGTCAAGGACACAATGGCATCCGTCACTAATGAGCTAGTTGCTTTGCCATTGATGATCTCTACTAATTTCATCACTGGTACAGGATTCATAAAATGCATCCCAATGACATTTTCAGGCTTTTGAGTTGCTTCGGCTAATTGTGTGATAGAAATAGAAGAGGTATTGGTTGCTAAAATACAAGCAGGATTGGTGTATTGGTCCATCTCTGCAAAAATAGCGAGTTTGATCTTGCTATTTTCTGTGGCGGCTTCAATGACTAAGTCGCGATCTTGTACACCTTCTTTAAGATTGGTAAAACAAATTATTTTTGTAAGTGTTGCTTGTTTAGCTTCTTCGTTGATGATTAATTTTGCTACTTGACGGTCTAGATTTTTTGCAATTGTTTGTATTGCTTTATCTAATGCAGGGGACTGCGTATCAATTAAATTAACTTCAAATCCGTTTTGTGCAAATACATGCGCAATACCATTTCCCATTGTACCTGCTCCAATTACTGCAATCTTTTTCATCTATTTACTTTTTGATTTATAGTCACCGCGTTTCCAAGAATTTATAAAACTTCTCCAAGCACTTGGATTTAGAATATTCATAGGAGGCAATTGACCTGAATAATAATACCTTGAAGCTTGGTTTTGTAAAGCTGCACCTACTGCTTCCTTTCCATCTCTTGGTAAGCTAGATAAAATAATTCTTTTTTGTGCGGGGCTTGTATTTTTTCTTGCAGTTTCAAACAGATCGTCGTCTACTTTAGAGTTGACAAAGTCTCTTTCAAATTGCGCACGAGTTGGTCTTGGTTTTAAAATAGTTGCAGGTAAGAAATTGGTATCATTGACCATTAATTGAATGACACTGTATTGGTTGCCTACTAAATTTTGTGGAATGGTGATGGTTCTATTTTTAAATCCAACGCAACTAAAAGTGATGGTTTCTCCTTTATTCACTGCGATAGAAAAAACACCATCATTATTGGTGATGGTCCCTCTTCCTTTTTTATTTACAACAATACTTGCTAAAGGAACCGCTTTTAGACTATCGGCTGTCATGACAACCCCATATAGCTGAACAACAGAGTCTCTATAAAGATCCACAGTCTGTGCATTTATATGCGATGGCAGTAGTGCAATTAAGATCAATAATGACAGGACTAGATTCTTTTTCATGTAGCTGCAAATTTAAGCCTCAATGTTCAGAAATGGCGTACTTTTTTTGTTTCGAAATGGGTAGTTTTTTTGATATATAGGCTATTTTAAGCCTTTTAAAAGGGCAAAATAAGCGCTATGAACGTTAACTTTGTCGGGATTAAATATTTTAACAAAAACTTTCATAATGACAACGGAGGAAATACTAAAAGCATTGAGTAATGTGCAAGAGCCGGACCTAGGTAAAGACTTAGTGACTTTGAATATGATTCAGGATGTAAAAATTGATGGCGATGCGGTTAGCTTTACCATTGTATTGACTACGCCAGCATGTCCAATGAAAGATTTAATGAAGAACGCTTGTGAAAATGCCATTAAATTATTAGTGAATCCAAAAGCGCAGGTGCAGGTAAATTTCACATCCAACACCACTTCCTTAAGAAGAGACGAAAAGTCGGTTTTATCTAAAGTAAAAAATATCATCGCAGTCGTGAGTGGAAAAGGCGGTGTAGGTAAAAGTACTGTTTCAGCTAATCTGGCATTGGCTTTGGCAGAAGGGGGTGCTAAAGTGGGACTGATGGATGCAGATATTTATGGACCAAGTGTACCCATTATGTTTGGAGTGAGGGGGCAACGTCCATTGATGAAAGAGGAAGCAGGTAAAGGGGTGATCATACCTTTAGATCAATATGGTATTAAAATAATGAGTATTGGCTTATTGGTGGATGAAAAAGATGCAGTTGTTTGGAGAGGGCCAATGGCAAGTAGTGCCATTCGACAATTTATTACCGATGTAGATTGGGGGGAGTTAGATTACCTTGTTATTGATATGCCACCTGGCACAGGTGATATTCATTTGACCATCATGCAAACCGTTCCTGTAACAGGTGTGGTGATTGTGACCACGCCGCAACAAGTGGCTTTGGCAGATGCAAAGAAAGCCATTGCGATGTTTGGACAAGCGAATGTCAACGTGCCAATTATTGGGTTGGTAGAAAACATGGCCTATTTCACACCTGCAGAATTACCTGACAATAAATATTATTTATTTGGAAAAGAAGGAGGACTTAAATTAGCTTCTGAATATGACTTATCCTTTTTGGGACAAATTCCTTTAGTGCAAAGTATTAGAGAGGGAGGAGATGAAGGGGTACCTGCAATGGTTGGGACAGATATGGTTTCAAAAGATGCGTTCAGAACTTTTGTAGGCAACGCAGTTAGACAAATCGCAATTCGAAATGCAAATTTACCTAAAACAGCAACCATCACAGTGGCGCCATAATGGAAAAGAAAATCATCATCGCGATAGACGGCTTTTCATCTTGTGGGAAAAGTACCCTTGCTAAATCAATGGCAAAGGCATTGGAATATATTTTTGTAGACACTGGTGCCATGTATCGAGCTATTGCATTGTATTTTTTAAGAAACAATATACCATTCAATGATACAGCTGCTATTGAAGCATTGCAAGCAATTGAATTAAGATTTAAATACAACAGTGTAAGTCAAAAAAGTGATATGTTTTTGAATGGTGAAAATGTGGAGCAAGAAATTCGTGCAATGCAAGTAAGTCAGAAAGTGAGTGAAGTGGCCACTATTGCTGCTGTTAGGGCGTTTGCAGTAGCACAACAAAAAGCGATGGGTGTTGATAAAGGAATTGTGATGGATGGAAGAGATATTGGAACAGTTGTATTTCCAAATGCAGAGCTAAAATTATTTGTAACGGCAGATCCATCTATTAGATTGGAGCGTAGATACCAAGAACTAGTTCAAACCAATCCTGCTATACTTAAAGAAGAAGTGGCTGCAAATTTGCAACAAAGAGATTTAATGGATAGTACTAGAACACATAGTCCTCTAAAACAAGCTGAAGATGCGATGGTTTTAGACAATACAAATTTAGACAGAGCGCAGCAATTTGAGTTGGCCATGCAATGGGCCATGGAGAAGATAAAGTCGAGTTAAATGAGTTTGAGTAGCCCTTAATCGATCCATTTGTCCTTTACTTTTTCAAATGCAGCCTCTAGTTGGTAAAAGCTAAGGATCTTTTTTATAACAGATTCTACCACAGTGTCTGGACAGCTTGCGCCACTTGTCATTAAAATACGAATAGGGTTTGCGTCTGGCAAGAAATTATGCACCACATCTGATTGTTTATTTTTCCAATTGGTTTTTTCAATTTGATTGGCGTCTATAATTTTACTTACATCATCTATAAAATAAGTAGGTAATTTTCGTTCACACAATTCTACTAAGTGCGAACTATTACTGCTATTTTTCCCACCCATCACAATGGCTAAATCTGCTTCTGTCTCAAGTAGGCCAATGACTGCAGACTGATTGTCATTGGTGGCATAACAGAGCGTATCTCTTGTATCTGCAAAATGAGCAGCTACATTTTCGGGACCAAATTTTGTTAAGATGACTTGTTTTAGATAATCCGAAATCGCTTGTGTATCGGTTGCTAATTGTGTAGTTTGATTGACTACACCAATTTTATCTAAATGAATATTGGGGTCAAAATTGGGGGAGAAACGATTGACAAAAAAATCATAAAAATTGGCTAAAGGCAATTCTCCACTGATGATTTTTGCCAATACTTTTGTTTCTTCAATATCGTTTACGATTAAAGTAGGTGAATGTGCCGAAGTATGAGAAAAAGTAGCCCTTGTTTCTTCATGCTTTGGTTTTCCATGTATGATAATCGAGTAGCCTTTTTGTGCAATCTGTTCACTGCGGTTCCAAACTTTTTCTACAAAGGGACAAGTGGTATCATAGGACTCAATAGCAATTCCCTTTGCTTTTAATTTCTCCTCTAATTCTAGTGTGGTTCCAAACGCCGGAATAATGACAATATCATCCTTCGTCAAATCAGATAAAGGAATTAATTCTTTGCCTAGGGTATCTTGTAAAAATTGCACGCCTTTACTTGTCAAATCATTGTTCACTTGAGGATTGTGAATCATTTCACTTAATAAAAAAATCCTTTTACCCTTATTTTCTTCAATCGTTCTGTAGGCAATGTCAATCGCATTTTCTACGCCATAACAAAATCCAAAATGCCTTGCCAAATAGATTTTTACCTTACCAAAGTCGAGTTCGGTAGGGGTGAAATCTTTCTTGAGCTTATCTTCTGATTTGCGCTTTTGTTTGATAGCCACGATTAATGGGCTTCTATAGCCTGTAGGCACTTCAAAATTTTTCATCTATTTCAATATTAACAATTACAAAAGTACAATCTTCGTCGCTTTTTCCCCTATTTTAATTTAGTGCTTGTATCTTTGCGCCATGAATTATGTATCTGTAGAAAATTTGACTAAAAGTTATGGAATTATGCCCTTATTTAAGGGGATCAGCTTTAATATCAATGAGGGCGACAGAATTGCCTTAGTGGCCAGAAATGGTATTGGTAAAACTACGCTTTTAAGAATATTGTCAGGCAAAGAAGTGCCAGATTCGGGTACTGCCAAAGTGCATAAAGATGTCCATTTGGTATTGTTTGAACAGGACCCTCAATTTATTGAAACTGCTTCGGTGACGCAGAACTTATTCAATCAAGCACACCCAATCATGAAAGCCATTAGCAATTATGAAATGGCGATGGAGACAGAAGATGAAAATTTGATCACAGATGCCATTATGGAAATGGAAGAAAATAATGCTTGGGACTTTGAATCAAAAGTAAAAACTATTTTAACGCAACTTAATATCCATCATTTAGAACAACCTGTTTCAAAATTAAGTGGTGGGCAAAGAAAACGTGTATCCTTAGCAAAAACATTAATTCAAATTGGTTTTGAGCCAAAGCACGTTTTGTTATTAATGGATGAGCCAACCAACCATTTGGATTTAAACATGATCGAATGGTTAGAAAATTATTTGGAACAAGAAGCAGTCACCTTATTACTTGTGTCGCATGATCGTTATTTCTTAGAAGCAGTCACAGATGAAATTTGGGAATTAGAAAGAGAGAAATTATATAGTTATAAAGGGGATTATGAAAATTATTTAGAAAAGAAAGCTGCAAGGATAGAATCTGAATTAGCCAGTATTGATAAAGCAAAAAATACCTTTAGAAAAGAATTAGAATGGATGCGTAAGCAACCAAAAGCAAGGACAACTAAGAGTAAAAGCAGGCAGGATAACTTTTATGAAGTAGAAGCAAGAGCAAAACAAAAGATAGAAGATACCAATTTACAATTGGATATGAAGATGACCCGATTGGGTGGTAAAATTATAGAAGCAATCAAAGTGTATAAGTCTTATGGCGATTTAGTGGTGCTGAAAGGCTTTGATTATACCTTTAGTAAAGGTGAACGCATTGGTATTGTTGGAAAAAACGGAGTAGGGAAGTCTACCTTCCTACAAATTTTACAAGGATTGACAGCACCAGATAGTGGTAAAATCAATGTGGGGGATACCATCGTTTTTGGCCATTTTTCTCAAGAGGGACTTACTTATAAAAAGGACATGCGTGTCATAGAATACTTAAAAACATTTGCCGAACAGTTTCCTTTAGCAAGTGGCGGCACATTGAGTGCTGCACAATTTTTAGAATTATTTTTATTCACTCCAGACAAGCAGTATACTTATTTAAGTGCTTTAAGTGGGGGTGAGAAAAAAAGATTGCAGTTATTAACCATCTTATTTAAGAATCCTAATTTTTTAATTTTAGATGAACCTACCAATGATTTAGACCTTCCAACATTGGCTGTACTAGAACAATTTTTAATTGATTTTGCAGGTTGTGTATTACTAGTATCACATGATCGTTATTTTATGGATAAATTGGTAGACCACTTATTTATATTTGAAGGAGATGGTGTGATTCGAGATTATCCAGGAAATTATACGCAGTTTAGAATTTTAGAAAAAAGCAAACAGAACTATGCATCCTTAAGCTCAGATATCACCACTCAGGTAGAGCATGACGTAAAGCCATTGGCTTCGGCAATAGTAACAAGTCCAGCAAATGACCTTGTCATAGAAAATACGCCTAAAAAAGTGGCTGAAAAAATGTCTTACAAAGAAAAACTAGAACTAGAACAATTGAATAAGACTATGCCTGTATTAGAAATTAAAAAAGCGACACTCAGCAACGAACTTAACAATACGACTGGAGATTATAATGCAATTACTGCACTGAGCGCTCAGCTGGCTTCGGTTACAGCCGAATTAGAAGCGTCAGAATTAAGATGGTTGGAACTGAGCGAAAAACTATAGGTTGTTCGTTTTTTCTAAAAAATGAGGCCTAGCGCACAAATAAATGAGGCCTAAGTTTTGCATACGATTTTATCGATATAGGTAATTTAGTAAAACGATACAGATAGAAACACTGTATCCAATTTATATCTAAATCTTATTATTATGAAACCAATCGAACGAATCGCAATCTTCATTCATTTCAAAAAAATCTCACCCCATGCTTTTGAAAAAAAAATTGAGTTGTCAAATGGGTATTTTTCAAAACAGTTAAAACATCTAGGTTCTGTTGGATCAGATATCTTAATTAGAATCCATCAGACCTATACTGATCTAGATATCTTATGGGTTTTAACAGGAGAAGGACAAATGCTAAAAGAAGAAATGCTGCATAGTGAACAAATAGATAACTCTATTATAGAGGATTTTACAAATAAATACACCAATGAAAATAAAAAGTTAAAAAAACTTGAAAACGATTTTGATAAATTACAAACTACATTATCTGATAAGGAAAAAATCATTGGTTTATATGAGTTTATGTTAAATGGGAATCCACCTATTACCAGTAGTAGCAGTAGTGTGGTAAAAAGGATGGACGCATAGGTAGAAAAATACTTAAATGAATAACTAAAGCTATGTTTGGAATAAATAAAAAGAGCCGCTTCAATCGAAGCGGCTCTTTTTATTTATTGCTGATACTTTTTATGCATAAGATGCTACAGGCTCACAAGTACATACAAGGTTTCTATCACCATGTGTATTGTTCACACGCGCTATAGTTGGCCAAAATTTATTCAACGCAACATAAGGTAGTGGGAATGCAGCTTCTTGTCTTGTATAGCTATGAGACCATTCGTTTGCACAAATCACATGTTGAGTATGTGGTGCATTTTTTAATGGGTTGTCTGTCTTATCAAAACGGCCTGTTTCAATGGCAACGATTTCGGTATGGATGGCTAATAAAGCATCACAGAAACGGTCTAATTCTGCTAAATCTTCACTTTCAGTAGGCTCAATCATGATGGTGCCCGCTACAGGGAAACTCATTGTAGGTGCGTGGAATCCATAATCAATCAAACGTTTAGCCACATCTTCTGCTTCAATGCCAGCAGTTAATTTAAATGGTCTTAAGTCAATGATGAATTCGTGTGCACAAGTACCATTCTTGCTAGTATATAAAATCGTATAAGCCTTTTCTAATCTTGATTTCATATAGTTAGCATTCAAAATAGCATAGCTCGTTGCTAATTCCAATCCTTTAGCCCCTAACATTTTAATGTAGGCATAACTGATTAATAAAATACTTGCAGATCCTAATGGTGCACCACTTACTGCGTTAGTTGCATCTCCATTCTTAATATGACCTGGTAAGAAAGGTGCTAATTTATCATTCACACAAATTGGACCAACACCTGGTCCACCTCCACCATGTGGAATGGCAAATGTTTTATGTAAATTCAAGTGACAAACATCCGCTCCAATATTTCCAGGACTTGTTAATCCAACCTGCGCATTCATATTGGCTCCATCCATGTACACCATACCACCATATTGGTGAATTGTATTGCAAATATCCATGATGGTTTCCTCAAACACACCATGAGTAGAAGGATAAGTAATCATCAATGCACCTAAATGATCTTTATGCTGAATTGCTTTTTCTGTTAAGTCAACTTCATCAATATTTCCAGCTGCATCACAAGCCACGACCACTACTTTGAATCCAGCCATCACCGCACTTGCTGGGTTGGTACCGTGCGCACTAATTGGAATCAAAACAATATTTCTATGCGGCTCATTTCTTGCAGCATGATAAGAACGGATGGTTAATAGTCCTGCATACTCACCTTGTGCACCACTATTTGGTTGTAAACTACAAGCAGTAAATCCTGTTGTTTGACATAAGTAAGCACTCAATTCTTTTGCAATCTCTTGATATCCGATTGTTTGATTTGCTGGTGCAAATGGATGCAAGCCACCAAAACAAGGCCAACTCACTGGAATCATTTCTGTTGCAGCGTTTAGTTTCATAGTACAACTACCAAGGCTAATCATGCTTGTATTTAAAGAAAGGTCTTTATTCTCTAACTGCTTGATATAGCGCATCATTTGTGTCTCACTATGATGTGTATGGAATACAGGGTGTGTTAAGTAGTCGCTGGTTCTAATTAATTCAGCTGGGATGGCTGCATTTTTAATTGAAGCATTCAATACATGCGCTTTTTTACCTGTCATTGTTTCAAACAAGTGTACAATCAATTGTATGTCTTTTACAGAGGTGGTTTCGTCTATACTAATAGAGACAGTTCCATTTGTAAAATAGTTGAAATTGATAGCTTGCTTATTCGCAAGCTCAAATAATATATTTGCATCAAAACCTGTTAAGTGTAATGTGTCAAAATAAAATTCATTTACTTGTTGAATGCCTAAACTTTCTAATTGTTGAGCAAGACCTTGAGTCAATCCGTGAACTCTTGATGCGATTGACTTTAAACCATCAGGTCCATGATATACAGCATACATCACAGCCATATTAGCAAGTAATGCTTGTGCGGTACAAATATTAGAAGTTGCTTTTTCACGTTTAATATGTTGCTCTCTAGTTTGCAATGCCATTCTTAATGCACGGTTGCCCTGTGCGTCTATGCTTACGCCAATCAGTCTTCCTGGCATACCTCTTTTGAATGCATCTCTTGTTGCGAAATAAGCAGCATGTGGTCCACCAAATCCCATAGGTACACCAAATCTTTGTGTATTGCCCACAGCCACATCAGCATTTAGTTCGCCTGGACTTTTTAATACAGTCAATGAAAGTAGATCTGCCACCAAAATCACCATACCGCCAACTTGGTGCACTTGGTCTATGAAACTTGTATAGTCTTGGATGGCACCATTGGCATTTGGATATTGAAGGATCGCTCCAAAGAAGCCACCATCGATAGCAGCAGTCTTAAAATCGCCTGTCACTAATTCCACACCAATAGGTGTTGCTCTAGTTTGTAAAACAGATTTTAGTTGTACAAAAATATTTTCGTCCACAAATAATTTAGGTTGACTAATGACATCTGATTTATTGATATGGTTAAAGATCATCGCCATCGCTTCTGCAGCTGCAGTAGCTTCGTCTAATAAAGATGCGTTTGCAATATCCATTCCAGTCAAATCGGAAATCATAGTTTGGAAGTTCAATAAACTTTCTAAACGTCCTTGTGCAATTTCTGCTTGATATGGGGTGTATTGCGTATACCAACCTGGGTTTTCAAATATATTTCTTAGGATCACAGAAGGTGTGATAGTGCCATAGTAACCTTGTCCGATAAAATTTTTCGCAACAATATTTTTATCGCCAATTACTTTAAGGGATTGTAACATTTCAAATTCTGTCAATCCCTCAGGAATCTCCATTGGTTTTTTTGAACGAATATTTGCGGGTACAATTTTGTCTATTAATGCTGCTAAAGTATCCACTCCAACTGCCTTCAACATTTTTGCACTATCTACTGGATTTGGGCCAATATGCCTTTGGATAAATTCTGCGCCACTTTGATTCATTTCGACGGAATTGAGAAGGTTAAAAATTGGCACAAAGATAGGCTTTTAGCACTGCCTTAAAAAGGGTTTGGTCGCTAAATTTGCTCGAATGGGGAAAGCTTGTGGATGAGGCCTAAATAGTTTACTTTTGTTATCAATTATGCAACCAAATACTGAACACTTATTCGATACGCCCGCCCCTGAGCAGCTCAAAAAATTCCAGAACTTTCTTAAAAGGGTGGATAAGCGTGTTATTTTAAAGCAATTGCCAGATTTGCACGAGGCTGCATTTGAGAAAATCAATTGTTTAGATTGTGCAAGATGTTGTAAAAATTATTCTCCAAGATTCAAAATGCCCGACATTAAAAGAATCAGTAAATACATGGGCATGAAAGAGACTGCCTTTATTGATCAGTATTTAAGTATGGATGAAGAAGGTGACTATGTTTCTAAAACAAGACCTTGTCCTTTTTTAGGCAGTGACAATGCTTGTGGTATTTATGATCATCGCCCAACAGATTGTCAAAGGTTTCCTTATACAGATGAAGATGTTTTTTTCAAACGCATTCCAATTACAATGAAAAATGCAGAATTCTGTCCTATCGTGCATGATGTCATGAATGCATTGATTGCGAAATAATTAATATTCCATTTCTTTTAATTTTGGTGCTTTGAACCAAGTGGTGATCACCACTAAAATAGTCATTACGCCTCCAAATATCACAGAAGGAATCACACCCATTGCTCTTGCTGCCAATCCACTTTCAAATTGCCCTAATTCGTTACTGCTATTGATGAACATTGAATTCACTGACATCACCCTGCCACGCATATGGCTAGGTGTTTTGAGTTGAACAATGGTGCCTCGAACGATCATGCTAAATCCATCTAAAATACCACTCATCATCAATGCTGCAAATGAGATCCAAAATATTTTCGAAACCGCAAAAACAATAATACAGACACCAAAGCCAGCGACTGTAAGTAATAATTTTTTACCTTGTTTTTTCTCTACTGGGAAAATAGTAATGAGCACGATAATAAGCATCGCACCAATATCAGTTGCTGCATTGAGCCAGCCAAAACCGATAGGTCCTACCTTTAAAATATCTCTTGCAAAAACGGGCACCATCGCGACTGCACCACCAAAAAGTACAGCAAATAAGTCCAATGACAGTGCGCCTAACAATTCTTTACTATTTAACACAAAACGTAATCCTTCTTTCACACTTTCTAAAGGTTTTTGTTCTACTACAGTGGGGTGTGGAGGTCTTGCACTAATTTTTTGAATAAAGAAAAAGCCTATCGAAACCAAAGCTACCACAAGGATTAAAGAACCATGAATACCAAAACCTGCAATCATAAAACCTACACTTGCATGCCCAACTACGGAGGCGCTCAACCACATGCCTTGACTCCATGTAGTCGCATTTTGTAATAAATTTTTAGGAACAATTTCACCCACCAAAGTACCAAAACCCGGACCAGTAAATGAACGTATGATGCCTGTACAAAAAATGACAAAATAGATGCCGATGGCAATTTGTAGGTTGCCTAGTTGTGCTTTACCATAGGAGGAGGACAATAGCAATAAACTAATGGCGCAAAGAAAATAAAACGAAACGCCTGTTAAAATAATTTTTCTTTTCTCACTTTTATCAATCACATGGCCAGCGTATAAAGCAAGAGATACTGCAGGAATGACTTCTGCTAAACCAATCAATCCAATGGCAAAGGGCTCGTTGGTCAATTCATAAATCCACCAGCCTACCAATGTACCCATCATCCTTAGTCCCATGATAAACAAAAAACGCCCAATCATTAAATTCCTAAACTCAGCTATCCTTAACGCGGCAAATGGATCTTTGGTTAATTGTGGTGCATTTTGTTCCATAACTATTTTGATAGGGTGTGGTTAGGGAAGTGTAAAATAATGTTGGCCATCTTCTAGGTCTTTGTCTAGTGCGTCAGTGATGACTTTAAAATGCTTTTCATTGTACAAGAAATCTGCATTACTGGCGTCAACAAAAATAGTTTTGATATGATGTTGTTTGATATAGCTGGTATAAGTCTCTTGTAATTTAAATAAGTATTCGTCGGGGATGGATTGTTCGAATTTTCGATTCCTTTTTTTAATATTCCCTTGTAATTTATTGACAGGGGCATGTAAAAAAATCAGTATATCCGGCTGGGTCAATTGTGGTACAAAAACGTCAAACATTTTTTGGTACAATCTAAATTCTTCCTCAGGCAAATTCACCTTAGCAAAGAGCAAACATTTTGTAAAAATATAATCCGATACGGTTACATCTTGAAACAGGTCATTGGTCTTCACCATCTCTTGTTGTTGCTTGAATCGTTCTGCTAAAAAGAACAGTTCCAATGGGAAGGCATATTGTTTTGGGTTCTCGTAGAATTTACTCAAAAATGGATTGTCCGCAAATTCCTCTAAAACCAGTTTTGCATTATAATGTTGGGCGAGTAATTGAGTCAGCGTGGTCTTTCCTGCACCAATATTCCCCTCAATTGCTATAAAATGATGCTTCATAATGCTTCTAATGCTTGCGGTCAAAGATAAGTTTTGGATCCTTTACAGATCGGTTTTTTTATGCACAACAGAGGCATCTTTGGAGGCTTTGTAGAGTGCTGAATTCGTTTTATGAAGGATCGGATGCACAAAATCAGGGGCTATCTCCACCAATGGCGCTAATACAAAGTTGCGTAATGCTAGTCTAGGGTGGGGAATAATCAAACTAGGTGCTTCAATGATTGTTTGGTTATAATAAATGATATCTAAATCAATGGTCCTAGGCCCAAGGGGAATCAATCTTTCACGACCCATGGCTACCTCAATCTCTAAAAGCTTGGTCATTAATTCTTGTGGACTCAATGCAGTTTCGATGCATAAGGCTTGGTTATAAAATGCTGGCTGATCTTTAAATCCCCAAGCCTCGGTTTCAAAGATGGAGGATTGCTTTTGAATGGGGCCACATCTTTGTTCAATGCTTTTTCGAGCATTTTCTAAGTTGACCAAACGGTTCCCTATATTGCCGCCTATCATTAGGTAGATGTGGTTCATAGAAGTATGCTGAAAATGAACGCAAATATCCATAATTTTACAAAGCAATCTTTATTTTTTTGCTGCTATTTTAGATTTCTTTTAAATCAATTTTTTTTATGAAAAGCTTCTTTACCTCATTTTTCGCTGCAATCCTTGCATTATTTGTTTTTTCAATTGTAGGTGTAATGCTATTATTTGGATTGGGCGCGGCTGTTTCTTCTGATGAACCGGAGGCTATTGCATCCAATGCAGTTTTAGTGATTGACCTAGCAGATAATTTCACAGAAAAAGAAGTGTCAGATCCTTTTACAGAATTATTGAATCAAGGTTCTGGGAAAGTGCCAAGCTTAACAACTGTGATTGGATTGATTCAGCAGGCTAAAAAAGATTCAAATATTAAAGGCATCTACATAAAATGTCAACAAAATTCAAATGGGTACGCAAGTTCAGAGGAACTTAGAAAAGCCTTGGTAGAATTTAAAAAAAGCAACAAATTTATTTTTGCATACGGCGAAACGATTTCTCAAAAAGGTTACTGGGTAGGTAACGTGGCCAATCAAATTTATACGCATCCACAAGGGGGATTGGAGTTCAGTGGGTTTTCATTAGAGACGGTTTTCTTAAAAGGGATGTTGGATAAATTGGATGTAGAGATGCAAGTGTTTTATGCAGGTAAATTCAAAAGTGCCACAGAGTCTTTTAGGTATACCAAAATGTCGGATGCCAATAAGCTGCAAACGGGGATATGGTTGAATGGTTTATACGATCATTTTATTGATGTAGTTGCTACTTCGAGACAAATTGCACCTGATAAATTGAAAGCAATGGCCAACGAGGCAAAAATTCAATCAGCACAAGATGCCTTGTCGAATGGATTGGTGGATGGATTAATTTATGATGACCAATTGAAGAAAACAATTGCAAAAAAATTAAAAGGGGTAAAAGAAAATGACATTCCATTTGTTTCAATCAAAGAATATGCCAAGTCTGTTCCGCTAAGAGGGACTGGTGCTGGTAAAATTGCAGTGGTGTATGCAGATGGAGATATTGTGATGGGCAAAGGCGTGAAAGGGTCTATTGCAAGTGATGATTTTAGAATGATGCTCCAAAAAATTAGAGCAGACGCATCTATAGATGCATTGGTCTTAAGAGTGAATTCTCCTGGAGGAAGCGCCCTAGCGAGTGATATTATCTGGAGAGAAATTGAATTGATTAAAGGGAAGATACCAGTGATTGTAAGTATGGGAGATGTCGCTGCATCAGGAGGATATTATATTGCATGTGGTGCTGATTCTATTTATGCAGATGCGAATACCATAACTGGTTCAATAGGGGTATTTTCTGTCGTTCCAAATATTTCGGGCTTCATGAAAAATAAATTAGGTGTGACTTTTGATGGTGTTAAAACTGCGCCTTATGCCGATGCGCCAACATCCACAAGACCCCTCAATACCATGGAGCAAAAAATGATGCAATCTGGCGTGGATAGTATTTATAATACTTTTAAATTGAGGGTGGCAAAAGGCAGGAAAAAATCAATGGAGTCTGTTGATTCAATTGCACAAGGTCGAGTTTGGTTGGGTTCGGATGCAATTAATGTAGGATTAGTGGATCGAATTGGCACTTTAAATGACGCCCTTGCGTCTGCTGCTAAAATGGCAAAACTAAAAGGCTATAGCGTTAAACAATATCCAGAATCAAAATCATTTATCGAAGATTTAATTGAAGACTATAAAGACTTTGTTAAAGTAAAGTCAATTGAATCTGAAATTGGTGCAAGCCAATGGCAGATTTTACAACATTTGAAGACAGTGCAGCAAATGGTAGGCGCTCCTCAAGCACGAATGCCTATCTTTGTGGTTAAACAGCCCTAGTATCCATGCGTTCATATAGTCAAATTAAAGCGATGTTTGCTATTACAAAAGCAAGCTTGCGCTCCATCTTGAGAAGCCCATCTGCGGTTGTTTTTAGTATTCTATTCCCGCTGATATTCATTTTAGTATTTGGCTTTTTAAGTAGTGGTGGAAATATCAATGTAAAAGTGGCACTCGCCCCAAATGCAGATACCACTAATTTGGTGTATGAAAAAGTAAAGTCCTTAGCAGGCTTGAAATTTGTAGAAGCCGATCAGGCAACAGTGAATGCAGAACTAGCTAAAGGCAGAATTACAGCATTGATTGATATTCAGCCTACTCAAAATCCTAGTCAGCCTTATCAAATTCAATTAACGAGTTCGGCTGCTGCCAATCCGCAAAATATTCAGTTGATTAAATCCATCTTAAATGCAGTGATTGCAAATATCAATGCCGATCAATTTAAAGATGCGCCAACGATTGCTATGGTGAAAAACGAAGTCATTGAAGTACCAGGCAGAACTTATCGTACAATAGATTTTATTTTACCTGGACAACTTGGATTTTCCTTATTAAGTGCAGGTGTTTTTGGCGTCGCATTTTTGTTTTTTAATTTAAGACAACAACTGGTTTTAAAAAGATTTTATGCCACACCTATTAGACGTTTGTATATCATTTTAGGCGAAGCTTTAAGTAGGGTTATTTTTCAATTGATGACTGCGGTGATCATTATTGGGATAGGCCATTTTGCATTCAATTTCACGCTTGTCCATGGATTCATCACTTTCTTGAATATCATGGCACTTAGTTTCATTGCCTTGATTTTATTTATGGGCTTTGGTTTTATTGTGAGTGGTGTGGCAAAAAATGAAAGTACCATTCCTCCATTTGCCAATTTAATTACCTTACCTCAATTTTTACTAGCTGGTACATTTTTCTCTATCGATTCCTTTCCTAAATGGCTACAACCTTTTTGCAATATTTTACCATTAACGCATTTTAACAATGCCATGCGTGAAATTGCATTTGAGGGCGCAAATTTATTTTCGGTTAGTAATGAAATTGCCATTCTGCTAGTTTGGATTGTCATTGTGTATGCTGCTGCATATAAAATTTTTAAATGGGAATAAAATGAAACTGATTCGTTTTACTTTAATAAGTGTGTTAGTCATTAGCATCTTAATCACTGCTATTGCTAGCTTATTTCCTTCCATGGTCATTACATCAAGGGCGGTAGAAGTCAATGCGTCTAAAATGCAAATTCAACATTGCGTGAAAGATTTAACAGCATGGAAAGGATGGATGAGTGATTGGAAAGATCAAGCTATTAATGTGAAAGATAGCACAGTCAGTGTAGGCTCACAAACAATTCAAATGCTGTCAAGCACAGATAGCACTATTCTTTTAAATTGGGAAGCGACAGGACAAGCGCCTTATCAGGTTCAAATAGAATGGCTGCCTTTAAAAGAGGGCACTTATGTCATTCACTGGTCTTTTGAGCAACACGTCAATTGGTATCCTTGGGAAAAATTCCAGACTTTACTTAATGAGAAGGTCTTAGGTGCTAAGATGGAAGAAGAATTACAGCATTTGACAGCTTGTATTGTATCGAACAGTTCAGAAATAAAATAAACACCTCTTTTTTATTGATCTTGGTCTTTTAGGTATTCGATATTTCTTTTGATCCCACTCAATTTTGATCTTAATAAAGGAGATTGTTTAAATCTTGCTTTAAAACTAGTTTCTTCCATTTCGAGCCAAGCATCTTTGGACATCGATAATAAGCTTTCAATCGGTTTGAATTTTGATTCTTGATGCGGATGACTGAATCGATTCCAAGGACATACATCCTGACAAATATCGCAGCCAAATGCCCAGTCTTGATACCCTCTATCAGAACCCGTTTCAATGGTTTGTTTTTTCAATTCAATAGTGTAGTAACTAATGCAATGATTGGCTTCAATTGTTTTGTTAGGTAAGATGGCTTGTGTAGGACAGGCATCGATACATTTAGTGCAAGTACCACAATAATCTTTTGCAATGGGTTGGTCATAGACGCATTCAAGATCTACAATTAAACTTGCAATAAAAAAGAAGGAACCTTTTTTAGGTTGGATTAAGTTGCCATTTTTGCCAATCCATCCAGCACCTGAAAGCCAAGCCCATGAACGCTCTAAGACTGGAGCAGAGTCTACAAAACCTCTACCTTCGATTGGTCCAATTTTTTGTCTTAGTGTATCTAGCATTTGATTTAATGCGAGCTTAATGACTTCATGGTAATCTTGGCCGTAGGCATATTTAGCAATTTTTGGAAAGCCGATGGGTTGTTCCTGTTCTGGGGAGTAATTTTTTAAAAAAGTAATCACAGACTTTGCACCAGGCACTAATTTTTTTGGATTGATTCTTAAGTCAAAATGTTTTTCCATGTATTGCATATCCCCATGAAAACCTTTTGCCAACCAATGCTCTAATCTAAATGCATCTTCGGTTAATTCTTTGGCTTCAGCAATCCCACAGAAATCAAATCCATGCTGTAGGGCTAGCTCTTTGATGAGTTGTGTATGCCTAAATTGATTCACAGAATGTTCATTTTAGTTAAGCATAAATTTCTTTTTTGTGCCATATTACTGCTTTTCGTCATCGCATGTAAAATTAGCAGAAAATACAAGCAATGACTGAGTTTATTGCTCTTTTTTCAAAAGTCTCAGGCCTATGCTACTTAAGGAAGGTTTTTTGAAGTATTGAATTGTACATGTATATTTGACGGATAGACAAATTTGAGCTATCCGTCAATTTATTTTATGGCAAACACTAAGAAGGCAGCAGTTGGTTTTATATTTATCACCGTTTTAATTGATATTATTGGATTTGGTATTATTATTCCCGTTTTGCCTCAATTATTACAGCAGTTAATGCATGTAACTGATCGAACGGATATAAGTGCTATTTCAAAACCTGCAATATTTTTAACATTGATATATGGGCTCATGCAATTTATTTTTGCGCCCATATTAGGAAGTTTAAGTGATCGATATGGTCGCAGACCGGTTTTACTTTTTTCCTTGCTTGGCTTTGGTTTAGATTATATTTTTTTAGCTTTTGCGCCAACCATTGGGTGGTTATTTTTAGGAAGAATGATTTCAGGTATTACGGGAGCTAGTATTACTACTGCTTCCGCTTATATGGCTGATATTAGTAATGAAAAAAACAGGGCACAAAATTTTGGTATGATTGGAGCTGCTTTTGGTCTTGGTTTTATTATTGGTCCTATGTTAGGAGGTTTGCTAGGGGAGTTGGGTACAAGAATTCCATTTTTAGTAGCCGCTGGATTGGCCTTGGTGAATGCATTGTATGGTTATTTTGTTTTGCCAGAGTCCTTAGATATGGAACATCGTCGCGCCATTGATTTTAAAAAAGCCAACCCAATTGCATCATTATTAAAATTTAAAAAATACCCAGCAGTACTTGGATTAATTCTCTCATTACTATTAATTTATTTAGCTGCACATGCTGTGCAAAGTAATTGGAGTTTTGCCAATATTAATAAATTTGGATGGACACCCAAGATGATTGGTATTTCATTGGCTGTGGTGGGGGTATTGGTTAGTTTGGTGCAAGGCTTACTCATTAGAGTAGTCAATCCTAGATTAGGAAATGAAAAAAGTGTCTATATTGGAATTGCATTGTATGCTATTGGTTTAACTTTATTTGCTTTTGCAACACAAGGATGGATGATGTTTTTATTTTTAGTGCCTTATTGTTTGGGGGGAATTTCAGGACCTGCTTTGCAAGCTTTAATTTCAGCACATGTTCCTAAAAATGAACAAGGAGAATTGCAGGGATCGTTAACAGGATTAAATAGTTTAACCACCATCTTTGGTCCGTCCATGATGATAGGATTAACCTCCTATTTCTCCATTAAAAACGACCCTAGTCATATCTACTTTCCAGGTGCTGCTTTTTTATTAGGCGCCTTTTTTATGCTTTTAAGTGCCATTATTGCTTATTGGGTATTAAAACATGATACACGCCCATCAAAGGCCTAGAATCTTGCTTTATAATCCCTTCCTGTTGTTATATTTGTGGCTCAATAAAGGCCTTTTTATGTCTCCATTAATGCAACAGCTAGAAGCAACTGCAGGATTTATACAGTCAAAAATTAGTACAAAAGCAAATACTGCTATCATCTTAGGTAGTGGATTGGGTAATTTATCAAGTGTGATTGAAGCTGAATTTAGCATACCCTATAGTGAAATTCCAAATTTTCCTGTGAGCACCGTTGAAGGACATAAGGGAAGATTGATTTTGGGCACATTGAATGGCAAAAAAGTTTGGGTCATGGAAGGCCGTTTTCATTTTTACGAAGGCTATACTGCAGAACAAGTTGTTTTCCCAATTCGCGTATTGAAATTATTAGGAGTCGAAAATTTGTTATTATCCAATGCTGCAGGTGGCGTCAACAAGGAATATCAAGTGGGTAATTTAATGATCATCAAAGACCATATTAGTTTTTTTACACCCAATCCTTTATTGGGTAAAAATGAGAATGCATTGGGTACACGCTTCCCAGACATGAGTGAGCCTTATGCCAATGCATTTATCGACAAAGCAAAACGAATAGCTGCTGAACATCAAATTAAAGTGCACGAAGGAGTCTATGTAGGGGTGACAGGTCCAACATTTGAAACAAGAGCAGAGTATCAATTGATCAAAATATCTGGTGGAGATGTGGTGGGCATGAGTACAGTACAAGAAAATATTGCAGCAGTGCATTGCGGTATGAAAGTTTTTGCAATGAGTGTGGTGACCGATTTAGGTATTAGAGAAGATAACAATGTGATCACCCACGAGGAAGTATTGGCGGCTGCAAATGCAGCTGAGCCTTTATTAACTTTAATTTTCAGTGCATTGGTAAAAGAAATTGCCGCTTAAGGCTTTTATTTTCTCATAGCACTATCATAATATCTAACATGAGGACTAAGCGTATTTTATTCATCTGGTGTTTTACAATTTGTCTATCAATTGGACAGTTGAGTGCACAGAATATGCGCTTTAATTCATTTGGGGGTGGTGGTGGAGCAACTGACTCCTTACAAAAAAGAGACAAGGCAGAGGATTCGATTTCGATTTTTTATAGATTTTATAATAGCTTGACCATTCAGAATATGGATACAAGTGTAAATGATTTCTTTTCAAAATTCATCCTGCCTTATAGTAATTATCATTTAGGAAATTTAGGGAATGCTAGCAGATCCTATTTATTTAATCCTTTGCAGAGAGGTGGATGGGATGCAGGTTTTAGGGCCTATGAAATCTACAATTATACTTTGGAGCAAACTCCGTTTTATCAAACTACGAAACCTTATACCGAATTGGGTTATTTGTTGGGAGGAAAAGGAGAGCAGTTAATTGAAATATTGCATACTCAAAATAAAACAAAGCAATTCAATTATTCTTTTGCTTATCGATTCAGCAATGCCCCAGGAAATTTAAAAAATCAACATGCGAATTTGAATAATATGCGCATGACTGCCAATTATCAATCAAAGCGAAAGCGTTATGCCTCTTATTGGGTGATGTTATCTAATAAATCTGCTTCATCCGAAAATGGGGGATTAGTCAACAGTGCTTTAATTGATAGTCTTTCCTTGAACAATCCATATGAGCTAGAAACAAGGTTGGGAATAAGTGGTGCATCATTTAGAAATCCATTTAATACCAATATTGCAACAGGTTCAACTTATAAGGAGCAAAGTTTTGTGTGGAAGCAGACCTATGATATAGGACAAAAGGACTCCCTTGTTAAAGACTCAGTGACCACTTATTTGTTTTATCCTAGACTCAGATTCCAGAATGAAATAAAATACCAAACCAATCAATTTATTTTTGGGGATGCCAATTCCTCAAAACTAAATTATGAACAATATTTTAATTACAAATTACCAGTTGGAAACACTATGTTGTTTCAGGATAATTGGAAAAGATTCACCAATGAATTTAGCTTAGTTTCTTTTCCTGAAAAAACAAATCCCAATCAATTCTTACAAGTTGGACTTGGATACCAGCAATTAAATTTTAAAGACACCTTGCTAAAATGGTCCAATAATGATATCTATGGACTTGGTGTGTATAAAAATAAAACCAAGAATCTTCGTTGGGACATTCAAGCGTCTGGAAAATTATTTTTAAGTGGCTATCACGCGGGAGATTACGAAGCACAGTTTTCTTTGAGCAGCTTAATCAATAAAAAAGGAGATCAATTGGCATTGTGGGTGCAAAATTCCAATCGTACGCCTTCCTTTAATCGGCTTGGCATTACTGCATTCCCGATTTTGAAAATAGCCACTATTGATAAAGAAAACATCATTGAACTAGGCGCTTTGTGGAATCAAAAAAGTTCTGGTATAACTGCTTCATTTCAATACAAACTCATTCAGAATTTTCAATATTTTGGTTCAGGATTTCAGCCAATGGTTTATGATAAAGTTTTAAGTTATGTGAAGGGCACTGTGTCTAATCAAGTAAAACTAAGTCGTCATTGGAATTGGTACAATGAACTAAATTTGCAGTTAGTAGATCCCAATGCGCCCTTGCATCTGCCTGTTATTTTCACCAGACAGCGTCTTGCTTTTGAAGGTAATTTCTTTAAAAATTTATTCCTTTCAACGGGCTTAGAACTCATTTATCATTCCTCTTTTCAGCAAGACGGCTATATGCCATTGAGTGGACAGTTCTACCTCCAAGATCAGTTTACAGCTAGTAATAGACCTATTGCCAATGCCTTTTTAAATTTCAGGATCAAAAGGTTTAAAGGATTTGTACGCATGGAACAGCTAAATACCTTGTTAGCCACTAGTAATCAATTAGGTACACGCTATAATTTTACTGCACCAAATTATCCAAGCACAGGTACTTGGCTAAGAGTTGGAATTTGGTGGAATTTTATCAATTAATGCTACCTTTGTATGGTGAAGCAAATTTTGACCATCCTACTTTTATTTGTGTATAGTTTTTCCAGTATTGGAGCAACTGTAAAAGCACATCTATGTGCAGGCAAAGTTCAAAAATGTATTTGCGGTAAGGCTACTAAAAATAAGTCCACTACAAAAGATACTTGTTGTGCAGAAAAAACAACTTTTGTCAAAAAGCAAGACTTGCACCAGTTCAATGAACTTACAACTGCAAAACAACCTTTATTACTAGCAACTCATCCATCCGAATTTTATACGCTTGTAGCTGTTGCTCTAGTTTTTGAACTAAAAGCTAAAGCAAAAGTACATTCCAAAAAAGGATTGCTTTTTACAGGTCCGCCAATCTATGCCTTAGATTGTCTTTATTTAATTTGATTTTAATATAATTGACTCTAATGGAGCATGCAAATTAAATATTGCTGTATCCATTCTATTTGTATTTCTAGTATTTTAAAAATTAAAATTATTGTATGAAAAAATTAATCCTATTAAGTGGCTTTATGATGGCCACAATATTCTCTGCCAATGCGCAAACAGCTACTAAATTAAAAGTGTCTGGAAATTGTGGCATGTGTAAATCAAGTATCGAAAAAGCTGCTAAAACAGCAGGCGCAGCCACTGCCAATTGGGATATGGATGCCAAGTTATTGACATTGATGTTTGATGATAAAACCAATTTAGACAAAATCGAAACGGCCATTGCTGCTGTTGGGTATGACACCGAACATAAGACAGCTACCAAAGCAACTTACGATGCTTTACATGAATGTTGTAAATATGAGCGTGAGGTTAAGCAAGATACAGTGATCAAGAAAGTATCTCTTGTGGCCTCGGGCTTAACCTGTTCTATGTGTTCGAAAGCAATTTTTAAAGCATTGACTAAATTAGATTTTGTGGAGGAAGTGAAGGTAGATATTGAGCTGTCTAAATTTGTCCTTACTTTTAAATCAGGCAAGACTGTGGTAATTGATCAAATTAAATCTGCGGTGGCTGATGCTGGATTTAGTGTTCAAAGCTTAGTATATGAATAGACTCCATATGATTAGGTTAAACTTTTATGATTAACTTTAGAAGATTCATATCCATTCATTTTGTTGAGCAAGAACTTTCATTATGCTATCAAAAATTATACTATTCTCTATAAAGAATAAACTTCTCATTCTTTTAGGGCTCTTTGCCTTGATTTTAGGAGGGGTTTATTCTATTTCTAAATTACCTATTGATGCTGTACCTGATATTACCAATAATCAAGTACTGATCATCACATCTGTTCCAAGTGCAGGTGCGCCTGATGTGGAGCGTTTGATTACTGTGCCAATCGAGCAAGCTACCCGAAATATTCCTGGCATGATTGAGCAGCGCAGTTTTTCAAGATTTGGATTGAGTTTAGTGACCTTAGTATTCAAAGATGATATCGATATTTATTGGGCCAGACAACAGGTTTCTGAACGATTGATTACTGTAAAATCTCAAATGCCCGAGGGCATGGGGATTCCAGAACTTGGTCCTTTAACAACGGGCTTGGGTGAAATTTATCAATATGTAGTCAGGCCCAAGAAAGGGTATGAAGGAAAGTACAGTTTAACGGAATTAAGAACAATGCAAGATTGGATTGTTCGTAAACAATTATTGGGTACACCTGGTGTGGCGGATGTGAGTAGTTTTGGAGGAGCAGTGAAACAATTTGAAGTAAGTGTGAATCCTGAGTTATTAAAGCAATATGACTTATCAGTGAATGATATTTATACTGCCTTAAATGACAACAATGAAAATACAGGTGGTGCTTATATTGAACATGGACCAAATGTATTATTTATTAGAACTGAAGGGATGGTGGATAGCATGGATCAGATTTCAAGTATTCCTGTCAAGACTTTATCAAATGGGATGCCCTTATTAATTAGGGATCTGGCAGAAGTTAAATTAGGGGAAGCGACTAGATTTGGCGCAACAGGCTACAATGCGGATGGTGAAGTTGCAGGTGCAATCGTTATGATGCTGAAAGGGGAAAATAGTAAGCAAGTCATTAGGGATATTAAAACTAAGATTGCCACCATTCAGCAGACCATGCCAGAAGGAGTTGTCATTGAGCCCTTTTTAGACCGAACAAAAATGGTGGATAATGCCATTGGTACCGTCGCTAAAAATTTATTAGAAGGGGCATTGATTGTTATTTTCATTTTAATTTTATTCTTAGGAAATCTAAGAGCCGGTTTAGTGGTGGCATCTGTGATTCCATTATCTATGTTATTTGCTTTTATATTGATGCATCTTTTTGGCGTGAGTGGAAATTTAATGAGTCTAGGTGCATTAGATTTTGGATTACTGGTGGATGGGGCGGTAATCATTGTAGAAGCTGTCTTACATCAATTATACCATAGTTCTAAAAAAGAGGGGCACAATCAATTGGATAAAGCCGAGATGAATACGATTGTGGGTCAAGTCTCTAATAAGATGATGGGTGCTGCTGCTTTTGGACAAATCATTATTTTGATTGTCTATCTGCCAATTTTATCCTTATCAGGTATAGAAGGTAAGATGTTTAAACCAATGGCACAGACTGTTTCCTTTGCATTAATTGGTGCATTTATATTGTCTATCACTTATGTTCCTATGATGAGTGCATGGGTATTGAACAGAAATAGAGTGCAAAAAGAAACATGGACGGATAAGTTCATGCAAAAATTAGAAGCATTCTATGAACCATTATTGAAAAAGGCATTGGGAATACCAAAGCAAATTATTGGTTTAACCATTGCGCTTTTTATTGGTGCTTTATTTTTATTAAATAGCCTGGGCGGGGAGTTTATTCCAAAGTTAGAAGAAGGAGATTTTGCAGTAGAAACAAGGGTTTTGAGTGGAGGTTCTATTAATACTACATTAGATGCTACACAAAAGGCTTCAAAATTATTAATTGACCGTTTCCCTGAGGTAGAAAAAATAGTCACTAAAATTGGAGCTGGAGAAATCCCAACAGATCCAATGACGATGGATGCGTCTGATTTAATCATTATTTTAAAAGATAAAAAAGACTGGGTCTCAGCAAAAACATTCGATGAATTAGCAGATACAATGGGTAAAGTGATGTCTCAAGTGCCTGGTATTACCTCTGGCTTTCAATATCCTGTTCAAATGCGATTTAATGAATTGATGACAGGTTCAAGACAGGATGTTTCATGTAAAATATTTGGAGAAAACTTGGATAGCCTTGCAAAGTATGCGGCTTTAATGGGCAATTTGATCAATGATGTGGAAGGTGCTAAAGACCTTTATACAGAAACTGTAACTGGTATATCTCAAGTGGTGGTGCATTTTAATCGTACCGCAATTGCAAATTATGGTGCAAATATTAAAGAAGTCAATCAGGTCATTCAGTCGGCCTATGCAGGTGGCATAGCGGGTAAAGTGTTTGAAGGCGATAGAAGATTTGACTTAGTAGTGCGATTGAATACCTCACAAAAGAAGGACTGGCAACAAATCAAAAATTTAATGGTAACAGTTGGGAATGGCAAACAAGTTCCATTGTATGAGCTTGCAGAAGTGAAGATTGAAGAGGGCCCTTATCAAATACAAAGAGAAGACGCGGCAAGACGAATTGTAGTAGGGTTCAATGTAAGAGGAAAAGATGTGAAGACGGTCGTGACCGAGGTGCAAGAGAAGGTTAAAAAAACTATTCAATTTCCTCCAGGATATTATGTCGTTTATGGTGGACAATTTGAAAATTTAGAACATGCAGTTAGTCGTTTACAAATTGCAGTACCTGTTGCTTTATTATTAATTTTAGTGATGTTGTTTTTTGCATTTAAAAATATCAAACATTGTTTATTGATTTTCTCGGCAATTCCTTTTTCTGCCATTGGCGGTGTATTTGCATTATGGATTAGGGGGATGCCTTTTAGTATATCTGCAGGCGTTGGCTTTATTGCCTTGTTTGGGGTAGCTGTATTGAACGGTATTGTATTGTTAACAGAGATGAATAAATTAGCTATGGAACCTAGTAGAACAATTTTTGACATCATTGCCACTGCAACTAAAACAAGATTAAGGCCCATTTTAATTACTGCAGCGGTTGCTTCTTTAGGTTTTATTCCTATGGCAATAAGCAGTGGAGCTGGAGCCGAAGTTCAAAAACCTTTAGCAACAGTCGTTATTGGTGGATTGTTATCAGCAACTTTATTGACTTTATTTGTATTACCTATCTTTTATCAATTATTTGAAAAGAAAAGATTGGGTCAATCTACAATGGCCATTATACTATGTATGATTGGATTGAATGTCACTGGCTTACAAGCGCAGCAATTGACTGTAAAAAGGCCGTTAGTAAAAGTGATTGAACAGGCTAAGCTGGTGTCGCCAACATTAAAAATAACTGTAGCTCAACAAGCCTATTACAATGTACTTACAAAATCAAGTTTTGATCCAGCAAGATTATCTTTAAGAGGTGAATTAGGAAAAGTAAATAGTGGATTGAATGATTCAAAATATGCTGCAGAGCAAGTATTTGATTTGCCAAAGGTGTATCAAGCTCAAAAAAAATTGTATCAATCCATTAGTGAGACCTATGATTATCAAATTATATTAGATCAAAATTATATCCAATATGCTGTTGAGCAATTATATATACAATTGCAGTTTCAAGTAGCAAAGGGAGGCTTATTAAGCCAACTGGATACTATCTATCATAAACAATTGGCTACGGTGGATGCAAGATTTAAAGCTGGACAAGACAATGGATTAGAACAAATTAATATGCAGAACTGGGTAAGTATGCATCAGCAGTTAATGATAAAGCATCAAAATGAACAGCATGGGTTACAAAAACAGATTGCTATTTTACTACAAGATTCAACCATGATCTTGCCAGAGGAAGTTTTAAACTTTGAACCTAAATTAATGGATACTTCATTAGATGCTGCACATCCTTTTAATTTGTTTTGGAAACAAAAATTACAATCAGCGACTGCAGAAACCAATATAGCAAAATCTAAGGTCTTGCCTCAAGTTGCAATGGGCTATACGAACCAAAGTTTTAGGATGACTCCAAATGATCCAGCTAGATTTAATTCAGTTACCGTTGGACTAAATATACCATTATTTAGATCGGGCTTAAAGCAAAAAGTGAAGGCAAGTCAGGCCAATGAAAATGTGGTTGCTAAGGAGATACAAAAAGCTAGTATTGATTTAGAGATGGAGATACAAAAAGCATGGAATCAGTATCAGCAAACTATTGATTTGTACCAGCATTTTCAGAAAAACTTGCTACCTAATGCAAATAAAATCGCAATGATTGCTAATATATCATTTAAAGAAGGTCAAATTAGTTATATCGAATGGTCTAACTCGATGACTCAAGTTCAATCTATTAAAATGCAGGCACTTGAAACGCTTGAATTATTTAATCTAAACCAATCCACCCTTAATTATTTTTTATCAAAATAATTATTCAAAAAAGAATACAATGAAAATTAGATATAGCATCATCGTTTCTACCCTATTTTTATTGAGTTGCAGTAGCGATCCAAAAAATGATACTCAAAAAGAAGTCGTTATAGAAGCCTCTAATAAAGTGAGTTTAACTAAAGAGCAAGCAACGCTGGCGCAATTAGTGTTGGCTCCTATCGAACTTGGTAGGATGAAAGGCACTGCGCATTTAAATGGAGTCATTAATGTACCCCCAACAGGTATTGCGTCTGTTAGTATGCCATTGGGAGGTTATGTACAGGATATTAATTTAATACCTGGTAATTTTGTAAACAAAGGCGCTGTTTTAGCAACTGTGAAAGATCCCGCATTCATTCAATTACAGGAAAATTATTTAGCTAGTAAGGCAAAGTTGAATTATTTACAACAAGATCTTGACCGACAAAAATTATTATTAAATCAAGAAGCAGTCAGTAAAAAATCCTATCAACAAATACAAGCAGATTATAATGCAATTAATATTCAACTGAGGGCTTTATCTGAACAATTAAAACTAATCAATATTCAGCCAGAAAATTTGACACCAGAGAATATGTCTAGTTTGGTTAGATTGACGGCACCAATTAGTGGGTATATAACAAAAGTGAATATCAATAGAGGGAAATATGTCACTCCCTCTGATGTTTTATTAGAAATAATGGATCCTAATGATATACATGCTGCTATTACTATTTACGAAAAAGATATTGCAAATTTTAAAGTAGGGATGAAGGGGACAGTCACATTAACACAAGATCCTTCTAAAAATTATACAGTCACGATATTAGCAGTTTCACAAAACATCAATGAAGATAAAACGGGTTTATTGCATTGTCATTTTGGTAATACACCAAAAAATGTATTACCAGGTATGTTTTTAACTGCAGACATCGTGGTGGAGACGAATGAGGCGGTATTAATTCCAGCAGAAGCCGTTCAAAGATTTCAAGGCAAAGATTATATTTTTATTCAGCGTGCAAATAATGATTTTGAAGCCATTGTGATAGAGATTAATCAATCCAACAAAGAATTTGTTTCTGTTAAAAATACGGATGCCAAGGCATGGGTAGGGAAATCACTAGTTGTAAAAAATGCCTATAGCTTACTTGGCAAGATGATGAATATTTCTGAATAAATAATTTATTGTTCAAAATAGCTGATACTGCCACCTATCCAGGTGGCAGTATCGTTATAGCTCACACCTATCATTGTTCCTTTGCTGATTCTAGTTAAGTTATTGGTGGCCACATAACGACTTAATTGCCTGTCCCAGAAATAAAATAATCTAATTTCTGCTTTAGAAGGTCCTGAAGGTGTTACAATCACAGCGGCATAAGTTACTTTTTTTTGTAGGATCCAATTTTCTGGATCAATGATTGCATGGATGGATGCGGTGCTTGGATCTAGCATCACACCTTGGCCTCCAAAAGAGAATAAGGGTTTACATATAGATGCTGCTAAATCAAGTTTATCGACTGTTTGATTATTGATCCAATCAGATAAAAGATGCGCTTCTGGAATTGCTGGATGGCTAAGTAAGGGGAGTAGGTACTTACTGATTCTAAAAAAATGATTTGGATGATTGACCCACTCTATATTTTCTGCTTGTTCTAATAATTTGAATTGTTGTATAAAAATTGGTGCTTGTTGCATCAATTCATCATACACCACGCGATTATATATGCGTTCAATCTTAAATTCTACCTCATTTTTTTGATAGCAAAGCGTTTTTCCTTTTAAGTAAATTTCTGAAAGACAAACAATCGGCACATTCAACCAAGCTTCGGTCAGCAATAGGTCATGCCTCGTTTTTTGTTCATAAGGTTTGATCTCTAATAAAATGGTATGTTTCCCTTGGTCACCAAGTATTATTGACTTTAAAAAATCTAGGTAGCTTGATTGGTTATATCCATTTAAAAATGGAGAAAAGTTTTTAGGTAAATGATACAACTTTTCTAATGCTTGTACTTGAAACAATTCAAAAGCAAATAAAGAAGGGAAACCTTGTAATTCAATCAATTGAGGTTGGATTATTCCGCCCGGTCCTTCGGCTATTGCAAAATCAATCACGACACATTCAGGCAAAGCTTTTTCATCTGGAATATGGAATCCTTTTGGAATTGCATAAATTGTCTTAGCTAAGAAATTTTGATCTGTAATAAAAGCACAAATGTAATCGCCTGCGTTTAATAACTGATCTTTAAAACTTTTATCAATAAATACAGGCGTTTCTGCAATTCTAAAGGGGATTTGATCTTGAAATGGTGCATTTAAAATAGAAAGGTATTCTTGGTACTTTTCTGGTGTAAATTGGGCGTTAAATGCTTCTCTAATTGCTTGAATCATACTTGCAACATTTGTTGTAGGAAGTTGGGAATAAACTGACTACAAGTATGTTTGATTTTAGAATCGTCCTCTAAGGAAAGCATGATTTGATTCCATTTGTCCTCGCTAAAGTCATTTACAACAGTTGTTTTAATACTGTCTGTATTAAAGTAGTTAAGGAGTCTTTCTTGAGTTGCTTCTGGATGAAATTGAACCCCAACCATTGTATCACTAAATGCAACAGCCATGAGTGCCCTTTCATAGGGGAGTTGAGGTCTTATTTTTTCTAATGCGATGATGGTTGCCCCCATCAATTCAATTTTTTCATCATTTGGTTCGGTAATTTGATACAATCGACTTTCCATTGCAAAAAAGGGATCTGGTAATTGTTCAAAAATAGAATGGGCTATTGTTGGATGGATTGGAAGAATACCAAGCTGTTTTGATTTTCTTAAACCAACTTTTCCAATTTTAAAATGTCTACATGCTAACTGAAAACTGTGGCAAATGAGAAGGACTGGTTTTTTTATCGCATGCATTCGTTCTAACCAATTGCAATAAGCCATATCCCATGCATGTGCATCTGTGTCAATAGGAGAGCCAGGTCCACCTGATGAAATGTATACATCAAATCCATCCTCCGGTAATTCATTTTTAACCCTAACATCAAATACGGTGGTCTTGATTTCAACGGAATGCTTTTTACTCCAATCATCCAATATATCCCTGATGCAATCCATCCCCATATTTGCACTGCCATCATATAGATCAAGGACTGCAATATGTATGGGAGTGGATTGGGACATTATAAATAATTCAAATTGGTCTTAGGACTCAACTGTAAAATCGTTTCATACATTAATTGGATGGTGTCTACGATGTCTTTTTTATGAATCATTTCTACCGTAGTATGCATATATCTAAGCGGTATAGAAATTAAAACAGAAGGACATCCATCATTGGCATAGGCAAAGCTATCTGTATCGGTGCCTGTGCTTCTGCTAAGTGTTCTAAATTGTACAGGAATCTTTTTATTTTTAGCGGTTGCTTCTACAATGGCCAATAATTTATTGTGGATAGCAGGCGCATAAGCCAATGAAGGGCCTTTACCACATTGAATATCCCCTTCGATTGCTTTATTAATCATTGGGGTATTTGTATCATGGGTCACGTCCGTTACGATTGCAATATTGGGTTTGATTCTTCTAGCAATCATCTCTGCACCTCTTAATCCAATTTCTTCTTGAACAGCATTCACAATGTATAAGCCAAATGGTAATTTCTTTTTATTTTCTGAAAGCATTCTTGCCACTTCGGCAATCATGAATCCACCGACTCTATTGTCAAAAGCTCTTCCAATGATAAAGTCATGTGCTAATTCATCAAATCCTTCTTCATAAGTAACCACTGCACCAATATGAATCCCCAATGCCTCTACTTCTTTTTTAGATCTAGCTCCGCAATCCAAAGTCAAATTTTCTACTTTAGGTTGTGGTTCTTTTTGTTCAGGATTGCTCATTCTTGTGTGGATAGCAGGCCATCCAAACACCGCTTTAACCGGTCCTTTTTTACCATGAATCCAAACACGCATAGAAGGTGCAATTTGATGATCTACACCGCCGTTGCGTTTAAGGTGAATTAAACCTTGTTCGTTGATATAATTTACAAACCAACTAATTTCATCTGCATGTGCCTCAATCACCACTTTAAATGGCGCATCAGGATTAATTACACCCACTGCAGTGCCATAGGGGTCTGTAAAAGTGGTGTCTACATATTGCGTCAAATAGTTCAACCAAATTTTTTGGCCACTCGTTTCAAAACCTACTGGTGAAGGATTATTGATATACGCTTTTAAAAATTTGTAAGAAGTTGGGTTGATCAACTCTTTTTTCTTAGAGCCACTTACTTTATTCGTACTTACTTTATTTGTACTCGCTTTTTTTGTTGTTGCTTTTGCCATAGTTTGTTTAATTATAACCCTTGCAAGATACTACATTCTGTATTTATTAATACATTTGTAGCAAACCTAGCTTGTATGAATGGCGAAACTTGGAACATGGAGGATTTAAAGGACTTGGCACCCTCTAATTTCTTGCGCACTGCCTTGTCACTCATGGCGTATCAAGCTTCGAATAATGCAGTGTATAGTGAGTGGATTCGATCTATGAAAGTGCAATTAGATACGGTAGAATGTCTGGAGCAAATCCCATTCTTGCCCATTGATTTTTTTAAGACGCATGCTATTTATACCGGATCGGAATGTCCAAGTTTTTATTTTGAAAGTAGTGGCACCACCCAAGATATTGTAAGTAAACATTGTGTAAAAGATCTTAGCGTATACGAACAAAGTTTCATGCATTGCTTTGAACAATTTTATGGAGCACCAAAAAATTATTGTGTACTTGGTTTATTGCCCAATTATTTAGAGCGACAACATTCCTCTTTGGTGTATATGACAGATCATTTAATCCAAGCAAGTGCAAATCCAAAAAGCGGATTTTATTTATACGATTTTGAAAACTTGAATCATACTTTGGCTACTTTGGAAAAAGAGCAACAAAAAACATTATTGATTGGAGTTAGTTATGCCTTAATGGATTTTGTGGATGCCTATCCTCAATCATTGAAGCATACAATAGTAATGGAGACTGGTGGTATGAAAGGAAGAAAGCAAGAATTAACCAAATCTGCATTATATGCTTATTTAGCAAATGGATTTGGCATTCAAGATATCCATTCAGAATATGGCATGACAGAATTATTAAGCCAAGCCTATTCAAAAGGAGAAGGTATTTATAATTGCCCGCCCTGGATGAAAGTATTAGTCGCGGATGAATCAGACCCAACGGCCTTGAGTGCAACAGGCAGGGGAGTCTTGCATATCATAGACCTTGCCAATGCTAATAGTTGTGCATTTATTGCGACAGAAGATATTGGAATGGTGTATCCTGACGGAAGTTTTGAAGTAATAGGCAGGCTAGATCAAAGTGCAAGAAGGGGTTGTAGCTTATTGGTTGTTTAAAACCAATTCTTCAATTTGTTTTAAAAACTGGGGATTAATACTATAATTATATTGTCTTTTGTCTGAAGCCTCTCTTTCTTTTACAATCAGTAATTCTTTTGACCTAGTTGCCAAATTAAATTTCTGGTTGATTTTTAAGAAATGGTCGCTTCTGCTTTTGTTTTGCGTGAGAATATCTTTTTGTTGTACACCAATTATTTTATTGATCATTTTAATGGAGATTTGTTCATTGCTCATCTGGCATTGAAATATCGTTTGAATCAATTCTTTTTCAACAATAGTTATTCCACTGTAAAAGTTTTTATACAGTATTGTTAGAACTTCACTTGGTATTGTTTTTTTCTTTTTTTTATTTTGAATGAAATTGTACATAAAAATGATGAAAATGATCACCAATACATTGCCAATAATTGGCTTTCCTGGTTCCAATACCTTCATAATTTGTACAAGGGGATCATTTGAATAAATTTTGGCACCATCTTTTTCGTTAATATCTTTTAAAGACAGGGAGAGACTTTCAAAACTCAATACGCCTTCTTTGGTAATTTTAATTAAGTAATAGTTTGATCCAAGCACAAACTGAATAGCATAACCACGATTATTATTGTATAGTTTCAAATATTTTTCTCTAAATTCTGCTTGTTTACTGTTAGTAAAAGCACCATAGCGATTATTTGAAAAGTTTAACCAATATAATTCAAGATCTGAATGAAAAACTAAATAGGGGCCAAATGGGTTAAGTTGGCTTTCTTGTTTTCTAATTAATTCTTTTAGTGTTGGATTGAGTGCACCTAAATTTTCCCATTTTCTCTTTGCAAAATCATAGGCGATAGAGCTATCAATGTCACTAATGGTTAATGTTTTTGGAAAATCTTGCTGTTTAATTGAATTAGAAAGGTAAAGCTTACCTAATTTTTCATCCATAAAATAGAGTATGCTATTCTTGTCGCTTAGGGAGATGGATTCCGTATTTACAGTATTGTAAATCTCCCATTCATGGGTATAGGTACTAAAATAACTCATATAGTCCCTTACCTTCCAAAAGCCAGTGCCTCCAAATTGAAAAAGGGTGTCCTTGTACATCCAATTTAATGCGCTAAAATTACTACCAAAATGTATAGTGGAATCTATTCGAGTAAATTGGTAATTCCCTTGGCTTTTTCTAGTTATTTCATATAACCTACCACTACCCAATATTTGTATAAAAACTTTCCCTTTTCTTTTAATAAAGCTTGTTCCATTGGATAGTTTTTTTGTGATGCCTAGTCTAAATTCCTCCTTTAAAAAATTCAAAGAAAGGTCATGGCTGCTGTCTTTTGCGATAAAATCTAATAAGGCAATTTCTACTTTTGACAATTGGTTAATAACCTGAATTCCTTGAGAAGATACAGATAATGTGTTTGCAATCACAAGTAGTGAAAGTAATATCCATTTTTTTAGCATAGGGGAATCTAATTTCGATTGATTATAAAGTTAAAAATTTTTTATATATAAAAATCAAATCATGTAAAATGATAAAAAATTAATATTTCATTAATGTATAAATAATTGATTTATAATTAAATATATTAAAATTTTAAATTTCTCCTCTTAATTTACTTAGAATTTGGTAGATGCGTAATTTGATAGAATATTTACAATGCAAAAAAATACAAGCTATTTCAAATTAAAGAAATATAATATATAAAGATATTATCCTTTGGGGGAAGGATAATTGGGGTAATCAGGATTCGTCTTGGTTGCCCCAACTTTCTTTACGAGTATAACGCCTAGCACTACGAATACAGTTCCCAAGATCTGCTCCCAGCTAAAGGGCTCGTTTAAGATCCATCTTGCCTGAAATAAGGTTGAAACGGGTCCAATGCTTGTTATTATCGCCAAATCATTGCTGCCTATTCTTTGCATCCCACCACTGATTAAAAAAGAGGGAATCACAGTGGCTATGAGTGCGAGTGCAATTACATACCATACACTGCTTGAATGCAGGATCGGAAGCTCCGCAATAAAAGCCAAGCCTTGTTGGTGGGTGACAAAGTAATGTATAAAAATGCCTACACTTGCTGCCAGCATGGATAAGCTGGTAAATTGTGGGGCGCCTATTTTTGGAATAATTTTTCCTGAACCAACTAAGTAAAAAGCATAAGTAATTGCACAAAGCAGGATCATCCAAGTACCAAAAAAGAACAATTTCGTGTCTGGTATTTGATTTAATTCACCCCAATAGGCAAGACCAATTCCGAAATAGGTGATTAAAATGGCAATCCATTGCTTTCTATGAATCGCTACTTTGAAAATCAATAAATTCAAAAGCACAGCAAGGGTAGGATATATAAATAGAATAATTCTTTCAATACTAGCAGAAACATATTGCAATCCAATAAAATCAAACAAGCTACTCATATAATACCCAAGTATACCCACTAAACAAGCGGCCAAGTAGGTAGATGCTTTTGCTTTTTTTATAGGTTGCTTTGAAAAATAAAACCACATTGCTACAGCATAAAATGGCAAAGAAAACAACATGCGTAACATCAATAAACTACTTGCATCAATATTGGTGGATTTAAAACAAAGTTTGACCCAAATGGCTTTCGTAGAAAATAACACAGTGCCTAGGATGGCCCAGATAAATCCTTGATTGTATAGATTAATCCTTTTTATACTGCAACATTAAAATCTCTTAATGCATCGTTCAAGCTAGTTTTTAAATCAGTGCTTGGTTTTCTTTGACCAATAATCAAAGCACAACTTACTTGATAATCTCCCGCTGGGAATTTTTTTGTGTAAGATCCAGGAATCACAACACTTCTTGCTGGCACACGACCTTTATATTCGATTGGCGAGGGACCACTTACATCTATAATTTTAGTACTCTTTGTTAAAACCACATTGGCACCAAGTACAACTTCTTTTTCTAAGTGAACACCTTCTACCACGATACATCTGCTACCAATAAAACAACCATCTTCCACAATGACAGGGCTTGCTTGTAAAGGTTCTAACACACCACCAATACCAACACCACCACTAAGGTGTACGCCTTTGCCTATCTGCGCGCAGCTTCCAACTGTTGCCCAAGTGTCTACCATGGTACCTTCATCTACAAAAGCACCAATGTTTACATAACTAGGCATGAGTACCACGTTCTTTGCTAAGTAGGCACCATATCTTGCAATGGCATGAGGCACGGCACGAACTCCTAAGTTCGCATAACCGGTTTTCAATAACATTTTATCGTGGAACTCAAAGGGTGCCATTTCCCAAGTTTGCATTGGTTGGATAGCAAAATACATAAGGATGGCTTGCTTAACCCATTCATTCACAACCCAATCTGTGCCTTGAGGTGCTGCAACTCTTAATCTACCTTTATCTACTTCTTCTATCACTTCACGAACAGCATTGGAATAGGTTTCTTCTTTTAATAAACTACGATCATTCCAAGCAGTTTCAATTTTTGTTTTTAAGTCCATTTGATTCGATTTTGGCAAAAATACAAGTTGATTTAGATAGTTTGTGGCTTTCTTTTACACATTCAATTGACTTGCTTTAAACCTTAATGATTAATTTGCGATATGTTTTTAATGGAAGAAGATATTGCTTGCGCTTTAGATGCCTTACAAAAAGGGGGCATCATTTTATATCCTACAGATTCTGTTTGGGGGATAGGCGCTGATGCAACTAATCCTGATGCGGTTGAAAAAATATATACACTCAAAAAAAGAGCAGACACAAAAGCCATGATTGTGCTCGTGCCAGAAGAAAAATGGATTTTGGATTATGTTTCGGAACCTGCACCTAAAGTGGCGGATTATATCAAAGGCATCACCAAGCCAACGACTGTGATTTATGATCATGCAAAAAATGTAGCACCTAATTTAATCGCATCAGATGGCTCCATTGCCATTCGAATTTGCAAAGCAAATTTTGCACAACAATTAATGCAAGCTTTTGGAAAACCCATTGTAAGTACTTCTTCGAATATTTCTGGATTGCCCACGCCAAAGTGTTTCAAGGATATCTCTTTAGATATTATTGAAGGGGTGGATTATGTCGTGCGTTCAGAACAAGAAGATACTTCTTTGAAGGCACCTTCGGCCATTGTGAAATGGGAACAAGATCAAATCATCATCATTCGTCCCTAAATCTAGTCCATGGAACAAAAAATATTGGTGATTCAAACAGCTTTTATTGGAGACGTCGTTTTAGCAACTGCCATGTTGGAATCTGTTCATCAACAAAATCCTACTGCATCTATTTCAATATTAGTAAGAAAAGGGAATGAGGCATTGTTTAATATGCATCCATATTTAGACAAAGTCTTGGTTTGGGATAAAAAACAAAATAAATACGGGCATTGGCTCCAACTACTTTTTGAAATAAGAAAAAGTCAATTTGATGCAGTGATCAATGTGCAACGTTATGCTGCAACAGGTTTATGGACGGTATTGTCTGGAGCGAAAATGAAAATTGGTTTTGATAAAAATCCTTTTGCTTTTTTATTTACTAATACTATACAACATCAGGCTGTTGGCAATGGGTTGCACGAAATAGAACGTAACCATGCATTATTGACTCCTTTGGGTTTGTTTCCAAATGCAAAGCCAGCATTGTATCCATCTGCTCAGGATCTAAAAGCAGTGGAAGGGTATCAGTCTGCTCCTTATTTGTGTATGGCGCCAGCTTCTGTTTGGTATACTAAGCAATTTCCAATGCATCAATGGATTCAGGTGTTGAATTCAATACCTTTTGAAGGACCTATTTATTTACTTGGGGGGCCAAGTGATAAATCCTTGAATGATCAGATCATGCAAGCAGTGCAGAAAAAAAATCTAGTCAATATGGCTGGGAGGCATTCATTTTTAGCATCAGCAGCTTTACAAAAAGAGGCAGTGCTCAATTATGTCAATGATTCTGCACCCATGCATTTTGCTTCTGCAGTGAATGCACCTGTTGCTGCTATTTATTGTTCTACTGTGCCAGATTTTGGCTATGGCCCATTGTCGGATACCTCCTTTATTATTGAGACAAAAGAAGCTTTACCCTGCAGACCTTGTGGATTGCACGGAAAAAAACAATGCCCTTTAAAGCATTACAATTGTGCCGAAACCATCCGCTTGGAACAAATCTATCAACCCCTCCAACAAGTGCTACATAATTAGTAATTTTGCACCGATGTCTATTGAACTAACAGCACAAGAAAAAGACCTATTAGCGATTGCAGGAGCAGCTGCGGAAAAACTAGGGATTCCTGCCTATGCAGTGGGTGGATTTGTGCGTGATAAAATTTTAGCAAGAGCTACCAAAGACATTGACATTGTTTGTATTGGGGATGGGTTGCAATTAGCATCTTCATTTGCCAATCAATTTAGTCCAAAGCCTGCTGTTTCATTATTCAAAACCTATGGCACTGCGCAGGTGAAACTCACAGATATTGAAATTGAATTTGTGGGCGCCAGAAAAGAATCTTATATAAGAGAAAGTAGAAATCCAACAGTCGAACCAGGCACTTTGATAGATGATCAGAACCGAAGAGACTTCACCATCAATGCCATGGCAATAGATTTGAGCGCATCCAATTTTGGAGCACTTCTAGATCCATTCAATGGATTGGATGATTTAGCATTAAAAATCATTCGCACACCATTGGCGCCAGAACAAACATTTGATGATGATCCTTTAAGAATGATGCGTGCCATTCGTTTTGCAACACAATTGGACTTTGTCATTGAAGAAAATACGTTTAAAGCCATCCAGCAAATGGCAGACCGAATTAAGATTGTTTCTCAAGAAAGGATTACAGACGAGTTACAAAAAATAATGAAGAGCAAACAGCCTTCTAAAGGTTGGTATTTATTAAGAGAAGCAGGTTTATTAGCACAAATATTTCCGGTATTGTTAAAATTAGAAGGCGCTGAAACCCTTGATGGGATTGGGCATAAAGACAACTTCTCACATACCTTACAAGTGCTAGATAATATTGCTGTAAACACCGATGATATTTGGTTAAGATGGGCTGCTTTGTTGCATGATATTGCAAAACCAAATACCAAAAGATTTGAACCAGGTGTTGGTTGGACATTTCATGGACATGAAGTGGTGGGAGCAAGGATGGTGCCTAAATTATTTACACAATTAAAGCTGCCTCTAAATGAACACATGAAGCTGGTGCAAAAATTAGTGGCTTTGCATTTACGTCCTATATCATTGACAAAAGAGAATGTCACTGATAGTGCCATTCGAAGATTATTATTTGATGCTGGAGAAGACATTGAATCATTGATGTTACTTTGTGCTGCAGATATTACAAGCAAAAATCAAACTAAGGTTAAAAGATATTTACAAGGTTTTGAAATGGTCAAAGCAAGGATTGTTGAAGTGGAGGAAAAAGACCAGATGCGCAATTGGCAGCCTCCTATCACAGGCGAGATGATTATGCAAATTTTTAATATAACGCCATCGAAACAAGTAGGCATAATCAAGGACGCCATTAGAGAAGCTATCTTGGACGGCATCATTCCTAATGACTATGCTGCAGCTCATGCCTTTATGCTAGCAGAAGCAGCCAAAATAGGCTTGCATCCTGCACCATAAAAATGCCATAATCAGACCAATAAATGCTAATTTAGCGTTTCAAAATCACCAAAATGGCCATTTTAAAATTTAGAATTTCTTGGGAAGAAGACGATGCGATTTATAGAGATGTAATGGTGAAACATTCGCAAAATTTTACAGACCTGCATCATGTTATTTTGAAAGCTTTTGAGTTTGACGAAAAACATGACGCCACTTTTTTTAGAAGCAATGAAAAATGGCAGAGAGGAAGAGAAATTAGTAAAGCGTTGTACGAAAAAAATTATGTGGTGCCACCATTGATGATGGATGAAGTATTGATAGGATCAGAAATTTTAAATACCAACCAACAATTTGTCTATTTGTATGATTTTGCAAAGTCTTGGACTTTCTTAATTCAATTGATTCAAGTGATTAAGAATGCAGATGCAGCTATGGAATTGACTTATCCAATGGTGTCAAGAATTGAAGGTGTTGGTCCAATGCAATATGGCACGGAAGGTTTACTAGGTCCTAATTTTACAGATATCGAAGAGAAATATGATTTAACTGAAACCCAGGATGGATTTGGGGAAGAAGGAGAAGCAGACGCGCATGCGTCTGATGAAGAAGGGATTGGCCTTTTAGGGGATTTACTTTCAGGTGATGAAGACGCGGATGAATCTGATGAAGATTCTGATGATCAGGATGCATCTGGTTCTGATGACGCAGGTGGCATGTTTGATGATAGTTCCGAAGCCTACTAATCTCATAATATTTTTATTTTGACGCCTACCGTATATATCATTGTTGGTCCTACAGCTGTTGGTAAAACAAAGTATGCGATTGCATTAGCGCAAAAACTTAAAACAGAAATTATTTCTGCAGATGCCAGACAATTTTATCAGGAATTGAATATTGGTGTGGCTCGTCCAAGCAATGAAGAACTAACTCAAGTAAAACATCATTTTATTGCAAGTCATTCCATTCAAGAGACTGTGAATGCAGGAACATTTGAACAATATGCATTGGCTAAAGCCACCGAGCTACTTGAAAAATTTGGATCTGCTGTCATGGTTGGTGGAACGGGCTTATATATTAAAGCATTTGTAGAAGGGATGGATCAAATACCAGCGATCGATCCCGCAATACGCAATCAAATTCAACAAGATTTAACGAGTAAAGGAATGGATTGGCTTCAAACGCAAGTGCAAGCAAAGGATCCTGCCTATTGGGCGCGAGCAGACCAAGGGGAACAACAAAATACTCAAAGATTGTCTAGGGCTTTGGAAGTGTTGATTGGAACAGGACAATCCATCCTTAGTTTTCAAATGCAGTCCAAAAAACTTCGTTCATTTAACATACAAAAAATGGGATTGGAGATGCCTAGGGAGCAACTCTATAACAGAATCAATCAAAGAGTTATGCAGATGGTCGAAATGGGACTAGAGGAGGAAGTAAAGGCTTTGCGTCCTCAATTTCATTTAAACGCATTACAAACGGTTGGTTATCAGGAATGGCTGCCTTATTTTGAAGGGCATCAAACAAAAGAGGCAGTGATACAGGCCATTCAGCAGAACACCAGAAATTATGCTAAAAGGCAGATGACTTGGTTCAAAAAAGATGCTGATATTAACTGGAATCAAGCCTCAAACTAGCTCCAAGTCACTCTAAATTTTACGCCTATTTAATTTTGTGTTATATTAACAATAATAGATACAGTTCTTAAATTAGTTTAATCAATATTTATTTTAATTAGGCTTACTTTTATCATAATACATACATTCCAAAATCAATTTTTTATGCAAAAAAAATCAGTCCTATTTTTTCTTTGTATGTTGACTTTACTGGTCAATCAGGTTACAGGTCAAACCATACAATTTGAGAAATACACTTTGCCGAATGGCTTAAAAGTCATTTTACATGAAGATCATTCAGCACCTGTGGTGGCTGTGACGACTTTATATCATGTAGGTTCTAAAAATGAAGACACTGCAAGAACAGGCTTCGCGCATTTCTTTGAGCATTTATTATTTGAAGGTTCAGAAAATATTAAAAGAGGTGAGTTTGATAAGTATATCACCAATGCAGGTGGTGCTTTGAATGCGAATACCTCTCAAGACCGCACTTTCTATTTTGAGTTATTACCTTCTAACCAAGTTGAATTAGGCTTATGGTTAGAAAGTGAGCGCATGATGCATGCCAAAATTGAACAAATTGGCGTGAATACACAAAGAGAAGTCGTAAAAGAAGAAAAGCGTCAACGTGTAGATAACCGTCCTTATGGTTCTTTTTTAAACGAAGTCTTAAAGCGTGCTTATAAAGTACATCCTTACCAATGGGCACCAATAGGAAGTATGGAGCATTTAAATGCAGCTAAATTGGATGAGTTCATCAATTTTTACAACACATTCTATGTACCTAATAATTGTGTATTATCTATAGCAGGTGATTTTAATAAAGCCGAATTGAAAGCGAAGATTGAAGCTTATTTTGGTCCAATTAAAATGGGCACTAAACCAATTCCAAGACCGACCATCAAAGAACCAGCTTTAGGTGGTCAGGTAAGAGATGTGATATACGATAATATTCAATTACCAGGTGTGTTTCAAGCCTATCGTGCGCCAAAGCAAGGTGGAGATGAATATTATGCGTTCAATGTATTGTCTACTCTTTTATCTGGCGGAGAGTCCTCTAGAATGAATAAAACTTTGGTGGATAAAAAACAACAAGCAGTGGCTGCGCAATCTGTACCATTCTTTAATGAGGACGAAGGCTTATTCATTGCTTTGTCTATTGCGAATATGGGTGTAAAGATTGAGGAATTAGAAAAAAGCATGGATAGCGTTGTGAATGAATTAAAGATGGGATTGGTAGGTGAGCGTGAATTCCAAAAAGTAAAAAATCAAATTACAACTTCTCTTGTTACTGGTAATGCAACCATGGCTGGTATCGCTGAAAGCTTAGCCAATAATGAAGTGTATTTTGGTGATGCCAATTTAATCAATACAGAATTGGATAAATATAATAAAGTAACAAGACAAGATGTATTGAATGTGGCTAAGAAGTATTTAAACAAAGACAACAGGATTGTATTGTATTATTTACCTAAAGAAAAACCTACTACTAAATAGTCAAGTCATTATACAAAGTTTACCTCAAAATAATTTTATGAAAAAACAATTATACTTATTTCTATTTTTAGTTCCATTGGTTTCAATGGCACAAAATATAGATCGTTCAAAAGCACCTTCACCAGGAAAAGCACCCCTTATTCAAGTAGGCGACCCTGTTAAATTTACTTTAGCAAACGGGCTACAAGTGTTTGTCGTTAAAAATACAAAACTGCCACAAGTAAGTGCCACCTTAGCTTTAGACTATGATGGTTTTGCAGAAGGGGATAAAGCAGGTGTGGCTCAAATGGCAGGCCAGTTGTTGAAAAGAGGTACTACCACCAAATCAAAAGCACAATTAGACGAAGCCATCGAATTTTTAGGTGGAAGCATGTCTACTTCTAGTCAATCTGCATCGGTTAGTTCATTAAAAGGTAATTTCCCAAGTTTATTGGGTTTACTATCAGAAGTGGTCTTGCAACCAGCTTTATCAACAGAGGAATTAGAGAAAATCCGCAAACAAACCTTATCAGGTATTGAATCAAGCAAGGACGATGCAGATGCTATTTCTGGTAATGTGGTTAAAAAACTAGTCTATGGCGCAACCCATCCTTATGGTGAAATGATGACCACTAAGACAGTGAATCAAGTGTCTATTGCAGATGTTAAATCATTTTTAAATACCTATTGGTTACCGAATGCAGCTTATTTAATTTTTGTAGGAGACATAGAACCTGCAGCTGCAAAAGCTTTGGCAGAAAAAAGTTTTGGCAATTGGAAAAAAGGCGTGTTTACAAAACAAAATTTTGCTAAACCTGTTCAGCCTAAACAAACTTATGTGGCCATTGTGGACCGACCTGCTAGCGTGCAAAGTGTAGTAGCGATTACTGGTGCAGTAGATTTGTTACCCGGTTCTTCGAATGTGATTGCAGGCTCAGTGATGAATAATATTTTAGGTGGTGGTTTCTCTGGCCGTTTGTTTGCCAACCTAAGAGAAAAGTACGCATTTACATATGGCGCTTACTCTTCTTTAAGTCCAAGCCGTCAAATTGGTATTTTCCAAGCAGAAGCATCTGTTAGAAATGAAAAAACAGATAGTTCTGTACAAGAATTGTTACGTGAAATCAATACCATCAAAAATGTGCAAGTAGGAGAGACTGAATTAAGTAGAATGAAAAATTATTTATCTGGTGGATTTGCAAGATCACTTGAAAATCCAGCAACGATTGCCAATTTTGCATTGAATATTGCTCGTAATAATTTACCTGCAGACTATTATCAAAAATACTTGACTAATTTAGCTTCGGTAGATGCTCAAAAAGTACAAGAAGTAGCTCAATTATTTTTAAATACCAATCAAATGCATATTGTGATTGTGGGGAATGCAAAACAAATCACCAAAGGCTTAGAAAAATATGGTCCATTAAAGTATTTTGATATTGAGGGTAATGAAATTGCTGCGCCAACAGAAGTTAAAGCAGATGCAAGTTTAACACCTGCAGCCTTAATGGAAAAAGCAATTGCAGCAGTAGGCTCTAAAGAAGCTTTAAATAATGTAAAAGATGTGCAATTAAAAGGAACAGCTAATTTAATGGGACAGTCTTTAGAAATGGTAAAAACCATTGTAATGCCAGGTAATTCTGTATCCACCATGTCAATGGGGGGTATGGCAGTTATTAGACAGGCACTGGTAGATGGTAAATACTCCGCAGCACAACAAGGACAGGAAGCACCTATTACAGATGGTTTAAAAGAAACCCTTGACGAATCTTCTTATCTAGTGCCAGAGCAATTATTCTTAGCTAAAGGCTATGGTTTAAAAATTGTAGGTGCCGAAAAAGTTGATGGTAAAGATGCGATTGATGTAGAAGTAACAACGCCTTCTAAAAAAGTATCACACCGTTTTTATGATGCTACCACATTTTTATTAGTAAAGACTTCAAGATCAGAAGAAGTGCCAGGAAGAGGCACTGCAACTCAACAACAATATTATACTGGCTATAAAGTTGTAAATGGCGTTCAAATTGCTTCAGAGCAGCTTATGGATATGGGTCAAATGAAAATAAATATAAAGTATACGGATATCAAAATAAATCAAGGATTAAAGATGAGCGATTTAAAATAGAGTTAAAATATCCCGCACAAAAAAGCCATCCCTAGGGATGGCTTTTTTTATATCAATGATTTTATCTAAATGATGTAATCTCAATTTGAATTAGAATCTGATACCGTATCCGATATTGAATACAACAGCCCTGCTTTTCTCAGCAGCAATAGGACTTGGCTTATCAATTAATCGGTAAGGTACTACCGCATCTCGATTGTTTGCACTAGAAATAGTAAAGTCTAGAAAGTATTTATTAGTTCTATAGCCTATACCACCTGATACAATCATACGAGAAGGGGTAACTAAGATGGTCCCATTTTCGTCAGCAAATTCATTTTTGTAAGGACTGCCATAATAAGCAGTACCTGCTCTCGCCATCCAGTTACTTGTTAATTTAATTTCAGAACCAATTTTTATATTCAAATTATTTTTATAGGTTGACTTCATGGTGTTATTTAAATCATCATAATAGTCTGCAGATGCTTGGTCAAAATCATTGGCATAAAAACGTGTTCCAGCATAATTCACCCACTCAATATCAGCACTGATAAATCCCAATGGTTGAGTAGGTTTTCCTGGACTCGCAAAAAAGTAGCTACCACTAAAAGTTGCTTTCGTTGGAGTGATCACTGTATACTCTCTTACTCCTGCATTACCATTGTTTAGTTCATCTGAACTAGCAGAAACGTTACCCGCATAGGACTCTGTGTTTGTAGTCATATCTGCAGATAGTTTATCTCTAAAACTTATTAACTGTGGTGTATGCAATGCAAATCCAAGACGTAAGAAGGATTCTGGTTTGTAGATGATACCAAATTTGGCACCAATACCCCAGCCTTTAGAACTAAAATCTTCATTGAATACAAAACCGCCAAATTGATTTTTTGTATTGGTTGATGAAAGATCAGTTTCTGACACTTGTAAAGATCGATTGAAATTCACAATAGGTATAACGAAACTTGCACCTAGGTATAATTTGTCTTGCACATTGCCACCCCAACTAAATGCCAATTCATTAGAGCTTCCACTTGTATAAGAATCAAATGTTTGATTCACACCACTTGAAATAGGCACTAAACTTTGATAACCAATAACATTCCCACTTTTATCGGCTATGGTATCAATTAAATAAGTTCTAAATGCCAATGAGCTACCAAAAATATAATTATTATCTGCAGCACTCATACTTGCATTGTCATAGTATAATTCCTCTAAGAATTTCTCCGAGTAACTACTAAAATTATTAACGCCTTTAAATCTTTGTCTACTATTGAAATTTGCTATTTGTGTAAAGCTAATAGCAAACGCAGTGCTAGAATAGCCTCTGCTCTTTTTGCCATCAGCAAGGACAATACCTAAATTGCCCAATGTAGACAGGGTGTTAGAAGTGCTTGAATTTGTTCCTCTATATTTATAATCCGTTTCGGTATTTAAATATTTGCTTGTTATAACTAGTTCGCCTGATTTATAAAAACCTAAACCAGCAGGATTGATATGCGCTGCTGATAAGTCACCACCTAAAGACCCCATTGCGCCGCCTAATGCATTGCTACGTGGTGTTCCATAGGGTGCAAACCAAGATAACCTTAAACCATCTTCTGGGCTTTGTGCTTGTAAACTTGCACTTACGAATACTAAAATTCCTATTATTATTTTTTTCATATTGCTTGATATTGTACTGTAAAAAATCACCAAATTAAAAATTATTAGACATCCCCAAAGGATTAATTGCCTCCTCTTGGTGGTCTTGAACTTGGAGCAGAACCGCTACTATTGAATCCACCACTTCTTCCACCAGCATTGTTATTCACTGATGGCGCAGTATTGGTATTCGTGTTAGTGCTAGAGTTGCTTGATTTATTTTGGTTGCTATTGCTAAATCCACCATTGTTAAAATAACGTGCTGGTCGATCAAAACTATTTGCTTGATTAGCGTTGGTGTTATTGGTTGTCACACGTCTTAATAAATTGCCAAATCCACTATTTAAACTTGGATTGCCTGTGTAGCGTGTAGTACCATTGGTCGTATTCGAAAAATTATTTGAATTATTGTAATTTCTATTTGTTCTATATGCAGCTAAAGCAGGTGCACTAGTTTGTAAGGCTCTTGGTGTATAATTATTTCTTTGCATTGGGAAATTACTTACACCACCACCATAATAAATTGGCATGTAAGGATTCCAATATCCAGCATAGTAAGGGTTCCATCCACCCCAACCGCCAAATCCACCATATCCAAATCCACCAAACCCTCCGTATCCACCGAATCCTCCATATCCACCAAAGCCACCGTATCCGCCACCCCAGAAAGGATCATATCCAAATGCACCAGCCCAGAAAGGGTCGTATCCAAATCCACCAAATCCACCAAACCCTCCGTATCCTCCGAATCCTCCATAATAGCCAGCCCATCCAATACGATTGCTCCAGAATGGATCCCATCCACCGTATCCAAATCCTCCAAAACCACCGTATCCGCCAAATCCTCCGAACCCACCATAACCCATGCCAAAGCCAACTCTAAAACTAGGGTTGTTCCAATAGCCAAAATCGTCGATGCTTGACCAACGGTTTCTGTTCGCCACTTTTAATCTTAAATAGCGGTCGTCTTGGTAGTTCTGGTAATTTTGGTATTCAGCTTCTTCTGAAGCTTCAACGTCGTCCGAATTATTTCTAGCAGCTGTTTTTATGGTTGTTTCTGCCTCTTTAGAAGGTGTAAAATATAAATCGTCCGTGGCAGCAGTCGTCGTTTGTTGTAAACTTGTACAGCTGGTTAAGAAAAAACTAAAAGCCATTAATAGAACGATGGCGTTGAACCCAATGAGGGATAGGTTGCGTTGCTTTTTCATGTTGTTCGTTTTTTGGTTTTAATATGCCCTTGATTTAGCATACATTTGACATTATAAAGGTAACAAAGTTTAAAACACAGAACGTTAATACTAGCGGTTTTGTTACAATTTAAAATGGTAAGAATTTTTAGAAAATGGCAAAGGAACTAACTACAAGACAACAGGACTATTCGCAGTGGTATAATGACCTAGTTTTAAAGGGGTCACTAGCAGATTATAGTGCGGTAAGAGGCTGTATGGTGATCAAGCCATATGGTTATGCTTTATGGGAAAATATGCAAGCAACATTAGACAAAATGTTCAAGGATACAGGGCATGAAAATGCTTATTTCCCCTTGTTTGTACCTAAGTCTTTATTTGAGGCTGAGGAAAAAAATGCAGAAGGCTTTGCAAAAGAGTGTGCCATTGTCACCCATTACAGATTAAAGACAGATCCAAACAATAAAGGCAAGCTGATGGTAGATCCAGAGGCGAAGCTAGAAGAGGAGTTGATTGTGCGTCCTACAAGTGAAGCCATTATTTGGAATACCTATAAAACTTGGATTCAATCTTATCGTGATTTACCCATTTTAGTGAACCAATGGGCTAACGTGGTAAGATGGGAAATGAGAACAAGATTGTTTTTAAGAACGGCAGAATTTTTATGGCAGGAAGGACATACTGCGCATGCAACTAAAGAAGAAGCCATTGAAGAAACTTTAAAAATGTTAGACGTCTATGCCGATTTTGCAGAAAATTGGATGGCCATGCCTGTGATTAAAGGGGTGAAAACACCTAACGAAAGATTCGCAGGTGCAGAAGATACTTATTGCATTGAGGCTTTAATGCAAGATGGTAAAGCATTGCAAGCAGGGACTTCGCATTTCTTAGGACAAAATTTTGCAAAAGCATTCGATGTAAAATTCAGTGATAAGAACAATACTTTAGATTATGTATGGGCTACCTCATGGGGTGTGAGTACCAGATTAATTGGTGGATTGGTGATGACACATAGTGATGATGAAGGTTTGGTGTTACCGCCACGTATTGCGCCAGTGCAAGTGGTGATTGTACCTATTTTTAAAGGCGAAGAACAAAAAGCTTTATTGGATGAAAAAGTACACGCCATGGTAGCATCTTTCAAAGCTGCAGGAATTCGTGTGAAGTATGATGATTCTGATAACCAAAGACCAGGCTGGAAATTTGCAGAATACGAATTAAAAGGCGTGCCTGTAAGAATCGCGGTTGGTCCGCGTGATTTAGAAAATAATCAAGTAGAAATTGCACGTCGTGATACCAAAGAAAAAACGACTGTGTCGATGGATGGCATCACTGAAACAGTAGCACAATTGTTATTAGATATACAATCTAATTTATTCAATCGTGCTAAAAAATATAGAGACGAACACATTACAAAAGTAGATAGCTGGGATGATTTTATTGCAACACTTGATACTAAAGCAGGATTTGTTTCGGCACATTGGGATGGTACACCAGCAACAGAAGATAAAATAAAGGAAATGACCAAGGCAACCATTCGTTGTATTCCATTGAACAATGAGCAAGAAGCGGGTGTTTGTATTTTGTCAGGACAACCCTCTGCACAAAGAGTTTTATTTGCTCGTGCTTACTAGTATTTAAGTTACAAGTAACATGAAACAGAAACCCATCCCTCCAGCACTTACTCCTTATTTAGAAGGTAAAGTCTTGTTGATTGATAAGCCATTGAAATGGACTTCTTTTGACATGGTGAAAAAAGTGAGGTGGATGACAAAAATCATGAAAGTTGGACATGCAGGTACACTCGATCCTTTAGCAACTGGCTTGTTGATTATTTGTACAGGTAAGTATACAAAGCAGATCAACGACTACATGGGCATGACAAAAGAATACACCGGTAGTTTGGTGTTGGGAGCCACAACTGCCTCTTATGATTTAGAACAGGAGCCTGAAAATTTTAAATCGATAGAAGCCATTACAGCATTGGCAATTCAAGAGGCAACAAAACAATTCATTGGGACTATTTTTCAAATGCCTCCACAACATTCTGCGATAAAAAAAGATGGGATGCGATTGTACGAGTCTGCACGTCAAGGGATCGAAGTAAAAGTAGATCCAAGACAAATCACTATCCAAGAATTTGAAATTATAAAAATCAATTTACCCACTGTTGAATTTAGGGTGCTATGTTCAACTGGTACTTATATAAGAAGCTTGGTGCATGATTTTGGACAAGCACTAGGAGTAGGTGCTTATATGAGTGGATTAAGAAGAACAAAGATTGGTACATTCCATGTGGAAGATGCTATGCAGTGGGAGGATCTTGAAAAAGAAATTACTACTTTACTAGAAGGGTAATCCAATTCCAAATTGCCAGGCATAGTTATTCACTTTAAGTCCATTGGGTTTAATTTCATCCCATTTCATGTCACTCAAATTTAGCCAGCCATTATTGTCTTGTCGAGTAGGGTCTTTCATCTTTAAAGCATAGTCAATTCTGATAATAAAATAATCAAAGTCCATTCGCAATCCAGTGCCTACCCCAATTGCAAGGTCCTTGTACAATCGATCTAATTTAAATCCTGCGTATAAGTCGTTTCCTAAATCTCTTGTATTCCAAATATTACCCATATCTGTAAAAAAAGCAGAGCCAATTTTGTAAGACCCAAGTTGTAAAAATGTAAATCGATATTCAAAGTTGGCCTCTAATTGCAGGTCTCCAAATCGGTCAAAATTTTGACTTGATGCACTGGTATTGTAAAAAGTAGAACTGCCTAATCCAAGTTGTCTTAAGCCCCAAGCACGCATACTATAAGGTCCTCCAGCTGTAAATTGTTTAAAGAAAGGCAATTGGCCACTCAGCCTTGTATTGTTACTATAGTTATTACCCCAACCACCCATTAATCTCCAAGCAATTTCTGAATTATCGTACTTATAAGTAGACCTGTATTCTGCTTCTAATTTTAAATAACGATAAAAATTATTCGTCAATTTTTGTGAAAGACCAAGCAATCCACCAGCTTCTTCAATGCCCAAACGTACATATTCTTGTTGACGTGGATGTTTGGAAGAACTGCCAATATTGGTATAGCTCAAGGATTGACTCACAATATTGCCCTCGTTAAAGGAAGACCTTAAAAATGGATTTTTAATCAATAAACTATCCAGTTTAGAAAACTTATTTAATAAGTATAGTTCAATATTTAATGGACGATAGTTGATCAATTGTTGTTTCCCATTTTTATTTTTTTTCCACTCATAACCCCAATTGGTTGTGAATGATTTTAATTGGTAGTAATCCAGACGGTCCATATAGGAACCATAAATAGAGAAGTTTGATTTAACGTTTTGATTTGCCTTGGCTTCTTTTTTTACAAATGGGATGATTAAATTAGGGAAGCTATAAGTTTGACCGACATTCCACAATAAGGTTTGTGCTATATTGCCTCCACTATTTAAATTCAATTCCACACCAAGTCTAAGACTAGTGACAGAAGGGATTGCTTTTCGTTGAACGTTCTTGTCTCTATAAGTTAGATTGGTCGATAGACCTAATAAATTACCTGATCCAAGTTGTGCTGTATTTCTACTACCCTCAATATCAAAATTGATACTTCTTCTTGGATTTGGAACTAAAAAATAATGAAGATACACGCTATCATTGGCCATAGTGGTTCTTCCATCTACTTGTTGCCATGCACCAAGGCTACTAAAGTTATTGAGTGTTTGGTAATAACTAGATTCATTAAATACACTTCCTTTTTGAATGAAAGCTTGTTCTTTAAACAGCGCAGATTTAAATTTTGGAATAGTATAAAGGTGCACAAGATCATTCAGTGTATCTCTTTTTACTGGAGGGTTGATGAGTAAACTGTCTGGGATATCTAATACAGCTATGTCACTATAAAATAATTGTTGACCAATACTATATTGCTTTGTGATGTCTTTTGTTATGTTTCTTAATTGGATACTAATTTTCCAACTTGGATTTTGATTTTTCTTTTTCTTTGCTTCGGTAATCTGTGTAATTTGACTGAGTGGATCAAGTTCTAATACCATTAAGGAAGCATCAATCGTATCTACTTCTGCAAATATTTTTTCTTTGGTGAAATTATACAATCCATTTGTTCTAAATAAAGCAACCAATCTATCTAATTCATTATTGATGACTTCGTTGGAAAATGCTTGTCCCTTTTTTAAGTAACTATTTTGACTATTATTTAAAGCGATATTTTGTAAAATAGGATCTGATAACTGATAAGTGATGGTATCTAATAATGTTTTTTTATTGAGTTCAACTTCCATGGTAACAGTCGTTCTCCATTCTTTTTTGACTGTATCTGTCCTAATTATTGGGGTTAAAATAGGGTGATAGTAGCCCTCTGATGCTAAAAAGTTGGACATGTATTGTATAGTCCTTGTCATCCTTTCTGGCTGATAGCTTCTAGGATTGATGATGGTGTTAAAAATACCATATTGTCGAATGGTACGCACTTTGATACTGTCATCCCAATTATTATCCAATGCAATAGAAAGTTCCTTGGCATTCTGAATGGATGGAGCGTCTTTGACGATGATTTTATTTTTGTAAAGAAACTCTGTTTCCTTTGGGTAATTGCGTACAATAGCCATTTTCAAATCTGCGCAGCTATTTAATAAAAATAAAAGGCTGAATAGACTCAAACTTGAGGAGAATCGAATAATTTTAACTTTCCCTAAATGCATACGCATGATCAATAAGAATGAACTCAAATATATCCAATCTTTCGCCCATAAAAAACATTGGGCAGAAGAATCTGTTTTTATCATCGAGGGACCAAAGATGATGGAAGAGCTGATGGCTTCAGAATGGGCGATTCGACAAGCTTATGCCACCAAGGAGTGGATCGAAACGCAACCCTTTAAGCCACACTATGTGACGGAGGTAGCCGACTTTGAATTAGATAAATTAACTCAATTACAAAAGGCGAATCAAGTATTGGCATTGGTTGAGAAAAAAACAATCAAAGGTCCTGTACAATTAAAGGGTAAGATGACCTTATTCTTAGATGGCATTCAAGACCCTGGAAATTTAGGCACTATTATTAGAACGGCTGATTGGTTTGGTTTAGATCAAATTGTGGTAAGTGCGGATACAGCAAGTTGCTATAATCCGAAAGTAGTGCAAAGTACGATGGGCAGTATTTTAAGAGTGGATGTAATTGTTGCAGATTTACCTGACTTAATCCAATCCGCTAAAATGTCAATTTACGGTGCAGTCCTTGAAGGAAAATCCATACAAACCACCACCATGGCCAAGGAAGGAATAGTCGTGATAGGCAATGAATCTAAAGGGATTCGACCACCCATTTTAGCATTGATCACGGATCCAATTACCATTCCTAAATATGGCAATGCAGAATCCTTAAACGCCGCTGTAGCCACTGGGATTATTTTAGCCAAATGGCAACATTAATCGAATCGAATTGCTTTAGCAGGACTTATTTTTTTAATCCAAATGGTGGGTAAAAGAAATGACAAGTAACAGACGATGGCTGTTCCAACAATGACTCCAATGACTTGCAGTGGTTGAATCTGGATGGGAAGCACATCAATTAAATAAGCGGACTCGTCTAATTGTATCCACTGAAATTTTAATTGTAGCAATGAAAGTCCAAGGCCAATCAATACGCCCAAGCCAATACCAATCCATGCTATAAAACTTGCTTGATACAGAAATACTTTTTGGATCATGGCATGTGTTGCGCCCATCGCATTTAAACTGCCAATCATTGGAATGCGTTCCAATAATAAAATCAATAAACAAGTGATTAGATTCACAACGGCTATCAAGAGCATAATCATAATCGTGATGTTTCTATTGATATTTTGCACTTGTATCCAATCAAAAAGTTGAGGATAAAGATTGGCACTTGCACTGTTCACCCAATTCTCAGGCAATATGGATTGAATCTCATTTTGTGTTTCGGCTATTTTACTTAAGTCCTTTAAATTAATTTGATAGCCAGTAATTGCAGCAGGGGATTGGATCATTTGTTGCAGTAAATGGATATCAACAAATACATTTTTTAGATCGTACTCTTCGATACCAGAATGGAATAGTCCAACCACAATTAATTTTCTTTCTTGTACTTGATTATTTTCAAAAAAATAGAGGCTTACTTGATCTCCAATCACAATCTTTAATTTAGTGGCCATGTTTTTTGAAAGCACAATTTCTTTACTAGGAGATTGTCCATCGCTTCGAACGATCCTGCCTTGAATTAAATTGGGGCTGCTAGAAAAATCAGCAATGCCTTTTGCATTGAGGCCTTCTATCTCCAAATCCTTAGCAAGTACCATGGTTTGGTTTAAAAAGGCGGAAGCGGATTGGATATTCGAAATGGTCTTAATTTTTTTTGCAACCAGGGAATCATCCTTTAGGTTAGCACCATTTACAGCACTAATTTGAATATGTCCCCAAAAGGAGAATAATTTACTGCTCACTGTTGACTGAAAGCCATTGACAATTGAAAAAGTGAGTAAAATTGCAGCTACACTAATAGCCGTTGCCGCGATAGATAGCCTTACTATAAATCGGGTGTAGTTTTTTTGTTTGTAAAAACTAATTCTTTTAGCTATTTCAAATGCAGTATTCAACTGTTAATTTTAATCAAATCTAGTTTTTTATCTTTATAATTAGCGCATTCAACTTAGTTTCGCAGTTGTAAGCAATCGTTATGAAAAACTGGATACTTCTAATTTGTTTGTATTTTTTCACATCGCCATTGATAGCGCAAGTGGATAAAATATTGGATACAACCATCCAAACGGTCATGATTTATCCTAAAGGGAAGCCATTGGCCTTACCAGTCATTGGACTCAATACCCAAGAAGAATTATTGATTCAATTCGACGACTTATCTGCTCGCTACCAACAATATTATTACAAGATAGAATTAATGGATATGCACATGCAACCTGTTGCGCTAAATCCATTTGATTATATCAGAGGACTCGCACAAAATAATATTAGAGACTATACCATTTCATCCATAGCCCAACAAGCTTATTATCATTATAGTTTTACTTTTCCAAATTTGGCTAGTCGACCCACTAAGTCTGGAAATTATTTGTTGAAAGTGTATAGGCAGGGAAGTTCTAATGAACTTGTGTTTTCAAAACGCTTTTTTGTAGTAGAACAGGAAGTGCCTATCACAGCTAGTATTCAGGAACCTTTTGAAGAAACCATATCAAAATCACATCAAAAAATACAACTACAATTGGATGTCAAAAAAATTCAAATGCTTCAACCTGAATTACTACAAGTTGCGGTCTTACAAAATACCAGGTTTAACGATATGTTGATGTCCAATGCGCCTAGTTTTATTAGAGGGAATCAAATGGAATATAATGCAGATAGGGATTTTGTATTTCCTGCAGGAAAAGAGTCAAGGTGGTTAGATCTCCAAAATCTAAGGTTCAAAACAGACCGAATTGCTGCCATTCAACAGTTAGGATATGGTTCAAGGATTATTGTAAAACCAGATCAGTCAAGAGCGACGCTCCCTTATTTTACATTTAGAGATTTGAATGGCCAATTTATTATTAGCAATACGGAGTCAATCCGTTCCGAAGATCAAAATGATTATGCCCAAGTATTGTTTACCTATCTTCCAAAAAATGGGCAACCCTTTCAAGAAAAATCTCTTTATCTGACGGGGGCAATCACTGGAAATTTGCTGGATGCGCATGCCCAAATGCAATGGAATAACACTAACCAACAATATGAAAAATGGTTGAACCTAAAGCAGGGGTATTATAGTTATAATTATATCCTTAGGTCCAACCAATCTCCCAATCCATTGCATGATTTTATGTGGACGGAGGGGGATCATTGGGAGACCGAAAATAGCTATACTATTTTTGTTTATTACAGGGTTGCAGGGAGTCGGTATGACCAAATAATTGGGTATTCCAGCCTGAATTCGACTCAAAATTGGTAGGAAAACCAATCTGTTTTTCCTACCTTCGCCCCGGCAGGTCTTACACGACCAGCTCCTGCTGAAACTCCCCAGGGTAGGAATACAGCAAGGATAGGCGGTTGAGCGGTGCGATGTGAGTAGCCTGCCACTTTTTTATATTTTATATGAAAAAGTGGCCTTAATTTTAAACTATAAACCTACCATATGAAATTTTTTATTGACACTGGCAATTTAGCTCAAATAAAAGAAGCCAATGATTTAGGCATCTTAGATGGTGTAACCACCAATCCATCTTTGATGGCTCAAGTGGGTGTGAAAGGAGAGGAAGCAATTGCTGCGCATTATAAAGCCATCTGTGAATTAGTAGAAGGTGATATTAGTGCCGAAGTCTTGTCAACAGACTTTGCAACGATGGTAGAAGAAGGGAAAAAATTGGCTGCTATTCATAAAAATATTGTGGTGAAAGTACCGATGATTAAAGACGGTATCAAAGCTATCAAATGGTTTACAGACAATGGTATTCGTACCAATTGTACATTAATATTTTCTGCAGGTCAAGCCATTTTAGCTGCTAAGGCTGGCGCAACCTATGTATCTCCATTCATTGGAAGAATCGATGATAGTTCTTGGGATGGGATGGAACTAATTAGTCAAATTCGTCATATATATGATGTACAAGGTTTTCAAACACAAATTTTAGCGGCATCTATTCGTAACGCCTTACATATTGTAAAAGCGGCCGAAGCTGGAGCAGATGTTTGTACTTGTCCATTGGATTCTATCTTAGGGTTGTTAAAACATCCTTTGACTGATATCGGATTGGCTAAGTTCTTGGAAGACGCTAAGAAGATGTAAGTATTATTTAGAAGTATTTTTTCTAGAATATAGTCGATTATAATCAATTTTTATAATAGGTTTGTGTTCTATGTACGCTACACTTGCATTTGCAATCACCTTATTGGGTGTATTTTCAATCTTTGAGATTTTAAAAGGCAATCAAAAACTTAGCCTTTTAAAGTATTATATTCAAGCTAGGTTAATAATCATAACAGCAGGAAGTGGTTTGGATTATTTAGGCTTCAATGGCTATGAGCTTCCTTATTACAAAGAAGTCTTCAAAATACTGGCGCTGTTATTGACTGTCAATTTATTTTTCCTAATTGTACAGAAAAAAATTCCAAAACTTGTTGCTTGGATAGAAGTATTTTTTATTTTATTTTTTATTGTCGAACTAATTTTTGGTTTAGAAAATCCAATTGTAAGAGATGGGGTGCTTCAAAATACACCAACTTTATTTCATCAAGTTTTCTATGGGCTATATACTTTTCTAGGTGTTGCGGCACTTTTCTATAATGCATATTATTTATTTAGCTCAAAGAATCATAATTTATACGAGTTAAAAATAAAAAAATGGGTGGGATTTTATATCTTAGGTAATATCACTTTCTTACTTATTATTATTTTCCTTTTCATTTCGTTTAAAAGCGGAACCCTTGGCGCTTATGATAACACCATGATCACCGTATTTATTCATAGGTTCTTATTTATTTTCTTTATATTAATTAGGCCTAAATTTTTGGATGATGATAAATATGCAAGGCCTTTTGATCAAATTCTTGCTAAAAACAGCCGTCTAAGTTTTCAAAATTTCGAATTCCTGTTTTATTCAAACCACTATTATTTAAAACAAGACGCCAATACAGAGGATTTAGCCTTAAAGCTGAATGTTACTAAAAATGAACTATCCAATTTTCTTAAAAATGAATTTGATGAGAATTTTACTGAACTGTTGAACAAGAATAGAGTTGAGTATTTAATGGAATTGCTTAAAGCAAAGAAATATGAGTCCTTTACCATTGAGGCCTTGTCCGAAATGTCCGGTTTCAACAACCGACGAACCATGTACAATGCATTTAATAAGTACGTAGGACAAACTCCAACTGAATTCATACAAAGTCTTAAGTAATTGATTATCATGTATTAATTTATTGTGAAAGTCTATTTTCACAATGTGAAAGCCTCTATTTACAGT
>JBBAJV010000002.1:219636-270528 GCA_040403925.1 Sediminibacterium sp. | reverse complement strand
GTAGCGAGACCGGGATTTGAACCCGGGACCTCAGGGTTATGAATCCTGTGCTCTAACCAACTGAGCTACCTCGCCGAAAGGTTATTACCTTTTTTAAGGGGTGGCAAAACTACTTAAATTTTTTGAATTTATGGGTTCACTTTAAGACTAAATACGGATTGTCCTTCAAAAAATCCTTCAAATACATCCCCCTTCGCGGTTGGGCCAACTCCTGCTGGTGTTCCTGTATAAATTAAGTCCCCAGGGTAGATGGTAAAATACTCCGTGATCCCTGCTAACATCTTGTCCAATGGAAAAATCATCAAACTTGAATCACCTGTTTGAACAGTGGTTCCGTTTTTAGATAAGGTATAATGAATCGGACTTGCTAAAATTTCTGGAGTTAAAGGACGCCATTCGCCTAGTATGGCAGCGTTGTCAAATGCTTTTGCTTTTTCCCAAGGAAGGCCTTTCTCTTTTAATTTATTTTGTACATCTCTTGCTGTAAAATCTATCCCTACTGAAATCGCATCGCAATAGTCAATCACAGGGATGCCATTTGGATGTGCTTCGTTTAAATTTTTTCCTTTCTTGCATACACGCAACACCAACTCACCTTCAAAATGTAAATCATTGGTAAAACTAGGAATGGTAAAATTTTCGCCCGCAGCTAATAATGCCGTATCTGGTTTCATAAAAATAATCGCAGATGTGGGCACTTCGTTTCCCAACTCATGTGCATGCTCTACATAATTACGTCCAATACAAAATATACTCATAACAATATGTTTAATCTACTTTAATATCTAATCCGTTGGCGAAGGTCATGGTTCGCGATAATCCTATTGTAGCAAATGACTCTATGACTTCTACCGATTTTTCAATTTTGATATCAATCAATTTTCTTTCAGTCTGCGCCCATCTACCCAACACAAAATCTATCTGTTGTCCTTTTGCAAAATCATTCCCAATACCAAATCTTAATTTAGGATAAGCGTCCGTGCCAATTGTCAATTGAATGTCTTTTAATCCATTGTGTCCCGCATCTGAACCTGAGGCACGCAAGCGAAGTTTAGAGGTTGGTAATGCTAAATCGTCTACAATGGTTAAGGTATTTTCCAATACAATTTTCTCTTTATCCATCCAGTATTTAAAAGCCTTACCACTTAGGTTCATGAAGGTAGTTGGCTTGACACAAATAAAGGTTTTGCCTTTCCATTTAACCTCAGCTACTTCGGCCAAGCGGTCTACTTTAAAAAATCCCCCATGCTTAATGACAAAGGCATCCAATACGTCAAACCCAATATTATGACGGGTATGCGCATATTCTGCGCCTACATTCCCTAAGCCTATGAGTAAAAATTTTGACATATGATTTCTTCGAATTCAAAAGTAAAGAAAATTCTTCCAGTTACCCCATAAAACCAAAATCCCGTCAGGGATTAAAAATCATCAGAGGTTTTTTAGGGTAGCCTTAAATTCTTAAAGGCTACCCTAAAAACAAAAATCGCTACTGCGATTTTTAAAATCATAAGAGGTTTATAGGAGGCCTTTATATTTTTAAAAAGGCCTCCTATAAACAACAAACCCCCTGATTGCTCAGAGGGTTTTGATATTCAAATGAATTTGAATTATTTCTTATCTGCTTTTGCAGCCTCTGATTCTTCTTGTTTTAATTGACGTGTCATTACTACAGAAGCAACCGGTATACGTGGAGAGTTCATGATCTCCATGTTTGGTACTTTAATATCTTCGATACGTAAGTTTTCGTTCAATTCTAAATTAGTGATATCTAATTCGATAAATTCTCTTAAGTCTTTAGGATAAGCTTTTACTTTAACCGCTTTTACTTTAGAAACTAATTTACCACCTGCTTTCACACCAACAGATACGCCTACAAATTTCAATGGCAAAGTAGCTACGACTTTCTTATCATCCACTAACTCTAATAAGTCAACGTGTAATAATAAATCAGATACTTTGTCAAATTGTAGGTCTTTCAAAATACTTCTGTATTTTTTCCCGTCAATAGTAACTTCAGCGATTAAGAATTCACTTGTGTACACTAAAGGCTTAAAAGCCTTTGCAGAAGCATAAAAGTTCACTTCTGTAGCACCCCCGTAAATTACAGCTGGCACGTTTTCTTGAGAGCGGATTTGGCGGGCGGCTTTTTTGCCAGACTCGGTCCTCAAGTGTCCTTCGATTGTAATTGTCTTCATGGTTTAAAATTTAAATATGGAGGCAAAGGTAATGAAATAAAAAGAAGCAACCAAAGTTGCTCCTAATTATTTATATTATATTGAAAATCAGTCTATTACTGATTTCTAGCCTTCAATTGTGAATGTACAAATAGGCTGGTAATACTCTTATTTTCATAGGCATTGCGTATGGCGATTGCGAACAAGTCGGCAACAGTCAAGACCTTGATTTTACTAGACTCATGTTTTAAAGGAATAGTATCGCATACCACCAATTCTTCTAGTACTGAGTTTTCGATATTCTCATAGGCATTACCACTTAATACAGGATGGGTAATTAAAGCGCGGACTGTTCTTGCCCCTTTTTCTTTTAACAAGGCTGCTGCTTTAACCAAAGTGCCTCCGGTGTCACAAATATCATCTATAATCACAATATCCTTTCCAGTGACATCTCCAATCACCACCATACTTGCAATCTCATTCGCACGTTTTCTGTGCTTATCACAGATCACCATTTCGGCATTGAAATAGTTAGCCACTTCACGCACACGGTTGGTACTTCCTACGTCTGGTGCAGCAAATGCCAGGTTTTGTAAATTAAGGGACTCTATATAAGGGATAAAAATCGCTGAACTATCTAAGTGGTCTACCGGCACATCAAAGAAGCCTTGAATCTGTGCAGCGTGCAAGTCCATCGTGATGACCCTGTTGGCGCCTGCTGCTTCTAATAAAGTAGCAATCAATTTAGCACCTATCGCCACACGTGGCTTGTCTTTACGATCTTGTCTAGCAAAACCATAATAAGGAACGACTGCAATAATTTTATACGCACTAGCTCTTTTAGCAGCATCTATCATCATCAATAATTCCATTAAATTATCGGTGGGTGCATAAGTGCTTTGTACTAAAAAAACATAGTCCCCTCTGATACTCTCCAAAAAGATAGGCTGGAATTCACCATCACTAAATTTTTGGATATTTATTTTACCATTGGGGGCGCCAAAACGTTGTGCAATTTTTTCTGCAAGTGCCTGCGAGCCGTTGCCCGCAAAAATTTTAACTGAAGGATTCATAAGGGTAAAATGTGCTTCAAAGGTATTGATATCGTGCACATGTTTTTGGCTATTCTGCTGCAAATTTTCAACAAAAAGTCAAGTTATGCACAACTGCCTGCAATAAGCCGGTATTTGTACGCAGAATTAGCAGTTCTATAAAAAATATATTTGAACAAAATTGTTTATGCAAGCCAGCAATATCCGACTTTGGGCAGAACAGGATCAACCCATCTATAAATTTAGCACCAAGGGCGCCGACCATTTAAGCGATGTAGAATTATTAGCCATTCTAATTCAACATGGCACAGCTACACAGAATGCCATTGAACTAGCCAGAAGCTTATTGGCCACCACAGATAATAGCCTGAAAAAATTTGCTGCATATAGTGTGCGGGATATCGTGAATTTAAAAATAAAAGGGATTGGGAAGATCAAAGCAGTGCGGATCTTAGCCGCTATAGAACTGGGTTCCAGAAGAATTGAATTAATGGACAAGCAAGCCACCATTCATCATAGCCGAGATGTAGCCATGCACTTAAAAAATAAATTGCAGCATGAACAACGTGAAGTGTTTATGTTGCTCTTATTAAATCAAGCAAACAAAATCATACACGAGGCCGTGTTAAGTGAGGGTGGTATTACAGGCACGGTAGCCGATCCAAGGATTGTTTTTAAACTGGTGATCAGTCATGGCGCCACTGGTTTTATCATCTGCCACAACCATCCAAGTGGGCAATTAAGACCCAGCAGAATGGATGATACCCTGACCGAAAAGATCAAGAAAGGCGCTGCGCTTTTTGACATTAAACTAATTGACCATTTAATCGTCAGCTCAGAGGGCTATTATAGCTATGCAGAACAGCATCCCAATTGGCAGACTGTCTTTAAAAACTAGGCCTGTGCAGTTGGACCGCCAAAATTCATAGGGATCTCAATTTGCTCCATATCTCCAATTGGACCGTGCGCGGCTTCATATCTTTCAATATTTTCTACCATGGCTTTCATAAAACGCTTGGCATGCATGGGTGTTAAAATCACACGAGACTTTACTTTGCTCTTAGGGGTGCCAGGCATCACATTTACAAAATCAATCACAAATTCTGCATTGCTATGCGTAATAATTGCCAAGTTGGCATAAGTGCCTTCGGCAATCTCTTCACTGATTTCGATATTTAATGGTTGATTCGGGTTTTGTTCCATAAACTAAATTAAGAGTCCAAAGATACGAGGGAACGAATCTTAAAAAGAACTAAATTTGCGCCATGTTAGTACTAGACGGAAAAATTGCCTCAGCGGCTGTGAAAGCAAGCCTATTAGAACAAACTACGGCACTAAAGGCTGCGGGTAAAAGAACGCCCCATTTAGCAGCTATTTTAGTGGGTAACAACGGCGCTAGTGAAACCTACGTAGCTAGTAAAGTGAAAAATTGCGAAGAGACGGGATTCGGTTCTTCCCTTTTCCGTTTCGAAGAGACCGTATCAGAGGCTGAATTATTAGCACAGATTGAAGCATTGAATAAAAATGAAAACGTGGATGGGATTTTAGTACAACTACCACTTCCTAAACATATTGACGACGCAAAAGTGATTGAAGCGATTGACCCTAAAAAAGATGTAGATGGTTTTCATCCGTCCAATGCGGGTAGACTGGTGCAAGGACTCAACACCTTTATTCCTGCTACGCCTTATGGTGTGCTACTGATGTTCGAGCATTTTAATATTGAGACAAAAGGTAAACGTGCTGTAGTGATTGGAAGAAGCAATATTGTAGGTAGACCAATGAGTATTTTATTAAGCTCAGACCATCCACAAGGAAATTGTACAGTGACTTGTTGTCATAGATATACACCAAAGGAAGACCTTATTGAAATCTGTTCCAAAGCAGACATCATTGTTGTAGCAGTGGGTATGCCTGAATTTATAGACGCGAGTATGATCAAGCCAGGTGCAGTGATTATTGACGTGGGTATCACAAGGGTGACAGACGCAACTGCAGCAAAAGGTTTTAGAATTAAGGGAGATGTGAACTATGCATCTGCCATCACAGTGGCTTCTGCAGTGACGCCTGTGCCAGGTGGTGTTGGCTTAATGACCATTGCAGGATTATTAAAAAACACGATGAAGGCCTATCAAGGTCTTTAAATCATTTAAATAAAATACATTGAATAACGCGCAGTCTTATCCAGTAATGGAACTATTTTATTCTTTACAAGGTGAAGGCTATCATCAGGGTAAAGCTGCATTTTTTATTCGCTTAGCCGGTTGTGATGTGGGTTGTGTTTGGTGTGATGTAAAAGACAGTTGGGATGCAAGTAAGCACCCGGTATTATCTATTGAAGAAATTGTAGCAGCAGCAGCTGCGCATCCAAGTCGTATTGCCATTGTCACAGGAGGTGAACCTTTATTGCACTCATTAGATCCTTTAACAACAGCACTAAAAGCAGCGGGATTTCAAACACATATCGAAACTTCTGGATCTAGTCCTATGAGTGGCTCTTGGGATTGGGTTTGTTTATCGCCAAAGAAATTCAAAGCCGCATTGTCAGAGGCAGTGAAAGCTGCAGACGAATTAAAAGTAGTCGTATTCAATAACTCCGATTTTGCTTTTGCCAATTCATTTGTGAACGATGTAGCTGTTGATTGCAAAAAATACCTTCAACCTGAGTGGGAGAAGTCTGACGCCATGACGCCATTAGTCATTGAATACATTAAGTCCAACCCAAGCTGGGAATTGAGCGCACAATTACATAAGTATATCCAAGTTCCTTAATTCATTGTAGTAGTTGTATTACCTTTATTGTAGATGCATTTTCAATTACGATACCAAAAAAGTTTTACCCTTTTATTTTGTTGCCTACTTTTAAGCACCGATATTGTATTGGGACAATCAAAGCAAGCTTTACAAAATTATGAAGCAGGGTTAATTGCCTTAAATAAGAATGATGCGCAAAAAGCCATTCAATTTTTTACGCTTGCAGCTTCAAAAGACAGTCAATATCTAGATCCTACCATTGCATTGTTTCAGGTGTATCATGATCAAAAAGATTTTCAAAAAGCCATTGAATACTATTTTCAAATAAAAAAAATAGATAGCGCTGCAGCTGTTCCATTTATAGTAAAACAAGGCATTGCGCTTGCTAGTCTTGGAAGGTATGATGCTGCTTTTAAATTACTAGTACCTTTTTTTAGCAACAAGAGTTTACCAGCTTATTTAAAGGAAAAAGCAACTGCATTGTACGCAGTTTGTCAATTTGCTATTTTAGAAAAAATGGCACCCGAAATTAGCATCCAAAATATCGGTGACAGTATCAACTCCCCTGCTTCTGAGTATTTTCCAATTGTGAGTATTCAAGACAGTTTGTTTTTATTTATGCGCAGATTGAATTTAAGTCGAGAAGATTTTTACACAAGCAGTATGGGTGCTGATGGATTTTCTGCTGCCCTTCCATTATCAGATACTTTAAATTTTGCGGCAAAAAAAGGCAGTATGAGTTTGAGTGCCGACCTGCAAACATTATACTACGCTGCAGATTATGCAGAACAAGGTTACGGACGATATGATATTTATAAAGTGCAACGAAGCCCATGGGGATGGTCTAAGCCAAAAAATTTAGGACAAAAAATTAATAGTGATTATTGGGATAGCGCCCCAAGTATTGCACCCGACGGCAACTCCATTTATTTTGCCAGCAACCGCCCCGACGGATATGGCGGCATTGATATTTATGTATCCTTTAAAAATGAAAAAGGCTATTGGGAAGAAGCCATCAACCTTGGAGCATCCATCAATACAAAAGGAGATGACCAAACGCCATTCATCCATGCCGATAATCAGAGTTTATACTTTTCAAGCAATGGGCGCGCCGGATTCGGGGGATCAGATATTTATGTATCAAGAAAAAAAATTAATGGAAATTGGACCACACCCATCAATCTAGGCTATCCTATCAACACCTATGACAACGAAGGAAGTATTGCAGTTGCAAGCAATGGTGCCACTGCTTATATTGCGAGTGATAGATCAGATAGCAGAGGGGAATTGGATATCTATAAAATTACTTTAGCCGAAAACACAAGAGCCTTTAAAACATGGTATATCAAAGGGCGAATTATTGATGCAGCTACTAAAAAAACAATCCCTGCTGAATTGCAAATTGTTGATCCAGCTTCTGGTTATCCAATGATGGAAATGCAAATTGACAGTATGGGGCAATTTTTATTAGCGCTCCCCTATTTTGATAGCCTAGGTTTAAAAATCAATAGCCCAGACCACGATTATTTGAGCAGCATCCTTCCTATAGAAAGCTTGAGAAACATGGCTGGAAAAACATTTGATTTTGCATTGACACCAATCGAAAAAGAGTTTACAAAAACATTTAACCAAGTGTATTTTGAAAGCAATGCTGCTATTTTACAATCCGTTTCTAGTGTGGAATTAGATGCATTGGTGCGCTATTTAAAAACGACAGTAAATGCTCAAATTTTAATTGAAGGCCATACGGATAATACAGGTATAGCAGCACAAAATAATTTACTTTCTTTACAAAGAGCCAACGCTATTGGCGATTACTTAGAACAAAAAGGCATTGCCGCTAATCGTATACAGCGCAAGGGATTGGGATCAACTATGCTTATCACAGATAACAATACTGCAGAAGGTAGAGCAAAAAACAGAAGGACCAATTTTACGATTACCCTGAAGTAAAAAATCATTCTTACATAAGCGTATCCATATCGCACATTAAATTGTATATAAACAACTTTTTAAAATTAAATCGCGTATTTATACTTGAATTTTAAATCGCTTTATTTCGGAAGTTCAAGCAATGAATCCATCCCTTTTATATGCCATTGCTTTTTCACAATTACAGGGCATCAATTTATATGAACGAAAAAAATTAATCCATGTATTTGGCTCTGCCATGTCCATTTACAATGCATGTAAACAAGGAGGAGAAGCATTGATAGATCTTGAATTAAAATCTGTTGAAAACCTGCTATCCCCTTGGCCTTTAAAAGCTGCTTCAGAAGAACTCTCCACCATTAAAAAATTAAGTATTGAAGCTACATGCTTGGAAGACGCAGCCTATCCAAATCGTTTGTTTCAATGCGAAGACGCGCCCACTCTTTTGTTTTCAAAAGGATCAAAAAAATGGAACCTTCCTTTTTTAATTAGTATTGTTGGCACACGCAACCATACCCTCTATGCCGACAAAGTGATTCAAGAATTACTCGAAGGCATTCAACATTTGAATTTGGGTATAGTCAGTGGATTAGCATTGGGTATTGACGGCATGGTGCATGAAAAAGCCTGTCAATTAAAAATTCCAAATTGGGGCGTGATTGCAACAGGATTGGATGCCATCTACCCAGCACAACATCATCGCCTAGCAAATAAAATGATGGAAACTGGCGGCATCCTTACAGAAAACACTAGCAACACACAACCATTGCCTTATCAATTTCCAAAACGCAATCGCATTGTGGCAGGCATGACCGATGCCACCATCGTCATTGAATCTCAGGTGCAGGGTGGAAGTATGATTACGGCCGGACTTGCAAGAGGCTATAATAGAGAAGTATTCGCAGTGCCAGGCAAGATTACAGACCAAAAAAGCTCCGGCTGCCTCGCACTGGTTCGGTCCAATACGGCTCAATTGTACCAAAACCCCACCCAATTATTAGAAAGCCTGGGCTGGGCAGTAGCAGACAGTAAAACGGCTATCCAAAAGCCCCTGCCTTTTGACCTAAGCCCTATTTGCCAAGAAATTTTAGCCACTATTGCCAAGCAAAGCCCAATCCACCAGGACCACCTCGCCAATCTCTTCAATCTCAATATAGGATTGCTTTCCACGCATTTGTTGACCCTCGAACTAAACGGCCTTATCCTCCCCCATGGAGGGGCATTGTATAGTATCCGTTAAAAAAGGATTTTGCCTAAATAGGGGCTTGCCCTATCTTTACCTATGGCAACAAGAAATTCTACCTCCCGCATTTTTGGACAAGGCTTGACATTTGATGATGTACTACTGATGCCTGCCTATTCCGAAGTCCTACCTTCCGAAGTAAATATCCACGCACAATTGACCAAGCATATCAAATTGCATGTGCCAATTTTATCTGCGGCGATGGATACTGTGACCGAAGCCCAATTGGCAATCGCACTTGCAAGAGAAGGTGGCATTGGGATCTTACACAAAAACATGTCTATCGAACGCCAAGCAGAACATGTGCGTAAAGTAAAACGTAGCGAGAGTGGCATAATCGTGGACCCCATCACCCTAGAAGTGACTGCGACCATTGGTGATGCATTGAACTTAATGCGTGACAATAAAATTGGTGGTATTCCTATTGTTGACAAAAACCACAAATTAGTGGGCATCCTCACCAATCGTGATTTACGTTTTGAAACAGATCGTAAAAGAAAAGTAAGCGAAGTGATGACCAATGAAAATTTAATCATTGCGCCAGAAGGAACAGATTTAAAGAAAGCAGAAAAAATCTTACGCCAATATAAAATTGAAAAATTACCTGTTGTCAACAAACAAGGAAAATTAATTGGCTTAATTACTTACAGAGATATTTTACAAGTGACTGCATTCCCGAATGCAGCTAAAGATAGCATTGGTCGTTTACTAGTAGGTGCCGCATTAGGTATCACAAAAGATGTATTAGATCGTGCAGCAGCTTTGCAAAGTGTTGGTGTAGATATCGTTTCATTGGATAGTGCACATGGTCATAGCAAAGGTGTGATTGAAGCTTTGAAGTTGATTAAGAAAAATTTTAAAAACTTACCAGTCATTGCAGGTAATATCGCTACAGGTGAAGGTGCATTGGCATTGGCAGCTGCTGGTGCAGATGCCGTAAAAGTAGGTATTGGTCCTGGATCTATTTGTACCACAAGAATTATAGCAGGTGCAGGTGTACCTCAATTAACAGCGATCATGGAAGCAGCCAAAGCATTAAAAGGAAAAAATATTCCAATTATTGCAGATGGTGGTATTCGTTATACAGGCGATATGGTCAAAGCAATAGCAGCTGGAGCCAATTGCGTGATGATGGGCAGTATTTTTGCTGGTACCGAAGAAAGTCCTGGCGAAACAATTATATACGAAGGCAGAAAATTCAAAGGATACCGTGGTATGGGTAGCATTGGCGCTATGTCTCAAGGAAGTGGTGATCGTTATTTCCAAGAAGATGCAGACGCTAAAAAGTTTGTACCAGAAGGCATTGAAGGTCGTGTTGCTTACAAAGGCACTCTTGGAGAAATCGTTTACCAATTTGTGGGTGGATTAAAAGCAGGTATGGGCTACTGTGGTGCAAAAACTGTCAAGGATTTACAAAATGCCACATTCGTTCAAATCACCAACGCTGGTATGAGAGAAAGCCATGCACATGATATTGATATCACTAAAGAATCGCCAAACTACAGCAGAAAATAAGTCTACACGAATAAATTAAGACAATGCGTAAACTATGTTTACTCCCACTATTGTTATTGTTCGGAATTTTTACATCCAGTCAATTGATTGCACAGGATAGTACCAATGGGGCATTGCAAATTAGTATTTTAACTTGCGCACCAGGCGAGGATGTCTATACAGCATGGGGGCATACTGCCATAAGAATCATTGATTCAGCCAAGCAAACAGATGTGGTGTATAATTTTGGCACATTCGATTTTAATACCCCTAATTTTTTAGTAGAATTTGTCAAAGGGAATTTAAATTATTTTTTATCTGCAGATAACTTTCAAAATTTTATTTTAGAATACCAATACTATGGGCGAAGTATCAAAGAGCAGGTCCTCATTTTATCAGATGCAGAAAAAATAAATTGGCAAAATGCGTTACAAAAAAACCTAGAAGGGAATAACCGTTATTACTTATATAATTTCATTACAGATAATTGTACCACAAGAGTAAAAGATGGCTTTTATCAATTTGCGACTTTCCAGATCCCACCATCCAATATTAAAAGCTATAGAACCCATGTGGTTGAAGCGCCCTACCAACAAGGCATTCCTTGGATAGGATTAGGTATTGATGTCTTGTTAGGAGCGGTATCAGACCAAGCACCAACTGCTTTACAGGCAGGCTTCTTACCAGATTTATTATTTGATCAAATAGCGGCGCAACCAGGATATATTGCTGCAACTCAAAAGTATGACTTCACTAAAACAGCTGCATCAAAACCTACAGATCCAATCTATTTTATCATAGGACTCATTGTGGTGTATTTGTTTGTTGGTAAATGGAACGCAAGATGGGCTGTAATAGCTGCTAAATTTTTAGATATTATTTTACTATTTATTTTTGGACTAGGTGGATTATTATTGGTGTATATGAGTTTGTTTTCAAAACACACAGCATGTCATTATAATTTTAATATTGATTGGATTCATCCATTGTATTGGATTGCACTAGTTTGTTATTTTATTAAACCTATTTGGGCAGGTTATCTAGGGCGCATCTTCTTTATTGCTACTATTGGACTGATTGCAGTCAGCTACTGGCTTCCTCAATCATTTTCTATTTCGGTTTATCTATTAATGGGGCTTTCTTTAATATTGAATTACCGCTTAATTAAAAGAGGAAGGGATGCAAAATTCAATTAAGCTAACCCCGCAGCATTACAATTACGGAATAGACCAACTTGCTTTTTTTGACGAGGGCAAGGGCGAGCAAACCATCCTCCTCATACATGGCTTTGGAGAAGATAATACTATCTGGAAAAATCAAATTGAATTTTTGTCCACTCATTATAGAGTCATCGCACCCAATTTACCTGGGGTGCATTGCAAGCCATTGCCATTGCATCATAGCCAGGCACCAAGCATACGCATGTATGTAGAAGTGCTTCATGATTTAATGCACCATCTAAACATTGATCAATATTTTATCGCAGGACATAGCATGGGCGGCTATATTGGCCTATCCTTTGCAGATGATTATGTCAATCATGTGCAAGGTTTATTGTTATTGCACTCTACTACTTACGAGGACAACGAAGCAAAAAAATTGAGTCGAATGAAAGTGGGAGAATTTATCCAAGAATGGGGCGTCTCTAAATACCTTGAAACTGCTACACCTAATTTGTTTGGGGACGCATTTAAAAAAACAAACCCTGGAACAATTCAGAACGTAATTGAAAGCGGATTAGGTACCAGTCCAGAAGCCATGATACAATTTGTGTTTGCCATGCGTAACCGAAAAGCACTGACCCATTTACTGCAAAAATCTGATCTACCCATATTTATGATAGCAGGCGATGCTGACCTTGCAGTTCCAATTCAGGACAGCTTAGAACAAATTAAATTACTACCTTCGGCTAACAGTTTGGTGCTAAAAAATGTGGGCCATATGGGGATGTTTGAAGCAACCGATCAAGTGAACGAATTCATTCAAAAAATGTTACTTGGTTATAAAGATGCACATTAAATAAATTATATAATAACTACAATATGATGTCAAAAATCATTTTAATTACGGGAGCAAGTTCAGGATTTGGAAAAGCGATTGCCACAAAATTTGCAGCAGGTGGTTGGAATGTGATTTTAACTGCGCGTAGAAAAGAAAAATTAGAAGCATTAGCAAAAGCACTCGAAACAAACAATGGTATCAAGACTTTGTCCTTGACATTTGATGTACAAGATAAAAAAGCAGTTTTTGACAACTTACAAAATTTGCCTACCGAATGGCAAGCAATTAATATATTGGTGAACAATGCAGGTCTTGCTTTAGGAAGAGACTCATTTGAAAACGCTAATTTAGAAGACTGGGAGACCATGATTGATACCAATGTGAAAGGTTTATTATATGCTTCTAGAGCTGTCTTACCAATGCTCATCAAAGAAAAAGGACATATCATCAATATTGGAAGCACGGCAGGCAAAGAAGTATATAAAGAAGGGAATGTGTATTGCGCATCCAAGCATGCAGTAGATGCCATTAGCAAAGCACAAAGAATAGACTTATTACCTTATCAAATTAAAGTAACCGCCATCCATCCAGGCGCAGCAGATACTGAATTTTCTGTTGTTCGATTTAAAGGAGATGCAGAAAAAGCGAATGCAGTGTATAATGGTTATACCCCGTTAAAGGCCGAAGATATTGCAGATACCGTTTGGTATGTGGCCAATACGCCTGCGCATGTTTGTATCAATGATTTAGTGATTACTTGTACAGCACAAGCAAATTCGATGTACTTACAGAAATAAATGCTATTGAAATATTTTTGTGAAATTGATCCGAAATGAATTGATTTGATTATCCTTATTTATCCAAAATCAATCTCGGTATTATCACCAATATTTAAAGTACGACTCATGCCCTTCACTGCAGCATCACTTCCAATCAATGAATTATCCAATACCACTTCATCCAATGCTGTGTAAGAACCAATGATGCTATCTTTCACAATCGAACTTCTAATAGTAGTATTATTCCCAATGGTCACATGCGGCCCAATGATTGAATTTTCTATAACACATCCATCTGCAATACTGACTGGCGCGATGATGATGCTATTGGTATATAATTCTGGATTAATGGCATAGCCTCCAGACTTCTTAAGCAACATGGCATTGGTTTCTAGCAAAGTTTCTTTTTTGCCGCAATCAAACCAGTTCTTTACTTTAAAGGATTTAAACTGCACCCCTTTTTTAATCATGCAATCCAAAGCATCCGTCAAATTGTATTCACCGTTTGATTTAATATTATCATTCACCAATTGTTGAAAACATTCAAATAAAATAGCAGACTCTTTTATTTTATACAATCCTACCAATGCATTGTTACTTTTTGGAATCGATGGCTTCTCAACAACATGTTCAATGAGTCCATCTTCATTCATTTCTGCTACACCAAATTGTCTAGGATCATCTACTTTTTGAACACCCAACATACTCGTAGGACTTTCAAGTACTTCTTTAATATCGTATTCACAAATGGTATCTCCTAAGGCAATAAAAACTTCGTCACCGCCCACAATATCTTGCGCTAATTGAATCGCATGCGCTGTCCCTTGACGATCGTTCTGATACACAAAATGGGTAGTCAAATTTGGGTAGGTTTGCTCCACATAATGTTGGATTTTCTCTCCTAAATAGCCCACTACAAAAATGAACTCATTGATCCCTTCGGCCTTTAATTGATCTACTATAAAACTTAAAATTGTTTTGCCTGCAATAGGAATCAACGCCTTAGGCTGTGTATAGGTATGTGGTCTTAGTTTCGCTCCTGCGCCTGCAACCGGTATAATCGCCTTCATTTAGTTATAGTTTTGGGGTGGCTAAAAGTAGCAAAAAACGCTTATTTCATGCCTTTTGATCGCATCAAAGATAGGATTATTATAAAACACTAAACAAATGTGGATATTCAATCAAAAACTCTTGTTAGAAAGCTTTGAAGCAACTTAATAATAAATTAATTTTGCATCTTATAAACACATCCTTATGAAAAGAGATACCCTTGTTTTTGACATCATCAATCAAGAATTAGTACGTCAAAGACGTGGCATAGAACTAATTGCTTCCGAGAACTTTACAAGCTTACAAGTGATGCAAGCTACAGGCTGTGTGATGACCAATAAATATGCCGAAGGATACCCTGGAAAAAGGTATTATGGTGGATGTGAGATTGTAGATAAAACAGAGCAATTAGCAATAGATCGTTTAAAAGAAATTTTTGGACTAGAATATGCCAACGTGCAACCCCATAGTGGTGCGCAAGCCAATGCTGCCGTGATGTTGGCCATCTTAAAAAATGGTGACGCTATTTTAGGCCTAGACTTAAGCATGGGTGGTCACTTAACACATGGTAGTGCAGTGAACTTTTCTGGTAAAACTTATACCCCACATTTTTATGGTGTGGTGAAAGAAACTGGATTGATTGATTATGAGATGTTAGAAAGTCAAGCAAGAACGCACAAGCCTAAATTAATTATTTGTGGTGCAAGTGCTTATAGTAGAGATATTGATTACGCGCGTATTCGTAAAGTAGCAGACGAAGTAGGTGCTTTTGTATTAGCAGATATTGCGCACCCTGCAGGATTGATTGCAAAGGGATTATTAAGTTCCCCATTTAACCATTGTCATTTTGTAACTTCTACTACGCACAAAACATTACGCGGACCAAGAGGTGGAGTGATTATGATGGCGAAAGACGGCGAGAATACTTTAGGATTAAAAGACATGAAAGGTAATTTAAGACTTTGGTCCAATGTGATTGATATGGCTGTATTCCCTGGTACACAAGGTGGACCATTAGAGCATGTGATTGCAGCAAAAGCAATTGCATTTGGTGAAATATTATCAGATGAATTCATGGTGTATCAAAAGCAAGTACAAACAAATGCGAGAGCCATGGCTGCTGCATTTGTTGCTAAAGGTTATGAAATCATTAGTGGTGGAACAGACAACCACTTAATGTTGATTGATTTAAGAAATAAAAATATTAGTGGTAAAAAAGCAGAACAAGTATTAGGTATGGCAGATATCACTGCTAACAAAAATATGGTACCTTATGATGACAAGTCCGCTTTTGTAACATCGGGTATCCGTTTTGGTTTGGCAGCTATTACAACAAGAGGGATGAATGAAGCACATATTCCTTTTGTAGTAGACGCAATTGATACCGCCTTGATGAACGCAGACAATGAAACGTTACTAGCTAATACCAAGAAAGAAGTGAACCAATTCATGGAGCAATTTGTATTGTATCCTGAATTAGGATAATTATTAGCTAACTTTAAGCTATGATACAAAGAATACAAACCTTATGGTTATTGATTGCTAGCGCAGCAGCTTTCTTTATTTTGAAATTTCCATTTTATTATACACCACAGCCCAATGCTTTGGAAATTAACGGAGCTGCCCAATACAGCACATTAATCAGTTTGGCATTTAGTGCTTGTTTGTCTTTTTTATGTATTTTTTTATATGGCAATCGAATGCTACAATTAAAAGTAACACTGGTTAATTTTTTACTTTCTGGATTGATTGGTTATTTTATTTATACCATCGTAAAAACGCATCCAGGTGGCGGCTTCACCCTAGCATCAGCTAGTTTATTTTTAATTCCAATCTTGCAATTAATTGCTTGTTACAAAATTTACCAAGACGAGAAATTGGTGAAGAGCGCAGATAGAATTAGATAAAAAATATCTTTAGACTTGCAATAAAATTAGTTGACTAGTCATTGCGTTTGTTTTTAAGTTGTTGTAAAAGCAATTCTAAATCCTCGATAGACATTTGTTTTTTATCTACCAAAAAGGAGACTACATTGGCATAAGAACCTTCAAAATAATTTTCGGTTAAACCTTCAATTCTTTTACCTGAATAGGCAGATTTACTCACCAATGGATGATAAAAATTATTCCTATTGGGATTTTGAATCCCAACAAACTCCTTCTCCACTAAAATTTTCAGTAAGGTTGCCACTGTATTATGGTGTGGCTTGGGCGCTTCTAATGCTTCCAAAATATCTTTGATATAGCCGCCTTGATCCAAGGACCAAAGGGCTTGCATGATTTGTTCTTCGGCTTGTGTCAATTTCTTCATATGGTTCTTTTTGGCTTTATAACTAATTTCTTAGTCAATATTATAACTAATTTCTTAGTTAGCCAAAAAAATATGAAATTTTTTATTTAAGCCACCTCTAATTCATTCTCAATAGCTTTTTGTACCAATTGATTTAGGCTAATCCCTTTCATGGTTGCAAGCATAGACGCCTTTTGGTGTATTTCAGGCTTCACACGGACATTAAAAGACCCTTTAAAACTTTTTAATAAAGGTTTTTTAAACTGCTTACAAGACTCAATATATTCATCTACTGAAATCTTAAACTGTTTAATTAAATCACCTACTTCAGTTGATTCATAAGTAACCAAGTCATTTATCCCTTCAATTTTACCAAATAAAATTTGATCCTCATTACTATAATTAACCGATCCAATAAAGCCTTTGTAGTCTAATGTATTTTTCATAATATGTTTTCTTTTATTTGTTCATAGATATACTTCATCAAATATGTTTTAATAATATTCCCTGGATGTGGTTTGTGAATTTTAAATTCATGCCCTGTTTTTTCATTAAAAAATAAAACTCTAGATCCAGATGTTTTTCCTAAATGGTATTCTTTATATCCTAATCCATTTAACATAGTCCTTAATTCATTGTAAGTAAAGTCCTTCGGCTGTGCAAAAAACCTTTCTAGTAGTTTATCTTTCTTTGTCATACAAAATTGCAACTATTTTTTAGTTACAACAAAAATAAAAAATGAAAATTCAAACTAGCAAAATAAATTCTCCTAATTAATTGATTTTAAATAAGTTACATAGAATTTAGCCTAAGTACTTCCCAGTTTGAGAAGCCTTGCATTTAGCCAATCCAGTCGGAACGCCGGCATAAACCACATTACCTCCGTTGATGCCTGCTTCTGGGCCCATGTCAATCACCCAGTCTGCCGACTTAATAATATCGGTATTGTGCTCCACTACAATCAAGGAATGTCCTTGATCAATTAAAGCGTTAAATGCTTTTAATAATTTATGGATATCATGAAAATGTAAACCGGTGGTTGGTTCATCAAATATGAATAACATCTTACTACTAGCTTTGCCCTTGCCTAAGAAACTAGCTAGCTTAACTCTTTGCGCTTCTCCTCCACTTAGGGTGCTACTGCTTTGTCCCAACTTCACATAACCCAACCCAACTTCTTGTAATGGATTAATGGCTAATACAATATTTTTTTCTTCACTAAAAAATGCAATAGCTTCATCCACACTCATCTTTAATACATCGTGGATACTTTTTCCTTTATACTGTACTTCTAAAACTGCTTCTTTAAATCTTTTTCCGCCGCAATCCTCACATACTAAATGTACGTCTGCCAAAAACTGCATTTCTACCAATTGTTCTCCTTCCCCTTTACAAGTATCACATCTTCCACCATCCACGTTGAATGAGAAATGTTTTGGTAAGAAGCCTCTTATTTTTGATAATGCCTGTTTTGAATAAATATCTCTGATAGCATCGTATGCTTTGATATAAGTCACAGGATTGCTTCTTGACGATTTACCAATTGGATTTTGATCCACCATTTCTATTTGATCAAATAAATGCAAGTCACCTTTGATCGCACTGAATCCGCCCTTCATTTCTGTTGGTAATTGTTTTGCATCTAACAATGCATTGTATAAAACCTGCTTCACTAAAGTAGTTTTTCCACTTCCACTCACGCCAGACACCACAGTCATACACTGTAAAGGAAATTGCACATCAATATTTTTTAAATTGTGCAAGAAGGCGCCTTCTAATTGTATAGTATGTTTTGTGGATCTTGTTTTTGCAGGAATGGGAATAGACAATGTGCCATTCAAATATTTTCCAGTTAAACTATTTTTATCTTTCATCAACTTTGCTGCATTACCTACTGCAACGACTTCTCCACCTAAATGCGCTGCCAATGGCCCCATGTCAATGATATGATCTGATTCGCGCATGATCTGTTCGTCGTGCTCTACCACCACCACTGTATTACCAAGGTCTCTTAGATTTTGTAATACCTTAATCAATCGCTCTGTATCTCTTGAATGCAATCCAATAGAGGGTTCATCTAAAATATATAAAGAATTGGTTAAATTACTACCCAAGCATCTTGTTAATTGTATACGCTGACTCTCTCCTCCACTTAAACTATTCGCCAAACGACTTAAAGTTAAATAGCCCAAACCTACATCCATTAATGTTTGAATGCGTTGTTCAATCTCCATCAATACACGCTTTGCAATGACCGTATCTGTTTGACTTAATTTTAATTGTTGAAACCAAACTTGCAAGTCTTGCACAGGCATGGTACACAATTGTCCTATATGTTGATCTGCAATTTTTACATACAATGCTTCTTTACGCAATCTGTATCCTTGACAATCCGAGCAATCTGTTCGGCCACGATACCTACTTAGTAAAACACGAAACTGTACTTTATATAAATGCGCTTCTACATCTTTAAAGAAATCATCAATGCCATAAGCTTTACCAACCCCTTTCCAAAGTTGTTGTAATTGTGCTTTGGTTAATTTAAGGATGGGTTGATGAATTGGAAATCCCTCCTTGCCTGCTTCCTTCACAAATTGATCCTTCCACCAAGAAAGTTTTTCTCCCTTCCATGGTGCCACAGCACCATCATACACGGATAAGTGTGGATTCGGGATCACCAAGTTGGCATCGATCCCCAACACTTGGCTATAGCCTTCGCAGGTAGGACAAGCACCATATGGATTATTGAATGAAAACAAATTGGGACTTGGCTCATCGAATTCAATACCATCCAAAGTGAACTTGTTATTAAAGCTGACTAATTTAGTTTCATTTTGTTCTACCCAAACAATCCCCTCTCCTTCGTAAAATGCAGTGCCAATAGAATCTGTTAATCGATGGATATCATCCTCCTCAAATGTTTTCACCAACACACGATCAATTAAAATATAAATTTCCTTGTCTTTGGTGTTTTGTTGCAGTTCTTTTTTAGTCCAGCTTAAGGCATCTTCTATTCTTACAATTACTGGTGCGGTTTTAGGTGCTCTCAAGTAAATACGTGTAAAACCTTTTTGCATCAGGATATTCAATTCCTCTTGCATAGCTCTTTTAGCATGCTGCTTGAATAAAACCAATAAGACCATTTTATCACCCTGCTTTCCTTTTTCAATAAAGGACAACACATCTTGTACATCTTGTTTTTTGACCTCTTGACCACTTATAGGAGAATAGGTTTTACCGATCCTAGCAAATAAAACCCTTAAGTATTCGTAAATCTCGGTCATGCTGCCTACCGTACTTCTTGGGGTTCGGGTAGTCACTTTTTGCTCTATGGCAATGGCTGGACACAATCCCTTGATATAATCCACATCTGGCTTCCCCATTCTAGACATAAATTGTCTGGCATAAGAGGATAAACTTTCGGCGTAACGTCTTTGCCCCTCGGCAAAGAGGGTATCAATGGTCAAGGAGGACTTTCCGCTTCCAGAAACCCCTGTTACCACAATTAATTGGTTCCTCGGAAATTCAACAGATACATTCTTGAGGTTATGCACCCTTGCACCCACCACTTCGATGTTATTTCGCTCCGTTTTATCTAATCCTTTCTTAGTTACAGCCATACTATAAAAATAACACCAACATGCCCTATTTGGTTCTGTTCCACCTTAATATTATTGTAAATAATACAATGTGGATATCCTCGCAACAAAATTCTTGTTTCCCACATTTGCAATATGGGTACAATAAGCTAGTAATTTTCCTACATAATCCAGAGGTAGCACCTACTACCCGACCTAAGAACAACCTATAAAAAACAAACATGAACAAAGTAGTTGAACTGACAGACAACGAATTGATCCAATCTTTCCAAGGAGGCAATACCCGTGCTTTCGATGCCTTGATTGATCGTTACCAAGAAAAAATCTTCAACACCATTTTATTTATGGTCAAAGACAGCTATTTAGCCGAAGATTTAATCCAAGAAATTTTTATTAAAATCATTGATAACCTAAAGCAAAGAAAATATGCCGAAGAAGGCAAGTTTCTTCCTTGGGCTTTACGAATTTCTCATAATTTTTGTGTGGACCATTTTAGAAAAGTAAAACGCACACCTGTTATTAAAACTAGTGATGATCAAGATATTTTTGAAGTGATTAAGCATACCGATCATTCTGCCGATTATAAAATGACCCGTGCTCAAACACATAAAAATATTCAAGAATTAGTGGACTTATTACCAGAAGAACAAAGAGAGATTATTGTATTAAGACACTATGCTAATTTTAGTTTTAAAGAAATCGCTACTTTAACCAATTGCAGTATCAACACTGCTTTAGGAAGAATGCGTTATGGCTTAATTAACTTAAGAAAAATGATGAATGAGCGCGGCATGACGATGTAGATTAAAAAAGATGCATTCCCCCAAAAAATAAAGAAGGCCCCAAATTTGGGGCATTCTTTATAAAAAAATTTTTTATTTTTTCTTTGCGCTACATTTTAACCATTCAAGGTATTGTTGAATATCTGGCATGTACCCAATAGGATTCGATTGCAATACTTGATCTGGACTTAATACCACATACAAAGGTTGTGAAGACTGATTGAAATTCTCTGTCTCAAAAGTGGCCCACAAATCTGCCACCGTATTGATTTGCTTTTGTTGTCCACCTTGAGTCGTGTATACAAAACGTTCTGCCACAGGTAAATTAGCGCGATCATCTACATATAAGGAAAGTAAAATAAAATTCTCTTGAATGAATTTTTGCACCGCAGGATCTGTCCATACCTGCTCTTCCATTTTTCTACAATTCACACAAGCCCATCCAGTAAAGTCAATTAAGATTGGTTTTTGTTGTGCCTTCGCCATCGTCAATGCCTTGGTATAGTCATTGACTACATTGGCTTTTAAGCCATGACTTGAACTATCAGTTTCAAATAAGCTATAATGTGTTGGGGGAGGGAATCCACTTAATAATTTTAAATTATTGGCATTTTGAGGCATCAATCCTGCGCCTAAGTACAATGCAAAAATGAATGATACTCCGCCTAGTAATTTTCTTCCTAATGCAATCTTTTGTCCTTTCACATCATGCGGCAATAATAAGAAACCAAATAGATAAGCAGTCAATCCAAGACTAATTAAAATCCATATTCCAATAAAAACTTCCCTTTTTAACAATCCCCAATGTTGAACTAAGTCTGCATTGGATAAAAATTTAAAGGCCAAAGCCAATTCAACAAAGGCCAATACTTTTTTTACGGTATCCAACCAGCCACCAGATTTAGGAAGGCTCTGAAGCCATTGTGGGAAGATGGCAAATAAAGTAAAAGGTAAAGCCAATGCCAATCCAAAGCCTGCCATCCCTTGTGTTAAAGCCCAGGCACCACCTTGTAAGGATCCTACTAATAAGGTGCCTAGGATTGGACCTGTACAAGAGAAGGATACAATCGCTAAAGTGATGGCCATAAAAAAGATACCACCTAAACTTCCTAAGCCGCTCTTAGCATCTGCTTTATTGGCAATCCCCGAAGGCAAACTAATTTCAAAATATCCAAAGAAAGAGATTGAAAAGAAAATGAAAATTGCAAAGAAAGCGATGTTCAACCATGCATTGGTTGAGATGCTATTGAAAATTTCTGGTTGCACATTGCCTACAATATGAAAAGGCACACTCGCCAATACATAAATCAAGAAAATACTCAAACCATAAATCAATCCATTCTGTATGCCTTGTTTTCTGGTCTTAGACCTTTTAGTGAAGAAAGAAACCGTCACAGGGATCATAGGGAAAACACATGGTGTAACAAGTGCAATCAATCCACCTAAAAATCCTAAAAAGAAAACGCCCCAAGCACCACTGTCGGCACTTGTACTAGTAGCTGTTTCACCACATGCATTTTCAGGTGCATTACGCGCCGATGCTGGAAGTAAGATATTGAACTGAGTTCCTTTTTGTCCATTGGCTAAAGGCATTGCAATAGGCAATTCAATCACATAAAAGGACGACTCCTTGCCCACACTCATCACAACCACTCCTTTTAAACTATCCGGCTGAAAACCGTGAATCACTATTTCTTCATTGATATCAAATTCTCCTGTGAAAACTTTTACAGTTCCAAACAATACATCTTTTTGTGCTTGAGCAACCACCGAATAAGTTGGTTTGTTCACAGCCACTGCTGTTTCTAAAGTATATTTTAAATTGGGTGCTTCTACCCCTTCTGCATTGGCATCATAGACTTTCCATCCAGCTTGAACTTTTACGCTGACTTGTATCGCATAGGTAGAATCATTCTTAGCCGATATCTGAACAGTTGCTTTTGCAATACTGTCTGCCTGTGCTTGCAACTGTGATACAGTTAAGAATAGCGCTATAAATGTCAAAAATAAATTACGCATGAATAAAGTTTGGCTTGATGGCCTTTTATAAGAATGATGCATTCTAAAATTATTGAATATCTACTTCAAAGCTTTGTTTTGTTGGAGGTAAACATCTTTCCTCATTGCAAACCATATACTCAATGGTTCCAGTCAACTTGGTCTTGGTATTCACTTTCAAAGTCACAGCTTGTATAAATTGTACTTTGCCACCAAAAGAGCCAATGACAGCACCAAAATTATTATCAAATTTCTTTTCCAAATTACCCACTTCCTTTGTGCTACCTTTTAAAACAACCAAGGGGTTTTTTGCAAACTGCAGCGTAGTTGGGACTGGTCCCTTTTTTACAAATTGAGAATAGATATGCCAGGGCGCATCTACATTTGCAGTAATGATGATATTGTACTGCTTCTCTCCTGTCTTCACAGCTTGGTAAGCCCATTTTACTGGCGCTAATTTTTGAGCTTGACCTTGCAACGCAAAAGCCAATAAAGATAAACCAAGAAATATTTTTTTCATCAGAAAAATTTTTAAAAATGAACACAAATAAACCTTCATCTAATTTTATAGAACCTTAATTATAAAGCCGCGGCAGTTTTCAATAAACCCAATAGTTCAAATACCTGAACACCATCCGTATTGTTCAATGCTGGATTGCTTGCTCTTTCTGGATGCGGCATCATGCCAAATACATTTCTGCCCGAATTACAAATACCAGCAATGTCTTTAATCGCACCATTCGGATTAGCATCGCCACCAATTTTGCCTTCTTTGTCGCAGTAACGGAAAATGATTTGGTTGCTTTTTGCTAAACTAGCCAATGTCGCTTCGTCTGCAAAATACCTTCCTTCGCCATGTGCGATTGGGATTTGCAATGGACCGCTATTGTCGGATTTAATAAATACATTTTTACAAATAAACTGCTGATTGGCATTTTGTAATAAAGCCCCTGGCAATAAGCCCGACTCACATAAAATTTGAAAGCCATTACATACACCCAAAACCTTACCACCTTTATTTGCAAATTCAATCACAGATTGCATCATTGGACTAAATTTCGCAATCGCGCCACAACGTAAATAATCTCCGTAAGAAAATCCACCTGGTAAAACAATACAATCCTCCGTATTAAAATGGGACAAATCACTGTCCTTATGCCATAACATTTGCACTTCAAGACCAAGGTCTTTTTCTAATGCGTCTTGCATGTCTCTATCACAGTTTGAACCAGGGAAAACCAACACGCCAAATTTCATAGTAGTAAGCTTAAAAAAGTTGAGTAAAATTGAGCTACAAAGGTACTTAAAAAGGCTTTGCTAAAAAGCGCAAATTCTACACCTAAAAAAGGTGGTTATACACAATCAAACCAGCCGAAATCCAAAATAAGACATTGGGAATCATTAACTGTTTGGGTCCTGCGTAACAAAAACTAATAAAACTAGCGAGAGGCGCTATGACTATTGCAGAAGCATATAAAGCCTGAGAGGAGAAGATGATGGGCTGAAAAAAAGTCACCACCAAAGTCAGTAACATTACACCCCAGTATTTTCTTACCTGAATAATAAAGCGATTTTGTTGATTCTGCCAAAAGTAGAGTCCAATTAACAATTGTAGCCCCATAAATGATAATGCAATAATTGATTTAAGGTCCATTGCAGCCAATGGATTTTCCCAATTTAATTTGGGTAAAAATGCGGTAAAAGCTGCATCAGAATCTGTTAAAAAAACATAGGTGAAAATAAAGTAAAAAGGCAATACGATGCCCATGATCAATACTAGCCATTCTGTCAATCTAAATGGTCTTATAATAGCTAATGCAAAAATTACTACCGGTATCAATATCGCGATTGGCTCATATAATAAAATAGAACATCCAACAATCATTCCAATATTGAATTCTAGTGTTTTAGGCTGCGTCTGATCGTACAATCGATTCAACTTCACTAAGATCCAAATGATAAAAGCATTTGCAATTAAACCAGAACTAATGGCATCCCAAAAAGGAAACAAAGCGGTTAAGACAACAAAAGTAAATGCTGGCAAATAACTCACCTGTTGAAACATTTTAAATCGAATCACTAAAATATTCAATCGCAGCGCTTGTACAATCACAATCAAATGAAAAATGACAATGAGTGCTAAAGGCGGCAACGGTTTTACATAATGAAATAAAAGATAAGCCAGTAAGCCATCCGTCGGATTCGCAATCACAATAGGTGGTTCCAAATAAAAATGAAAATGTACTGCCACGCTTAATAATACCAAAAACAGTACATTGATATCCGACCTATCTCTAAATAAAAAAACCATGATTACTGAATCGTGATTTTAGCAAATCCTAATTTTCCTTTTGATTGATAAGGTAAGATGGCTTCTTTTTCACCCACTTGTTTTAATGATCTTGGCATCCACTCCACTTGCTTTTCATTGATTATGATAGGATTGCCCTTGACGATAGCACCAGATGCACTCAATTGTTGGTGTACCAATTGTTTTACCCCTTTTGATTTTTGATAATATAAGAAATTGGTGCCAGCAGCATTATTGATTTGACCATATCCAATGAACTGATCTACATTCAGGTCGGATTGTTGTTTATCGATTGTTTTTACAGATTGGATATTTGCTTTTGCATCAAAATTTAGGATAGCCACTTTACCTGCAGTATAGGATACGGATGGATATCCAAAATTAGCAAATGGATTCATCATCCAACTATTCCATCCCCAAGGTCCCATTATACCCCAGCCTCCGCCCCATGGCCCCATCATGCCCCAGCCTCCACCTAATCCCCATGACCCCATCATACCCCAGCCAAATCTTGCCCAAGGATAAAATCCAAATGGTCGATTCCAATAACTAAATATAAATGGGTTGTAAAATGGCCCGCCCCAGAAATAATCCCATCTAGAAAAAGCATTTCTATTTGAACTTGTATTTGCAGCTTCTGCAATAATTGTAAAACCGCCATCTGCATTCGGTTGTACTTGATCAAAATAAAAATGATCAAAAGCATTCTTTAAATTTCGTTTATCTGTTACCGCATCTCTCAATGCATCAGTAAATCGACTTGCATTGGTTAAACTATTTTGCTTAGCAGCTATATCCCAGATAAAAGTATACATCCCTTCTATACTACCCTTTTTTTCTGCTGCATAAAATGAATTGATTAATACAGTTCCATTGGCATTGTTAATTTTCAAACGAATATCATCTAAGATCAAACTATTGTTCACAATAGGCGTTTCAATCACGTCTGAACCATCTGCAGCCATATACAATAAGCTTACCAATGGTGCAGCATTTGGCTGATCTGCATTTCTTAAACAAAATAAGTTTCCTTTATTGTCAAGTGCGAAATCAGAGAGATTACTTTTTTTATTTTGAGAATTGATGCTGATTGTTGCTTCGTTCAGCAAAGCAAATGGCGTAGACAATGCCATCGTTTTAACTTTAACGGAAGCTGCATTGGTTGTATTTACACTAAATAAAAGCAATTTTGATCGATCCTGACTTTCTATTAAATTAAATACTTTAGTGTTTGAACCTGGTCGGATTTTTTCTGCCGTATCAACGATCACTGGTGTACCAACGAGTTGTCCTTTTTCATCTAATTCCGCTACCATCGCATACACTGTGGTTGCTGCTTGAAATTGATAAAAAGCATACACCCTATTTGATTTTGTGATGAACTCAATCGCGTTTAATTTTTTTGGTAAGAAAACTAAATCGTTTTGTTGCACCAATTGCATTTGATCATTATACTGCGCAATGGTCGAGATGCCCTCGTTATTTTTATAGATCCAATAACGACCATCCACTTTTCCTAAAACTTCGTATTGCATCTGGTCCTTATCTGTCTTTTGGATCCCAGACATCACATAAGATTGTGCAGCAACGCCCTGAAGGCCTAACAAAATAAAAGCGATAAAAGATAAAAATGATTTTAGCATGAGATACAATTTTAGAATACAAATTTAATGTATTTATGTATCGTAGGCTTTAGATTTTTGTTAAAACAGCTGCATTTTCAGTGACCCCTAACTGATAGGTAGCTCCTAATTGAACGGGCATATTGTTTAATTCGTGACTGATTGGAAAATCAAAGCAAATCGGATAATTAGCCCCCTTGGTTAATCTTAATATCATTTCTATAACCGTTTCTCCAAATTCAGTGGCCTCGTCTTTCATGTCGGTGAACCCACCCACAATAAGACCAGCTAATCCATCCAATAAGCCTGCATTTTTACACTGAATCAGCATCCGATCCACATTATAATGATACTCCCCAACGTCTTCGATACATAGAATCTTGCCTTTTGTGTCCAATTGGTTTTCACTTCCAATTAAATGGGTCATCAAGCATAAATTTCCACCCACCAAGACCCCTTTCGATTGGCCCAAACAATTGGCAGGATGGACTTTCGCATCCACCTTCATAGCCGTTCCCTCCAGCATTTGTTTTAAAGCCATAATAAAAGGCAGACCGGTTTCCCCTTTTCCAAAACCTGCTGCCATGGGCCCATGAATGCTTTGAATGCCTTGCTTTTGCAAAGCAGCATGTAAGATGGTAATATCGCTAAAGCCTATAATCCATTTAGGAGCGGCTTTGATTTTTGTAAAGTCCAATTCGGCAACAATTCTACTTAATCCATATCCTCCTCGGGCACATAAAATAGCATGAATTTCGGGGTCGTCCATCATGGACTGCAATTCATTTTGTCGGTCCAAATCGGATGCTGCAAAATGACCAAACTCTGTGCCTACCGTCTTCCCAATACGCACCTGATAGCCCCATGTCGCTAGGACTTGCGCACAAATTGTCACTTTTTCCATTGGAATGGCACCAGCCGGACAAAGAATGCCAATGGTACTACCGGGTGCCAGTTGAGGAGGTTGAATCATACCACAATATTAACTACTTTTGCTGCAATGAACACGCCAAAAAGATATTTGATTACAGCAGCGCTTCCTTATGCAAATGGTTTAAAGCATATTGGCCATTTAGCGGGTGCTTATTTACCAGCCGACATCTATGTTCGTTATCTAAAAGCGCAGCAAAGAGACGTTGTTTTTGTATGTGGAAGTGATGAGCATGGAACAGCTATTCCTATTCAAGCAACCAAGGAAGGTACCACCGCTCAAGCCATCATAGACAAATACCATCCCATCATTGAACAGAATTTTAAGGACCTAGGCATTGCCTTTGATATCTACCACAGAACAAGCGATCCTTTACACCATGCCACTGCCTCTGAATTTTTCAAAAACTTAGAAGCAAAAGGGGATTTAGAAATAAAAACCTCGGAACAATATTTTGACGAAGCCACCAATACTTTTTTAGCAGACCGATATATCAAGGGCACTTGTCCAAGTTGCGGTCATAAAGAAGCTTATGGAGATCAATGTGAAAAATGCGGCAAGACTTTGAGTCCAGAAGAATTGATCAAGCCGGTGAGTACATTAAGTGGTCATGCGCCTATTAAAAAAGAAACATCCCATTGGTACTTACCATTAAATAGACATGAGGATTTTTTACGCGATTGGATTTTAAAAGAGCATGCAAATGATTGGCGCCCTGCTGTATTGGGTCAATGCAAAAGCTGGATTGACGGCGGTTTGCAAGCAAGAGCAGTCACCCGTGATTTAGACTGGGGGATTAAAGTGCCTGTTCCTGGAGGCGAAGGAAAAGTATTGTACGTATGGTTTGACGCACCTATCGGATATATTAGTGCCACTAAGCAATGGGCGCTTAATAATAATAAAGATTGGACGCCGTATTGGAATGACAAGGATACAAAATTGGTACACTTTATTGGTAAAGACAATATTGTATTCCATTGTATCATCTTCCCTGTGATGTTGAAATTAAATGGTCATATTTTACCAGAGAATGTGCCAGCCAATGAATTCATGAATTTAGAAGGCGATAAAATGAGCACTTCTAAAGGATGGAGTATCGAGATGGATGATTATATCAACAAGTGGGTTAAAAAAGAAAATGGTGGAGATGGACTTGCAGATAGTTTGCGTTTTTACTTAACTTCTATCGCACCTGAATCTAAGGATAGTGAATTTACATGGAAAGGATTTCAAGAATCTGTGAATGGAGAATTGGTCAGCATCTTCGCCAATTTTGTGAACAGGACTTGGGTGTTGATGCATAAATTATGCAATGGCAAAGTGCCTCCTTTTCATACCGATTTAATTGCAGCAGAAGCAGCAAGCGACAATGCAACAGATAGCTTTGAAGGCATGATGGACGCAGTGAAAGTATCTAAAGAAAAGATCACGAATTTATTAGAGCAATATAAATTTAGAGAAGCACAATTTGAATTGATTGACCTTGCAAGAAAAGGCAACCAATACATGCAAAAGCAGGAGCCATGGATTGTGGCTAAGACATTGGAGCAAAATCCTGATGCACAAAAGATCATTGACAACACCATGCATGCTTGTTTACAATTATGTGCTAACCTAGCGATTCTTGCACAACCTTTCATTCCATTTACTGCAAAGAAAATGTGTTACATGATGAAGGTGGTAGACAAAATGTTAGAATGGGAGAATGCAGGAAAATTTGATTTATTAAAAGTAGGTTACACCTTACGTGCGCCTGAATTACTTTTTAGAAAAATAGAGAACGAAGAAATTGATGCAGAATTAGCACAGTTACAAGCCAATGTAGCTGCTAAAAAAACAACTATGGAAAATACAAACACCGAACCTGCAAAAGACAATAGCTTAAAACCAGAAATCGTTTTTGATGATTTTGGTAAGATAGATTTACGCGTAGGCACGATCATAGAAGCCAAGAAAGTTGAAAAAGCAGATAAATTATTGGAGCTTTTAGTAGACCTTGGTTTTGAGCAAAGAACCATCCTATCAGGCATCGCAATGCATTTTAAACCCGAAGAAATTGTAGGGAAGCAAGTGACAATTGTGGCCAATTTAGCGCCAAGAAAAATGCGTGGTCTCGAAAGCAAGGGCATGATCTTAATGGCCGAAGATGCTGCTGGAAAATTATACTTTGTGAGCCCAAGCAAAGCAATCGCGGCAGGAAGTACTATTTCGTAGATTTTAGAAATAATTAGAAAAATATACTATTCCGTAGCGAGCTAGAGTAATTGAAAATATTTTCAAAAAGATTATTAGAAAATATACTATTCCGTAGCGAGCGTTCGAGCAAAGCGAGCGAGAGCCAAGGGATAGGTATATTTTCTAATTTAAGTAATATGAAAACCTGTTCTATAAATAAAGGGCTTTTATATTACTTAAATGCACTCTTTTAATTCCTTCTCGGTATAAGCTAATCCATGATGTTTTAACACATCATCAGGTACACCCTGCCATTGATTCGGCACATTCCCCATATAACCAAGGTCTTTAACGCCAATCTCTGAAGTATAATAAGCTGTAGTGACTAAGTCTCTCATTTTATTAAAAAAGCTCACGCCTTGTGCTACTTCTGGCTTTGCTTTTTTAGGATATGCGATTTCATCAACGATACCTATTTGTTGTGTGCTTGTGCAGCTCACAAAAGATTTTCCATGCTTATTGAAACTATGCAAGTCTAACCATCTTAAGCCACCTCTTACAGGTACTTGATGTTCTGGCATATCTTTAACAATGAATTCAATGAACGCTGGGACTTTCGCTTCAGAAGCAGAGCCACTGGTTTCATCTTTTGGCATAATGATATCTCCTAATACAGTGATGGTGGCCATTTCGTGCTCATCAAAGAATGTTGGTTCAGCGTTTACTTTTACCAAATAATCTTTTTCTTCCTGCATGCGGTCGTCCAAATTAAATTCAGCAACAGTTGTCTTCTCGCTTTTACAAGCTTGTATTACAACGCCTGCAGAAACTGTTCCTAGGATTAATGCTTTAATGGATTTTCTTCTGTCCATGGTAATTAATTTAAATATTTTGTTTTTGTAACTGATCCAAAATGTATTCTGATGTGCGCATTGACAATGCCAAAATAGTCCATGTGATATTCTTGTCTGCTTGAGACGTAAATACAGAACCATCTACGCAAAATAAATTCTTACAATCATGCGCTTGTCCCCATGCGTTTAATGGTGCGGATTTTTTATCATTCCCCATACGCACTGTACCTGCTTCATGGATAATATTTCCAGGATTGGATAAGCCATAATTATTAGTGGCGTCATCCTGATCTCCCCATGTAATCACAGCGCCCATTTCGTGCATGATTTCACGGAATGTTTCTTTCATGTGTTTTGCTTGCTTGATTTCATATTCTGAATTCTTACAAGCAAAATTTAATACAGGTATACCATATTTATCAACCACATCTGGGTCTATCTTACAATGGTTTTCAAAACGAGGTACTGCTTCTCCACGACCACCCATGCCTACACTTGCGCCATAAAAGAAACGTACGTCTTCTTTTAATGAACTACCATATCCACCTTCTTCTTTCGTTTTTCCATTCACTTGGAATTTACCATTCAATCCTTGGGTGCCCATACCAAAGCCATAGCCAGGTTGACTCATACCACCCCAATATTCAATATGGTAACCGCGTGGAAAATCTAATTTTTTATTATCCAACCACCATGGCGTATACACGTGCATGCCACCAACACCATCTTCATTATATCTTTTACGACCCATTAAATTAGGAATCACACCACCCAATGCAGCGCCGGTTGAATCATGTAAATAATGACCTACCACGCCAGAACTATTGGCCAATCCATTTGGATGTTTTTGTGATTTAGAATTCAACAACAAACGTGCGGTCTCACAAGTGCTTGCACCAAGGATCACCACTTTTGCATTGATCTGATATTCTTGCTTATCGGATTTGTTGACATATGAAATACCTTTTGCTTTTCCTTCATTATCTGTCAACACTTCACGCGCCATCGCGCCTGTAATCAAATCTACATTCCCTGTCATCACTGCTGGTCTTACCAAGACAGAGGAAGAAGAAAAGTCTCCATACACTTTACAAGAACGATTACACTGACCACAATAAAAACATGCACCGCGCTCATCGTTTATTTTTTTGGTTAAAATAGATAAACGAGAAGGGATCACTGGGATATTAATACCAGTAGCCGCTTTCTTAAACATCAATTCGTGTAGTCTTGGTTTTGGTGGTGGCAAGAAAATACCATCTGGATCATTCTCTAAACCTTCATTGGTTCCATAAACACCTATCAATTGATCTATTTTATCATAATAAGGTTTCACATCTTCGTACCCAATTGGCCAATCATCTCCTAATCCGTCAATACTTTTTCTTTTAAAATCTCTTGGACCAAATCTTAATGAAATACGTCCCCAGTGATTGGTTCTTCCGCCCACCATTCTCGCTCTCCACCAATCAAAATGATCGTAACCTTTAGTTTGAGTATAGGGCTCACCATCTATTTCCCAGCCCCAGAAAGAGGCATCGAAATCGCCGAAGGGTCTCATTTTTGTACTGGCTCCACGACGTGGTGAATCCCATGGATTTTTCATTTGAGAAGAATGCTTTGCAGGATCAAAATCTGGACCTGCTTCTAGTAAACATACTTTCAATCCTGCTTTAGCTAAAACATAAGCAGCCATTCCACCACCAGCACCAGAACCTACTATGACTGCGTCATAATTTTTAGGTGCTACTTTAACTTGAAAATCTGACATAAGTGAATCGTTTTTCTAGTGATCATTTGAATTATGAATTTACTTGATTTTATCTATGGATAGATATTTTTTACAGGAATGTTTTGGAACAATAATCCCCACCCGTTTATGGGGTGGGAATTAAAAAAAATTTATGGATGGGCTGGGGGAAAAAATCCCCACCCATTTATGGGGTGGGGATTAAAAATCATAAGAGGCTGTTTTTGGTTTTTACGAACATCCCATGCTTGTTCCGCAGTTTAAACACTTGTAACAAGTACCGCTACGAATAGTGATATGTCCACAAGTGCTACAAGCAGGCGCATCGCTTTGCATGCTCTTTGCTGCTGCAGTAATATTGTCCATTGAACCGCCTTCATTGACAGCTGCTACTACATTCGCTTTTGCAGCAGTTACTTGAGTAGCTGGAGCAGTTACGCGAATGCTACTCAGTTCAGGCTTTCCCACAAGGGTGATGTCTCCCTCCTCTCCTAAGTTTTCAACTGTAGGCTTATCTAATACATGTACTAAATCTGTTCTGCCTAAATATTCATAAGCTAAGGCACGGAAGATAAAGTCCACAATAGATGTGGTTGTTTTAATATTTGGATGATCCACCATACCTGATGGTTCAAATTTTGTAAATACAAACTTGTCAACAAACTCTTCTAAAGGCACACCATATTGTAAACCTACAGAGATAGAGATGGCGAAACAGTTCATTAAGCTACGAAGGGTTGAACCTTCTTTAGCTAAATCAATGAATAATTCACCAACAGTACCGTCATTGTATTCTCCTGTTCTTAAGAACAACACTTGACCACCAATGCGTGCTTTTTGTGTGAAGCCACGACGCTTAGCTGGTAAGGATTTGCGCTCTACAATACGAGACAATTGACGCTTCAATACCGTATCGGTTGAAGTCGTCATTCTTTTTTGTACCTCTTCCAATAATTCATCAACTGTTAAGTTACTCAAGTCAACCAATTGAGAAGTAGTTACTTCTTCAGATGCTTCAGCACTATCGGTTTTTGTTTTCTTATCAGATTTTGTAGATAATGGTTGGCTTAATTTAGATCCATCACGATAAATCGCATTTGCTTTTAAACCAAGTGACCAACTCATTAAATAAGAATCTGCAATTTCTTCAACTGTAGCTTCGTGTGGTAAGTTAATTGTTTTTGAAATTGCGCCAGATAAGAATGGTTGACATGCTGCCATCATTCTAATATGTCCGTGCGCATGAATATATCTAACACCTTTTTTACCATTTTTGTTGGCACAATCAAAGATCGACAAATGCTCTTCTTTCAATGCTGGAGCACCTTCTACAGTCATGGTACCACATACATAATCATTTGCTTCGTCAATTTGATCTTCGCTAAATCCTAAAGCTTCTAATAAACTAAAGCTCCAGTCTGCGAATACTTCTTCTTTAAATCCAAGTCTAGTTAAACAAGCATCCCCTAAAGTGAAACGGTTGAAGATGAATCCAATTTCAAATGCTGATCTTGCAGCACCATTTAATTTATCAATTTCTTCTTGTGTGAAACCTTTAGCCAATAAGCTTTTGTTATTGATATATGGTGCCCCTTCGAAATTAGCATGACCCACGGCAAAATTAACGATCGCATCATTTTGCTTCTGTGTATAGCCTAAATTCTTTAATGATTGAGGTACAGATTGGTTGATGATCTTGAAATACCCACCACCAGATAATTTTTTAAATTTCACTAAAGCAAAATCTGGTTCAACACCTGTAGTATCACAATCCATTACTAAACCAATCGTTCCAGTTGGCGCAATCACAGTTGTTTGCGCGTTTCTATAACCATATTTTTCTCCTAATTTAACTGCATCATCCCAAGCCTTTGTTGCTGCTTTTAATAAGTAGTCAGGCGTGAATTGTGCTTTAATACCTTGAGGCTTAATTTCAATACCTACATAGGCGTCTTCTGCATCATAAGCAGCGGCGCGGTGGTTACGCATAACACGTAACATATCTTCTTTGTTCTCTTGATATCTATCAAAAGCACCTAAGAAGGAAGCCATCTCTGCAGATGTCTTATATGCCACACCCGTCATGATGGCAGTGATTGCACCAGCAATACCACGTGCTTCTTCACTATCATAAGCGATACCACTTACCATCAACATAGAACCTAAATTAGCAAAACCTAAACCTGTCGTTCTGTAGTCATAAGATAATTGCGCTACTTCTTTAGAAGGGAACTGCGCCATTAAAATAGATACTTCTAAAACAGTCTGCCATAATCTTGTCGTATATTCAAAACCTTCTACATCAAATGAATTATCTGATTCGTTGAAGAATTTTCTTAAGTTAATAGAAGCCAAGTTACATGCAGTATTGTCTAAGAACATGTATTCAGAACATGGATTAGATGCATTGATACGGCCACCTTTTGGACAAGTATGCCATTCGTTGATTGTGGTATCATATTGTGTACCCGGATCCGCACAACGCCATGCAGCGTTCGCAATTTGATCCCATACTTCTCTTGCTGGAATAGATTTCATCACACGACCATCGGTACGTGCTTTTAATTCCCAATTACCGTCTTCAGACAATGCTTTAAAGAAGCTATTTGGAATACGTACAGAGTTGTTTGAGTTTTGACCTGAAACAGTTGCATAAGCTTCTCCTTCATATCCATTGTCATAACCTGCAGCAATTAAGGCAGCAACTTTATCTTCCTCTTGTACTTTCCAGTTAATGAATTCTAATATTTCTGGGTGATCTAAATCTAAACAAACCATTTTAGCAGCACGACGTGTTGTACCACCAGATTTAATTGCACCAGCAGCACGGTCTCCAATTTTCAAGAAACTCATTAAGCCGCTTGAAGAACCACCACCAGATAATTTTTCGTTGGCTCCTCTAATATGAGAGAAGTTTGTTCCAACACCAGAACCATATTTAAAAATTCTTGCTTCTCTAGTCCATAGGTCCATGATACCACCCTCGTTCACTAAATCATCACTCACACTCAAGATAAAACATGCGTGTGGTTGAGGACGCTCATACGCACTTGTTGAACGCTTTAATTGCTTATCGGTAGGATCTACATAATAATGCCCTTGTGCGCCACCAGTGATACCATAGCTTTCGTGTAAACCCGTGTTAAACCATTGTGGTGAGTTAGGCACACATGCTTGGTTTAAAATACTATATACTAATTCTTCGTAAAATACTTGTGCATCATTTGATGTTGTGAAATAGCCATAACGCTCTCCCCAAACTCTCCAACAATTAGCCATACGATGCGCTACCTGTTTGACCGTTGTTTCTCTACCCAAAGAACCATCGGCTTGTGGTACACCCGCTTTTCTGAAATATTTTTGTGCAAGGATATCCGTTGCAATTTGGCTCCATTGTTTTGGTACTTCCACATTCGTCATTTCGAATACCTTCTCTCCATTCGGATTTTTGATTACGCTATCTCTGTAATCATACTCGAACTGATCGAATGGACTCACGCCTTCGATGGTGAATTTGCGCTTAAACTCTAAGCCTTTTTTTGTTTTTGTGTTAGCCATGGTCTTGGTCAATTTTTATATAGTAATTACTGGGTTTCCGCAGCGCCTTTAAAAAAAGCAATGCGGTTGGACGAAAATAAAGTGCTCTGTTGAGACTTTTGCAACTGAAATATCAACAGATGTGGAAAATTAATGTGAACAATTATAAACCCTCTACCCCGGTTGAATTTGACGATTTATCCCCAGCATTTGTTAGTTTCTTGAGAAAAAAAAGCCTGATTATCCATTTTTTTTTGTATATCAAAAGTAAGTCAAGGATTATATAGTTAAAATAGATAATTTTGTACCAGATGAGCAACAAAGTATACCAAAATATCCTAGATAAAAAAACGAAACAACATAAGGCATTTGCTGTCTTAATTGACCCCGATAAACTTGGCGGTGTTGATTTACAGAAGACAATTGACCTTGCGGTTCAATTCAAAGTAGACTTTATTTTTGTTGGAGGTAGTTTAGTTGTGACGGATACTTTAGACCAAGTAGTTGCTCAGATTAAACAAGCTTGTTCTATTCCTGTGCTTCTTTTCCCAGGATCCCCAGACCAGATCACCCCAAAAGCGGACGCTTTATTGTACCTATCTTTAATCTCTGGACGCAATCCTGAATTACTCATTGGTCAACATGTGATTAGTGCTCCATTTGTAAGACAAAGCGGATTGGAGATCATCCCTGTCGGTTATATGTTGATAGATGGGGGTATGCCAACAACAGTCTCTTATATATCCAATACCAACCCTATTCCTGCGAATAAAAATGATATTGCAGTCTGTACCGCCATGGCCGGTGAAATGTTAGGCTTGAAGCTAATTTATATGGATGCGGGCAGCGGTGCAAAAAACGCCATCCCATCAAGCATGATCCAACAGGTTGCCAAGCATATCATGACACCTATCATAGTGGGGGGTGGTATCACAACTCCAGAAAAAGCCATTGAAAATTGTAAAGCTGGTGCAGATATTATTGTAATAGGCAATGCCATTGAAAAAGACCCTGCCTTAATTCAAAAGATCGCTGAGGCCATTCATAGTTTGAATTAAGCCAATTTAGAAACTCATCATTTCTTTGAATTTCACCGTTTGACGTCGGCTAATCTCGATTTTTTCTCCTCCTTTTAATTCTACCAATAAGCCTCCATTAAAGTAAGGCTCAATTTTTTCGATCCAATGTAAATTGATGATATGTTTTCGGTTAGCTCTAAAAAAGACACGGTCATCCAGTCTTTCTTCTAATGCATTCAATGATTTTAAGATGAGTGGCTTATTCGTGGAGAAATATACTTTAGCATAATTGCCAACACTTTCAAACAATCTAATGTCTGCTAATTTCACAAACCAGCAACGCTCGCCATCTTTTACAAAAACCTGATCGACTTCCGTCAATGGACCTCTACTCACACCCAATAAACTTGATTGTTCCAACGCAATTTCTGTTTGTAATTTTTGAATAGCGTCTGCTAATCTTTTAGGATCAATTGGTTTTAATAAATAGTCCAAAGCATTCACTTCAAAGGCTTTCAAAGCAAACTCATCATATGCTGTAGTAAAAATAACACGTGGTGATTTTTCAATTTCGGCCAATAAATCAAAGCCAGTTTTGCCTGGCATTTGTATGTCTAAAAAAATGAGGTCTGGTCTTGATAAATCAATTTTTTCGATTGCTTCATCTACATTGCTTGCTTCATCAATGATTGTAATGTCTGAATGTTGTTCCAATAATTTTTTCAGCTCATTACGTGCTAATCTTTCGTCGTCAATTATAATTGCTTTGATGGGCATTGGGTAGATTTTAACTATGAGGCAATTGGAATGATTAATTTAGCCGTTACCAGTGTGGGCTCGCATTGATAGATTTCAAACAAAGCGTTTCCATGATATAAAATATTCAATCTATTTTTTGTGCTCTGCAAACCAAATCCATCCCGACCCGTTTCCTGATCTAATACACCTGTATTTTGAACCATCAGCACATGTTTATTATCCTGGTAAGTAGAAATAATTTTGATCAAACAATTACCAGGCTGCTTACTTAAACCATGCTTAATCGCATTTTCCACTAAGGTTTGTAACATCATGGGTGGCATTTGATTGGACAAAGTCTCAGGGTCTATGGCATAGTCCACAACTAATCGATCTGCAAATCTGATATATTCCAGCGCAAGGTAATCCTTGACAATATTTAATTCTTTTTCTAAGCTTGTGACTTCGCTCTGGTCTGCTTGAATGCTGCTTCTTAAAATATTACTCAACTCGGTAATAGCTTGTCTTGCTCTTTGTGGATCCTCATCTACCAATGCTCTAATACTGTTAAGTGCATTGAAAATAAAATGTGGATTCATTTGAGATTTAATGGTCTTGAGTTGCAATTCCTTAATTAAACTTTCCAGCTTCACTTTTTGAATGGCTTCGGAATTGGTGAACTCAATATAATGCCATAAAATATAAATGGATACCCAAACAAAAATAATCGGTGTATCAATGACCAGACTAATTAAAAAACGTCTTTCTAGACTCACTTTTCTGGTAGCGTCGTATAATTTTAATATTTCAACTGCGTAACTGGTTAAAAAACTATAGGCACTTGCAAAAGTCAATAATAAAATTAAAAGCTGACCCCATTTAAAAGTGGGCATGGGTGGATGCAATGAAAATGCCAACAGTGCTTTTCTAAACAAATGTGTAACAATGATGCCTAAAAAAATATTGGCCAATAAACGTGGGTAAAAAACAGTGCTTAGTTGTTTCTCAAGCATATAAGAGAAAAAGATGATGGTAAGTCCATAAGTCATCCAACCTCCTATCTGACAGATCCAATAAATTGATTGATGTTTTTTCACCTTTCAAATTTAAACCCAATAACACGATATTGGGTTAATTTATTGGATTAAAGGTCAAATCTTCGTTTCATCGGCAATCTCAAATAAGAGGCAACTTTTGGTTAATTTTTCTGTTTTTAACTTACTTTTACAAAACTAAAATTTAAGCATGCTGATTGAGGCCGGACCATTATTAAAGAATATTGATACCCCAGATAACCTAAAAAAGGTTTCTAGAGAAAAATTACACCAAGTATGCGATGAATTACGTCAGTACATCATCGATATCGTGAGCGTGCATGGGGGTCATTTTGCTGCCAGCCTTGGCGTGGTAGAATTGAGCGTGGCATTGCACTATGTGTACAATACACCCTATGATCAATTGGTTTGGGACGTGGGACATCAGGCTTATGGACACAAAATTTTGACTGGTCGTAGAGATGCTTTTGTTACCAACAGAAAATACAATGGCTTAAGTGGCTTTCCTAAGCGTAGCGAAAGTCCATACGACACATTTGGTGTTGGTCACTCTTCTACTTCTATTTCGGCTGCACTAGGCATGTCAATGGCTGCTAAATACAAGGGGGAGAACAGAAAATCAGTTGCTATTATTGGGGATGGCTCTATGACAGCTGGAATGGCTTTTGAGGCCATGAACCATGCGGGTGTAGCAGATAGCGATGTATTGATTATTTTGAATGATAACTGTATGAGTATCGACCCAAATGTGGGCGCGCTTAAAGAATACTTAACTGATATCAGTACCTCTCCAACCTACAATAAAGTTAGAGACGAATTATGGGAGTTGATGGGGAAATTGCCTATTGGTAAAACCTTTACAAGAGACATGGCATCCAAGGTAGAAGCTGGATTAAAAGGGATGGTTTCTAAAAGTAGTAATTTATTTGAAGCACTTCAATTAAGATATTTTGGACCAATTGATGGACATAATATCACCAACCTTGTAGATACATTAAAAGATTTAAGAGAAATCCCAGGACCTAAAATATTGCATATCCTAACTGTGAAAGGTAAAGGATATGAACTCGCAGAAAAAGACCAAACCAAATGGCATGCACCAGGGTTGTTTGATAAATTGACTGGCGAGATTATTAAGAAAAAAATTGAGACACCTCAGCCACCAAAATACCAAGACGTATTTGGATTGACCTTAGTTGAGTTAGCAGAAATGAATCCCATGATCATGGGTGTTACCCCTGCCATGCCAAGTGGATCCTCTATGAAATTCATGATGGAAGCCATGCCAGATCGTGCATTCGACGTTGGGATTTGTGAACAACATGCGGTGACATTGAGTGCTGGTCTTGCCACACAAGGCGTAAAAGTTTTTTGTAATATTTATTCCACTTTTATGCAACGCGCCTATGACCAGGTGATTCATGATGTGGCTTTGCAAAAATTACCTGTTATATTTTGTTTGGACCGTGCAGGATTAGTTGGTGAAGATGGACCAACACACCACGGTTGTTATGATATTGCTTTCTTTAGATGTATTCCTAATTTAATCATTGCTGCACCTATGAATGAGCAAGAATTAAGGAACATGATGTATACTGCTCAATTACCATCAAACGATTTGCCTTTTGTCATTCGTTATCCAAGAGGCGAAGGGGTGATGGTAGATTGGAAGAAGCCTTTCGAACAAATGGCTATTGGACAAGGACGCAGATTAAAAGAAGGTAAAGAAGTGGCAATTCTTACTTTTGGACACCCCGGAAATAATGCACAAACCGCTATTCGCAATTTAAGACTAGAAGGGATTGATCCTGCACATTATGACATGCGTTTTGTAAAACCTATCGACGAAGCATTACTGCATGAAGTATTCCAAAATTATAAACTTGTTGTCACTGTAGAAGATGCAACAGTAGTAGGTGGATTTGGTGCTGCTGTATTGGAATTTATGAATGCACACAACTACCATAGCCAAGTGCGTATTTTAGGTATCCCAGATGCGGTGGTGGAACATGGTACACTAAAAGAATTACAACAAGAATGTCATTACGACGCTATGGCGATTGCCAATGCAGTAAAAAATCTTTTAGGAAAATCGGTGTTGGTAGAAGGATAATTAATTCAAGCTAGGATCAAAATCACCTTCATCTTCTGGTTTGTCAGCAAAAGTACTTTGATCAAATTTTGTTTCGTATGAATCGGTTTGTTCAATGTACCCCGGTTCTAAATCATCTTCCCTATTTTCATTCCACTCTAAGATGAAATTATTACGTCCTTCTCCTACCAATAATTTCATGTATTTCTGTTGTGCCAATTCTAAAATAGATAAGAATAAGAATAAAGCATGTACGCGGTCTTCGCAAATGTCAAATACTTTTTCGAAAGCAACTGTCTGTCCTTCTTTTACCATTGTAAGCAAATAAGTACGACTGCCTTCCATGGTGTAATTGTATCGAACAACCGTATGAACAGGTCTGTTTTGTCGTTCGTGCACACGTAGCATCACTTTCTCAAAAGCCTTCATTAATTTAAATAAAGTGACTGTCTGCAATTCTGTTCCTTCAGCAGCTTCTTCTCCAACCAGTGACATTTCTTTTTGGATATTGCCACGCTTGAGCATCAGCATTCTCAATGCTTCTAAATCTGCCATTTGAACAGCAGCTTCTTTATACTTTTTGTACTCTAAAATTTTGTCAATTAATTCTTGTCTTGGATCAATCTCATTTCCAGAAGCATCCATCTCTTTTCTTGGCAATAACATTTTTGCCTTGATGCGCATTAGGGTAGATACAAATAAAATAAATTCACTACTTAATTCAATGTTTAGCTTGTCTTGTCCATGGATAAAGTCCAAGAAATCCTGAATGATTTTTGTGATCTGAATATTGTAAATGTCCATCTCGTCCCGCTCAATAAAGAACAATAAAAGGTCAAAAGGACCCTCAAATTGGTCCACTTTAATCGAATAATTAGTATGCTGGTTCATCCTTGCAAAGAAAGTGATATTTATCCATTTTTTAGTCAAAATGAGGCATCTTTGTTCAAAACCAGCAAGGATGCATCAGAAGTGGACCAATTGGCTTGTATTTGCCTTATTATCAATTGTATGGGGCAGTTCTTTCATCTTAATGAAAGAGGGTTTGAAGGCATTTACGCCTTACCAAGTCGCTTCGCTAAGAATGCTTTTTGCAGGGCTGGTTTTATTACCATTTGCAATAAATGCATTCCGAAAAATACCGAAAGACAAAATGGGCATTGTGATTATTTCTGGATTGGTGGGTAATTTTATTCCAGCGTATCTTTTTTGTATTGCAGAAACTAGGATAGATAGTGCTTTAGCAGGTATTTTAAATTCACTGACCCCTTTATTTACCATTCTAGTTGGTATTGTATTTTATAAAACACAAACCACCACTATCAAATTTTTAGGCATTTTAATTGGATTTGTGGGATTGACTTTTTTACTATTAACTGGAAAAGAAATGCGCTTAGAAAATCTTTCATATGCTAGCCTTGTGCTCATTGCTACGATCATGTATGGCGTCAATGTGCATACAGTGGGCAGGAATTTAAAAGCCATTGGCTCTATTCAAATTGCTTCAGTCGCTTTTTCTTTTTTAATTCTACCTAGCGCTGCCGTATTATTTTTCACAGGTTTTTTTAATTATAATTTTAAGGATCCTCTTGTGATCCATAGCATTCTATCGAGTGCCGTTTTAGGGATGGTGGGCACTTCCATGGCTTCTATCTTGTTTTATTATTTAGTGAAACAAGCAGGTATTTTATTTGGCTCAATGGTGACCTATGGTATTCCAATAGTCGCTGTGGTATGGGGTTTGATCTATGGGGAATCTTTGGCGCCATTGCAAGTGGTTTGTCTTGGTGTAATTTTATTGGGCGTGTATATTGTAAATAGAGGGAACTTAAATTTCATTCCCTTCCTAAAACAAAAAAGCCCCCAATCTTAAATTGGAGGCTATACTTTTCAAAAAAATTAGACAATTAAACAGTCATCACTTCTTTTTCTTTTGCTTCTAACTGTTTTTCAACTAAAGCAATATGCTTGTCAGTTAAAGATTGAATTTCATCTTCTGCACCTTTGCAGATATCTTCACTCATACCGTCTTTTTGTAATTTTTTCACTTGCTCAATATGGTCTCTTCTGATATTGCGAATCGCTATTTTGCTTTGCTCTCCTTCTGCTCCAGCTTTCTTGACCATTTCCTTTCTACGTTCCTCTGTCAATGGTGGCGTGAATAATCTAATATTGACTCCATCATTTTGTGGGGTGATCCCAATATTGGCGCCCATAATAGCTTTTTCAATTAAAGGCAACATATTTTTCTCCCAAGGCTGAATACTAATGGTTCTGGCATCCAGTACTTGTACGTTGGCAATCTGACTAATTGGTGTAGGGGTACCATAATAATCCACGTTGACCCCTTCTAAAATAGAAGGAGAAGCTTTACCCGCGCGAATTTTGGACAATTCTATTTCTAAGTGGTAGATGGCTTTTTTCATACCATTTCCAGCTTCTGTACTTATTTTCTTTAATTCGTCTGACATAATTCAATGTTTTCAAAGACAAAGCTAATAAATCCTTGGTATTCTTCGCTTACCTTTTTTTATGGCACTAATTTTTCTATCTTTGTGGTAACGTTAAAACTAGATTATGTCAACAGCGGAATTAAATAGAACAGCTTCACAAGTTAGAAGAGATATCGTTAGAATGGTGCATGCACAACAAAGTGGTCACCCAGGTGGATCTCTAGGTTGTACTGATTTTTTAACCGCCCTTTATTTTAAAGTACTTAAGCATGATCCTGCTTTTAATATGGACGGAAAAGGAGAAGATCTTTTCTTCTTATCCAATGGACATATCTCACCAGTATTTTATTCTGTTTTAGCTAGATCAGGCTATTTTGATATCAAAGAATTAGCCACATTTAGAATGATCAATTCTCGTTTACAAGGTCACCCTACCACACATGAACATTTACCAGGCATTCGTATTGCAAGTGGCTCTCTTGGACAAGGTATGAGTGTGGCGATTGGTGCTGCTTTATCCAAAAAATACAATAGTGATGATCGTATCGTGTATTCATTACATGGTGATGGTGAATTACAAGAAGGTCAAAACTGGGAAGCCATTATGTTTGCTGCGCATAATAAAGTAGACAATTACATTGCTACAATCGATGTAAACGGTCAACAAATTGATGGCCCATTGAGCAAAGTCTTGAATTTGGATAATTTAGAAGATAAATTCAAAGCCTTTAATTGGACTGTATTGCATATGGATGGGCACAATATGGATGAGATAATAGCCACTTTGGAACACGCTAAAACATTGACTGGACAAGGTAAACCAATTGTGATATTAATGAAAACCATCATGGGCAAGGGTGTTGACTTTATGGAAACAGGCCACGAATGGCATGGTATTGCACCCAACGATGCACAATTAGAAAATGCATTAGGGCAATTGGAAATGACTTTAGGAGATTTTTAATAAATCATAGACTTATAAAAAAAGGGAAGTTTTGCTTCCCTTTTTTTACGCGATACAATCATAAGATTATCCTATTTTTTCAAAAATGCGTCCAGCTGCTTTTTTTGCTGGTACCCAACCTGCGACAATCGCAATCAAAACGACTAAACTAATCACAGCAAGGTAGTCTGTCCAAATAGCTTTGACTGGATAATAGTCAATGACAAAGCTTACCCCTTGCAATTGGATGAAATGAAATTGTGTTTGTAAAAAAATCAAAAAAGAGGCAATCAATCCACCTATCAACGCCCCCGTCATAGCCATGACAATAGACAAACTGAGGAATATTTTTTGAATCGTGCCCGCAGTGGCACCCATCGCATGCAACACATGAATGTCTTTTTGTTTTTCCAACACCAACATGGTTAAAGCACCTACTAAATTAAAGGAAGCCACTACCATAATCAGTGCAAGAATCGAAAAAATAATCCATTTTTCTATTTGCATGATTTTATATAAGTCTGCATTTTGTTGGTATTTATTTTGTACTGAAAAAACTGGTCCCAACAAATTTTGTATTGCTGCAACAATGTTTTTTTCTTTATTTAAATCAATGGATAATTCCACACCCGAATATTGATTGGAATCCAAGTCAAATAAATATTGTGCAAATTGATTGGAGGTAAATACATATTGTACGTCAAATTCCTGTTGTACCGAGAATGCGCCAGACTGCACTGCTACCAAATGATTCAGCTGATCCATTGATTTCAAAGACTTCCCAGATCGGCCTACTGCAATCAATTCCAATGATTCCCCCAATGTTGAATTGAACAATAATAAATTTTCTTCGACACCAATCCCTAATACTAATTTAGGGCTATCCAAGCTACCCACTTCAAAAACGCCTCGTTTTAAATATTGATTGACTTTATTAATATGTATATAATTGGAATCCACCCCTTTTACAAAGACCACCGTTTGATTTTCGTTGCGAACTAGAATCGCTTTATTTTCAACGATACCGGTTGCATAATGTACACCAGGAATTTGTCTAAGGGTAGTTAATTGTTGTGGGGTTAACGGAACAAATTTAGAAGATCTAGGAACCACACGCAGGTCGGCATAGAAATCCGAATACAATCCATTTACGATTTCAGAGAAACCATTGGAAACACTTAAAATAGTCAATAAGGCCGCAGTCCCAATGGCAATGGCAAAAACGCTGACCCATGCAATGAGTTGAATTGCCTGAAAGGAATATTTACCCCTAAAATAACGCCAAGCAAATAAAAAATGCAACTTATAGTGTTTTAAAAATCTCTTCCATTTTAAATACATAGTCTAATGTGTCATCTAAATAAAAATGCAATACTGGAATGCGTTTTAATTGATGCTTCATAGCCACTTGAAGATGTTTTTTAATATCCCAGGCCTGGGCTTGGATCTTCTTAAAACAGGCTTCCTGGTCGGCCACCTGAAATAAACTTAAATAGATTCTAGCTTCTAATAAATCTGGGGTCACTTTTACAGTGGAGATGGAAATCATCCCGCCTTGCAAATGGTTCAAGCCCAATTTTAAAAAAATATCGTTCATGGTGCTTTGAATCGCACCAGCTACTTGTTTCTGTCTTTTCCCCTCTTCCATAATCAAAGTCGTTGATTCGCTGTAAAATTAGTTACTTTGCTCATTATTCTGAGGGAATAGTTTTAATTATGAAGAAATTTTTTCGCATAGTAAGTTATATCAAGGAATACAAGACCTATATGGGCTGGTATGGTCTATTTATCTTGCTGTCTATCCTTTTCAGCTTGTTTTCATTAGGCATGCTCACCCCATTCCTTGACCTGATCTTTGGAAACAATGCTTTTGCAAGTTTAACCTCTGTCTCGGTGACAGATAGTGCCAACCTCAAAGAACTTATTTATCAGTTTTTACAAGACATCATCAAGACCAATGGCAAAGCATATGCATTGGGATGGATCTGTTTATTCATTGTTGTATCCATCTTTTTCAAGAATTTATTTTTATACCTGGCATTTTATTTTTTAGCACCTATTCGAAATATGGTGACTAAGAAATATTCCAAGCTATTGTATGATAAAATATTACAATTGCCGGTTGGTTTTTTTACTGAAAAAAGAAAAGGAGATATATTAAGTAGGGCCTCCAATGATATCGCAGAATTGGAAAGCTCTGTGATTAGTGCTTTAGAAGGTTTAATCAAAGAGCCATTGACAATTATTGGAATTTTAATTTTTCTATTTTTAATTAGCGCTAAGCTTACCTTATTTGTTTTCATCCTATTGCCTTTAGCTGGATTTATAGTTGGTCGAATCGGTCGTAGTTTAAAAAAACATACCAATAAAGCGCAAGTTAAATGGGGAGAGATTTTATCTCAGATGGAAGAAACCTTATCTGGATTGAGAATCATCAAGGCTTTTAATGCAGAAGGAAAAGTCAAAGGACAGTTTTATGGATTGGTAGAAGATATTTTTAATTTAAAGAATCGGATTTTATACCGTCGTGACCTAGCTTCTCCTGTTTCTGAATTCTTAGGTGTCTCCATTTTATGTGGTGTACTTTGGTTTGGTGGTAAGCTTGTTTTAAATGGCGATATTTTATCTCCAGGATCATTCATTACTTATGTGGCTTTATTTTCGCAAATCATCAACCCAGCAAAAGCTTTGTCACAGGCAGTTTACAATGTGAATCGCGGCACGGCTACACTAGATAGATTGAATGAAATATTAGAAGCACCTAATACCGTTGAAGAAGTCGTCAACCCAATTTTAATGGATGGATTTAAAGACAGTATTCATTTTGACAATGTTGGATTTGCTTACCAGGATGTAAGTATTTTGAATAGCATTCAATTGACCATCAAAAAAGGAAGTTCTGTTGCTTTGGTTGGGTCTTCTGGTGCAGGAAAAAGTACACTTGCAGATTTAGTGCCAAGATTTCATGATGTCTCTTTAGGTAATTTATACATTGACGGAAAAAATATTAAGGACTATAGTTTACATAGCTTAAGACAATTGATTAGCGTAGTTACACAGGAGCCTATATTATTCAATGACACGATTGCAGCGAATATAGCATTGGGCAAGCCAGAAGCGACGATGGAAGAAATTATTGCAGCAGCAAAAATTGCCAACGCGTACGATTTTATTATCCAAAAAGAAGGCGGATTCGAATCCATCATTGGAGACAGAGGTAGTAAACTAAGTGGCGGCGAACGTCAACGTCTAACCATTGCAAGAGCAGTATTAAAAAATCCTCCGATTTTAATTTTAGACGAAGCCACCTCGGCTTTAGATACAGAGAGCGAAAGACTAGTACAAGATGCGATTAATAATATGATGCAAAACAGAACTTCTATTGTGATTGCACATAGATTGTCAACTATCCGCCACGCAGACGAAATCATCGTCTTACAGAAAGGTGCAATCGTAGAACGCGGCAACCATGAAAACTTACTAGCACAAGGGGGATACTACAAGAAATTAATTGAGATGCAGGAAGTGAAATAAGAAGTTGCGGAAGTAACTGATGTAAATAAAAACTATTCAACAAAAAACCCGATCAATGATCGGGTTTTTTGTTACTATAATTAAAACTAAAACTTGGTAGAAAATAATCTATACACTTTAGAAGTAATTTGAACGAACATTGAAAATAATCTAATATAAATATTTATTTTTTAAAATAAATTTAAAAAATCTGATAAAAGAATAAAGAAATATTAGTTTTATAAGATTATTAATAAAAATTAGTTTTTAACTTATGAAAAAAATATTGATCTATATGCTATTCTTTTTTATAATAAGTTCTTGTAAAAAAGAATTAAATACACATGTTGAATCTTCAGCAATTAAAGACAAAACAATTGAATGGATGATTTCAAAAAAGACAAATGCAAGCCCTTTAGAAGCTGCAGCAATGGATTCAGTAATAAATAATTTAAATTGGGATATGGTTTATACTGATCAAATAAATGATAGCTTAACAACTGCTTTTATTTCAATAAATAGTAACGCAGACAAAAGGTTAACTATATTATATAATACTTAGCAAAAGACGGTAAATTCTGGGAATTTAGTTTCAATAACAACACCATACAATAGAAGTTACCGAAATAATATAAATATTTATAAGGCAAATTTTAATCAAAATTTCACTGGTACAATTTCAATTTTTTCAATCAAAAATGAGTTTGAAAATAAAATGGGAATCGCAAATGGTAAAAAGTATTTACTGCTGAAAAAGGGACTAAAATAAATGGAGAAAGTGTTGAAAATAAAAATCCTAATAAGAAAATTTATGCCGAAGATTGTATTTACCATTATTTAGTAGTCACAACTTATTATGGTAATTTAACATCAGGTAAAAATGGATTTATCAAGGCAAGACGTGTACAAGTAATTCAAGAGATTGTGAAATAACATCTATCAATCAAATTGCAAATGAGTCATTTATTCATATAAGTACTTGTGAAGGAAGTGGCTCAGTAGGTGGTGGTCTAGGAAATGCTGAAGAATTATACGACCCCGAACTGAAAGCATTTGAAAAGTATTATTTACCTAAAATGTCTGAATTAGAAAAAAAAATTTATTATAATGAATTGAATTTTATTCAAAGAATATTATATCTAAAAAATGCACAACTAGCCTCAAAGCTAGCAGAGTCTAATTTCCTAAATACTACATACAATGGAAAAGGAGACGCCTTTAGACATGCATTTTTTATAGCAATGAATGCCAGAGATTTAGGTCCAGACTTGGCAAAAAGACTAGCTGATGCTCATGAATTAAAAAATAATCCTAAAGAAATTCTTAGTTCAGAAATGGACAGAAGAAACAATTTAGTTGGACTAGAAATTTATAATATTTTAAATAATTCAACAGATTATATTTATTTTTATTCTATGTTATACGGTGTAATAAATCAATACCTAGATAATGGATATTTTTGGATTCTTAGTAATTTAGCTCCAAATGGAGAGGAAACAAATTTATCACGATTAATTAAATCCAATGAAAAACAATAATTTTTTATCATTTTTTATCATTGTAACAATATTAACATTATCAAGTTTCGAACAAAGGGGCACAATCGTACTGAATAACCTACAAAATGACACTATAATTGTAGTTCCTATCAAATGGATTACTTCAGATCCATCAAATGTTATTTTGAACATCAATGGTTATTCAGATGATACTTGTAAAATTGGTGATTTTATTTTCTTACCAAAAGGAAAAATAAATATGACTATTAATAAAGATTGGTATGATAATGAAAAGTTTGTATTTTATTATAAGAAATACAAATCAAAAAACACATCCTTAAAAATTGATTACTATTTCCCTGGATTCTAAATAATTATAGATCTGCAAACCTTAGTTTCAATTTCAAAAAAAATATGCAACAAAAAACCCGATCAATGATCGGGTTTTTTTATAAGCTTATATTCGTTCAAGCTATTCGTTTGTTATGATTATTGATCGCTGCTATTTTTTACATACCCTAATTTTGCTTCTAAGCTTAAAGTAGCGTGAGGCACAGCGCGTAAACGTGCTTTGTCAATCAATCTACCTGTTACTCTACAAATACCATAGGTTTTGTTTTCGATACGCATGATTGCTTTCTCTAAGTGGTCGATGAAAGTGATCTGACGGCTAGCCATTTGGCCCATTTGCTCTCGCTCCATGCTTACACTCCCATCTTCCATGGTCATGTATCTTGCATCATCATTATCACCACCCATTTCATCCTTGCGAGTGATCAAGCCTTGTAAATAAACCAATTCTTTTTTTGCAGCTTCTAGTTTCTTTGAAATCAAATCTCTAAACTCTGCTAATTCAGCATCAGAATATTTAACTAATGTATTTGTTGATCTTTCTACTTCTTTTCTTTTTTCCATTGGTACATATCCTGGTTGATAAGGAACACTATTCTTTGCATTGATCTTTGGCACTTTGATATCCTTAATTGGTTCAGCTGCCTTACGCACCGGCTTTACTGGTGGCGTTGGAATCACTGGAACTGGTTTTGCAGGAGGCACATATTTTTCTACAGGCTTTGCAGCCACAACTGGTTTTACTGGCGCTTTTGAAACTGGCTTCGCTGGTGCTTTAACAGGTGCCTCCTTTTTTGCAGGAACCACTTTTTTAGCAGGAACCACTTTTTTTGCAGGCGCAGCCTTTTTAGCAGGAACCACTTTTTTTGCAGGCGCAGCCTTTTTAGCAGGAACCACTT
>JBBAJV010000002.1:219394-219536 GCA_040403925.1 Sediminibacterium sp. | reverse complement strand
TTTTTATTGGAGCCGCTTTTTTTGCAGGCGCTGCTTTTTTAGCAGGAACTACTTTCTTTACCGGAGCTGCCTTTTTAGCAGGGGTCGCTTTCTTTACCGGAGCTGCCTTTTTAGCAGGGGTCGCTTTCTTTACCGGAGCTGC
>JBBAJV010000002.1:152887-219294 GCA_040403925.1 Sediminibacterium sp. | reverse complement strand
GGAGCCGCTTTTTTTGCAGGCACTGCTTTTTTAGCTGGAGCCGCTTTTTTAGGTGCTGGTTTTTTTGTAGCCATAATTATCCTTTTTGTCTAACTAAAATCCTTAGTTTTTGGTCATTTATTTCGATATCGACGCCTTCTTCAAGGCTTGACACCCAGTCTATTTGGGTTGCCAAAATTTCCCGGCAAATATACTCTGAAAATTCATTAACGGCGTCTTTCATGTTTGTGTTATCCACAATTTGGAGTAAAATCTTGTCCGTGAGCTCAAAATTGGCCTCTTTTCGTATGTTTTGGACCCTATTTATCAATTCTCGAGCATTTCCTTCTTTTAATAGCGCTTCTGAGAGGCTAATATCCAACGCCACCGTCAAATTACCCTTAACAGCGACACTCCAACCAGGGATATCCTCAGCAATGATGTCTACTTCATTGATTAACAAGGTGATAGGACTTTCTTCGACTAAAATGGTCAGGGTTCCGTTTCGTTCCAGTTCAGAAATTTCATTTTGGGTCAAATCGGCAATGACTGCTGAAGCCTGTTTCATCTTGGTGCCCAATTTTGCACCTAATAATTTAAAATTAGGTTTAAGCTTTTTACTAATTACCCCCTCCGTCTCTGTGATATAATTAATTTCCTTCACATTCACCTCGGCTAGAATTAATTCTTCCATTTGCTCAATGGACAATTTCATAGCTGGGTCTAAAACTGGGATGAGGATTTTTTGTAATGGTTGACGCACTTTGATATTCACCTTTTTACGAATAGATAAAACCAAAGAACAAATATCTTGTGCCAACTGCATTCTTATTTCTAATGCTGCATCCATTTTAGATGGATCAGCTTTTGGAAAATCAATATGATGAATAGAATTTGCTTCGAAACGTTTTGTAAGCCCATTTAAATTTCTGAATAATTGATCACAGAAGAATGGTGCAATTGGCGCCATTAATCTTGCAATGGTTTCAATACATTCATATAATGTTTGGTATGCAGCAATTTTATCTTCGCTGTAAGTGCCTTTCCAGAATCTTCTTCTGCATAAACGCACATACCAGTTACTTAAATGCTCATCCACAAAAGTCTCAATCGCACGTCCAGCAATGGTTGGCTCAAAGTCATCCATCGCCACAGTGACTGTTTGTACTAAACTATGTAAAGAAGAAATTACCCATCGGTCAATTTCTGGACGATCCTTCACAGGTATATTCGCTTGTTCGAATTTGAATCCATCTACATTCGCATACAAAACAAAAAACTGATAGGTATTGTACAATGTGCCAAAGAATTTTCTTTGTACTTCTTGTATTCCAGATAAGTCAAATTTTAAATTATCCCAAGGAGATGCATTGGTCACTAAGTACCATCTTGTCGCATCTGCTCCATAAGTTTCTAAGGTTTCAAATGGATTCACCACATTGCCTAAACGCTTACTCATTTTGTTGCCATTCTTGTCCAATACCAGTCCATTACTCACCACTGCTTTGTACGCCACCTTGTCAAATAGCAATACACCCAATGCATGTAATGTGTAGAACCAGCCTCTAGTTTGGTCTACCCCTTCTGCAATAAAATCTGCTGGGAAGGCCAATCCTTTGTCTACTAAATCTTTGTTCTCAAATGGATAATGCCATTGTGCATAAGGCATTGCGCCCGAATCAAACCAAACGTCTACTAAGTCCGAAACGCGTTGCATTGGTCTGCCGGAAGGACTTAAAATTTCTATTTGATCCACAAATGGTTTATGCAAATCCACATCTAATTTACCATCTACTATTTTTAATTGTACGGCTTTATTATACCCTTTTTCTTTTGCTGCTAAAAATCCTGCAGTCAATTCGTCTATTGAACCAATACAAACTTCTTCTGTTCCGTCTTCTGTTCTCCAGATAGGAAGTGGAGTTCCCCAATAACGGCTACGAGATAAATTCCAATCCACCATGTTCTCTAACCAGTTACCAAAACGACCTTCTCCTGTACTCTTTGGTTTCCAGTTAATAGTTTTATTCAACTCCACCATTCTATCTTTCACTGCAGTAGTTTTGATAAACCATGCATCCAAAGGATAATATAAAATTGGTTTATCTGTTCTCCAACAATGCGGATAATTATGTTCGTATTTCTCTACTTTAAACGCACAATTTTCTTTTTTTAATTTAACAGAGATATCCACGTTCACATCTTGAAAATCTTTTTCGTCTTTATAATTCTTAACAAATCTTCCTGCAAATTCTCCCACACCATCAATGAACTTTCCTGCTCTATCAACTAAAGTAATAATGCCTAAATTATTTTTTTGACCTACTTTATAATCATCTGCACCAAATGCTGGTGAAGTATGCACGATTCCAGTTCCATCTTCTGTAGTCACAAAATCACCAAGGATAATTTTAAATGGATCGCCTTCTATATTGGCTGGATTATTTGCTTCAAATGGCATTAACTGCTCATAGCGTAATCCTTCTAATTGACTTCCTTTAAATGTGGCTAATTCTTTCCAAGGGACAATTTTATCTCCTTCTGCAAAACTAGTCAAGCTCAATCCTTCTTCTTTGAAATACTTTGATACCATGGCTTCAGCTAAAACTACATTGACTGGTAAAGCTGTATATGGATTGTATGTGGCAATCAATGCATATTCAATATTTGGCCCAACTGTCAATCCTAAATTAGAAGGCAAGGTCCAAGGAGTAGTTGTCCAAGCCATATAATAGACTTCCTTAGAAAGTGGATTGCTTGATGCTGCATCAAAAATAAATTGACTTTCTTTTGTTGTAACTGCTCTAAACATGGCCACAACCGAAGTGTCTTTTACATCCTTATAGGTGCCTGGCTGATTCAATTCGTGCGAGCTCAATCCTGTTCCAGCTGCAGGAGAATAAGGTTGAATGCTAACACTCTGATACAAGTAGCCTTTTTTATAAAGTGTACTTAGTATCCACCACAATGTTTCAATATAATTGTTTTCAAATGTGATGTATGGATTGTTTAAGTCCACCCAATACCCCATTTTATTGGTGATATCATCCCACTCTTTTTTATAACGCAATACCGCTTCTCTACATTTTTGATTGTATGCTTCTACTGTAATCGTCTTTCCAATATCTTCTTTAGTAATGCCTAATTCTTTTTCTACGCCTAATTCAACAGGTAAGCCGTGGGTATCCCATCCGCCTTTTCGCTTTACTTGAAATCCTTGCATGGTTTTATATCGACAAACCATATCCTTTAATGTTCTTGAAATCACATGGTGAATACCAGGCATACCATTGGCACTTGGAGGGCCTTCATAAAACACGAATGGTGTTTTGCCTTCTCTTAATTGAACGGATTGTTCAAATGCTTGTTCTTTTTTCCAAGCTGCTAAAATTTCTGCCTCGATGGTTGGCAGATGTAAGCCATTAAATTCTGGATATTGATTACTCATAAAACGCTTGTCCTATCTGATTTGTAGGCCTTGAAGGTACGAATAAGCGCGGAAAAAAGGAAACGAAATTATGCCCCTTCCTCTGAAGGGAAAAACTTGCTTTGAAACACAAATAATGCGATGACACCAGAACTAATGGACATATCGGCAAAATTGAACACAGGACGGAAGAATTCAAAGGACTCGCCACCCCAAATAGGCATCCAGCTTGGAAAATGCGCATCTGTGATGATTGGGAAATAAAACATGTCTACCACTTTGCCATGTAAAAAATTGGCGTATCCGCCCCCTTCTGGTAAAAACTGAGCCACCATGGCTGTGTAGGGGATGCTCGCATCAAACAACAGCCCATAAAACATACTATCAATTAGATTGCCCAATGCCCCAGCATAAATTAAAGCCGAACAAATGATAAATCCTGTATGGTATTGTTTTTGAATAAACCCTTTAATTAAAAAAGTACCCCAAATCACCGCAACTAATCTAAATAAAGTCAATGTAATTTTACCAAAACCACCTCCAAATTTAAGACCCCAAGCCATGCCCTCGTTTTCTACAAAATGTAATCTAAACCAAGATCCAATCACTTGGTGTTCCTCTCCTAAAAAGAAGTTCAACTTGATATAAAATTTCAACAACTGGTCGATTGCTATAATTGCAATAATCAATGCTGCTGCTTTTTTCCCGTTCATTTTAAATTGCATAAATTAAATAGTATTGTCCTCAAAATTCTTTGGTAGATTTTTTTGACGAGTTGAAAAGATGGAATATAAGATTGAACCTGTGATTGAAAATACAATCACTAATAATGATAAAAGTACTTGGGTATTTTTACTCATGACCATACCTATATAATGCTCTCCAAGCATTTTAACACCAATGAATATCAACACAATCGCAATACCTTGCTGTAGATGTTCAAATTGATTCACAGCGCCTCTTAATAAAAAGAATAAAGAGCGCAAGCCTAGTATCGCAAAAATATTAGAAGTATAAATCACCAAGCTACTCATAGAAATACCCATTACAGCTGGGATAGAATCCAAAGCAAACACCAAATCAATTGCAGCCAATAAAACCACTACTACAAAAAGGCTTGTGTACATTGGCTTACCGCCAATACGCATCATAAATTTTCCATCTCCGTCTTCGTTGGTGATTGGCAAAAACTTTTTTAAGAAAAGGTAGATTTTAGATTTGTGCGGATCAAAGGCTTCGTCTTCTCCAGCAGAAAACATCTTATAGCCTGTATACAATAAAAACAATCCAAATAAATATAAAATCCAAGCAAACTTTGCAACGAGTGCAACACCTACTGTAATAAAAATCACTCTAAATACAATGGCAAGCAAAATACCAATTAACAATACCCTTGAGAGGTATTGCTCCTTCACCTTAAACGCGTCAAAAATTAAAATAAATACAAAAATATTATCAATACTTAAACTCCATTCCATTAAGTAGCCGCTTAAATATTCAAAGGCTAATTTTTGTCCTTCTTCTACCCACATAAAGACAAAGAAACCTAATGCCAACATCACCCAAATAAAGGTTTGCTGAAGCGCTTGTTTAATAGAAATAGATGCATTTTTTTTACTTAGAAAACCTAGGTCTAAAATTAAAGCAGTCACAACTACTACGCCAAAAACTAGGTAAACTATTTGATCTGTTGTCATGCTGTAAAGATAAGCTATGATTTAGATACAGCAAATCGAGATTGGCGGTAATAAAACGCCCCCCAATATCCTATTCCAAGCAAGCACAATGGACCTAGTAATAATACAAGTTGAATCCAAAGTCTATTTTCTGCTACTTTCCCCGGATCTAATCTTCTTAACACTAGATTCTTTTTTCGAGCTTCCAATAAGCTAACTGGTTCGTTTAAATACGCAATTGCATTTTGAAAAAAAACAGGATTTGCAAATTGAACGCCCTCATAAGGAATCATCCCCATTGGCAGTGGGCCTTTTTGCGCATCTACAAAATTGGTGATTAAATCTGCGTCGGATAGTACAATTTGCTTTGCCGCTTTGATACCATTTGTGATAAAAGTTTTGCCAGTCGCTAATTGAACGGAGTCCATCAAAGATGAAGTCAACCTGCCAGTAAACGCAGATTTAAACTGTCCTTCTAATAAGACTGCCACTGGAATATATTTTTTTGTAAAGCTGGCTAATTCACCTTCTTGTTGACCACTGTTTAATTGAATCATCGTTGGGCTGCTAATGATTCTGCTGGTTGTATCTGTCGTTAATAAAATGGTTTTTGAAATACCAATTGCACGCACGGTATCCAAACTTGCAGGAAAAGCAGTTAAAACCCTATCCATATTTTGCACCATTGGATGTTCCGATCCTGCTTGCGCAAAAGGATAATAAGGCCAAGGCACTCTATGAATCGATGGAGCACCTGATGCATCTACGCCCACCACCATCGGCAGCTTGGCACAATTTAAATCCTGTACTAAATTAGGATTCACCCTTACACCATATTTAAATAATTGTGTTTCTAATCCAAGTCCACGATCATATGCAAGGTAAGCGCCATCTGTATTGCGTAAACTATCATACTCTGCATACAACGGATCCAATGCCCAAATGACATTGCCGCCAGCAAGTATAAATTGGTCAATTTTTAATTGGTCTAATTCGGTAAAACGTATCGTTGGTTTTACAATCAACAAAGTGTTTATTTTAGAAGCATTAGGAAATCCTTTCTTTAAATCAAAGACCCCAAGATTGTAATGATTTTTTATGGACTGTCCTAAGTCATTCACCGTGTAATCCAATGGTTCTCCATTGCCCACCAAATAAGCGATACTTGGCTTTTCAGTCCTATTCATTAAATAAATGGCCTGTACTATTTTATATTCTAAAAGTGCTTCGGCTGCATTAAGGCTAGCTTCAATGTCTATTTCAGGTAATTCCTTTACAATATTATAGGGCTTGAAGAACTGCTTGCTACTTCTTAAATCAATTGCAATTGGGTTTTGTCCTTCCACTTCGATCAAGAGTCCCGGCACTAAAAGTTGATCTAATTTTTTATCGGTGATAGTTCCTGAATTTTGAAAACGATCAATGGGTAAACCTTGCTTTTGTAAACTATCATAAAAAATCATCAATGCACTGTCTTTAAATAGCTCCCCTGGCACAGTTTGTTCCCAGGTAATCCAAGTAGGATTGATTTGTTGCAATTGATCTAGAAATTGAATGGTCGCAAGTTCTAATTTTTTATAATGCGCTGGTAATTCACCCCCCAGATAAAAATGTATTTTGACTGGCTGCTTTATGTCTTGAATCAATATTTTAGATTGACTACTCATGGTATAGCGCTGGTCTTTTGTTAGGTCTATTTGTAATGGATAAAAATGGCATAGCACATTCAATAAAAGCATCACTAGTAAAACCCAGCTATACTTGAATTTGCCAGATAATTGTTCAATTGCACCAAGAGCAAATAAAAGAATAATGGTTTTAAAATACAGGATATCTGCTATTCCAATCGCTCCTTTATTTAAATTTTGATAATGTGCCGAAAGCCCTAATTGACGAATATAAAAATCATAGCCATTTTGAAAAAATTGTAAATCAGCAATCCAATCAAAGCCTTTATATAAAAAAATACAAATGATGATAGACCCTAATAAGGCCATCACGGTATGCTTTGTCACACTACTCATATAAACGCCCACCGCTACATAGACAGCAGCAAGCGTAATCAATCCAATATAAGCACCAATGGTTGCACCCCAATCTATCCCACCCACTTCACTTAAAAAATTGAGTACAATGGCATAAAAAAATGTGGGGAGGATTGCTAAGATGGTGATTGAAACAACCCCAATATATTTTCCAATCAAAATGGACCTTGCAGAAATAGGGAGACTCTTTAAAATTTCATAAGTGCCTTGTTTGTACTCTTCGGAGAAACTCCTCATGGTAATTGCGGGGATCAATAAGATCAAAATCCAAGGCGCAAAATCAAAATACACTTGCAAGCTTGTATAGCCAAAATCTAATACATTAAAGTTGGGGAGGACAAATAACAATAAGCCATTTACCAGTAAATAAAAACTGATGACCAAATAGCCGGAAAGGCTACCAAAATAATGCGCCCACTCTTTTTTACATATTGCCCACATGACCCAAAGCTACATAAAAAATGCCCCAGTTTTACAGGGGCATTTTAGATAAATCGTTAAATTCTATGGACGTTTCGAAAACTAAAAAGTTATACTGCGAAACTCTCTCCGCATCCACAACTTCTACTCGCATTGGGATTGTTGAAATAAAAACCTTTTCCATTCAATCCGTCTGAAAATTCTAATTCAGTATTAACTAAGTATAAAAAGCTTTTTAAATCTGTCACAATTTTCACTCCGTTGTCTTCAAAGACTTGATCCATTGGCTTAATTTCGTTGTCAAAATCTAGCTTATAGCTCAACCCAGAACAGCCGCCGCCCACAACACCTACTCTTAAAAAATAACTAGGGTCATTGGTGACACCAGCATCCAGCATCAGTTGTTTCACTTTTGCCTTCGCTTTCTCGCTTACATAAATTGTATTTTCTAAAACTTCACTCATGTAATGAATTAGTGAATGCGCTCTTCGAATACCAACTGCTCTAAACCATTCTTTGAACGGTAGTCATTGATAGCTGCTTTGATTGCATCTTCTGCTAACACAGAACAGTGAATTTTAACTGGAGGCAAGTTTAACTCTTCCACTAAATCCATGTTGTCAATTTTAACTGCTTCGTCAACTGACTTTCCCTTTAACCACTCTGTAGCTAAAGAAGAAGAAGCGATTGCAGAGCCACAACCAAATGTTTTGAATTTTGCGTCCGTGATGATACCAGTAGCGTCGTCTACTTGAATTTGCAAACGCATTACGTCACCACATTCTGGTGCGCCTACTAAACCTGTTCCAACTGTGTTTGATGCTTTATCTAATGTTCCTACATTTTTAGGATTAGAATAATGATCGATTACTTTATCTGAGTATGCCATGATTGTTTATTTTATATATTTTCAAAAATGAGACTTGGTCCCAATTAATTGTATCTATTAGTGATGTGGCTAAGCCACTTCCCTAAAACATTTCAAAATATTCCACATTTTGTAATGTTAATGATGTGCCCATTGAATGGCATCGATATCGATTCCTTCTTTGAACATTTCCCACAAAGGACTCATCTCTCTTAATTTCAATACAGTATCTGTTACTGCTTTGATTGTATAGTCAATTTGCTCTTCTGTAGTATATCTTCCTAAGCCAAAACGCAATGAGCTATGTGCTAAGTCATCTCCTAAGCCTAAAGCCTTTAATACATAACTAGGTTCTAAAGAAGCCGATGTACAAGCTGAACCAGAAGACAATGCGATGTCTTTGTTAAAGCCCATCATTAAGCCTTCACCTTCTACGTATTTGAAGGAAATATTACTTACATGCGGTAAACGATGTGCTGGATTACCATTCACATAAGTCTCGTCAATTACCTTCAATGCATTTTCTAATTTATCTCTTAATTTTGAAATTCTTTCTGTATCGCCAGCCATATCTAACCTTGCTATTTCTGCAGCTTTACCAAAGCCTACAATACCAGGTACATTCAAAGTACCACTACGCATCCCTCTTTCGTGTCCACCGCCATCTATTTGCGCAGTTACTTTTACTCTTGGATTTTTACGACGAACATACAATGCACCTACCCCTTTAGGGCCATACATTTTATGTGCAGTAAAGGACATTATATCAATGCCATCAGCAATTACATCTAAAGGTATTTTACCTACTGCTTGCACAGCGTCTGTAAAGTATAAAGCGCCATGCTTTTTAGCAATTGCACTTATTTCCTTTACAGGTTGTATTACACCAATTTCATTATTCGCATACATGATCGCAACTAAAATTGTTGTTGGTCTCATTGCAGCTTCTAACTCTTTCAAGTCTATTAATCCGTCAGGTTGTACTTCTAAATAAGTCACTTCTGCACCCAACTTTTCTAAGTGCTTACAAGTATCTAAAACAGCTTTATGTTCTGTCGTACAAGTGATAATATGATTACCCTTGCTTGCATACATTTCATATACTCCTTTAATACCTAGGTTATTGCCTTCGGTTGCGCCAGAGGTGAAAATAATTTCCTTTGGGTCTGCACCAATTAATTGAGCAATCTGCTCACGTGCATAATCTACTGCCTCCTCTGCATGCCATCCGAAAGAATGGTTCCTACTTGCCGCGTTTCCAAAATTTTCAGTGAAAAAAGGAATCATCGTTTCCAAAACCCTAGGATCCATTGGGGTAGTTGAATTATGGTCAAGATAAATTGGTAATTGTAACATAGTTCTGTTTTATATTTGTCTATTAGCACAAAGTTAAAGATTGAATACCAATATGTAGGATTTCGTTAGCTTTAGGTGGCATTTTTTTCCCAATTCGTAAAACAAGCAAAGATGGATTACAAGGTGGACCATATTGGCATTGCGGTGACTAGCTTAAAAACAAGTATTCCTATGTATGAGCGCCTTTTGGGCGAACCTTGTTATAAAACCGAACAGGTGCCTAGCGAGGCAGTGGATACCGCATTTTTTTTACAAAATGGCGCTAAAATTGAGTTGGTTGCAAGCACGGACCCTGCTGGGGTGATTACCAAGTTCATTGGTAAAAAAGGAGAAGGACTGCACCATATTGCTTTTGAAGTTCCAGATATACTTGCCGAAATGGAAAGATTGAAAAAAGAAGGCTTCACCTTGCTCAATGATGCACCGAAATTGGGTGCGGATAATAAATGGGTTTGTTTTGTGCATCCAAAAGATGCAGGTGGAGTCTTGATTGAACTATGCCAAACGAAAAAATAAGTCGCTCTAATTTATTTGGCTAAATTATTTGGCTAGCTTATTTTGCTAATTAATTTGGCTACGTAATTTGTAAAATCTCTATCGCTTTTTGGGCTGCAATTTGACTGGCGTCTTTTTTTGTAAATCCTTTTTGAGAAGCAATGACTTCTCCATCTATCACAATATTGATGGTAAATAATCTTCTTCTTCCTTCTAATTGTTCGTCTGCTAAAACAAAGTCAATTTGCTTGCCTTGCTTTAAAGCCCAGCCAATTATTTTATTTTTAATATTGATATCTATTTGTTCTAATTCATCCATGAACAAATAAGGTTGAATCATTTTTTCGATGATCCATTTTTTTGTAAAATTATATTGCTTATCTAGGTAAATAGCTCCCACTAAGGCTTCTAGCGTATTACCAAAAATTTGACTACCCTTTAATCCACCATCTAATTTATTGAAACGGGTCATTTTTTTTAACCCCATTTGAATGGCAATATGATTCAATTGCTGTCTGTTCACCATCTTACTTCGCATCTCGGTTAAAAAACCTTCACCCTTGTAGGGATATTTTTTAAAGAGGTATTCGGCCACAACTGAACTGATGATGGCATCGCCTAAAAACTCCATCCTTTCATTGTTCTCTGATGGATTTTCTTTTAAAGAGCGATGGTTGAATGCGGTGTGAAACAACACCATTTTAGTTGTTTGATAGCCAATTAACATGTACACACTTTTTTCAAATTCAGATTTTCTGAAAGAAAAAATAAGTTGGTATAAGCGCTTCATCTTAGGCTTAATTAAGCTTTATATTTCTTAATAATCACACAAGCATTGTGTCCACCAAATCCAAATGTATTACTCAAAGCGGCATTCACAACACGCTTTTCTGCTTTGTTAAAAGTGAAATTTAAACGGGGGTCTAAATCTGGATCATCGGTAAAATGATTGATGGTTGGCGGAATAATGTCGTGTATCACTGTTTGAATACAAGCAATCGCCTCAATCACACCTGCAGCACCTAAGCAATGACCTGTCATAGACTTGGTAGAGCTAATGTTTAAATGATAGGCATGCTCTCCAAACACTTCCGTGATGGCTTTTGATTCTGCAATATCCCCTAAAGGCGTAGAAGTGCCATGGGTATTGATATAGTCAATCTCATTGGCCTGCATGCCCGCATCTCTCAAAGCTGCATTCATGACGTTTTTTGCACCCAACCCCTCTGGATGTGGTGCAGTTAAATGGTAGGCATCCGCTGTGGCGCCTCCACCTACTACTTCACAATATATTTTTGCACCACGACGAATCGCATGCTCTAATTCTTCTAATACTAAAACACCACTTGCTTCCCCCATGATAAAACCATCACGGTCTTTATCGTAAGGACGGCTTGCAGTTTTTGGATCGTCATTGCGCTCACTCATCGCTTTCATCGCATTGAATCCACCCATACCCGCAATACCTATCACTGCTTCAGATCCGCCAGTGATAATAATATCTGCCTTACCTAATTTTAAATTATCCATCGCCGAAATAATCGCGTTTGTACTAGATGCACAAGCGCTAACGACTGCATAGTTGGGACCTCTAAAACCATGCTTCATAGAGATTTGTCCTGCAGCAATATCTAAAATCATTTTTGGAATAAAAAAAGGATTGAACCTTGGCGTACCATCTCCATTTACAAAATTGGTCACCTCTTCTGTGAAAGTGGTTAATCCACCAATACCACTTGCAAAAATAACACCTACTCTATCGTGGTCTACATTTTCTTTGGTAATGCACGCATCTAAAACCGCTTGATCACTTGCTACCAATGCAATCTGTGCAAAACGATCTAGTTTTCTGGCTTCCTTACGATCCATGAATTCAGTTGGATCAAAACCCTTTATTTCACATGCAAATCTTGTCTTAAACTTAGACGCATCAAATTGAGTAATCATATCTGCACCAGAAACGCCATTGATTAAATTATTCCAATACGTTTCTACATTATTCCCGATGGGTGTTAGTGCACCTATTCCTGTAACTACAATACGTTTAGTTTGCATGTGGATCTTTTTAAAATAAAAATCCGCCTTTAAAGCAAGGCTCAAAAAGGCGGATTAAATATGCCGAAGTTTCAGCTTATAAAATAATACAATATTATTTTGCGTGCTCTTCTAAATAAGCAACAGCTTGACCAACAGTAGTAATTGTTTCTGCTTGTTCGTCTGGAATAGAAATATTGAACTCTTTTTCGAATTCCATGATTAATTCCACTGTGTCTAAAGAATCCGCGCCCAAATCATTTGTGAATGAAGCCTCGTTAGTCACTTCTGCTTCATCTACACCTAATTTGTCAACGATAATTTTTTTAACTCTAATTGCGATGTCTGACATTGTAAAAAGTTTTTGTTTACGCGGCAAAAATATACTTTTTGTTAAAATACTAGCAGTTTATTTACTTTTTTGTTTTCACATTTGATAATCTTAGGGGAATACTGCTTTTTTGGGCCATTTTAAGGCTAAAAAACTCCTTAAAATGCTAACAATTGCTAACTTTTATTGAAATAACCCCTTATTAATTGCTGGTCTTCGTAGCTAAAATTGGCTTTTGGTAGGATGAAAAAGGATTTTGGTGCAAAATAGACATGAAAAAATAAGGGACTTTCAAAAAATCGAGTCACATCTGTCCAGGCCCATGCTGCGCTTCCACTAGCTGATTCTAAACTGGCACCAGTGCTGTTAAACTGAAATTGCCAATCCTGTTTAAACATACTGGTTTTCCTATAAAATAGCCAGGGTAATAAAAACCAAAAAAACACCATGAGTACGATCCATAACAAGGACCCAATGAGGAAAAGTTCGGGCCTGATTTTTTTATAAAACAACAGTATCGCAGTAATGATGGCATAGACATTTACAATTAATAATAATCCCTTGATTTCAGATTGCTTGATAAAATGATATCGAAGGCCTTGTGTGACTTGGGATTTATGAAATTGAATTTGAATAGACATATGCTAAATGTAGAGATTGAACGCAAAGATACGAAGCGCAAAGGTTTGCGCTGGTAAAATAGCTATGAAAAAGATAGATTATCTAACAACAATTGTTAGTAAAAATGACAAAATCACTATATTTAGAAAACGCATTGCTTAAAAATCGTCCTATGTCATTTAAACCCAATTTACGCTTTTCGCAAATCATCAACATGAATGTTGGTTTCTTAGGAATCCAATACAGTTTTGGATTACAGCAATCTGCAGTGAATCCTATTTATGATATGTTGGGCGCAAGTCCCGACCAAATTCCCATGCTCAATTTAGCTGGGCCAATGACTGGCTTACTCATTCAACCAATTATTGGCGCGATGAGTGATAAAACCTGGTCACCAAGATTTGGAAGACGTAAGCCTTATTTTTTAATTGGCGCTTTACTATGTAGTATTTGTTTATTCCTTTATCCATTTAGTAGTGCGTTGTGGATGGCAGTTGGATTGTTATGGGTATTGGATGCTGCAAACAATACAGCAATGGAACCTTATCGTGCATTTATTGCCGACAAATTACCTAGCGAACAACATGCTTCTGGATTTTTAACACAAAGCTTTTTTACAGGTTTAGGCATCACTTTAGCGAATATTTCTTTGTTTATTTTTCAAAAAAATATACCAGGAACCTATGGCAGCTTACCTTTTTGGGTGTATGCCTCCTTTTTTCTAGGAAGTATTTGTTCTATTGTGACCGTTGGTTGGTCCGTGTTTAAAACACCTGAGATCCCACCTACAGCGGCAGAATTAATCGCATTGAAGGCGGAAAAAATAAATGTATTTACACCTTTTAAAGAAATTGGCAATGCCATTGGCAATATGCCTAAAGTAATGTGGCAATTAGCATTGGTCTATTTGTTTCAATGGTATGCGCTTTTTTGTTATTGGCAAAACGCATCAAAAAGTATTGCAAAATCTGTTTGGAATACCACAGTCTACCAAAACAATCCAGCATATGATGAAGCAGTAGGTTGGTCAGGATTGGTGAATGGCTGGTATAATATTATCACTTTTGTAAGTGCCTTCTTTTTACTTTGGTTAGCGAAAAAAATCAGTCCAAAAATGATTCATGTAATTTGTTTGATCATGGCAGCTATTGGCTTGTTGGTCTTCCCGCATATCACAGATAAAAATTTATTGTTTGTCCCTATGGCAGGATTTGGCGTAGCATGGGCAAGTATGATGGGCATTCCCTATTTATTGGTTGTAGATAAAATTCCAAAAGAAAAATATGGCGTCTACATGGGTATCATTAACATGATGATTGTGATTCCTATGTTGATTCAAAATCTAAGCTTTGGTTATATTTTAAAAAACTTCCTAGACAATGACCCAGGTAAAGCGATTAGTTTTGCGGGCGTGCTGTTAGTACTCGCAGCAGTCGCTACTTTGTTCATTCAAAGTTCAGGCAAAAAAGAATATAAAGATGCTTAGTTAATAAAGATGGAGGACAGTAAATAATTTAAGAATGAATTGCATTGATCTAAATTAAAAGGATATGAAAGTATTGTGTATTGGAGAGGCCTTGATTGACATGATTTGTACCGACCGAGGAAGTCGACTAGCGGATGGGCAAAATTTTTTAAAAAAAGCAGGCGGCGCTCCTGCGAATGTAGCAGCTGCGATTGCTGCACTAGGTGGTCAAGTAGACATGGCTGCAAAAGTGGGTAAAGATCCTTTTGGCCAACACTTAATTGATTTATTAAATGAGATGGGCGTGCATACAAAATGGGTCATCCAAGACCCAAACTCCTTTACCACATTTGCCTTTGTGTCTTTGATGGAAGATGGTGAAAGAGATTTTTATTTTAACAGAGGCGCCGATGGACAATTGTCCATGGCCGATTTAGCAGGATTGAATTTAAAGGAATATGATATTGTGCATTTTGGATCTGCAACAGGATTTTTACCTGGACCTTTACAAGCAACCTATATCGATTTATTGAATCAAGCAAAAGCAGCTGGTGCATTAATTAGTTTTGATCCAAACTATCGACATTTATTATTCCCTAACAATAGGGAAAGTTTTGTCACACAGTCCTGGCATTATATTCAATCATGTGATTTCTTTAAACTAAGTGATGAGGAAGCGCTTTTGATTACTGGACTTGACACGGTCGATGCTGCAGCAGCAGCTTTACGTGCAAAAACAAATGCCGTGTTTGCCATTACACTTGGCAAAGAAGGCACTTTATTGTCGACAGGTCATGGAACAGAAATTATTTCAAGCATTCCAATTACTGCAATTGATGCGACCGGTGCAGGAGATGCTTTTGTTGGTGCCGTTTTGTATCAGCTACTTGGAACAACGCCTTCTCAATTGTCAGCCCTTTCAATTGAACAATGGCGCACCATGATTGCCAATGCCAATAAAGCAGGCGCAAGAACATGTGAATACATGGGCGCTATGGAAGCATTTAAGCATTTAAATAATTCTATTTTCAATTCCTAAATTGCAAGTGCACTGTGAAAATGACCCCATTACATCAATTTGGTACAGACCTCTTATCGAAATACAAAGTTGACACAACAAAAAAAGATAAAGCTTTTAGTCAACAATTTTTAGCGCATATAGGTGCCATCGAAAACTTATTTGATGAAGTGTATGCATACCATCCAAAAAGAAATGAAGCTTTTGAAGGACTCTTAATTACGCTGATACAACAGTATAAAGCGCGACCAGATATCTTGCTTAAAAAAGATATCAAAAAATTGACCTTAGGTCATTGGTATTTAAGCAATGAGATCACAGGGATGAGTTTGTATGTAGACCGATTCAGTGAAAACATTCAAGGACTGCAAAAAAAATTGGATTACTTTAAAGAACTAGGTGTTAATTTTTTACACCTCATGCCTATTTTTGAGAGTCCCGAGGGAGAGAGTGACGGTGGCTATGCAGTCTCTGATTTTAGAAAAGTAGCCAGTCAATTTGGGACTTTGAAAGATGTAGAAAATCTAATTGCAGACATGAATGCATCCAATATGTATTTAATGTTGGACATTGTTTTAAATCATACCTCTCACCAACATGAGTGGGCGCAGAAAGCTAAGGCTGGAGATCTTTATTATCAAGATTTCTTTTATTTCTACGACCATCGTGGCATACCCGATCAGTTAGATCAAACCATGCCCGAAATTTTTCCTGAATCGGCTCCAGGAAATTTCACCTATGTCCCTGAATTGAATAAATGGGTGATGACCGTGTTCCACCATTATCAATGGGACTTAAATTTTAGCAACCCACATGTATTGATTGCCATGATGGATACGATTTTATTTTACGCTAACCTCGGCGTAGATATTTTACGCATAGACGCACCTGCATTTATTTGGAAGGAAATTGGTACTGGCTGTCAAAATTTACCAAAAGCACATACTTTACTTAGATTGATCAAGCAATGTACACAAGTTGCTAGTCCAGGTATGGCATTATTAGGAGAAGCCATTGTTGCCCCAAATGAAATCATAAAATATTTTGGTACAGATGATGATATCCCAAATGAATGTGATGTCGCTTATAATGCTACACAGATGGCATTGCAATGGGATGCACTTGCTACAGGAGATATAAGTATTATGCTAAAAGCCCAGCATCCTATTTTAAAAAAACCATATGGTTGTACTTGGATCTCCTACACAAGATGCCATGACGATATTGGATTGGGTTATGAAGACGAGATCATTGCAAGCGCAGGTTTTGATCCCTATGCTCATAGAACCTATTTAAAAAATTATTATTCTGGTAGTCATGATGGATCAGTGGCTGCTGGTGCCTTATTTTCTGTCAATCCAAAAACAAATGATGCCCGCATCAGTGGTTCCCTTGCATCCCTATGTGGATTAGAAAAAGCAATGGCCTGGAACAATGCAGGTGAAATAGAAAATGGATTGAGAAAAATTATTTTAATGCAGGCACATTCCATGTTCATGGGTGGTATCCCTATGTTGTATTACGGAGACGAGATGGCTTATACCAATGACTATAGTTATTTAAATGACCCAGGCAAAAGCTATGACAATAGGTGGATGCATCGACCAATCATTGACTGGAATAAAAATGAACAAAGGAAAAAGAAAGGAACTGAGGAGTATCGCATCTTTAATGAAACCAAGCAACTGATTCAAATTAGGAAAGCATTGCCCATATTGAGCGACTCAAGTAATATTACTTGGATGACACCACATAATATTCATGTGGCTAGCTTCATCCGTTCTTTTGAGGCAAAAAAATTATTCTGTCTATTCAATTATCAAGCTGCCGACGCTTATGTGACTTGGTATACATTTAAAGAACATGGAATAAGGCCAGCACAATTAAAAGATCATTGGACTGGCCTTACGCATCATGTTGGTAATGACAACGAACATTTTATATTAGGCGCCTATCAATTTGCCATTTTGGAAGTCATTGATTAGAACCTGAAACTCATTCCTACATTAATACTATAGTCTGCAAATGCAGCATCTCCTCTTGCAAAAACACCTGTAAGATTAGTCCTTACAATATCTGGATAGCTCTGCGGTCTTTCACGTCTTAATGCCACAGGTGTATATAGGAAAAAAATATACTTTTTATACATATAGGTTACACCTGGTTCCGCAGATAAAATATTACCTGGTCTTCTGAATCCGGTACTCTTCCCAATCAAATCATAAGTTGGAATACACTCATACCTTAAGCCTAATGAATAGGTCCAAGCTTCTTTGCTATAATTGAATCCAGACCGAACCATATATTGATCTGCCACACTCATTACATTCGAAGTATACTTAATGGCAGTGGCAGTAGGTGTTCCACCTCTTGCAGTACTTACACCATTATTATCCCTAGGATTCAATAAATAAAAGGCGTTGGCATAACTACTCCAATTGGTATTGATTTGTCTAAACCCACTTAATTCAACAGTCACACCAAAGCCGCCATCACCAGGTTGAATAGACTGGTCTACATAACCCAATCTTCGCGCGTTGGCTGCATATTGAAATTCATCCTGCGCTTTATAATTACCTGTTGGTAATTTGATGCCAAGTCCAGCCATTAGATTCCCTTTTTTATTGGTATCAGGCGCAATCAACCATCTGTAAGCAGAAAGTCTGATATCACCCAAGCCTCTTGCTGATGTTGCAAAACGATATGGACTTGTGTTGCCTAGATGTTCATATTTTGAAGTACGCTCATAATTAACAAGTGGAATACTAATGCCTACCATCCATTTTTCATTGATGTTTCTTGTTAAAGCAAAGTCCATTGCACTCGTATAATTAATTACTTCTGAACCTTCTTCTACCCTATATTTTTGTTCGTCTCTACCATTAAAATGTTTGTAAGAAGTAAAGTACCTATAATTGATATTTAAAGTCCATTTTGAACTGTCTTCTTGGTGCATACCTGCATGTTCCATAGTACATAAGCCACCTACTGTTCTAATGGCAACGCAACCTTGCGCATTAGATTGATTGATAAATCCAAGGCATACTAATGCCAGTAATAGGATTGATTTTTTCATGTGTTAGTTAATTTTTTAAACAAATAAGTTTATTTGAACTTAATTTTTCATTTTTAATTTGGAAACAATATAGTTTCCTAAGGCCTGACCCTTTGCTGTACTTGTGATACAAGAATTATGAAAATGAATCCCTCCATAGAAACGTGCCAAGTTGTTTTCTTCTGCGGCATGTCTGAAGGATTTGAAGCTTCTGTTTTCAATACCAAATTCTAGTTCGGTAGAGTCAGTATAAGCAAAATTATCGCCATAGACACTTGTTAAAGCTTCAGCAGCCGAAGCTGAAATAGTAGAGTGTCCACAAGTATATTCTGGGAAGGCAGGGGTTTGTAAAAGCGGTCTCCAATTTGGATCAATGTATTTATTGATCACCGTTTCTGGACGAACTGTTTTGTAGGTATATTTTGCGTCCCATGTGTGGATGAAGGCATCAAATAAAGCAATTGCCGTTTTAGCATAAGCATACGCTGCAGTGTTAAAGTCAGACTTAGCTGTTTTATTCGCAATCCCTACAATACTCATCCAATGACCCGGAGGAGAGAATTTTTTGGTGCTAAACATGGCATGGCCAGTCACATTCACTTTAAATGGATTGTCATCCCAGAAATTAGCAATATGCTTTTGCTCCTCCGTTAAACTATCTCCTGCATTTTTTACCATCATGAGATTTATATAATACTCGCTGTTTTTGTCTGTTACATTAAAAGCAGGTGGTGGCAAGGGTCTAAACTGATTGGCACTATCAATGGCCATTGTTCTAATCTCCGCCCAATGTGGTTCTGCTGCAGAGGCATACATAGGTGGTGTGGGCACCCATCGTCCTGGAGAATCTTTTACGGTGTATCTTTCAGCGCTTCTTGTCTGCGCATAATTGTCTTTTTTACTCCATGCAATAATGGTCGTACTAATTTCTTTTGCGAATGCTTCAGATGCTTGAACCATTTTACTCGACATCCCATTTGATTTGACTAATTTTCTTAAACTATCTGTGTAGTCTTGCATGCTTCCTTCTGGGAAAGTCACTGCTTGTCCTACTGTGGTATAGGCAACCAATGCTGCATAAGGAAAATCGATATTCGCAGTGTCTTTTGGCTTTGGCATTTGTGCAAGCCCCTTTAATTGCCCAGCTAAACTTTGGTATGCAGAGGGATTACCAGCTGCGACCACTTCATAGCCCGCAATGGCTGCATAGGCATAGTTTCTAGACGCCACAATTGGACTAAAATTATTACCCATCACCACCTGATTTAATTCATGCACTGTATAGGCATATAAGTCAGGATTATTGGTAATTTTTTTATAGTCATTCGACTGGTTACAAGCTGCCATTGATATTGCAAAAAGCAATACTGCAAATAATTTATTCATTTGAAATCATTAAAGGTAAAATCGAAAAGCGCATAGCTATAGTTGCATATGCATGATGATAATGCGATGCAAAGCATGGCACTATTGTAAAAAAGAAAAATTAAGCAATCATTTTTGGAGGCGGACCTTGTACCGTTAAATAATTGCTTATTAAACGCGTAGCGTAACGATAACCAGTCGTTACATTCGCCAAATTTGCTGGCGCTAAATGCCAGTTCATATTTTGTTGGATATAATCAAAACTGATAAATTTTGCGGTAGATTTTCCAAGTGGTACAGATTTCTTATCAGGATTTGTATTAGAAAGATCTTGTGCTAATTTATAAAAATCTTTTCTGGCATTTTTGATGTGCAAACGGTCTTGGTTAGGTAATACTTTTAGCTCAAGGCTGTCATTGTAAATTCTTCTTTGAACATACTGATACACGATGCCCTTAATCAGAATCTCACCATCCACTCTTTCAAATTGAGGATTGTTGGCATAATAAGGAAGATTGATTGGCGTCTTAATAGTCACTAAGTAAGCTTCATCATAATTATTTTCTTCAATTAGATGCACTAATTGATTGGTTGCTTTTTGGTCAAAATAATTCGATACCAATCGGTATCCAAATCCGTTAAAAAGCAAAATGCCCAAGAATAATATGGCGCCTAGTTTTTTCAATACGCTAATTTAGCGATTTTAGTCAAAATTGGGCCCTAATAAAGGAGGATTTTTGTGTAATTTAGCCCTCTCAATCTCATTTTTTTATGCGTAAAATTGTAGTCCTCTTATCAACGATCCTCCTCTTGGGTTTAATGGCCGTTTATCTACTAGTGCCAAAGTTGCTCGTTATTAAGGGAAGCCAAGTAATCAATCAATCCCCGCCAAGTGTGATTAGAGGCATGATGCAGACTGCTAAATGGTCTGAATGGATGCCAAAGGCTTCTACATTAAGCGTGACTGGTACCATGGTAGCAACAATTCAAACAGAACTAACCCTTGATGCAATAAAAATACCAGTAGAATTTTCAATCATTGATGATACAAGCACAAATACAATCATTGGATTTGAAACTTCAATGGAGAATACCAATTGGTCTCCTATTGCTAGAGTTCAAAACTATTTATTTGCAAAAAAAATACAAGGGCAACTCGATCTTATACTTTCTGCTGCCAGAAATTACTACAATAATGTCAAAGGCGTTTATGGATTTGACATTCAGGAAACGAATGTTCAAGATTCAAGCTTGATTGCTTTAGATCAAGTGCTGATGGATACGCCTACCTTGGTTCAAGTTTATGATATGATCGCTCGATTAGAACAGCATATTGCTTCCCAAAATGGGAAAGTCCAAAATGACCCAATGGTCAATATTACTAGGATCAATGAAGATGAAGTATTTACCCAAGTAGCGATCCCAATTGAAAAGGATGTCCAGGTAAAGCCACCCTTCTCACTCAAGAAAATGGTATTGGGTAAATTACTTTCTGTCTCTGTGATGGGCGATGCGGCAACTGTGAATAGCGCACTAGTAGCAACAAAACAATACCTAGGAGATAAACAAAAAACGAGTCCCGCAATTCCATATGTCATTTACAATACCAATAGACTAAAGGAACCAGATGCACAAAAGTGGAAATCCACCATCAATTATCCAGTATTTTAGTAGAGGCTATTTTTTAAAACCAATCAGTCTTAAGCTATCGGAATTCATACCCAATACATAAGCTGCTTGATCCTTCCATTTGATTGGTGCAATGCGCCTCACTTGGCCTTTTATACTCAACCCATTCAATGGTGCAGCACTAAAGTCTTGCTTTCCAGTATTGATCAATAAGGTACCGTAATCTGCATCATACCTGCCCATCTGCACATTGTTATCGTAAAAATTACCCATCATTAAAATGTCCGGCCATTTGTCCCCATTGGCATCTGTCACCACTGCAGTTTTATAAGCAGTGATTTGCGCTTCCCATGGTAATACTTTAGCAGTAAATTGACCTTTACCATCGTTAATGAACAAAGTATTGGCAAAATGATATGCCTGCACCAATTTAGAAGTTTTTAATTTTTCCTTTGTGAAAATATCATACAAATTAGCTTTCGCAAAGTCTTCGGCATAAAGGAATGATTTCTTTATTTTAGGAATCTGTCTTTGTATCTCATCCTTATTGGCAAATGGAATTTCTTTTCCTTGTAAATAAAAAGTGATGATCTGTTCAAATTTTCCATTGTCATCAAAGTCATTATAATACATGCTGATTGGCTCTTTTTCTGTAGCCTTTAACCTTGTATTCAAGCCAAGATTTCCTGCAATGAAATCCATGTCTCCATCTAAATCAATGTCTACAGGTAAAGTGAAATTCCACCATCCTGGTAATTTAGTGACATTTGATTTTTCCCATTTTTTAGTTGAGGGAAATAAAATATCAATACCACCCCATTGATGCGTTAAAAGGATTTCCATTTTACCATCCTTATTCACGTCTATCTCTGTTGCACTAGTAATAAATCCAATCCCAATTAAATCTGGTGCAATTGAAGCAGTAACATTTTTAAAACGCCCGTCACCTAAATTATACAAAAGATAAGAATCAATTGGTGCACCATAATCCATGGCCTTAACCCTACTTGTAATGAACAGGTCAATTGCGCCATCTTGGTTAAAATCCTTAGCAATAATATCAGAACTTTGATTGTATACTGGTATCGCATCATTCAATAAAGTAAACTGTCCTTTTTCGCTATTTAAATACACCCTAGGCATCATGTGCTTATCCTCTCCATAGTATTCATTGCCTCCAGAACCAACAATGATATCTTTTAACCCATCCTTATTTACATCAGCCATCACAGCACAGACATCTTCATAATTACTATCTAGTCGGAATACTTCTTGTTTAGATAAGATGAATTTACCATTGGCTTGTTGATTGTATAATGCAGCGCTAAAACCTCTCGCTCCCCCAATAAATATATCTTCAAGCCCATCTTTATTGATATCTCCCACTGCCAATGCAGGGCCTTCTGTTGAATTCATTTGCGGAATCAACTGTTCTCTGTTGAATTCTTGAAAGATATTTTCTTGATGTTTAAACTGAATGCCAGAAGCTGCAGTAAGATCCAGCACTTGTTTTGTTTGTTGTGGCCAATGCTGATTGATTAAATCATAATTGAATAGTGGTAATCCTATTTGATAACTTAGGATCAATTGCTTTTTCTTAAACTCGGCAGGATTAATTTTTTGAAAACGATTATCAGGCCACACTAAAAAGGCAGAATCAATTTTCGTATCTTTTAATCCAATAGTCAAAGGCACTTCCATGCTTGATAAAAATCCTTTAACAGGAAATTTTTCATAGGTTCTAATTTCACCAGGCGTAAACAAAACCAATTTAGCACCAATGGCATTGATATTTTTTACATCTCCTTTGAGTGTCACTGCAACCGAATATGCTGTTGTATCTTGATTGCTTTTGTTTTCATAAATAAATGACTTATCGTTGACATTGTTAACGACTAAATCTAAATCGCCATCATTGTCAAAATCGGCGTATGCTGCCCCATTGGAATAAGAGGAAGGGTTATTGAGAATTGCTTTTTCTTTATCGTCAAAGGACAAACCTTTTTTGTTTAAAAAGAATTGATTGGGTATTTTAATTTCAGGGAAACGATCAATCAATGCCATATCCTTCTCTCCCATTTTATTATCCCTTATTTTTTCTTGAATCTCCTGATTGGATACATAGTTTACATAATCCATATCATTCATACGCTTAGGAATGCCATTGGCCACAAAAATATCCTTGTACCCATCGTTGTCAAAGTCCATCAACAAAGTAGCCCAGGACCAATCTGTCGCAAACATACCAGCATACATACCCACTTCGCTGAACTTGCCATTGCGACGATTCCATTGTAAATTATTACGTGTAAACTGATAATCATAGCCAACTGATATCTTGTATTGATAAATATCATAGTCGTCTTCTCCTAATGATCTTTTTAAAATATAGGGGTCTTTAGGCAACATATCCATTGATACAATCTCCGGGAATCCGTCATTGTTTAAATCGGCCGCATCTACCCCCATGGAGTATTGACTTGTATGCATCAACCTTTCCTTTTGCTCGTCTTTAAAGCTGCCATTTTTTTGATTGATATACAAGTAGTCATTCTCATGAAAATCATTTCCTGCATAAATATCTACCCAGCCATCTAAATTGATATCACTCATTACCACACCCAACCCATAACTAATCGCAGTGCTATTGATCTTAGATGCTTTTGTGACGTCTTCAAAACGCCCATTGTTATTGGCAAATATGCGATCGCCTGATAATGGATCAAATGTGCCCATAAAACTAGTCCTTGGTGCAAATGTGCCATTCTGATGCACCGAATGATTCAATAAAAAGACATCTAAGTCGCCGTCTTGATCGTAATCAAAAAAGCTTGCTTGTGTACTAAATCCAGAAAAATCTAACCCATATTCAGCGGCTGCTTCTTTGTATTTTGGAATACCATTTTCAATGCCTACACAAATCAATAACTGATTCTTGGATACAAATTTTTCGAAATTACCGAGTCTACAAATAAAAATGTCCAATAAACCATCATTATTAATATCCACCACAGACACGCCTGTATTCCAAGCACTATCCTGTGGAATCTGCGCTTCTTTACTGACTTCCGTAAATTTTAATGCTCCTTTATTTATATACAATTGGTTGTCTCCCTCGTTAGAAGCAAAAAAGATATCCGCCTGCCCATCATTATTAAAGTCACCAGTTCCTACTCCTGCTCCATTATAATAGTACATATAATGAAACATATTAAACTGCTCATTAGGATGTAATTTATTTTCAAATTGAATCCCTGTTTGCTCGGCTGATAGTGCTTCAAATAAAGGGGTATCCTTATTAGGATGGTTACACGCAAAAAGGAGTACACTCAATGCAAAAATCATTGCACTTGATGTAAAATTTGATACCACTTTTTTCCAGCTTTGGATATATTTAAAAAACATAGAATTATTTTAATTTCATGAATACCGGAACCTGATTATTTCTTATAAACAAGACCTTTTTTTGTGTGCCTTGTTGAAATAATACCATATCTCTTACTTGTCCTGTAATGGCTAAGCCCGACTGCTTATCTTCTACCACTTCTAATACTCTTTTGCCTTTATTGATTAATACCAATCCATAATTCGCATCTAAACGACCAAACTGTGGTAAGAATCCAAATTGATTACCACCCATGATTAGATCTGTTTTGCCGTCTGCATTGACATCGGTGGACACCATTGCATTCAATGAAGAAAATTGCACTTCGTTTGGCAAACGTTGCACATCAAATTGACCATCCCCTTTACCCCAAGCAATAATCGAACTCGTGTAGTTATATAATTTCATCGAAGCTTTATCTACCAATTCTTTTTTAAATAATTCTTGAAAAGCTTTTTTAGCATAGATCTCGTAATTCAAATTTTCTTTTTTCAGTAATGGGATTTGTTCTTGCATTTCGCCTTTCATGAACACTGGAACATCTTTCCCATCAATCGTTCTTGTCAAAATTTTATCGATACTCTCATTGCCATCAAAATCATTGATCCAAAGTTTAACCGGCGCTGTTGGCGTTGGTTTTAGATAGCCGTTCTCGCCCATATTGCCAATGATTAAATCTTGAAAACCATCCCCGTCTATATCTGCCATAAGAATGGATTGCCACCAGCCATTCAGGCCTTTTAAATTGGTTGCTTTTTCTACCATTTTACCTTTTTCAAAGGCATACATCACCGGGTACATATAATCACCTACCACAATTAAACTTGATTGACTAGTGCCAGTCATTTTACCCCACACTGCACTGGTCACCATGCCTAATTTAGAAAAATCTGGCGCAATGGTCGAAGTCACATCTTTAAATTGTCCTTGCCCATTGTTTTGATATAAAGCACTCGCAGGTGTTACACCATATTTTAAAGGCGTGTTACGTGCGCCCACAAATACATCTAGGTCACCATCTAAATCATAGTCCAGTGGCACCATCACGCCTGTATTGTATTCAAAGACAGGGAATGCATCCATAAGATGCGTAAAATTAGCTTTGCCATCGTTTAAGAAAAGACGGTGATTCAATTCGCCTCTGTTAGATAATCGATTGTTGCCACCCGAACCTACCAATAAATCCATATCTCCATCCTTGTCTGCATCAAAAAACACAGCAGCTACATCTTCATAACTTGTAAAAGCGTTGAATGCTGTTTGAGGCTTTGGTTTAAAATCTCCGTTAGTTGTTTGAAGGTAAATTTGACTACCCTTGTTATTAGCACCTCCAATAAATAGATCCGCTAAGCCATCTCTATTGATGTCTGCACTTGCAGCTTTGGGGCCTTCTTGTGAAAGTATTCTTGGAATGATTCTTTCTGCATAAAAATCTACATGGTCATCCTCGGTATGTTTTTCAAAATTGGCTTTTACTACTTCAAATAAGGGTGCGATTTTTTCTTGTACTACCACAAATGGTGTTATATTTTGTTTTGCCTGATCGATTGTGTAAACTGTGTCAAGCTTTTGAATTTTTAAAATACTTTGTGTTAGGTTTGGCCAAATCACTTGCACCGAATCAATTTTTTTAAACTGCCCTAAACCAAAGATTTGTTTATAGTCCACAGAAGACTGAAAGCCTCTTGCGGGAATCAGTTCCTTACTTAGAATCTGGCCTTGAATAAATAGATTGATTTTTGCACCCACTGCATTGATATTCTGGGGGAGCCCTTTTAACTTAAATCCAATGTATCCGTTCTTGTTTTTTTCTCTGCTCTTATTTTTAAACACAAAGCTTGGCATATTGTTATTGTTCACTACCATATCTAAATCGCCATCATTGTCCAAGTCCCCATAAGCAGCGCCATTTGAAAAGCTTGGGATATCCAAACCCCAATCCTTACCCATGTCCTTAAAAGTTAAATTTCCATTGTTTCTAAACATTTTATTTGGAATGGGTTGACTACTCATTTTTTCAATAATACTACTGATCTCATCTTTCTTACCAGACAATACCATTTTCTGGATCATGGTATTGGCAAAAAAATCTATAAAGTCTTGATTGGTTAAATCACGATAAATACCATTGCTCACATAAATGTCATTGTACCCATCATTATCTGCATCAAAGATCATCTCCCCCCAACTCCAATCACTCGCTTCCACACCCGAGAAGCGGGCTACTTCTTTATACTTGCCATTCTTATTATTTAATTGCAAAGCATTGTGCATAAACTGATGGTAGAACCCACTAGATACTTTTAAGCGATAGATGTCAATATTATCAAAAGAGGTAGTTGTCTTTAATCTAAAATCATTGTCAGGCAACATTTCTGTGGTGAAAATATCTGGATAGCCATCATTGTTCACATCGGCCATATCAGTCCCCATAGATGCAATGCTATTGTGTTCGGTATAGGTTTCTATTTCATCTTTGAATGTGCCGTTTTTTTTATTGATATATAAATAATCCCTTTCAAAAAAATCATTGGACACATACACATCGGGCCATGCATCCCCATTCACATCTCCAATGGTTACACCCAATCCAAAACTAATTAAACTACCATGGATACCCGCTTCTGCAGATACTTCAACAAATTTACCACCTTCATTTTTATATAAATGATCGCCTCCTCCTTTTAAAAAATCAGCTACTGCAGAATTTTCTGCTCTTATGTCTCTTGCATTCGCGTAGTTCAATGTATTGACAGGAATAGGGCTGTTGTTTACCATAAAACAATCCAAGTCACCATCCATATCATAATCAAAGAAAGACGCATGTGTTGTATAGCCATTATTTGCTAAACCATAGGCTTCTGCACTATCCGTAAAAGTTAAATCATGGTTATTGATGAACAATTGATTCTTACGTAAATCCTCTTGCATCATATTTCCTGCATTGGCTACATAAATATCCAACCAACCATCGTTATTGATATCGACCATCGTGACGCCAGTACTCCACTGTTCTTTTTTAGAAAATCCAGCTTTATCAGAAATATCTTCGAATTTAAATTCCCCTTTATTTAAGAATAATTTATTGGCGCCTTGATTCGCAGTTAAAAATACATCGGCTAGTCCGTCATTGTTGATATCGCCAATACCTACACCACCACCATTGTAAAAATTGCGATACTTAAAAATATTATTCTCCTTTTCATCCGTCACCGTATTGGTAAATTGAATTCCGCTGTTTTCAACTTTTTCAAAAAGCTGACCATCTTTAGACTTTGTACAAGCGAATAATAAAAGAGTGACGAAAAGGAATAAGTATGTTTTTGGCATAAAATCAAGGTCTAATTGTAATATATAAAAATACAAAAAGGCCGTGGTAAACCACGGCCAAAATCATAATAGTTTATTTCCAGAAGGATTATATTTTTCAAAACCTTCTGGAAACAAAAAGGCCGCGGTAAACCGCGGCCTTTTCTATAATAGATAAACTATTTTAGGTAGCTCCTAGTAACCGAAGTTTTGCTTCAGATTAGGGTTTGAAGACACCGCTTGGTTAGGAATAGGATAAACAACTCTGAATCCGTCAGACTTTATTGGTCTTTCGTTTACAGGATCATTGTACTTGCCAAAACGAATCAAATCAGTTCTTCTTGAACCTTCTAAATACAACTCACGGCCTCTTTCAGCAATAACATCATTCAATGTAACTGCAGATAAAGAAGTTGTTCCAGCACGCTTTCTGATGTTGTTTACAATTACCAATGCGTCAGCTGCTTTATTAGTTCTTAACAATGCTTCAGCTTTCATTAATAAAGCGTCAGAAAAACGGAAGATTACAAACTCATTCTCTTCATTGAAATCAACTTGGTCACCTTTGATAGGATACTTGTTAACTCTAATACCTTTTGCTTCTGTTGAAAAGAATAAGCTTACTTCTGGAGAGAAAATTAATTTTCCACCAGCACGATCTGTAACTTCTACTTTCTTGCCATTAACATATTTATATTGTTGGCCAGCCATTAGTCCAGCAGTGAAACCAGTTACATCAGTTGAACCTGCTAATTCTGCCATTTTACGCTGATCGCCGTCAGCAAATGAATTGTAGAAATCAGCAGTTGTAGTGAAACCATTCCAACCAGAGATAGTTTGGTTGTAGTGTGAACCCATACGTGCAGCCCATTGTAAACCAGTGGTACCACCTGTTTGTGTTGCTTTACCAGGACCATTAGATGCTCTTGATAAGATCAACTCTGTTGACTTTTGGTAGTTATCCCACTTAAAATTATCCCAGTATCCAGTAGACAATGCAAATTTACCAGATGCATTGATTGCATCTACTAAAGTTACTACTTGTTCCATATCAGTAGCAGCAAAAGTGAAAGTAGTAGGTGTCTTAGGATCTGCTTTGTAAACAACCTTGTTCAATAACAAACGCGCTTTCAAGAACTGAGCAGCTTGTTTGTTAGCCTTATGCATATCACTTCCAGTACCAAAACTTGGTAAACCAGCAATTGCATCATCTACATCCTTCATGATCCAATCAAAAGCTTCTGATCTTGTTTTAACAGAAGGGATTTTATCTGGACCATCTGCAGCAGCTCTGTAAGGAACTTGTCCGTAAATATCCATTACTTGAGTTGCAAAGAAGGCTCTTAAAAATTTACCTTCTAATTGAGCAGCTCCAGTAGATTTTTCTGCAACTAGTGTTGCTTGGAATAAAGCACCATTTAAACCATTCCAAGTATCATAAATTTGATTGTGCGCACCATCTGTTGCATGTAAATGGATTTTTCTCCAAGTACCAAAGTCATCCCAGTCAGTACCGCGGGTTGGTCCAAGTAACTCATCAGTAGAGTGCACTTGCAATGCATGCCATCCATATTGGCCTGACAATTGGTTTAATTGACCATAAACTGAGTTAAGGTCTGCAGTAGCCGTTCCAGTCGAAGCTGTAGCTACTGATTTAGAACCGTACACTTGTTCATCTAATTTTGAACAAGAGACTACTCCTAATGTCACTGCAATTGCAGCGATATAGGTAGTAGTTTGTTTGATGAAATTACTTTTCATGTGTATTATTGTTTATTAATTTAAAAACGAGCGTTGATACCAAAAGTAATTACTCTTGCTCTTGGAGTTGCTGTATAGTCAAATCCACGAGATGGAACACCGTTTCTAGACTTGTCCACATTCACCTCTGGGTCTAAACCTGAGTACTTCGTGAACAATGCTAAGTTTTGACCAGATAAAGTCAAGTTCAATCCCTTGATGAATGAACCTTGCTTTACATCTAATGCATAACTTAAGCTTGCATTTGCTAAACGGATATAATCACCTTTTTCTAAGAAACGAGTTGAAACGTTACCTGGGTTGATTGAATTCTCAATTGAATTCACCACATCTCTTGTAACATTCTTTGCATTCTTCAAACTACCTTTTAATAACAATGCATTCGCTGTATTGTTGTATACATAGAAACCAGTTACTGCATTAAAGAATATGCTAGCAGTTAATTTCTTATATGTAAAGTTGTTTGTTAAACCTGCATTGAATGTAGGTAAAGCTGATCCTTGAATTTCATCCTTAGCACCATTTGCGTATACACCATTTCCAAAAGCATCAAATCTTAAGAAAGTAGGCATCACGAAAGTAAATAAAGGAGAACCATCACGGATTGTTTGTGCATAAGCACCAGATAAACCTTGTCCAGAAACCTCACCTGTGTTAAGCACAGTAGATCCGAATCCAGTTACATTGTTGTTTAAGAAAGACATATTATAATTAATATCCCATCCAAATGCACCTCTGTAAGCAGGACGAACCAATTGGTAGTCTAAACCAAATTCCCAACCTTTATTCACAACATCACCAGCTAAATTCACCCAACGATCAGCAGAAGCTGCTGGTTGAGGATAGCTGATCAAGGTCAATAAATCTTGAGTCGTCTTGTTGAAATAATCAACTGTACCATTCAATCTACCATTGAACATTGAGAAGTCAATACCTACACCTTGTGTAGTTGTTTGCTCCCAACGTAAATTTGGATTAGAGTTGGAAATTGTATTTGATCCACCTGTAAAGTCTCTTTGTCTTAAAGCTAAAGAAGCATAAGCAGGGAACTCTTGGTTACCTGTGATACCATAGTTTAATCTCATATCAAAGTTAGAGAAGATTTTACCCAAAGTATTTTGAGCAAATTTTTCTTCTAATATTCTCCATTTGAAACCAAATGCAGGGAAAGTACCGTATTTGCTACCAGAGCTGAATTTAGAAGATCCGTCTATTCTCACCAATGCAGATAAGATATACTTGTCTTTCATTGTGTAGTTTAAACGAGAGAAATAAGACTGTAATTCAACTTGTGTACTATCACCATATACATCAGTTACACCACCAGTGTACTGTTTGAAATTGGTTAGCATTTTAGTTGCACCAGCACTACCCCATCTTTGTGAAGCTCTGTAGTAATCAGTTGTTTTTTGATAAGAGAAGGCAGCTAAAGCTTGTAAGTTATTGCCATTCTTGAAAGTCTTATCATAGTTCAAAGTGTGCTCGATCAAGCTAGAAGATTGATCTAAGAATTGTTGAGCTGCTCTTCCTTTACCAGAAAAATCAGAACCAACATAATTCTTACCACGAATATTGATAGTACCTTGGATATAAGCACCTGGTAAACGAGGGTCAACAAAAGTTAAACGCTCAGAAGCACCATTCTCCATACCGAAGATCGCCTTGTAAGTTAAGTTATCTGTGATCTTGTATGATACAGACACATTCGCTAATAATTTATTATAAGTGTCATTGTCATCGTAACCTTCTAAAATTGCAACAGGGTTTCTGTTACCATCTTGGTTATCGAACCAGTTTCCTTTTGCATCATAAATTGGGAAAGTTGGGTTAGCGCCAATCATTGATCCAATCAATGAACCTTGGTAACCTGCATTATTTGTAACCTGTGCATAGCTATTATTAACGATAGATTGGTTAGCAGTCACGTCTAATTTTAAACGAGAAGTCAATTGATTTGAATATTTCAAACCAAAAGTATAACGCTTTAATCCTTGTGTTTTAACGATACCTTCTTGGTTATCGAAAGATCCATTCAATTTCAAAGAAGACTTTGAATTTGAGAAGCCCCATCCTAAGTTATAACTATTAGATATAGCAGTTTGGAAAACTTGGTCTTGCCAATCTGTGTTATATCCTTTATCATTTGAACCAACACCAGAGAAGTCAAATCCAGCTTCGTCTAATGTCTTTTTGATACCATACATAAATTCTTGTGGACTAGCTAAATCATAACGATTCGCAATTGTAGAAACAGATGTAGTTGCATTGAAAGTTAAGCTAGGCTTACCTTTACCAGACTTAGTTGTGATTAACACAACACCATTCGCACCTCTAGCACCGTAGATCGCTGCAGAAGACGCATCCTTTAAGATAGAGATATTCTCAATATCGTTCGGGTTTAAGAATGATAATGGGTTTCTTGCTGTAGTACCACCATCTACTGTGATTGAACTACCTACTGTACCGCCACCGTATAATGGCACACCATCCACTACATATAAAGGGTTGTTGTTACTTCTTACAGAAGAAGTACCTCTGATAGTCACGTTTACAGCACCTCCTGGCTCACCAGAATTTGTTGTAACATTCACACCAGCAACACGACCTTGTAACAATTGCTCTGGAGAAGAAATAATCCCTTTGTTAAAGGATTTTTCACCCAAAGAAACAACTGAACCAGTCGCATCTTTTACTTTACGAGTACCATAACCAACAACAACAACTTCATTCAATTGCTCGCTTGTTTGGTTTAATGATACTGTTACGTTTCCTTCTGCAGCTACTTCTCTAGAAGAATAACCTACAGTTGAAACAACTAATTTTGTTACAGAAGAAGGTACTGTGATCGCAAAAGTTCCATCAGCTGCTGTTTTAGCACCTGTGCTAGTTCCTTTAGCAACAACAGAAGCTGCTGCGATTGGAGAACCATCTTTTGCATCTAATACCTTACCTGTAACTGTTTTGTTCTGTGCTTGTGCATTTAATGCAAGCAAGCCAAGGAACAGTCCTACAAAAGAGGACTTAACAATTTTTGAAAAATTCATAATTGGCGGTTTATTGGTTTAATAAGCAGCTACAAAATACACATTTTTGATATGAAACAAATCTTTTGTTAAATAATTTTTAACTTTTTGGCATATCGAATTACAACTGTTAGTTTTTAGGCCTTTTTCCAGGCTTTAATATCTTCTACAACTCAATCATAGATTGATTTATTGACAATAGCGCATTCAAATCCTAATTCCTAGAAATGGTTCTATATTAAAAAAATAGCTTATTTACGCAAACGATTGCGGTAAATTTTGTGTTAATTTTCCTTAAATTGGACTTTGTAAAGATTACTTGCTATGACAAATACCACCCTCAAATTATTGGCGCAACAATTGCAGCTCAGTATTTCCACGGTATCAAGGGCATTGAAAGACCACCCAGACATTTCAACAGCCACAAAAGAGAAAGTCCATGCACTAGCAAATAGCCTAGACTATGAGCCGAATGCGTATGCGATTCAATTAAGAACACAGAGTAGCAAAATATTTGGCGTGATCGTTCCCGCTATTGCCAATTTATTTTATGATAGTTTTATTGCTGCCATCGAAGAAGAAAGTAGAAAAAATGGGTATGCGTTGATGATCTTACAATCGAGTAATAACCCTGAAAATGAATTAAATAATTTAAAGATTTTTAGACAGAATCGTGTTTCGGGGGTTTTTGCATGTTTATCTGCACATACACATAATTTAGAAGTGTATGAGAAAATGAGTGACAGGGAGATTCCGGTTGTCTTTTTTGATATCGTTCCAAAAGACAATAAATATACTAAAGTAAGAATGGCGGACGAAAGATGTGCCGTCATAGCAGCAGAAAATATTATTCAAAGAGGTGCCAAACGTGTATTAGCATTATTTGGTGACCCTGCCTTGTCTATCAGTCAAAAAAGAAGGCAAGCCTTTCAACAATTCATGGAAAAATATGCGCCTAAAACGCATTGTACATATGAACATACCAATAGTTCTTTAGAAGCAGAAACTGCATTTAAAAAACATCTAAGCAAAATACAAAAATTTGATACTGTATTTGCTATGACAGACGAGATTTTAATAGGTGTGATGAAAGCGATTCAAGCTTTGAATATTAAGGTCCCAAAAGAGATGGGTGTCATTAGCATTAGTAATGGTTTTATTCCAAGTTTATACCACCCTAATATTAGTTATGTAGAAACAAGTGGTTATGAATTGGGTAAATTAGCATTCGTACAAATGCTTGCAAATTTAAAAGGTGGAAAAACATTATCTGAATTAACAGTGGATGCAAGATTTATTGAAGGCGGTTCTATGTAATCCATTGGTCGATTGTAATTGGTCTTTATTTACCGATACAAAATTTAGAAAAAATAAAGTCCAATTGATCTTCGTTAGTAATCTCTCCCGTAATGGTGCCAAGGTAATGCAGTGCCTGACGTATATCCAAAGCCAATAAATCGCCAGTTACATTTTGTATTAATCCTGTTTCAATATCATTCAACGCAAGCATTAATTTTTTCAAAGAAGCTACATGCCTTGCATTGGTTACAATGGTGCCTTCTTTATTCAATGCATCACCAACCACTTTTTGGTTCAAGGCATTTTCCAATGTAAGTATATTTTGTTTGTTTTTAGCAGATATAAAAAGCACTTCTTTAAATGCAGGATCGGCTTGAATAGTTTGATCTATTGCAAGGTCAATTTTATTGCCCACTAAAATTAATTTATCCTTTGCAACACCAATCTCGGATTGCCATGCTTGAATATCTGATATGGTATGTGAACTTGCATCAAATAAAGCAATGATAATATCTGCTTCTTGAATTTTTTCCCTGCTTTTTTCGATACCCATTTGTTCAATGGAATCATCCGTTTGCGTTCTAATTCCTGCTGTATCAATTAATTTATATAAAACACCTTGTATATTCAAATATTCTTCGACCGTATCTCGAGTGGTTCCAGGAATAGCACTGACCAATGCTCTACTTTCATTTAACATCGTATTTAAAAGTGTGGATTTTCCTGCATTGGGTTTTCCAACAATCGCCACTTGCACCCCATTTTTGATCACATTGCCTAACTTAAATGAGTCATACAATGCTTGGGTTTTGAATTGCAATTGTTGGACTAAAATTTCGAGTTCTTTTTTATTAGCAAAAGCCACATCCTCTTGTGAAAAATCTAATTCTAATTCGATCAAAGCCGAAAACTTAATTAATTTTTCACGCATTAATTGCAAATCATTAGAGAACCCGCCTTTTAAATTATGCAATGCAGTTTTTCTTGCTGCCTCTGTATTACTTGCAATTAAATCTGCCACCGCTTCGGCTTGCGTTAAATCTAATTTTGCATTTAAGAAAGCGCGTTGTGTAAACTCACCTGGCTTCGCCATTCTAGCGCCTTTTTCGATCATCAATTGTAAAATAGAATCTTGTATAAATGGAGAACCATGGCATGAAATTTCTACTACTTCTTCGCCTGTGTAGGATCTAGGGGCTCTATAAATACTTGCCACCACTTCATCCAGCACCAGGCCCTTGTCAATCAATTTTCCAAAATGAACCGTATGGGATGCTTGCTTGGTTAAATCTTTTTTTTCAAACACTGCATTGACAATCTGAATCGCTGCTGGACCACTCAGTCTTATCACCGCTATGGCGCCTAGTCCAGGTGCTGTAGCGAGTGCTACAATGGTATCATTCCAGTTACTTAATGTGCTTTGCATGGATGCAAAATTACACAAAAAAGGCTCCCAATTGGGAGCCTTTTTATATTGAATCAGATTGAATCTTAGTCTTCAGAAACAATGAAAACAATAGCTTGTCTTTGTCTGTAAATTACATTACGTCCATTTTGAACAGCTGGTTTCCATTTTGGTCCTCTTTGAATTACACGTACTGCTTCTTCTCTGGTACCATAACCAGGATCATTCTCTGCTTTTACTTCAGAGATAGAACCATCTTTAGATACGATGAAAGAAACCACTACAGAGTATTTTCCAGTAGGTGCACCATTTTCAACTGGTAAGTCTCTATTCAAGGTACGCTCCAGGTATCTTACCCATCCACCTTGTCCACCAGGGAACTCAGCTTGGATTTGAACCGAAGTGAATAGCTTGTCATAGTCTTCGTCTTTTGGAGCTTCCACAGCACCAGTACTTTGCTCCACAGGAGCTACCAATCCATCATCTTTGGTACCTTCTTGGTTAAATGTACTGATCTTAGTTTCCTCCAATTTCTCCACTTCCTTGATTTCGTCTTCTTCTTTCACTTCCTCGTCTTTTACAATTTTCGGAGGGGTGAATTTAGTTACTTCTACCTTAGGAGGTTCTTGTTTTGGTGGTGGTGGTGGCGGTGGTTCAGGCTTTTTTTCATCTTGATTTATATTCTCTAAAGATAAATCTACCGCAATCACTTCTACTTTATCATTCGAAATCGAATTGGATAAAATAACACCAGCAGACAATACCGCAACCACAAGGAACATCCCGTAAAGACCATATCTCAAACGCTTATCATACGTTTTACGTAATTCATAAGCGCCATAAGCTTTATTCTTGCCTTCGAAAAGGATATCAAGAAAATCGGCGGTTAATATTTTATTTATGTCCATGTTTAATGCTTTTAATTACTTGCCGAAGTTTGTGAACTTGCATCAGAAATTTTTACCAACTGGGATTCCCCGTCAGAAATATCTACTAATGCATATTTTTTTACAACGTTAATTGCCATTTCATCCAAGATGTCTATTAGATTTTTGTAATTGCACTCAGCACCAGGTTTGATCACGACTACGAAATCCTTGTATGGATTTTCGGTATCTCTTGATCTACTTCTAACGTCTGCTTTCTTTTTCAAAATCACATCACGGATGGAATTCTCGCCATTATAAGAGGCTGAAAGAAAATTAGAACCATCTGGTTTTAATTGACCTTCATAATAATAGATATGATTATCAGCCCCCATTAAGATGGTAAGTACACCAGATTCTTTTGCTTTATTAGGCTCATCTGTGATCTTATCATCAGGCAAAAACAGCTTTAACGCTGTTGGTTGGCTCATGGTTGTGGTAAAGATGAAGAAGGTAATCAATAAGAAACCTAAGTCCACCATTGGTGTTAAATCAACGCGAGTTGATAACTTTTTTCCTTTTTTAACCCCTGGTCCTTTCTTATGGCCACCACCCGAGGTGTCTAATTCTGCCATTTTAAGCGCTTTTAATTAGTTATTAAAATTAATTTTCCTGTTTTATACCCTGCATGGACATCTTCCATAATTCAGAGCCTTCTGGAGCGTTTTCAGGATTGGTAACCATTTGAAACTTCAACAATTCATTTTTCTTGAAGGCTGCAATAACATTTTTGAAAGCTGGATATTTGGAAATATTGTCCCCTTTTAATAAAAGGTCCATTTTCTCTCCTGCATATGCTGCTTTCACCACTTGCATCCAATAAGTCAATTCATTGTTTGTGCTATCCTTACATGGTATACCAGGTAATTGATCGCCTTTTCTGTTTTCTTCAGGAATTGATAAAAAAGAATTCAATCCATTTAATGGAGCGCCAATGAAACCTGCTTTTTTGAAAGCAGCAACATTGATGCCTAAGTTACGTTGGCTATTCACCGTTTTCGCAACTAGTTCTTTCTTTTGTTCGTCATCCATGGTCAGGAAAACCTTACCATCCTTATCAATTGTAACTAAAACAAAGTCCTTATTAGGCGCAACTTTAGAAGCCACCGAACTTGGTGTCTCTACCGCTATTGCTTCTGCAGGCTTGAACTTAGTTGTCAAGATGAAGAAAGACAATAAAAGGAAGGCCACATCACACATGGCTGTCATGTCGATGTTTGTACTCTTGCGAGGTAATTTGGCTCTACCCATTGTATAGTCTTTTAATATTTATAAGGCCAGGCCTTAATGAATGATTTATTTATAATTCGCTGCGAAACTTTGAGTCAAAGTAAATCCAGACTCATCGATTCCGTAAGTGATACCATCAATACTAGTAGTAAATACGTTGTACATAATGATTGCTACAGCAGAAGTACCAATACCTAATGCAGTATTGTACAATGCCTCAGAGATACCTTGAGACAATTCACGTGCAGCTTCACCACCACCTTCTTCACCTAATTTAGAGAAAGAACGAATCATACCTAATACCGTACCGAACAAACCTAATAAGGTTGCAACCGATGCGATGGTAGATAAGAAAACTAAATTCTTTTCTAACATTGGTAATTCCAATGCAGTTGCTTCTTCGATTTCTTTTTGAATGTTCAATACTTTTTGATCAGTATCTAATTCTGTATTTGTAATCATTTCCTTGTACTTAGTCAAGCCAGATTTCATTACATTACCTACAGAACCTTTTTGCTTATCACATGCAGCCAAAGCTTTATCCACTTCTTTATTCGCTAAATGGAATTGGATTTGACGGATGAACTCTGTAATGTTACCATTTCCAGAAGCTTTTTTGATCGTCATTAATCTTTCGATTACGAAAGTCAATACAATCAATAAACAACCAATTAAAATAGGTACTACGATACCACCCTCATACATTTTTGTAATTGAACCTATTGGTCCTTTGTGCGCTGGCCAGAAACCACCACTTGGATCAGGGTTAGTGAAATTACTTGCGTTACCTAGAAAAAAACGCCAGATAACATAGCCTGTTACGATACAAGCTAGTGGTGCTAAGGATGCAAACAAGTTACCGCCTTTTTTCGGTGCAGCTTGTTTTGAAGCAGCAGTTGCAGTTGGTTTAGATAAATCAGCCATGATTCAATTGATTTTTGGTTTTAAATTAAATTTATATAAAAGTGATTTAATCCTTGAAACTTAAGCCGATTTTTTTTGTAAAAACTTAACACTTGAGTTTCTAAGGGCTTACAAAATAAGTAAATTATTGATTGAAACAATATTCATGACATTTTTTTTAAGTAAATAAATGATTAACAAATAAATTAGCCCGAAATGAATATATTTAGGGGACGTTTTTAAAAAACAATAATTATATCATATGAAAAAAAACCTAGCGATCATTAGTCTTTGTGTCATGTTTACAGGCCTTGTAAATGCCCAAAGACCTTTATCCCCAATGGCCATGGCGGACACAAGTGCTGCAGCAGGCGCTAAAAAAGAGCTCCCTGCAAAAACAGGCCCAAAATCCTTTAAAGAATTCATCACCAAGAAGGCTGTAACCCAAAAAGGGGTCTTTACAGTGCATCTACAAGACGATAAGTTCTACTTTGATATCCAAGACAGCCTTTTGGGTAGAGAGTTGATTGCTGTAACACGTTATGCTAAAGTGGCTGGCGGTGCCAGAAAATATGGTGGTGAGCAAGTGAATGAGCAAACCATCCAATTCGAAAAAGGGCCTAATAACCGTATTTTCATGCGTGTGGTATCCCTAATTAGTAGGGCGGATTCTACTCAAACCATTGCGAAAGCAGTTAAAAACTCTTATTTAGACCCTATCGTAGCTGCTTTTGACGTAAAAGCGTATGGCAAAGACTCTACTAGTTCCATTATTGAAGTAACTGACTTCTTTAAAGGGGACAACCAAGCCGTGAGTTTGAGCAGTTTTGAAAAGAGAAACTTTAACCTATCAGGACTTGCTGCTGACCGTTCTTATATCGAAACCATTAAGTCTTATCCAATTAATATTGAAGTCAAGACTGTAAAAACCTATAACGCAAGCGCTCCAATGCCTGGAAGTCCTGCAGGTGGCAGTGTTATCCCAGCAGCAGCAAACGCTGGTGCTGTTACCTTTGAGCTAAATACATCTATTTTATTGTTGCCTAAAACACCAATGGGAAGACGTCTATTTGATTCAAGAGTGGGTTATTTCGCAGATAATTTTGTGGAATATTCTGATGACCAACAAAAGGTAAAAAATCAAGTTTTTGCGGTTCGTTATCGCTTAGAGCCAAAACCTCAAGACTTAGAAAAATATAAGAGAGGCGAATTAGTAGAGCCAATCAAACCAATCATTTATTATGTGGATCCTGCAACCCCTAAAAAATGGGTGCCATTTTTGATCGCTGGTGTAAATGACTGGAATGCGGCATTTGAAAAAGCAGGTTGGAAAAATGCCATCGTAGGAAAAGAATGGCCTAATGATAGCACGATGAGCTTGGAAGATGCGCGTTTCTCTGTGATTCGTTATTTCGCTTCTGATATCGAGAATGCTTATGGCCCTCAAGTACATGATCCACGTAGTGGAGAAATTTTAGAAAGCCATGTAGGTTGGTATCATAATGTAATGAGCTTGGTACACGATTGGTATATGGTACAAACTGCAGCAGTTGATCCTGCGGCTAGAAAAATGCATTTTGATGATGAATTAATGGGGAACTTAATTCGTTTTGTATCCTCTCACGAAATTGGTCATACTATAGGTTTGAGACATAATATGGGTAGTTCAAGTAAAACGCCTGTAGAAAAATTGAGAGATAAAACTTGGGTAGAAGCCAATGGTCATACTGCCTCTATCATGGACTATGCACGTTTTAACTACGTGGCACAGCCCGAAGATAAGATTGCACAAACTGGATTGTTCCCAAGAATAGGAGACTATGATAAATGGGCGATCCAATGGGGTTATACTTACACTGGTTTAAATGATGCTGAAGAAGATCGCAAGATCAACAACAAATGGATTATTGACAATTTAAGCATGAACCCAAGAGTATGGTTTGGTGGCGAAGGTAGAAATGATGACCCAAGAGCACAAACAGAAGACTTAGGTGATAATTCGATGTTGGCAAGTGAATATGGTATTAAGAATTTGAAAAGAATCTTAGTAAACTTACCAGAGTGGACCAAGGAAGAAGGAGATCGTTATGAAAACTTAAGTGAGATGTATGGTCAAGTAGTTGGTCAATTTAGTAGATACATGGGCCATGTGTTAAGAAATGTGGGAGGTGTTCAAGAAACATTTAAAAGTGTAGAAGAAAAAGGCGATGTGTATACACCAACAACAGTTGTAATGCAAAAACAAGCTATGCAATTTTTCCATACACAATTATTTACCACACCAAAGTGGTTATTAGATGCATCTATACTAAATAAGTTTGCAAATCCAGTAAGTAATGAGCGTGTGCAAACTGTTCAAACAAGTATTTTAAAATCATTATTGGATAAAAACAGATTATATCGTATCACCACAAGTCAAACAAGATTTGGTGCAAGTTCATATGCGTTGAATGAGATGATGGACGATTTAAGAAAGGGCTTATTCAGTGATGTAAATAAAGCAGATATCTATCGTCGTAATTTACAAAAAACATTTGTGAGCCAACTAGACGATTTGCTTAACCCATCTGCTTCAGCAGCAGCAGCTGCTGCTAGTGGGATTCGTTTTGGCGCTCCAAGTGCAGATGTAGAGAATACTGATGTGGTATCTGAAGCAAAAGCACAATTGAAAAAATTATCTGCTTCATTGCAAGCTGCTAAAGCAACTGCTACAGAGGCAAATGCAGTAAATCATATCAGTGACTTACAAGACAGAATCAAGCAAGCATTAGATCCTAAATAATATTTTTAGAGATCATTGATCTAATAAAAACGCCTCCAAATTTGGAGGCGTTTTTTTATTCGTACCTCAATGCATCAATTGGATTTAATGCAGCTGCTTTCATGGCTGGATAAATCCCTGCTGCCAATCCAACCCCTGAACAAATGACAATACCTGTAATCACCCAGAACCAAGGAATGACAAAACCTGTACTTAAAATAACACTAAATATATTTCCAACAAGCACCCCTAATAAGATGCCAAATACCGCACCCAATAAACTAATGATGACACTTTCAAATAAAAATTGTCGACGTACATCTTTTCGTTTTCCTCCTAAGGCTTTAATCAAACCCACTTCTCTTGTTCTTTCATTCACAGCAACCAACATGATATTCATAAGGCCAATGGCCGCGCCAATTAAGGTAATCATACCAATGGCACCAGCGGCACCACTAATGCCTGCTAAAAAGCCAATGAATAATTGTGCAAACTTATCGCTCTTGTCAATGATAAAATTTTCTGATTCTGTTGGAATTAATTTTCTTGCTTTTCTCATCTGCAACATGGCTTCGTCTATGGCAGGTTCTAATTCAACTACATTGTTTACCGCCACACCTAATTGATAAGAAGGATTGCTGTTCTGATATTGACGCACATTTTTCAATGAAGTCACGACGACATCATCCTGTCTTAGCATCGCACTTGATCCCTTTGCTTTTAATAAGCCAATGACACGATATGGTTTACCCTGAACTAAAATTATTTTATCGATACTTCTTTCTGGATTTTTAGGAAATAACTTTGTAGCCACGCTACTACCAATCATACAAACATTGCGTCCTGATTGAATATCCACTGCATTTAAATTTCTACCCACTGCAAGCTGGTAGCCATTGACTGCTAAATAATTTTCATCTGCACCCCACATGCCAATCTGTGGATTCGTTTTTAAATTCTTATAGACTATTTCATTGCCTCCACTTGCTCTTCTGTACACACTTACTTGGGCTCTATTGAAACTATAATTGTTTTTAAAATACTGCGATTCTTCTAATTTAAATGGCTTGTCTAAATTTGATTTTTTTTCTTTCTGTCCTTTCTTGGTTTTGGAAAATTCTTCTCCTTGTGGCGGTCCACCCATTCTTGCATTCATTTCCTTATACCGTATTGTAAATGCATTCGCACCCATAAAAGAGAAATTCTCTTTTAAACTTTGGTTCATTGCAGAGATGGCTGTGATGATACCAATTAGAGCCATGATACCAAAAGCAATAATGGCTACGGTAATACTAGTTCTAAGCTTATTGCCCTTTACGGTGCGCCAAGCCAATATAAATGAGTCCTGTAAGGTCATAAAATCTTTTTATCTGTACCTAAAGGTAGTACAGATTAAATAAGGTGCCCCTTTATAGGCACATCTATTTGAGGAACGGCTAAAAGTAAAGATAAGAGAGGAATACATTGGGTAAAATACCCAGCCCAAGTATCAAAATTGCAAAAACAAGTAATTTGTACTTATACCCTTGCTCCATTTCATGCATTGCAGGTTCACCTTCGGCAAAGTACATGGCTTGAATCAATTTGAAATAATAGTAGATACTAATAGCAGCAAAAAGAATGGCTACAACCACCAACCAAAGCCCAACGCCAGATTGAACCGCAGCATTCAACATATAATACTTAGCAAAGAATCCGCCAGTGAGTGGAATGCCTGCTAATGACATTAAGAATAGAGTCGTCATGCCTGCCAATAATGGTTCTTTTTTAGCTAAGCCATTGAAAGCTTCAAAACTATACTCTTTCATTTTAATCAATACCCCAAATAAGCCAATACTTGCAATTGAATAGGCCATGATATAAAGTAAGATGCCCTCGTTGGCAAAATTATTAGGACCATATAAGGCAAAAAGCATAAAACCAACTTGTGCAATACTAGAATAAGCCAACATGCGCTTTACACTGCGCTGAAAAACAGCTGTAATATTTCCTACAAACAAAGTGGAGATTAAAACAAAAGTTAACAATAATTCCCAGGCATAGCCTAGTGCTTTAAATTGACTATGAAACAAGACCACAAATGCAATGATCGCTGTGGCTTTAACAATCGTCGCCATAAAAGAAGTAAACACGGTTGGTGCGCCATCATATACGTCTGGTGTCCAAAAATGAAACGGTGCAGCTGAAACCTTGAAATTAAAAGAAACAAAAATTAAAATTAAACCAGCCGATTGCATAAGCTGTTCTCTTACCATGCCTGTTGCTGGATTCACGCTTGGATTAAACAATTGGAATGTACCAGTTGCTCCGTAGATGAATGTGATGCCTAATAAAAAGATGCCTGTTGAAAATGCCCCCATTAAAAAATATTTCAAAGCGGCTTCGTTGCTGTTCAGGTTCTTTTTGTCTGAACCAGTTAAGATATACAATGGGATAGATAAAATTTCAATCCCTAAAAATAACATTAATAAATTATTGAAAGAGGTAAGGATACTCGCACCGCATAAAATAAAGAAAAATAAAGCATAAAAATCTGCTGCATGGTTGCCAATTTTTACAATCTCATCTCCATTAAGCCATACATATAAGAATGTTAAAATAAATAAAATAGTATTTACATATAAGCCAAACTGCGTAAAGGAAAGCAATCCTTTATAATCTACCGGAATTGTATAGATGCCATTTAATTGCAAGACATTGGCTACAATCAAAGCTAAGAGCCCTGCCAATGCAATGCGTGTATGCGTTTGCTCGTTGTCAAAGACCCAAGAAGCAAACATCATTAATACACCTAAAAAAGCCGAAGCAATAATTGCGTTCATTATAAATTCATTTAATTATTTGATAAACAATTGTTGTAATGTGTCTACAGTTAAATTAAATAATGGAGCAGGATATACTCCAGAAATAAGCACTACAATGAATAATACAATCAATACAAACTGTGCAGGCACATTGGGGCTTTGCATCTTATTCATTTTTTCACTCACTTCGCCATAAGCACATTTTTGAACCATATTCAAAGTATAGATGGCAGCTAGTACAACACTTATACCTGCAGCTGCTGCGATCCAAGGATTGAATTGAAACATACTATTCAACATTAAAAACTCGCCCACAAATGCATTGGTTAATGGTAATGCGATATTGGCAAGTGCAAAACCTACAAGTAAAATGCCCAATGTAGGATTTTGTTTAGCAAGACCACCCATCTCTTTCAAAGATCTGGTGCCTGTTTGTTGCTCAATGATATCGGCAATGATCCAAAGACCTAATACATTTATTCCGTGTGAGAATAATTGTATCAAAACACCTTGAGCACCTATTAGAGTATTGGTAAATAAAGCTGCACTCATCAATCCAATATGCGCTATCGATGAATAAGCAATCAAACGTTTCATATCGTCTTGACGAATGGCAATCAATGAAGCATAAAGAATTCCGATCACAGAAAGGGTGACAACAAAATTTGAATGCGCACTAAATGCATCTGGGAATAAAGGCATTAACCATCTCATGACACCATACAAACCCATCTTAACCATCACCGCACTCAACACCATGGTCACAGCATTAGGCGATTGTTCGTAGGCATCTGGCTGCCATGTATGTAAAGGGAAGATGGGCATCTTAATAGCAAAAGCGGTAAAGAACAATGCAAATGCAGTCAATTGTTGTCCAGCACTAAGACTAGCTTGCTTAAATGATTGTATCGCGAAGCTTTGATCAGCAGTATGCGTGTAAACCAAAATAATGCCAATCAACATAAATAAAGATCCTAAGAAAGTATAAATAAAGAATTTAAAAGTCACTGCAACACGCTTCTCTCCTCCCCAAATGGAGCAAAGAAAATACACCGGAATCAATGCCAATTCCCAGAAAAAATAAAATAACAAGGCATCTCCTGCTAAAAATACACCCAATAATCCTGTTTGTGTAAATAACATCAATGATAAAAATTGATTTCTATTTTTAATGTCATTTTTAGAAGTCGTAATGAATATGGCAGGAAAACTAATCCCTGTCAATAAAAGTAAAATTTTAGACAAGCCATCTGCCGTTAAAACAAATCTTGCATTGATGCTTGATATCCAACTTGCATCAAAATCAGCTGCACCATTGAACGCAATATTCAATGCAAGCACTAAAGTCATGCCAGTTGATGCAATTGCAATGTAATTTGCCTTTTCATTTGGTTTAACAAATAGCAAAATGATTGCTGCGATAAACGGAATAGATAGAATTGAAAGTAATACCATTATTGCTAAAAATTTATTGAATCAAATTATGAAAGAATCGAGTGATGGCAAGGTCGTTAAACCATATAAGGAACAATAAGACGATACTCAACACCATAAATAAAATATAATAACCTACTTGTCCACTCTGTATTAAACGCGTTTGTCTTGCTCCGTACTGCACTATTTTCCCAGTGCCGTTTACAAAGCCATCAATGATATTTTTTTCAACGACCTCTTTCAAGAAGCCAGCAAAACGATTCAATGGTTGCACAATTGCCTTTTCGTATAATTCATCCACCAACCACTTATTGTATAAAAATTTACCCAATGCAGTTTGTGGCTCTCCATCCGCTTGTTTGCTGTATTTACTGATTGCAATCAATAAAGCCAACACTGCAATCGTAACAGAACTTCCCATTAAAATCCACTCTGTCGTATGCGATAAATGCAATGTAGATTCTGCTCCAATGATACTTGATAAATGCTGTCCTAACCAATGATGTCCACCTAGTATTTCAGGCACACCCATTGCACCTCCAACGGCACTTAGCACAGCTAGTATAATTAATGGGATAGTCATACTTACTGGGCTCTCATGTAAATGACTTGCTTGTGCTTCTGTACCTCTAAATTGTCCCAGGAAAGTGGTGGCATATAAACGGAACATATAAAATGCAGTCATCGCTGCGCCAATCAATCCAAGAAACCAATAAATTGGATTTTTAGCATAAGCCGCTGCTAAGATTTCGTCTTTAGAGAAGAACCCACTAAAAGGTGGTACTCCAGCAATGGCGATACATCCTATTAAAAAAGTGATATGCGTGATGGGTAATTTAGATTTCAATCCGCCCATCTTACGAATGTCTTGTTCATGATGCATGGCGTGAATCACAGACCCTGCAGCTAAGAACAACAAAGCTTTAAAGAAGGCATGGGTAATCACATGGAATACGGCACCAGAATATGCACCGACACCTAACCCAAGAAACATATAACCCAATTGACTCACTGTTGAATAAGCCAATACTTTTTTAATGTCATTTTGTTTGATCGCAATTGTCGCTGCTAACAATGCAGTACTAATACCAATAATCGCAACCACAGTTTGTGCAATTTCACTGTAGGTATAAAAAATATTTGTTCTAGTGATCATGTAAATACCTGCAGTCACCATCGTGGCAGCATGGATCAATGCAGAAACTGGTGTTGGACCAGCCATCGCATCTGGAAGCCAAGTATACAAAGGAATTTGTGCACTCTTACCCATTGCACCCACAAATAATAATAAAGTGATTGCGGTAATATCTGTACTAGATAATTTTGCTAGACTTTCTGCCGTTAAGACTTCTCCGTAACTCACTGTGCCTAGTTTCACAATCAACCAAAAGATGGCTAATAAAAAACCTAGGTCACCAATCCTATTCATGATAAATGCTTTCTTAGCAGCATTGTTATAAGTTGTATTCGTAAACCAATAGCCAATCAATAAATAAGAACAAAGTCCTACTCCCTCCCAGCCAATGAACATAATCACATAATTATCTCCCAATACCAATAAAAGCATGGAGAAAATAAATAAGTTCAAATAAGCAAAATAGCGTGCATAATGGGGTGCTGACTCCTCCTGCATGTAAGCAGTTGAGTATAAATGGATCAAAGTGCCCACACCAGTAATTACTAATAAAAATAAACTTGACAAAGCGTCCACTCTAAAGTCAAAAGGTATTTTGACAGTATTGGTGTTGATGAAATCAAAATAATGCATCACGATTGTGCCTTGCTCTTGCACATTCCAAAAGGCCAGTAAGCTAAATATAAAAGAGGCAAAAATATATCCTGTAGCTTGTATCGCAATGGTTTTTTTACTCCAAATATTGCGACCTAATCCGTTGAGTAAAAATCCAACTAAGGGCCATAAAACGATCAATCCTATTATTGTTTTCATGTGGAATTAATTCTTTAATCTGTTTAGGAAATTGATGTCAACAGAATGCGTATTGCGATACATCATTACAATGATGGCCAATCCAACACTCACTTCTGCCGCAGCGACCACCATGATAAAAAACACAAAAATTTGTGCGTCAATGCCTGCTGTGGTATTGGCTGCGCTTTGTAGAGCTGCTCCGTGGTACATTTTTGAAAATGCCACTAATAATAAGTTCACTGCGTTTAATATTAATTCAATACACATGAATACGATGATGGCGTTACGACGGGTCAACACCCCAACGACACCAATGCTAAACAAAGTCAAACATAAAATGATATAATACTGTATAGACATCTCTAATGATTTTATTTATAATTATTTTTTTCCAATGATGACTGCGCCAACCATCGCACTTAAGAATAAAACACTGCTTATCTCAAATGGAATCACATAGTCAGCAAACAATGCTTTACCTAATGGATGAATCAAACCAATGGTGCCTTCTTTTAATAAAACTTGCTTATCTTGAATTTGAGTCGTCTGCTTCACCACTGCAATCATTAAAGTAAGTAAACTACCAGCTGCTAACACACCAGTCAATTTCACCAATAATTGCTTTTGTGGTTCTGCATCTTTTTTGATATTCATTAACATGATCACAAATAAGAACAATACCATGATGGCACCCGCATATACTATGATATTGACGATGGCTAAAAATTGCGCATTTAATAATATATAGTGTCCAGAAATTGCAAAGAATACTAAGATCAACCACAACACACTATGTATTGGATTCTTACTAATTAATACCATCGTGGCACTTACAATTGCAAATGCAGATAATAGATAAAATAAAACATCTACTGTATTCATAGTATTGGTTATGCTTCTACTCCTCTTGCCAAAGCTAAATCACTTGTTTCGGTCATTGGATTTGGGATTAATAAATCGGGTTTGCCATAAATAAATCCTTTACGTGTATAATTTGCAGGCGCAAATGTTTCACTTAAATAAATGGCATCTTTTGGACAAGCTTCTTCGCATAAGCCACAGAAAATACAACGCAACATATTGATTTCATATTTTGCAGCATACTTCTCTTCTCTATATAAATGTTCTTCTCCTACTTCACGTTCAGCCGCCTCCATTGTAATAGCCTCTGCAGGACAAGCCACTGCACATAAACCACATGCAGTACAACGTTCTCTTCCTTCTTCGTCTCTATTTAACACATGCAGTCCCCTAAAAACTGGACTAAATGCACGTTTCTCTTCGGGATAACGTGTAGTCGGTTGTTTTTTAAACATATGACTAAAAGTGATCAACATCCCTTTGATAATATTAATCAAATACAAGCGCTCCCAAAAGGTCATGGGATCTCTGCTAACGGCTTGTGCTTTGTTGGTTAATGGTTGCATGTCTTTATACAATGATTTAAATAAATTATAAGTTAGCTAAGATTAAAGCACCGGTAATTAATAAATTAAAAAGTGCCATTGGGATCATCGTCTTCCATCCTAAGTTCATTAGTTGATCATACCTGAAACGCGGGATGGTCCAGCGAATCCACATGAATAAGAAAACGAATAAAACGATTTTAATCAACAAAGTGCCTACACCAATCATCGCTGCAATATTCGGTGCAACAGTAGATTCATCAAAGAATGGCAAATCGTAACCACCAAAATACATCGACGCCATGATGGCGCTACTCATAATCATATTGATATATTCTGCGAATAAATAAAAACCCAATTTCATAGAAGAATATTCCTGATGGTATCCAAAATTCAATTCATTCTCAGCCTCTGGTAAGTCAAATGGGGTTCTATTACACTCTGCTAATGCTGCAATAAAAAATAATAAAAAGCCCAATGGTTGATACACAATATTCCACCAGTTACCTTGTACCTGTTGTTCTACAATGGTCTTTAAACTTAAAGATTCAGTGGTCATTAATAAAGCGATCAAGGCCAAGCCCATCGCCAATTCATAGCTAATGGCTTGTGACGCCGCTCTTAAAGAGGACATCAATGAAAACTTATTATTAGAAGCCCATCCACCAATCATAATACCATACACACCCATACTCACCACTGCAAACACATACAAAATGCCAATATTGATATCTGCAATTTGCAAGGCGATTTTTCGGCCAAATAATTCAATATCTGAACCCCAAGGAATCACAGCACAAGTCATTAAGCTAGCCGTCATTGCTAATGCTGGACCCAAAATAAATAACCATTTGTTGGCTGCTGTTGGAATGATCTCTTCTTTCATGATCAATTTGATACCATCTGCCAGTGGTTGCAATAATCCAAAAGGACCGGCCCTGTTAGGACCTGGACGATCTTGTAAAATGGCAGCCACTTTTCTTTCTCCAAAAGTAGTATATAAAGCAATACCTAGACTACCGAAAACAACTATGGCAATCAAGATTAATTTTTCTATCACTAGCCCCCAATCAAATGCAAGAATTGTCATGCTAATATAATTATGCTTTATGAGTATTGTTTGTGTTAAAAGTATTCCCATGAGAAGGTCCTTGAATTTTCCCTAAATGTACATTGTGTTGATTCACTTCACTTTCATCATGAATGTCCATCAATAAATGTGGCGTTCTACCATCATTCACTGCAGCAAAAATTTCTGTTGGTATTGTTGTACCAATTTGACCTGCATAATGTCCTTGTGCAATTACAGACTGCCTGCTAATTTCACGAGGTCCTTCGATGATCCAATCTGCTGTTGCCTTTTTATCAAAACGACAAGTGTTGCAAATCCATCCTGGTTGCCCTTCTGGCGTATCTTCTATCTCACCCCATTGGTCTTTTCTTGCAGTGACTCTATACACTTCGTCCCCTCTATTCCATAAAGTCACTCTTCCTGAACATGTTGGACAATCACGGTGTGCATCCATTGGCTTTAAGAACCAAACACGATTTTTAAATCGGAATGTTTTATCTGTCAATGCACCCACCGGACATACATCAATCACGTTTCCTATAAATTCATTGTCTAAACTCTTTTCAATATGTGTTGCAATTTCTGCGTGGTCTCCTCTGTCTAATATCCCGTGCACTCTTTTATTTGTTAATTGATCCGCAGTATACACACAACGATAACATAAAATACAACGCGTCATGTGTAATTGTATGTTCTTTCCTAAATCATGCTTTTTAAAAGTCCTTCTTTGAAATTCATAACGTGTTTCAGACTTGCCATGATCAAAACTTAAATCTTGTAAATGACATTCTCCAGCCTGATCACAAATAGGACAATCCAAAGGATGATTCAATAATAAAAACTCCACCACACCCGCTCTTGCATCCAATACTTTTTCACTTGTGATGTTTTTTACTTCCATTCCGTCCATTACGGTTGTACGACAAGACACAACCAGCTTAGGCATTGGTCTTGGGTCTTTTTCTGAACCTTTTGATACTTCTACCAAACAAGTTCTACACTTACCGCCGCTCCCTTCCAATTTGCTATAAAAACACATTGCAGGTGGTGCAACTTGACCGCCAATTAATCGTGCAGCTTGCAACACTGTCGTTCCTGCTGGAACTTCAATGGTAATGTTGTCGATCGTTACTTTAAATAAATTTTGTTCGCTCATAGTTTATATTTCTATGTTATGCAGGTACATGAATTGGATCTGCATAGTGTTGTAAACCGAAATTGCTTGCTTGTGATAAAACTGGGTTATTGATATGCCACTCAAATTCATCACGGAAATGACGGATTGCCGCAGCAACAGGCCATGCAGCTGCATCACCTAGTGGACAAATAGTATTTCCTTCTATCTTTCTTTGAATATCCCATAATAAATCAATGTCTGCTATGGTACCATGCCCATGTTCTATCTTGTGTAATATTTTTTCCATCCAACCTGTACCTTCTCTACATGGAGAACATTGACCACAACTTTCGTGACGATAAAAACGCGCTAAGGTCAATGTGTTTTTTACAATACATTGATCCTCGTCTAACACAATGAAACCACCAGAACCTAACATAGATCCTGTAGCAAATCCACCATCACTTAAACTTTCGTAGTTCATGTAACGTGTTTCGCCAGTAGCTGTTTTTAATAATAAATTAGCAGGTAAGATGGGCACAGATGATCCTCCAGGGATACATGCTTTTAATTGCTTGCCACCTTTGATGCCTCCGCAATATTCATCGCTGTAAATAAATTCTTCTACCGATATAGTCATATCAATTTCATACACACCTGGCTTGTTGATATTACCACATGCCGAAATTAATTTTGTTCCAGTAGATCTTCCAACACCAATCTTTGCATATTCCTCGCCACCCATATTAATGATGGGCACAATTGCTGCCAATGTCTCTACATTGTTCACCACGGTTGGACGTTGCCATAAACCTTGTATTGCTGGGAACGGCGGTTTGATACGTGGATTACCACGCTTGCCTTCTAAAGACTCGATCAATGCTGTTTCCTCACCACAGATATAAGCGCCTGCGCCACGATGTACATGAATATTACATTCAAAATCTGTTCCTAAAATATTTTTTCCTAACCAACCATTTACTTTTGCTTCGTTGATTGCTTCTTCTAATATATCTGTAATCCATGCATACTCTCCTCTGATATAAATGTAGGTCTCATTAGCACCCAAAGCAAAACTTGAGACAATCAACCCTTCCAATAATAAATGCGGTAAAAATTCCATTAAGTAACGATCCTTAAATGTGCCTGGCTCACTTTCGTCTGCATTACAAACCAAGTGACGTGGCACACCTTCTGGCTTTGCAATAAAACTCCATTTCATTCCTGTTGGAAAACCAGCACCACCTCTTCCTCTCAATCCACTTTTCTTTACTTCCTCAACAATAGATTCGGGATTCATTTCCTTCAAAGCTTTTTCGACACTACGGTAACCCCCCTCACGACGATATACTTCGTAAGAACGGATCCCTGGTACATTTGCTTTATCTAGTAATAGTTTTACACTCATTTGAATATTTTTAACGCTTTCTGTGATTGATTATTTTGTTACGTTTGATCTGTATTCAGCTATAATACTGTCTACTTTTTCTTTAGTTAAATGTTCTCTAAAGACCTTACCCACTTGCATCATTGGCGCGTATCCGCAAGCACCAAGACACTCTACTAATTTTAAAGTAAATACACCATCCTTAGTGGTCTCTCCTGGCCTGATGGCTAATTTTTTTTGGATATACGCAATGATGTCATCAGATCCACTAATCATACAAGGTCCTGTTTGACAAACTTCAAAAATGAATTTTCCAACTGGCTTTAAATTATACATACTATAAAAGCTTGCTACTTCATACACTTCGATCGGTTCGATGTGTAATAAACTAGCAACGTAGTCCATTAACTCAGCAGGTAACCAACCATCGAAACTATCTTGCGCAAGATGTAAGGCAGGCAACAATGCGCTTTTCTGTTTCCCTTCTGGATAACGAGCTACCAAGCGATTCAGCTCAGCCATTTGTGTTTCATTAAAAGTATAGGTCATATCGAAAATTTCTTTTTTATTTTATGCGTCTAATTCTCCAGCAATTAAATTCAAACTACTCATGGTCACCACAGCGTCACTTAACATGCCCCCCTTAATTAATTCAGGATAAGCTTGATAGTATATAAAACAAGGTCTTCTAAAGTGCAATCTGAAAGGCGTTCTTCCGCCATCACTGATTAAATAAAAACCAAGTTCTCCATTGCCCCCTTCCACTGGGCAATAAATTTGACCTTTTGGCAAATCAATCTCTCCCATGATAATTTTAAAATGCCAAATCAATGCCTCCATCTTTGTATACACGTCTTCTTTTTTAGGAAGATAATATTCAGGTACATCCGCATGGAAGACTTCTGCATCTGCTCCTTTGAAAGCTTGCACTTTTTCGTAAGCTTGTCTGATGATAGAAATACTCTCCCACATTTCTGCATTGCGCACTAAGAAACGATCATAATTGTCTCCTGTTGTTCCAACTGGTACGGTGAAATTAAAATCTTGGTAGCTACTATAAGGTTGGTGTACACGCACATCGTAGTCCACACCTGCTGCTCTTAAATTTGGACCTGTAAAACCATAATTCATGGCACGCTCAGCACTGATGCCACCTGTGCCTTGTGTACGCTCCATAAAGATTCTGTTTCTTGTAAACAAGCTCTCGAATTCTTTAAGCACTTTTGGATATTCGTTTAAGAACTTCTCCAATTTTGTAAATGCGGTGTTGGTGAAATTTCTTTCAAAGCCACCTATACGACCCATATTGGTTGTCAATCTAGATCCGCAGATCTCTTCATAGATTTCATATATCAATTCACGATACTGCATCACATATAAAAATCCAGTGTAGGCACCCGTATCCACACCCACAATAGAATTACAAATTAAGTGATCCGAAATACGCGCTAATTCCATAATGATCACACGTAAATAATCTACACGTTTAGGTATTTCTATTTGCAAGAATTTTTCACATGTAACATGCCATCCCATATTGTTGATAGGGCTACTACAGTAATTCAAGCGATCGGTGATCGTTGTAATTTGATACAAGGGTCTTCTTTCTGCCAATTTCTCAAACGCGCGATGAATGTATCCAACCGTTTGATCAGATGAAACGACGCGCTCTCCATCCACTTCCATAATATTTTGGAATACACCATGCGTGGCAGGATGCGTAGGTCCAATATTTAGAGTGGTCGTGGTTTTCTCAATTGAGCCTTCTGGTAATGTAATATGATTGTGTTCCATTGTATATTTAGTTATACCTTGATTTTATAATTAATTATCCTCTACCAAACATTTCGTCATCCTTGTCAATTCTTGTTTGATCCTCTAATGGAAATTCTTTTCTTAATGGGAAATAATCCATCTCATCTACATTCAAAATGCGTTTCAAATTTGGATGCCCCACAAAGTTGATTCCAAAAAAATCATAGGTCTCACGCTCCATCCAATTGGCGGATTCAAATAATTTAGTGGCAGTATATACATCTGTATTTTCTAATGAAGTGCTTACAGAATAACGAACTCTAATATTCTCTTTTAAATTATGTAGGTGATATACTACTACTAATTCTGCTCCTTTTTGATTAGGATAATTTACCGCACAGATATCTGTTAAAAATGTAAAAGCTAAACTTGGCTCATCATATAAAAATTGTAAGACTTTCAAATTGATTTCCTTTGGAGATTCAAAAGAAAGCATGTCATAACTAGTTGCAAATTGCGACACTTGGTCGCCAAATTTTGCAATTAATTGTTCTTGTACCATTTCGTTATTTAACGACATATTGTAATAATTAAGTGTTGGCTATTGAATGCCATAACTATTTAATAATGCTTTGTATTGTTCGCTATTTCTACGACGAATACTTTCTTGTCCAACGAGGTCTTGTATTTTCATAAAGCCATCAATAATCGCTTCTGGTCTTGGAGGACAACCTGGCACATACACGTCGACAGGAATCACTTGATCAATTCCTTGCAAAACGCTATAAGTATCAAAAATACCACCACTAGATGCGCAAGCCCCAACTGCAATCACCCAACGTGGCTCTGCCATTTGGATATACACTTGTCTTAATACTGGTGCCATTTTTTTTGCGATAGTACCCATCACCATTAATAAATCACATTGACGTGGAGAGAAGCCTACACGCTCTGAACCAAAACGAGATAGGTCATAGTGTGAAGCCATGGTTGCCATGAATTCAATCCCACAACATGATGTTGCAAAAGGCAAAGGCCATAAAGAATTTTTGCGTGCAAGTCCTACTACAGAACTTAATTGTGTAGCAAAAAATCCATCACCTGGGACACCGTCTGGTGCTTTTCCCATTCCAATTGCATCTGCAATTTCGGCTTCTTTTGGATGTATGTTAAATCTTACTGGACGCATAATTTATGCATTATATTTTTAAAAATTAATCTTCCCATTTAAGTGCACCTTTCTTGATGATGTAGACAAAGCCTACCAAGAAAAATCCAACAAATAAAACCACTTCAAAAAATCCAGCCCAGCCTAAACTTTTAAAATTGACTGCGTATGGATAAAAGAAAATAACTTCTACATCGAACAACACAAATAAAATGGCCACTAAAAAATATTTAATGGCCATTGGTGATCTTGCATCACCATGAGATTCAATTCCACTCGCAAAATTTTCTAATTTATCTGATGTTTTTCGAGAAGGGCCTACTAAGCTAGAGACCAAAATCATGATGGCTACAAAGCCACCTGCAAACAATATTTGCAATAGGATTGGTAAGTAATTGGCAGCACTATTCATTTCTAAGTCTTTTAGGTGCCGCAAAAATACGCAAAGGAACTTGTTTAAACTAAAAACTCCTCATTTAAGGGGAGTTTTTAGCATCTTTTTTTAATCGCCTTTAAAGGACTAAAAAGGGGTTAATCTAGTGTTAATTTTGAGATGGGGTGTCCGGGGCAGGCTTTTGATTGCCTTGCATCTTTTTGAGGATTTCCCAGTTCTTCACCAAGCTTTCTTTAATTTTTACAGTTTGAGCCTCACCAGGCATTAATTCCAATACTTTGTCACACATGCCTATCGCTTTTTCTAAATCTTTCATTTCATTAAAATAACCCATCATGAGATAATAAGTGTTGACCAAGCCTTGTTTGTATTTAACAGGATCTTTCAACATAAACTCATTTTGTAGGGTGGCCGCTTGAAACACAATACCTAATTTATTCGCTGTATCGATCAATTGAGCCCCTTTCACATTGAATGAATACCCATTTTGACGTTCAGGGAAAGCAGCAATATATTGTTTTGCAATTTCTGTTGTAGCAAGGCCGTCTTTTGCATTATAAGAAACGCTAGATAACTTGTAATAGTATAATTCGTCTTTGATGCCTCTTAGGTTAAAATAATTCGTATTCCATTTTAAAGCATCTACATACATATTTGATTTTTCAAACATATCTGCACCTAATTTGTAATATTTCATTTGATTGGCCTTAGCCGTATCCGCTGTAATTGCCTTTTCAAGTAGGCCAGCTAAAACAGCCTCATTCCCACTGAATTTAGACAATACTTTTACAGCAAGCTCATAATCTGTATTAAGCACTTTGTCCGACGTGCTTGTAGTGATAAATTGCTCGATATACGTTTTAGCCTGCACTGAATCTCCTTTACGGTCATAGTTATACGCCAATAAAACGCCAATACGAGGTAAGGCCTGAATACCAATAGAAGTTTCCATCTCCTTTACTTTTGCCAATGAAGCGTCATATTGACCAGCACGGAATAAATAATCAGCATTGAATATATCCAAAGCTGGATCCTTGTCTGCATATTGCAAGAACAAATCAAGATTCGTCTTTGCAGTTTCTGTATTCTTGTCTGCAAAATATTGATACAAAGCAAAATAAGTTGGTGCGAACTTAGGATCTGCAGTTAGAGACTTTTTAAAATATTCGTCAAAGGACTCTAAGTTATTTTGTGTTTGATATACTTTACCAATTCTATAATAAGGATAGGCATTTTGTGGATCTCTATTAATAGACTCCAAGAATGCAGTTACCGCTTCACCACCATTTTCACCACCCAACTTAAGGTAGTTGATACCCAAATTAACAAACATAGTTGGCAACACAGGTGTGCCTTCGTAGGCAGAAATAGTTTCCTTTAATTTATCTATCGCATATCGATGATCGCCAACGCTAGAAGGTACTTCAGAGTGGATATAACCAATGGCATTCACAATATCTTGACTTGGCTTTCCTTTGAATTTACCCTTTGTATTTAACGTACTTGTTATCGCAACTTCTAAAGTTTGTTTGATCGCATTGAGGTCTGCAGTTTCTCCTGCTTCCAATAACTGAACATGCGCAGTACCCACTAGGACCCATGCATTATTACCTAATTCGGTTGCTGCTTTTTGATACAATTCTTTTGTAGCTTGAACAAACGCTTTATCAGGCGTGCCTGCGCCATTTTGAGATAAGATCGCTTGACCATACCAAAATATGGTTTCTGGATCTTTAGCGTTTTTCTCATAGGCATCTTTAAAGAATGCTAAAGCAGATTTGTTCTTTTCGTAACGCAACAATTTCAATCCCTCGTTTAATGGAGATACAGGTACTTGAGCATTAACACCAGTTAATGCAAATGATACTGCCAACATCAATAGAACCAATTTTTTCATCACAGTGTTTTTGTATTTTATAAATTATACCCATATCAAAACCCTCATTTCACGTATCCATTTGGGTTCAATTTTGAGAATGCTAAAAATATTAATTTTTTTGCAAGAAATCGCTTTAAATTATAGTTAATTCTACTAAAACTTGTTAGTTTTTCTGACTATTCTAGTAAGCTATTCCTTTTTTTAAAGCCCATTTTTGCTGGCACCAAAAAAGAACGCTTAAAAATCAACTGTCCTCTTTCTAAGCTTAGAAAATTTAAAAACCCAGTACCTAGGCCTGCCGCATTTTCTTTTAAAATGTAATAGATGGGTAAAGTAAGGGGATATTGCGCTTTACTAATGGTAGCAGGTGATGGTTTTGAAAAATAACCTTTTTCAATGCATTGCGTACATTCTACCAAGCCTAATTTTACTTTTTTTCGCAATTCAATTTGGGCAGGATCATACCCATCTCCAATCCAGTTCATCCCCACAAACCCAATGGCATCGGCATGTGTAGCGATATAGTCTATCACTTCTCTACTTCCGTTCGCTGCCACCACGTTTTTCCCCAACGGGACATCTTTTGCTAAACTATCTTTTAAAAACCGAATGACCCCTGTTAAATTATTTCCATCCATCACCACTTCTTTATTGGACTTCCCAGTGAGTCTTTGACTTAAGGCTTCTAAGCTAAATACCGAATCCTTTGCTGATTTATGAACCAATACCGCCACTGCATTGTACGCAAGAATGGCAAAATTTGGATTGAAACTGAGGCTTTTTTTATAGTCAACTTGCTCCTGCTTCGTTAAACCTCTGGTAACAAAAATCATCCTTGTACTGTCATTGGCTAAATCTTTGAAACAATCGATCTCTGATTTGTAACTAGCCTCAATCTGAGCCTTGGGATTGCTTGCTAAAAAGACTTTTAACTGCTCCTCCATAAAGGGTCTAAAACTTTCCTCCACAGAGATGCGAATCAAGCCTTCATTTGGGGTATCCCTCGACTTTTCCGTTGTAGTATTACATGAAGCCAATAAGAGTGTACAAATCCATCCGAATAAAAAGGGGCGCATAATCACTAATTTGTTGCTTGATAGCATTAATAATCTTGTTTGATGGCTCTGAATAGCCTAAATCCACCGTAAACCAGGCACAAAGTGCCAAAAATGAGTCTAAAATCATTGTCAATATTCAACACCATATCCATTTTGAAATACTTGGCGCCAAACAAGAGGCAACCAATTCCAAGAATCAGTGTAGACATGGAGAAGTCATAAATACGTCTAAAAAAATGATAAGACCTTTCAGATTTTTCTCTTTCTTCCATATAGGATAATTTTGAGAAGCAAATTAAACAATTAACATGGTAACGATTTAAAAAATTATCTTCACAAACAAATTGAGTTCATGAGTAAACCTTCTTTACCACAAGGCACAAGAGATTTCAACGCAGCGACTGTTCAAAAAAGACAGTATATCTTCCAAACCATTCGGACGGTATTTGAATTATATGGATTTCAGCCACTGGAAACGCCTGCGATGGAACAGTTGGACACACTGATGGGAAAATATGGAGAAGAAGGTGATAAACTGATTTTCAAAATTTTAAATAACGGTTTAGATACCCCACAAAAAGCAGCAGCTACAGGTGAAGGTTTCCAGAAAATATTGGAAGGAAAATCTAGCACTCAAATTACAGAAAGAGCACTTAGGTATGATTTAACCATTCCTTTCGCAAGGTATGTGGCCATGCATCATGGAGCACTTAGTTTCCCTTTTAAGCGTTACCAAATTCAACCAGTTTGGAGAGCAGATCGACCTCAAAAAGGAAGGTACAGAGAGTTCTACCAATGTGATGCGGATATTGTTGGGTCTGATAGTTTATTAAATGAAGTTGAATTAACCGCCATTTACTTAACGGTATTTAAGCAACTCCAATTAGAAGTAGAAGTTAAAATAAACAATCGTAAAATTTTATTAGGACTAGCACAAGTTTGTGGTGGAGAGGATAAAATGATTGACTTGACAATTGCAATAGATAAATTAGATAAGATAGGCTGGGAAAAGGTAGCAGAAGAATTAGCGCATAAAGAGTTTACAGCTCCACAACAAAAAACAATTCAAGCCTATTTGGAAATCGAAGGAAACAATGAAGCAAAATTAGCACAACTTAGTGCACTGCTCACCGGCAATGAAAATGCTGCAAAAGGCATCGAAGAAATACAATATGTTTTAGACTACCATGCACAAAGTGGATTGGCGAAAAATGTAGTGGCAGATTTTACTTTAGCTAGAGGTTTAAATTATTATACGGGATTAATTTTTGAAGTAAAAGCAATCGACGCAGAGATGGGAAGTATTGGTGGTGGTGGAAGATACAATGACTTAACAAGTTTATTTGGTGTTCCGAATATACCTGGCGTGGGCATAAGCTTTGGAGTGGATCGTATCTATGATGTACTAGAGGAAAAAAATCTTTTTCCAGCTTCTGTAGAACAAACTACTAAAATATTATTTTTCAATTTAGGGGATGAAGAAGCAAAAGAAGCTTACCAATTAATGACAACATTAAGAGCAAAAAAAATTGCTTGTGAAATCTACCCAGACAAGAGTAAATTCGACAAGCAATTTAAATATGCCGAAAAGAAAGGCATTCAAAATATCATCATCATCGGATCCGATGAATTGAGAAAAAAAGTATGTACCCTTAAAAACTTAACCACCGGGACGCAACAAATAATTCCGTTTGAAGCATTAGCATCAATGGAATTTTAATACGATCTAGTAGTTTTGTTTCATCCAAAATCTAGCATAGAACTCATCTTCTTTGATTGCTACTGGGCTTGATTCTTTTTTGCCCATTAATTCTGTGCCTTGAACAAAAATACTAATAGACGCTACTGATTTGCCGTCCGCTCTATTGAAAATTACCAATGCATCATAAGTTGCTAAATAGAAACTGTCTACCCCTTTTTTCTCAATTGGTGTTGAACCCATTGCAGAATTGATGACCAAACTAGAATCTTCTACAGTTATGGTCACTTCCGCCACTGGACTTCCTTCTGCAAAAACATATTTTCCTATATAATCATTTAAAGAACCTGTTTGCGCGTTTACAGTCAAGAAAGCACCCATTAAAAACAAGGTCAAAAAGCATAATTTTCTCATAATTGTTAATTTAAGTTTTGAGATGTCCAAATTAGGGTCTTTTATTGAGTTTTCAATGGAAATAATTGAATGTTAACAGACTGATCAAGTATCTTTGCAGTATGGAGCAAACAAGACCAAATATCAGGGCAGTAGAGGTCGCTGAGATTGAACGATTTATAGCAAAAATGGAAGAAAAACCATTTAGGGTAAAACAGATTGTGGAATGGTTATGGCAAAAACATGCACATAGCTTTGACGAAATGACCAATTTAAGCCTGGATTTACGTAAAAAATTAGTGGAGCACTTCACTTTACCAGCACTTTCGATTGACACCACTCAAATGAGTAGCGACGGCACCTTTAAAACAAGGTTTAGAACTTTTGACGATCATATGATTGAGGGGGTCCTTATTCCAACTACTTTACGCAAGACCGCTTGTGTGTCTTCTCAGATTGGTTGTAGCTTGAGTTGTAAATTTTGTGCTACAGGTTATATGGAGCGAAGCAGGAATTTAAATTTTGATGAAATCTACGATCAAGTAGTGATGATCAAACAGCAGGTTGAAAAAACCTATGATCAAAATTTATCCAATATCGTATTCATGGGTATGGGCGAACCGTTATTGAATTATAAGAATGTGTTGAAGGCGATTGAAAAAATTACTTCTCCAGATGGATTAGGAATGAGTGCAAGACGTATCACGGTTTCCACTGCTGGAGTCGCAAAACAAATCAAGCAATTAGGAGACGACCAAGTGAAATTTAAATTAGCACTATCCCTTCATGCTGCCAATGATAAGAAACGTAATGAAATTATGCCCATCAATGAGAGTAATAATATTGAATCGTTGATTGAAGCACTTAACTATTTCTATAAAAAGACAGGCAACGAAATTACATTTGAATATATCTTATTCAAGGATTTTAATGACAGCGAAAAAGACGCCATGGAATTGGTTAAAATTTACAGACAAGTTCCGGCAGATTTAATCAACGTCATTGAATACAATGCGATTGATCGTTTTCCTTTTGACAAACCTGATGAAGAAGGATTTGAGACATTTGTAGAAATTTTACAAAAAAACAGAGTCAACGTTCGTGTAAGAAGAAGTCGTGGTAAAGATATTGATGCGGCTTGTGGACAGTTAGCCAATAAAGACAATTAATACCGCATCCAATGAAAGCGAAAAGATCCGACAACTTTGACAAGTTTGCCAATAAGAAAAAAGGAAGTGCCGTTAAAGAAGAATATAGACAAGAAAAAAAACAAGCAAAAAAAGATTCGAGAGCTATTGGTGAAGCTGCGCGTCAAAGAAAAAAAGATATTGAAAGAGGGATTGCTGTTGAGCCTGTAGGGAATAATAAAAAAGGGGGCTTTGATAAAAAAGGAGGCTACGATAAAAAAGAATTTGTGACAGGCCATCCAAAATATTCTATTCCTTTAAGAGCAAAATCTGCTCCATCTAATGGGCCATCCAAAGGACCTTCAAAATCTACTGATGTACAACCTAAGTATGGTGAGTTACAAAAATCTGGTAGTCCAAGAGCAAATAAGAGAACCCCTGCATCCATGGATCGCGCAGATGCAAAACGTACTGCTAGCATTGGCAAAGTCACTGCCAATGACGATATGCCTTACGAGCAAATGCCGCTCAATAAATACATTGCGCATGCTGGTACTTGTGGAAGAAGAGAAGCAGCAGAACTCGTTAAATCTGGTCATATCACAGTCAACGGAGACAAGGTATTAGAGCCTGGCTATAAAGTACAATACAAAGATGTGGTGAGATTGAAAGGGAAAGTATTGCAATTGCAAGTGACTCCTGTATATATTTTATTGAACAAGCCAAAAGATTATATCTGTACCGCAAACGATCCAGAAGGCAGAAAAACTGTTTTAGATATTATAAAAAATGCGACTACACAAAGAATGTTTCCTGTAGGTAGATTAGATAGAAATACCACAGGCGTTTTAATATTAACAAATGATGGTGACTTGGCACAAAAGCTAACGCATCCATCTTATGAGATTAAAAAAATCTACGAAGTCACTTTAGATAAGCCTGTAACCAAGGCCGATATGGAGTCTATTGCAGCAGGTGTTGAATTAGAAGATGGATTCATTGCCGCAGATGCCGTAAGTTATTTATCCAATACTTCTAAAAATGTAATTGGAATAGAAATTCATAGTGGAAGAAACAGAATTGTAAGAAGAATTTTCGAACACCTTGGATACGATGTAAGACATTTGGACAGAGTCATGTTCGCAAATTTAACCAAGAAGAATGTAGATCGAGGCAAGTGGCGTTTCTTAGCAGAAAAAGAAGTGCGCACATTGAAGTTTTTAAATAAATCATTTACAAGAAAAGCAAGCAAGTAGGGATGTTAGATATATTATTTGAGGACGATGACCTAATTGTTATTAATAAACCTGCTGGTGTATTAAGTATTCCAGATCGTTTTGGTAAAACACTTTCTATTAAGTCTCTTTTACAAGAAAAATTTGGTACTATATTTACGGTGCACCGTTTAGATCAAGCTACAAGTGGGCTTATTATTTTTGCAAAAAATGCCGAAGCGCATAAGGAACTAAGCCTTTTATTTGAAGGTAGAACCATTGAAAAAAAATACCTTGGCTTAGTGGTGGGCCGTCCCGAACAAAATGGTAGTATTGACGGAAGCATTATGGAACATCCAGTCAAAAAGGGACAGATGTACATTCATGTGAAAGGTAAAGTGGCATTAACCACCTATGAGGTTGTGACTTACTACAAACGCTACGCTTTGGTATCATTTCAAATTCATACAGGAAGAACTCATCAAATTAGAGTGCATGCAAAACATATGGGACACCCCATTATTGCAGATGAAATTTATGGTGATGGCGAAAAATTATTACTCTCTAGTATTAAGAAAAAGAATTTCAAATTAAGTAAATCCGAAGAAGAAGAAAAGCCACTACTAGCAAGACACGCATTACATGCGCATACTTTAAAACTTGTTTTTAAAGAAAAGGAATTTGCCTTTGAGGCCCCGCTTCCAAAAGATTTGGCTGCTACGATCAAGCAATTAGATAAATGGAATGCTGCTTAATTATTTTTTTTGCTTGTAGATCACGCCATCTTTCATTACAAATTGCACATTACCCATTTGATTGATATCTACAAATGGATCTCCTTCTACTGCAATGATATCGGCTAATTTGCCTTTTTCAATACTTCCTAAAATATTTTGAGTGCCCATTAAATCAGCTGCATTCATCGTAGCAGATTGGATCGCCTCAATCAATGGCATTCCGCCCTCTTGCATGTATTTAAATTCCATCCAATTATTACCATGTGCATATACACCTGCATCCGTTCCAAAAGCAATTTTTACACCTGCCTTATACGCTTTTGAAAAAGTATTTTGAATTTTTGGTCCAATTTCTAGCGCTTTTTTAGTCACCATTGGCGGATAATAACCAGATTTTTTAGCCGAGTCGGCAGCAGATCTGCCTGCTATAATTGTCGGTACTAAATAAGTGCCGTATTGTTTCATCAATGGGAAAATAGATTCGTCCATTAAAGTACCATGTTCAATAGAGTTGACTCCACCGATAATTGCCCTACGCATAGCTTCTACACCATGGCAATGAGCAGCCACTTTAAAACCATAATCTTTTGCTGCAGTAACAATCGCACGAACTTCCTCTTCTGTAAATTGAGGATTTTCACCATTTGCTGCCATACTCAACACCCCACCACTTGCGGTGATTTTAATGACATCACTTCCCTCTTTGTAACGTTGTCTAACCGCTTTATAGGCATCTTCTTTGCCATTTATAACGCCTTCTTTTGGCCCTGGATCTCCCATTAAATTTGCACGAACGCCGTTAGTTGGATCAGCGTGTCCACCAGTTGATGCAATGCTTTTGCCTGCAGTATAAATTCTTGGTCCAACCACATATCCTTTTTGAATTGCTTTGCGCAATGCTATATTCACTCCTGATCCACCTAAATCTCTAACAGAAGTAAAACCTGCCATTAAATTTTTTTCCGCAAATCTTAATGCACCATACGCAACATCTACATCGTTTTGTGTAAATCCATCTAAGTACCTTGTTGGACTTGTTTCCGATTCCACATGAATATGCATATCCATCAAACCTGGCATCACTGTTTGTTTTCTTAAATCCACTACTTGATCTGTTTTTGTGCCAGTAACAAATCCATCTACTATGTCTAAAATTTTATTGCCCTCGATGATGACAGTTTTCTCTTTTTGTACTTTAAGATGCACTACATCTACCAATTGACCGCATTGGATATAGGTCTTCTGAGCTTGTCCCAAAATGGTAGTACAACAAAAAATAAAAACAACAAAAAAATTACGCATAGGATACTATTTAGAAAATAAATTTAACGAATTTATTCTGTTTCTCGGTATAAGTCCAATAAGCCATCTGGCAAGGATACTTGGACTTGCTTTTTTGCATGGTCTACCCCTTTAAGACTCTCCTCATGTAAAGGAATATAAGCTTCCTGACCTTGGTATAAGATGGTCACCATAAGTTGATGAGGTTGTTCTATCACTTCTTCTATCTTTCCTAATTCAATTCCTTTTTCAACTACCATATACCCCAGTAAGGAAAGTGGTGAACTTTTATCTACTAGCAATTGAAACTCGGCTTCTGGCAGCCATACTTTTTTCCCAATCAAAATACTGCAGGCTTCTCTCGTAGTAATACCTTCTACTTGTAAATGGGTTAAACTTTCTGTTTTAGTAGACGCGGACTGAATGAAATAGGGGATAAAACTCGATGCATTTTTTTCAATAAAAATAGCGTCAATCCCTTTAAAGTGAATAGGTGTGCCTAAGGCATGCTCTAAAATAAGATGCCCTGTTAGACCATGTGCTGCAACTATTTTCCCGATATGGATATATTCACTCATACACAAATTTAGTAAATGATTGGACGATAAAAAAACCTCCCGAATTTCGGGAGGTTGAATGCTATTGAATCTTAATTAAGTGTCAGATTAGTTTATTCTGCAGCTGGTGTTTCTTCAGCAACCGCTTCTGCAGCTGGTGCTTCAACTTCGGCAACTGGAGCTGCTTCTTCGGCAACAACTTCTTCAGG
>JBBAJV010000002.1:116297-152787 GCA_040403925.1 Sediminibacterium sp. | reverse complement strand
CAGGCGCTTCAGCAACTGGTTCAGCTACTTTCTTAACGACTGGTACATACACTTTTTTAGCAGCTTGTGCTTTTTTGTGTGAATCAGATTTAGAAGCAATTGATGTTTCATGCTCAGCATACCAAGATTCAAACTTAGTCATTGCAGTTGCATCATCAAATAGACCTAATTTAACACCACGTAATAAGTGTTTTAAATAAAGTACTCCTTTGAAAGATAAAATTCTGCGAACGGTGTCTGTAGGTTGAGCACCTTTGTTTAACCACTCTAAAGACTTTTGACGATCTAAATTGATTGTCGCTGGAACTGTTAAAGGATTGTAAGTACCAATTTTCTCGATGAATTTACCATCTCTTGGTGCGCGTCCGTCAGCCACTACTATAAAGTAGAAAGGCCTTTTTTTACTACCGTGACGTTGTAGTCTCATTTTTACTGCCATGTTAAATAGAAATTTATAGGCGTTAACAAATAGGGTTAAGGGGAACAAAGATAAAATAAATTACTGAACTCGCCCAATTAAATGGACTAAGAAAGTAAAATTGGATAAAAAAGCTGAAAATCAACTACTTAAGCCTCATTAAGCTCTAATTACCTTCTTATTCCAGGCATTTTACTAGCCATGGCAGCACCCGCAGGACCGCTCATCGTCTTCATCATTTGTTTCATTTGGTCAAACTGTTTGATAAAGGCATTGATTTCAGCCAGGTCTTTTCCTGCTCCTTTTGCAATTCTAGCTTTTCTACTTGGTGTTAAAGTATCAGGATTTCTTCTTTCAATTAAGGTCATGGATTGAATGATGGCTTCAACACCTTTGAATGCGTCTTCTTTGATATCGATATCTTTAATACTTTTTCCAACGCCCGGTATCATCCCCATTAAATCTTTCAAGTTACCCATTTTTTTAATCTGCTGAATTTGTGTTAAAAAATCCTCAAAATCAAATTGATTTTTTCGAATTTTTTTCTCTAATTTTTTTGCTTCAACCTCGTCAAATTGTGCTTGCGCTTTTTCAACCAAAGAGGTAATATCTCCCATCCCTAAAATTCTTTGGGCCATCCTCTCAGGATAAAAAATATCTAAAGTATCCATCTTCTCCCCACTACTCATGAACTTAATCGGCTTGTTCACGGAATATTTAATTGATAAAGCTGCTCCACCTCTTGTATCACCATCTAATTTTGTTAAAACAACACCAGTAAAATCTAATCGGTCGTTGAAAGTCTTTGCTGTATTGACTGCATCCTGCCCTGTCATTGAGTCTACGACAAATAAAATTTCTTGTGGCTGAATGGCAGATTTAATATTTGCCACTTCGTTCATCATCATTTCGTCTACAGCAAGTCGACCTGCAGTATCAATAATGATTACGTTTTTATTATTTTGTTTTGCGTAGGCAATTGCATTTTTTGCAATTGAAACCGCATCTTTATTTTCTCTTTCAACAAAAATATCTACCCCAATTTGTGCTGCTAACACAGTCAACTGATCCATTGCTGCAGGACGATAAATATCGGCAGCAACCAATAAGGGAGATTTTTTTTGGGCCTTCAAATAGGTTGCCAATTTGCCAGAAAAAGTGGTCTTACCACTACCCTGCAAACCAGCCACTAAAATGATGGTTGGATTTTTCGAAGTATCTAATAAACTAGCTTCTGAACCCATTAATGCAGTTAATTCATCCTGCACAATTTTAACCATCAATTGACCAGGGCTAATGGCATTGATTACTTTTTCACCAACCGCTTTTTCTTTAATACTATCCGTAAAATCCTTGGCAATTTTAAAGTTCACATCGGCATCTAACAGGGCTTTTCTAATATCTTTAAGGGTGTTGGCCACATTCAATTCGTTGATGCGGGATTGGCCTTTTAGATGTTTAAACGCTGATTCTAATTTTTCACTAAGTGCATTGAACATAGGACTGTCTTTATAGTTTGCAAAGATAAGTGATCAAAGGCACTGAAAATCAGGGGATAAAATTGAAAAATAATAATTACTAGAACGCTTTCTAAATACCTATTTTTTGTCATAATAAGTTAATTATCAGTGTAAATAGATAGATCTACCCGACTTGTTCATAAGTCTTTACCGTTTGTTAACGAATTAAGTGATTAAAATACTTGGAGGCATGCTTTTATTTAATATTATTGCATCAAACGATGCCCTAAATAGGGCAGATTGATATTATGAGTAAAAAATTACTATTTACACTTGAATTTCCGGTTAGATGTTCTCCTGCAATCTTATTTGAATTCCTCTCCACCGCTTCTGGTTTACAAGAATGGTTCGCTGATAGAGTTGACGAATGGGAAAATGTCTTCAGTTTTTCATGGAATGGTGGCACCCCAGACAAGGCAGAAATTTTAGATCAAGAAGAAAATAAATTCATTCGTTTTAGATGGTTACACAGTGAAAAGAATGAATATTTTGAGTTTAGTATTGAAAAAACAGAGATTTCAAATCAAACCGTATTGATCATCAAGGATTTTGCGGAGAAAAATGAGATTAAAGACCAAAGTCAACTTTGGGGTTATCAAATCAAAGAGCTATTTTATAGAATAGGTAGCTAGCACTACAATTTTGTTCAAAAAATTAGACATACTAATTCTCAGGGCTTTTATAGGACCCTTTTTGGCGGCATTGACTATTTCTATATTCGTGCTGACCATGCAATTCTTTTGGCTATACATTGATGACTTAGTTGGAAAGGGACTGGATACATTTATCATTTTGAAATTAGTAGGTCTCGTATCTATCAGCATGTTGACCACAGCCATCCCATTGGCATTGCTTTTTTCTTCGATCATGACATTTGGAAATTTGGGTGAAAGTTTTGAACTCATTGCCATCAAATCCGCTGGTATTCCATTGATTCGTTTCATGCGACCACTTTTAATTTTTGCTATATTCCTAGCAGGTATCGCTTTTTTATTAGCCAATAATATTATTCCTGTCTCTCAAATGCGGCTGACCACGTTGAAGTATGAAATCATCATATCCAAACCGGCTATTGATTTAAAAGAAGGTGTTTTTTATGATAAAATTGATGGTTATGTAATCAAATTAGGCAAGAAAGAGGCCAATGATAGTGTGATCAATGATATCGTTATTTTTGAAAAAAGATTTGGACTGCAGGACAATATGATTACGGCAAAGTCAGGCGTGATGCGCGTTACACCTGATAAAAAGTTTTTAGAGTTTATCTTGTACAATGGTTGGCGTTATCAAGAAAAGGGTTACAGGGCGACGACCAATACCGAATTTACAAGACTCAATTTTAAAGAATATAAAAAAGTTTTTGATCTGAAAAGTTTTCAGATGAACAAAACAGTGGATGTCATTTATGATCCAAAAATGTTGAGCGTTAGACAATTGGGGAAAGCAATAGATTCCATTCAATCGATGGATAGTTTTTTTATCAAAAAAACACAATCAGAAATTTATCCTTATTTAAAATTCATGTTTTATAAGGATAGTGCTAGATTATTTAAAGGGTATGCGCCTACCCAAGTCAAAAATTTTGATGCGATCATTCCAAAAGAAGAACGTTTTAACATTGTCGAATCGGTTGGTTACCAATTCTCCTCTTTGCAAAATAATTTAGCAAGCTTAGTGACGATTTATAAAGAGCAACAACACGCTGAAACAATGCATGCTATTGAATGGCATCGCAAGTTCACACTCTCATTTGCTTGTATCGTATTATTTTTAATTGGTGCCCCATTGGGTGCAATTATCAGAAAAGGAGGACTAGGTGCGCCAATGGTTTCAGCGATTGCGTTTTTTGTTGTCTTTTTCTTACTCAATAATTTTGGAGAGAAATTAGCCAAGTCTGGGCAATGGTCGGTATATGCTGGCATGTGGTTGTCTAGTCTGTTTCTAATCCCTGTTGGACTATTCTTAACCTACAAGGCCATGCGTGATTCACAGTTGTTCAATCAAGAATTTTACTACCGATTTTTACAGCCAATTAAAGTAACTTTACAGAAGTACTTTAAAAAATAATCCTATGTCTAGTTCCAACAACAGTCGACGTCAGTTTATCAAGCAAACTGGCAAAGCAGGTATTGCCATGGCGAGTATGCCAATCATACACACATTCGGAGGATTGCAATTGAACCAGGAGGTGAATTATATACAGCAGCCATTACCTTATGCGTATAATGCTTTAGAACCATTCATAGATGCAATGACGATGGAAATTCATCATACAAAGCATGCAGCTGGATATACTAAAAATTTAAATGATGCTTGTGTTGCTGAAAAGGTAGATATAAAAACTACATCCATCACCAACTTACTAGAATCCATCTCAAAGTATTCAACTAAAATGCGCAACAATGCAGGCGGTCATTTTAACCATGAATTATTTTGGCAATCGATGCAACCTGCACCAGCTTCCCTTCCAACAGGAAGTTTAGCAAAAGCAATTGAAAAATCCTTTGGCAGTTTTGCAGATTTCCAAAAAGCATTTTCAGATGCTGCAAAAAATAGATTTGGAAGTGGCTGGGCATGGTTGATTGTGAACGAGAAAGGTGAAATAGCAATTTGCTCTACACCCAACCAAGATAATCCAGTAATGGACCTTGCAGAAACAAAAGGATATCCTTTGTTAGGATTGGATGTATGGGAGCATGCTTACTATTTAAAATACCAAAATAAAAGAGCGGATTATATCAACAATTGGTGGAACCTTGTCAACTGGAAATTTGTAGAAGAAAGGTACAACCCACTTAAATTCTAATTCATTTCTAATTTATCCCATTGCAAGCAGCTAAACAGAATTTAAAAATACAGTTCTATGTCACTACTTTAAGTGTCGTTCTTTTTGTATTGAAGTTTGTCGCCTATTTCATGACACACTCCCTCTCTGTATTATCTGATGCATTGGAGAGTATTGTCAATGTATTAGCTGGCGCTATTGGACTATACAGTTTATACGTCGCATCTAAACCAAGAGATAAAGAACATCCTTATGGGCATGGGAAAGCGGAATTTATTTCTGCTGCATTTGAGGGAAGCTTAATCATTGCAGCTGGTTTAATTATTTTTTACGAATCTATCAGTGCCATTTTTAAACCCTCAGAATTACACAGCCTTGACAATGGCTTATGGGTTTTGCTTATTACCGCTTTTTTAAATTTATTTGCTGGTTTGATTGCGAAAAAAATGGGTAAGAAAAACAATTCACTAGCATTAACCTCAAGTGGACAACATTTAATATTAGACAGCTTTACCACATTTGCAGTGTCCATAGGGATTGGTATTGTATTACTCACCAATATCACCGGCATTGATGCGATACTAGCCATTTTAATGAGCTTTTGGATTATTTACAATGGCTACAAAATCATTAGAGCTTCCTTAGCTGGTATCATGGACGAAGCCGATCTAGCTTTATTAGAACAAGTGGTGAGTGAGCTGAATAAAAATAGAAATGTACAATGGGTTGACTTGCACAATTTAAGAGTGATTAAATATGGTAGCTTAATGCATATTGACTGCCATCTTACAGTGCCTTGGTTTTTAAACGTAAACGAAGCACACCAGGTAGTAGAAGAATTTACGAATTTAATCAAGAATAAATTTGGAGCTAGCATTGAATTTTTTGTGCATACGGATGGATGCATGCCCTATAGTTGCCCCATCTGTTTGGCAGAAAATTGTGCACAAAGAAAAGCGCCGTTAGAACAAAAATTAGACTGGACGATTGAAAATGTATTATCAGATAGCAAACATCAATTAGCATAAATAAGTATCATAAAATTTTCTTAAAAAAATTATAGCATATGAAAGCATGGAAGGCATTTCAAGAAGCAAACAAGGATCGTTTTTTAGAAGAGTTACTAGATTTACTACGCATACCAAGTGTTAGCGCAAAATCAGAACACAACGAAGACATGCAGGCATGTGCAAAAGCAGTAGCAAAATCTTTGACAGATGCTGGGGCGCAAGTAGCTAAGATTTATGAGACCGAGGGACATCCAATTGTGTATGGAGCAATCATAGTTGATCCAAGCTTCCCAACAGTTTTAGTCTACGGACATTACGATGTTCAACCTGCTGATCCATTGGAACTTTGGAAGAGTGGCCCATTTGATCCAACCATTATTGATGGGAAAATTTTTGCAAGAGGTGCTTGTGATGACAAAGGACAATTTTATATGCATGTAAAGGCCTTAGAGATGATGACTAAGACCAATACCATGTGCACCAATATTAAATTTGTGATTGAAGGTGAGGAAGAAATTGGAAGTCCAAATTTGGCGACTTTTGTAAAAGCGAATAAGGAATTATTAAAAGCAGATGTGATCTTAATTAGCGACACCGCTATGATCAGTATGGACACTCCTTCGATTGATATTGGAGTGAGAGGATTAAGCTATATTGAAATAGAAGTGACTGGACCCAACAGAGATTTACATAGTGGTGTGTATGGAGGTGCTGTGGCAAATCCAATTACGATCTTATCAAAAATGATTGCTGCTTGTCATGACGAAAATAACCATATCACCATTCCTGGATTTTATGATGTTGTGATAGAATCAACTGCTTCTGAGCGAGCAAAAATGGCAGAAGCACCTTTTGATGAAAATGAGTTTAAGCAAGATTTAGGTATTGCCAATGTATGGGGCGAAAAAGGTTATAGCACCAATGAAAGAACTGGTATCAGACCAACACTCGAAGTCAATGGTATTTGGGGCGGCTACACAGGAGAAGGTGCAAAAACAGTTTTACCTTCTAAGGCATTTGCTAAAATTTCTTGCAGATTAGTGCCGAATCAATCTGCTACAATCATCACAGAAAAAGTGTTGAATTATTTTAAATCCATTGCCCCCAATAACGTAACTGTTACTGCATTTGAGCATCATGGTGGCGAACCATATAGCACACCTATTAATTCTCACGAATACCAAAGTGCAGCAAAAGCAATTACAACCACATTTGGCAAAGAACCTATTCCAGTTAGAGGTGGAGGAAGTATTCCAATCTGTTCCTTATTCGAACAAGAACTTGGATTGAAAATTGTATTCATGGGATTTGGTTTAGATAGCGATAATTTACATAGCCCTAATGAAAAATACGATATCGTCAATTTCTATAAAGGCATTGAAACCATCCCTTATTTTCATCAATTTTTTGCTGAAAAAAAATAAGCAATCATGTCTGCGCCAGAAGTCAAAAAAGAAAAATTAAGACTCGATAAATATTTATGGTCTATCCGTGTATTTAAGTCAAGAAGCATGGCTACAGAAGCCATTGATAAAGGACGCGTTAAATTAAATGGAGAAAGTATAAAAGCTTCTCGCAATGTGGTGATTGGTGATGTTTATGAAGCCAGGACAGAACATAAGAACTGGATTTTAAAAGTGACCCAACTACTAGATGGTCGACTTGCTTATGCAGAAGCCATTAAGTATTACGAAGACCTAACCCCAGTAGAAGAATTAGAGCGCGTGAGGCAGGTTGCAGCTACATTTCAAACAGGGAAGCGCTTGAGTAAGATTGGGCGACCTACCAAAAAGAACCGTCGAGATTTAGGCGATTTTTTGGACTAATCTCAATTATCTTTGTAGCATGACCATTGAAATTCTAACAGTCCTTCCAGAACTACTTGAAAGCCCCTTTGCGCATAGTATCTTGAAGCGTGCACAAGAGCGCGGGCACCTTGATATCAAATTACATCAATTAAGAAACTGGGCCATTAACAAACATGGGCAGGTGGATGACTACCAATATGGAGGTGGCGCAGGGATGGTGATAATGTGCGAACCACTCGCCAATGCCATTGATGATTTACAAAAAGAAGGCGGCGCATTTGATGAGATTATTTTTGTGACACCTGATGGTAAAAGATTTGAACAAAAAGAAGCCAATACCTTATCCTTAAAAAATAGAATCCTAATTATTTGTGGACACTACAAAGGCATTGATCAACGCATTAGAGATTTGTATGTGACACAAGAAATTTCTATCGGAGACTACGTTTTAAGTGGAGGAGAATTGGCTGCAGCAGTCATTGTAGATGCAGTAGGCAGATTGATTCCAGGTGTATTAAATGACGAAACCTCTGCATTAACAGATTCTTTTCAGGATAATTTATTAGCACCTCCCGTATTTTCTAGGCCTGCAGATTTTCGTGGATTAACTGTCCCTGAGGTATTGCTACAAGGTGACCCAAAAAAGGTGGATCAATGGAGATCAGAACAGGCATTGATTCGGACCAAGCAAAGACGTCCAGATATTCTTGATAAAGACTAAGGATATTATTAAACTAATATTACTCCGCTTGTAACAAAATGCCCCTCTTATTCGTTTAATAATTGGATCTTTGTGAGTCCAAAAAATCTTGATGAAACGACCTATCCCATTTTACGCTATCCTTGCATTTTTGCTAGTTTTTCATTCTGCAATAGGTCAAAATACGGCTCCTAATCAGAAAGATTTTAGATTGACGATTAAGCCAGCGAAAATGGCCATCCAATTAGATGGGGTCATGGACGAGGCAGCTTGGAATACCGTCACTGCAGTCACTGATTTTAAAAAGAAATTTCCAAATGATATTGGTGCTGCCAAAAAACAAACAGAAGTCAAAGTTTTATACGACGATAAAAATATCTACTTCGGATTTAAAGTGTATGATAGCGGGACTGCAATTACAAGGAGCTTAAAAAGAGATGTAGGACATGACGGTATGGATGGTGTAGGTATTATTTTGGATCCTACTAATCAACAAACCAATGGTTTTTATTTTGTACTGAGCACCTTAAATGTGCAATCAGAAGATCAGTTGACAGGAAGTAGTGACGGAGGAATCAGTTATAGCTGGGATACTAAATGGTTTTCAATGACCAAGGACTATGGAAATTATTGGATTGCTGAGATTGCGATTCCACTTAAGTCTATTCGTTACAACCCTGAAAATAAAAATTGGGGCGTCAACTTTGTACGTATTGATGCAAAGAATTTTGAATATAGTACCTGGACTAAAGTAGCTACTAATTTTAAATCTTACGATCTTGGATTGACAGGACTAATGCAGTGGGAAGAAAAGCCTCCTGTAAGTTCAAACAATGTCATCTTATTACCCTATTTAACTGGTGGCGCTTCTGATGATAAACAACTATCAAAAACCACCACCACGGGCAACGCAGGATTTGATGCAAAAATTGCTTTGAATTCTGCATTGAACCTAGACTTAACAGTGAACCCCGACTTCTCACAAGTAGAAGTAGATAACCAAGTAACCAATCTAACCAGGTTTAGTATTTTCTTGCCAGAGAGAAGGGCCTTCTTTTTAGAAAATGCGGACTTATTTGCTGGATTTGGCATCCCTCCTATTCGTCCATTTTATTCAAGAACCATTGGCTTAGATAAAAATGGAAATAAAATTCCTATTCTGTTTGGTGCAAGGCTTTCTGGTAATTTATCGCCTGATGTAAGAATTGGTGCCATGAATATGCAAACAGGTAGACAAGGCGATTATGCACCTGAAAATTTTTCGGCATTTACCTGGCAAAAAAGAATTTTAAAAAGATCTATGATCAAGGGTTATTTCTTGAACAGAGAAAATTTCATTTCGGAAGAAGAGGAGAAAAAGAATCCATTGGATAAATATGGACGTAATGCAGGCGTGAGTTTTAATTACTCTAATCCTTCTGGTAGTTTAGGTTATTGGGCCAACTATAATCTATCCATGAAGCCTACAATTAACGAATTAAATAATTACTACGAAGTTGGTGCAAATTATGATACTCGAAAATTTGGATTTGTAATTGACTTAGCGAACGTGGGCAAAAATTATTATACGGATATGGGATTTGTTCAAAGAATAGAAAACTATGATGCCCTTCGAGATACCGCAATTAGAGTTGGATATAAACATATTTTCACAGAGCTTTCATACAATGTTTTACCAACAAAGGGCAAGATTGGCAGAATTGAGGCTTCTGCTCAGAATTCTATTATTTTTAACCCAGACAATAGTTTTAACGAATGGGAAACTGCGCTTAATATCAAAACAGATTTTAAAAACGCATCTAGTTTAAAATTAGCTTTAAGTAATAATATTACCAACCTGCTTTTTGCAACTAGTTTTACAAATGGCGAACCTCTCCCAGCAAAACAGTATCAATATGCAAAATTTGGGATTGGATATAATTCTGATATGAGGAAATTATTTGGATGGATGTCTGAAATTTCATTTGGACAATTCTACAATGGGACTGTTCAAAGTATAGCTGCTGGTATCAACTGGAGAAGTCAACCCCATCTTAACTTACGCTTAAATGCTCAGTTCAATGATATTCAATTACCTGGTGTATATGGTAGTAAGAAATTATTTCTAGTGGCTCCTAGGATAGAATACAATTTTAATACTAAGTTATTTTGGACCACTTTTATTCAATACAATACTCAGAGTAATAATTTCAATATCAATAGCAGATTGCAATACCGCTATAAACCAATGAGTGACTTCTTTTTAGTATATACAGATAATTATTTTACAGATCCTTTATTTAAAAGTAAGAATAGAGCGCTTATCTTTAAGCTCAGTTATTGGTTTTAATTCACCACACTAAGCAATAAAATGCAGACAACTACCATTCATGGGCAATACGTTGATATTCTAAACAAACGTATTTATCCAGCAACAGTCTTGATTCAAGAAGGTGTGATTGCATCCATCACTGAATGTAAAGAAGCCCCGAATCAATTTATCTTGCCAGGTTTTATAGACGCCCATGTTCATATTGAAAGTAGTATGCTAGTGCCGAGCTCTTTTGCTAGACTAGCCGTGGTGCATGGCACCATTGGCACCATTAGTGATCCGCATGAGATTGCGAATGTATGTGGCTTAGAGGGCGTGCAATACATGATTGACAATGGGAAAAAAGTGCCATTCCATTTTTTCTTTGGTGCACCAAGCTGTGTGCCTGCAACGCAATTTGAAACGGCAGGAGCTACTATTGATAGTGTCGCTACTGCAAAGCTCTTAGCATCTCCAGATATTTTTTATTTAAGTGAAATGATGAATTTTCCTGGCGTCTTGCATCAGGATGCAGAAGTCATGCAAAAAATAAAAGCTGCACATGCCATTGGTAAGCCTGTTGACGGACATGCGCCTGGATTAATGGGTGCACTAGCAAAACAATATATAGAGGCGGGCATTAGCACCGACCACGAATGTTTCACCATCGAGGAAGCGGTGGATAAATTAAGTTTTGGAATGCATATTTTAATTCGTGAAGGAAGTGCCGCCAAAAATTTTGAAGCTTTGTATGAATTAATCGATGACCATCCTACAAAAATCATGTTATGTAGCGATGATAAACATCCTGATAGTTTATTGGAAGGTCATATCAATCAATTATGTACAAGAGCAGTGGCAAAAGGAATCAATGTATTCAATGTTTTAAGAGCTGCTTGTATAAACCCAGTTATCCATTATCAATTGCCAACAGGATTCGCAAGGGTCAATGATCCTGCAAACCTGATATTGGTCAAAGACCTACAAAAATTTAAAGTCATTGAAACTTATATCAATGGGCAATTGGTTGCAAAAGATGGGCATTCCTTGATCGAGCCTGTTCAAGCATCAAGCATCAATCAATTCAATGCGTATCCAATTGCATTATCAGACCTTCAATTACCTGTTGCAGCATATCCATCCAAAGATGGCTTGGTGCCTGTGATACATGCTATTGACGGGCAATTGATTACCAATTTGGTTTGGACTCAACCCAGTATCAAAGACAATGCAATTGTAGCAGATACCGAAAAAGATATTTTGAAAGTGGTGGTATACAATCGTTATCATGCAGCAACACCAAAAGTTGGACTCATTCATTCGTTTGGATTTAAATCAGGCGCTATTGCTTCGACCGTAGCGCATGATAGTCACAATATCATTGCAGTTGGTGTAGACGATGAAAGTATTTTAAAAGCGATCAACTTAGTCGTGCATGAAAAAGGCGGCATCAGTTGCGTGCAAAATGAACTATCAAAAGTTATTGGCCTTCCAGTTGCTGGATTAATGAGTACGGAGGATCCTTACAAGGTTGCGGGTGACTATATTGAAATTGACAAAATGGCCAAATCATTAGGGACACAACTTGGATCACCCTTTATGACCCTTAGTTTTATGGCTTTATTAGTGATCCCGCATATTAAAATGAGTGATCTTGGGCTTTTTGATGGAGACCAATTTAAATTATATTAATTTTATAGTATTGGTATTTTAGCAGTAACGTAATAAAAAAGTATATGGTCATTGACTTAAGCAAAAATAATAGTTTACTAAATCATTGGGTAGCAGAATTGAGAGATGTTCATGTGCAAAATGATAGAATGCGTTTTAGAAGAAATATTGAACGTATTGGAGAAGTGGCTGCCTATGAATTAAGCAAGACCTTGCAATACAAATCTGTTGAAGTCACTACCCCATTGGGCATTGCTCCTACGCAATTATTATCGGAGCAACCCGTATTGGCAACTATCCTAAGAGCTGGTCTGCCATTACACCAAGGCATGTTAAACTATTTTGACAAAGCTGATAATGCATTCATCTCTGCTTACAGAAAACATCATCCAGATGGTAGCTTTGAAATTAGTCTTGAATACTTAAGCTGCCCTGATTTAAATAATCGCATTTTAATTTTATGTGATCCCATGTTGGCTACAGGTGCATCCATAGTGGAGACCATTCAAGCGATACAAAAAACATACACCCCTGCACAAATTCATATTGTTGTCACCATTGCTAGTCAAAAGGGAATTGAGCATGTAGAAAAAGAGTTAGGTGCTGCTATTCCAATTTGGTGTGCTGCTATCGATCCTATTTTAAACGACAAAAGTTATATCGTTCCAGGTTTAGGAGATGCTGGCGATCTTGCCTTTGGCACTAAAATGCAATCATAGGTCCCAGTTCATTCGTATCTTTATCCTAAATACGAAGCATTGCTAAAAGAATTGATTTTATCCATACGCGCTTACTTTTTAGCCCACCAATTTATTATACATCATAAATTATGGAAATGGATGGTTTTGCCTGGAATCATCTATACGACTTTGCTAATCATAGGCATGAACTATTTTGGACAAACTTCAAGTTTTTTCATTGAATCTATCATCTTAAAAACTGGCCTAAAAGCATTCATTGACAGCTTGAATAGCAATTGGCTTGGATTTTTTATCACCATGGGCAGTTTCTGGCTCTGGTTTACATTGCTTCTTTTTTACTTTGCCTTATTCAAGTATCTTTTTTTAATTTTCTTTGCACCACTATTTGCTTATTTACATTTACGTATTGTTGCAATACAACAATCGAAGCCATTCATATGGAACAAGGAGGACTATATTAAATTAGTCTTGAGGTCTGTTCTAGTCAATTTAAATAATATGCTTTGGCAGACAGTCTATCTTATACCCATTGTCTTAGTTTGTACATTGCCTGTAGTAGGCTGGTTTACGCCATTGTTTACCATTTTAATGGAAAGCTACTTTTTAGGATTTGCCATGATGGATTTTGGATTGGCTACAGAAAAGCATAATAGAAATTTTGCCGCAACTTATGTGAGCCGTCATAAAGGACTTCCAGTAGGAAATGGTATTGTATTTTATCTTTTACATTTACTTCCAATGATTGGATGGATCACGGCACCATTTTATGCACTAGTTGCTGCACATTTGAATACACAAGAAATTAAAGACACCGAATAATGAAGGACAGATTAGGAAAAGTATTGTTATTGCCTATGTTATTACATGAAGAAGGCTGGGAAGCGCTTCCAAAAGATGTTGTTCTTTGGATTCAATCATGTGATACATTTTTTGTAGAAAATGAAAAAACAACCAGAAGGTTTTTTAAAAAAATATGGAAAGAAATGGTGATCGACGACTATCAGTGGTATCCCATTCACCAAGTAGAAGCAACACAGGTAGACGCATTTGTACAACTTTTAAAATCAGGTAAAACGATTGGTATTGTTTCAGAAGCAGGCTGTGCAGGGATTGCAGACCCAGGACAAATCTTAGTAGGAGCTGCGCAAAAATTAGGCGCCATAGTCAAACCCTATATGGGCCCCTCTTCCATCCTACTATCTTTGATGGCCAGCGGATTTAATGGACAAGGTTTTACATTCAATGGGTACCTTCCAATTGATGCAGCCGAAAGAAAAAAGAAAATTTTACAATTAGAGCAAATCGTCCATAGCAATAGCATTGCACAATTATTTATTGAAACACCCTATAGAAATAATCAGTTATTAGAATCCATTCTTCAAACATGCCATCCTAACACACAACTATGTATTGGTGTGGACATCACTGGCCCAACGGAATCCATCAAAACAGCTACGCTACAGTATTGGAAAAATAACAAGCCCGAGTTACATAAGCGACTTGCTATTTTTATTTTAGGAAAATAAGTATTTACCGAAATAATAGGAGCTTGTTTTTGCACTATGATTGTAGATGCAACAGAAATTAAAACTATGGAGGGCGTCGAATCCTATTTTTTTTATTTGTTGTTATTTTTTAATTGGCTTTTTAGCCTTTAAATCTTCTAAACAATATTGGCCCATACTATCCAAAACAACATTACTGCTTCTGATATGTATTTCATGTATTGTTTTATTTATTACGCACGCATTTAAACATAAAGCAAAGGCGCTAAAAATAGTACCGACCATCCTATTGCTATTTTGGGGTACCCTAGTGGCACAGTATCATGCTAGTAGTTCATTTTTGAGTGAAATGGTATCAGCGCAATGGGTGATTGAAGTCAGACAATACTTTATATCAAAAATTGATTACTCTTTTGCCGACCCTGAATCCAATACATTTGCCAAGAGCTTATTGTTTGGCACAAAATCGGACATGTCCCCAAGCCTTAAATCAGCATACCAACAACTTGGCATTTTGCATATCATCGCCATCAGTGGCATGCACCTAGATATTTTATTTAAATTATTAGAAAAAGGCACCCTTTGGTTGCCCAATAAAAATTGGGCAAGATGGACAAAACTGATCAGCCTTCTTTTAATTGTATGGTCCTATACACTCATAGCGCATGCTGGACCATCGGTGGTTAGAGCGAGTTTATTTTTTAGTACCCTATTGATTGGTCGATTTTTTTACCTTAATATTTTTTCACTCAACACCATTAGTATTGGTATCCTCCTAGTATTGCTATACAATAGTCAAATTATAACTGGTATTGGCCTGCAGCTCTCCTACGCAGCAGTGGTGGGGATTCATTTTTTTTATAGACCGCTGTTACAATTACTACCTATGGACAATCAATTACTGCATATCGCATGGAGTAATCTGGCCATCTCTATCGCAGCGCAGTTAACTACATTACCCATTGTATTGTATTATTTTCATTCAAGTTCTAGTTTATCCATTATTGGCAATTTCTTATTTGTACCATTAAGTAGTCTCTTATTATACGCTTTACTGGTATGGATGGTCTTGCCTAACATTGAATTTGTACAAGGCATTATTGCAAAAGGGATTGGCTGGTATATCAAAACGATGAATGAAAGCATCCGCCTGCTTTTTCAGTACTTGCAAATGGAGAATCGTCATTATGACCTAGGCATAGCAGGACTATTGTATTATTATTTTTGCCTCTTTGTGGGTTTATATTGGCTTTTAAATAAGTCCCCCAAAAGCATATTGCTGCTACTTTTTGGGACTTGTCTATATAGTAGCATAAAGTTATTCAGTCTTTAACCCATTTTGTGGAAAATCCGAGCAAGACAAAAATCCAGAAGCTCGTACCTTTACATATGGAAAAGAAAATACAATCAGCTTTAATCTCTGTTTTTTACAAAGATGGTTTAGAACCATTGGCTAGAACACTCCACCAACACAATATCACGATCTACTCTACTGGAGGAACACAACAATTTTTAGAAGATTTAGGCATCCCATGTGTGTCTGTAGAGTCTGTAACTGGATACCCTTCTATTTTAGGTGGGCGTGTAAAAACCTTGCACCCTTCTGTTTTTGGGGGCATTTTAGGAAGAAGATATGAGGCACAAGATTTAAAAGAAATGGAAGAATTTAAGATACCTGCGATTGACCTTGTCATTGTTGATTTATATCCATTTGAAGAAACATTAAGGACCACGACCGAAGAAAAAGCAATCATCGAAAAAATTGATATTGGAGGCCCATCAATGATTAGAGCAGCCGCTAAAAACTTCAGAGACTTAACGGTCCTTGCTGCAAAAGAGGATTATGCAGTGCTGAATAAAATATTGATTGACCAACAAGGAAGCACTAGCTTAGATCAAAGAAAAGCTTTTGCTGCAAAGGCTTTTGAAGTGGTGATGCATTATGATATTGCGATTAGCAATTATTTTAATCCACCTACTGGTAAGACATTGCGTTATGGAGAAAATCCACATCAGGTAGCCACTTTCTTTGGTGATTTAGATGCTTGGTTTACCCAATTAAATGGAAAAGAATTATCTTATAATAATTTAGTGGATGTAGATGCAGCCATTGCATTAATCCAAGACTTGCCTGCAACAAGCTTTGCAATTATCAAGCATACCAATGTATGTGGTGTGGCGCAAAGAGCTACTATATTTGCAAGTTGGGAAGCAGCATTGGCAGGGGATCCGGAGAGTGCGTTTGGCGGTGTGTTAGTCACCAATGGCACTATCGATCAAGCAACAGCAGAAGCCATTCAAGAACTATTTTTTGAAGTATTGATTGCCCCTGCATATGAAGTAGCAGCATTGAGTATTTTAACGACTAAGAAAAATAGAATCTTACTTGAAACAAAGCCAGGCATTCATTTTCATCCGACTCAAAAAAAATCAATCCTGAACGGAAGCCTTGAACAAGGCTTAGATACTGGCAATTATACTAGTTGGGAGGAAGTAGGTGCAAGACCTTGTACCGAAACTGAAAAAGCAGATTTACTTTTTGGCAATATTATTTGCAAACATTTAAAGAGCAATGCCATTGCCATGATTAAAAATAAACAGCTGATTGGAAAAGGCTGTGGGCAAACATCAAGAATCGATGCCTTGAGACAAGCCATTGAAAAAGCAAAGCAATTTAATTTTGATCTAAAAGGCGCAAGTCTTGCATCAGATGCTTTTTTCCCTTTTGATGATTGTGTAAAAATTGCACAAGAAGCGGGCATCGAAGCATTCATTCAACCAGGAGGTTCTGTAAGAGATAAAGATAGTATTGCATATTGCCAAGCAAATGGTTTAGCCATGGTGATGACAGGGCTTAGACATTTCAAACACTAAGCTCCAAAATGGCCAATCAAAATAAAGCCTACTTTGCCTTAGCTGTTACAAGTATTGTATGGGGCACCACCTGGGTCGCAAGCAAGATGGGTATTAGTCATATGCCCGCATTTGAATTAGCAAGCATCAGACAATTTTTAGGTGGTTCATTGTATGTGAGCTTCTTTTTAATCAAAGGTGAAAAATTACCCACCAAGCAACAATTTCTTTGGTTATTGGGAATGTCCTTATTAATGTTTGTCTCCTCCAATGGGATTGCAACCTATGGTTTACAATTTATCACAAGTGGACTAGCTGCTTTGATTGCAGCATTGTACCCATTATCAGTTGTATTGATTGAAAGGTATTTTTACAAAGCCATTGAGATTACGCCCAAAACATTGATTGGTTTATGCCTTGGATTATTAGGCATTGGCTTTATTTTTTATAAAGACAGTTTAAGCTTTCATGGGAGTCAATATATTGTAGGCGTTGGATTATCTTTCTTAGCCATGATCACGTGGAGTATTGGATCTATCATCATCTCAAGAACTAAAATAAAAATCAACGCATACAATTCAATTGGATGGCAGATGTTGATTAGCGCCTTCATTATGGGCTGTATCACCATCATTAGCGGAGACTATATCCCACTGCATCAGATACCAGCTATCTCTTGGGGCGTCATTGTATACATGGTGATTGGAGGATCTGTGTTTGCATTTATTTCTTTCATCTATAGCATGAAACATTTAAAATCTTCTATTGCATCTTTATATGCTTACATCAATCCAATCGTCGCCATATGGGTAGGTTCTCTTTTATTAAATGAGCAAATGACCTGGAATAATATTGTAGGGACGATATGTACTTTAATTGGTGTCTACTTAGTCAACAAAAGTTTGAAGGATCAAAAAGATCCAGTCCATGCTATTTCAGATGCAGATGGCATGTAAATAAAATCAAGCGTAGGAATTACGGAAGAATTACTTTTTATTTTTTTCTTTCCAAAGTTGATTGAAAGTCTTAGTAGGAAATTGTAAAGGGGTTCTTTGCTTCGCCCAGCCTTTAAATATTTTATTGACTACCCAATTTTTAATGGTGGCATTGCCTTGGTTCATTAACAATCGATTCATAGATGCTTGTTTCCAAATCTTCCATGCAAATTCTTCAGAGAAATTACTTTCACCAGCCACCACCGACTCCCTTCTGTTTTCTAGTAAAAGCTCATGTAAATTAATCTTAACAGGGCATACAGCAGTGCAGTTGCCGCATAAGCTGGATGCAAAACTCAAATGTTTATAATCGTGCATGCCTCGTAAATGAGGCGTAATCACACTTCCAATGGGACCACTATAGGTTGTTTCATAAGCGTGTCCTCCGATATTCTTATAGATTGGGCAAGCGTTTAAACAAGCACCACAACGAATACAATAAAGTGCTTCCCTGCTTTTTGCATTGGCTAGTAAATTAGTCCTGCCATTGTCTAATAAAATCACATACATCTCCTCAGGGCCATCTGCTTCATCTTCTTGTTTAGGTCCGCTGATAATACTATTGTACACGGTTACTTGCTGACCCGTACCATAAGTAGATAACAAAGGCCAAAGCAATCCTAAATCAGTGACAGAAGGGAGTACTTTTTCAATGCCTACAATCACAATATGTGTTTTTGGAAAAGCAGCAGATAGTCTGGCATTTCCTTCATTTTCTGTTAATGCAATGCCGCCAATATCTGGCAAAATAAAATTAGCTCCGGTCACCCCAATTTCTGCTTGTACATATTTTTCTCTCAAATTTCTTCTTGCTACCAAAGTCATTTCTTCTGGCGTCATATTGATATCAGTGCCTAATTTTTCAGCAAATAATTTAGCCACATCTTCTTTACTTTTATGCATTGCTGGCGTCACAATATGATACGGGGCTTCGCCATCGAGTTGCTGGATATATTCTCCTAAATCTGTTTCGACAGATTCAACGCCGATGGATTCTAAGTAAGCATTCAAGTGGATCTCCTCTGTCACCATACTCTTGCTTTTCACCAAAGTTTTACATTCTTTTTCCTTACAGATAGACCCAATAAAATCAAGTGCTTGCTCGCTATCTTCTGCCCAAAAAACTTTTGCCCCGCGCTTGGTAATCTGTTCCTCAAATTGGGTTAAATATAAATCCAAGTGCTCAATAGCCTCCCATTTAATATTTTTTGCTTGAGACCTTACTTTTTCTAAATCAACAAATTGCATTTTACCCTTTGGTACAACAGCATCGTATTTACCAATATTAAAATTGATTTTTTTTCTGTGTTGCGTATCGAGGGCCTTCTCGCTACTTATTTGATCAAACGACTCTGAGTAAATACTTTCCATGCAGACTTATTTTTTCGCTAAATGTTTTGCTGATGCTTCTAATGCTTCGTAAAATTCATCGCCATACTTTCTAATGATTGACTCTTTTAAAAAAACATAAGCAGGCACTTTTAATTTAACCCCAAGATTACAACCTGCTTTGCACAAGTCTTCTCTTGGTTCATAGTTCATGTATTCGATCGATGGATCAGACTTGCTTTGTTGAATTTTAATGGGGAATAGATGACAGCTGATTGGCTTTTTCCAAGAAATTTTACCATCATTATAAGCTTGTTCAAAAGCACATTTAATAATATTTTTTTCATCTTTATATCCATAAGCACAAATACCACCATTGATTGTAGGTGTCACCCAACCAAATTCTCTATCATATAAATATGGACCCACGGTTTCTACTTCTTTTATCCCCTGCTTGGACATATAGGGTTTAACAGTTTCATAAAACTGCTTCACGTATTCTTTTTCTTGATTGTCTAATGGAGCACCAGCATCCCCATCCTCGCAACAGCCCCCTTTGCACTTTGTTAAATCACAAACAAATTGCTCCTCTATTACTTGGTCACTTACTAATACTTGGTCTATTATAATCATACAAAAAAGGTTAGCACAAAGGTATTACTAAATGATTAAGATTTCCAATGAAAGGTCTGCACAAGCTGTTTTAAATCTTGGTACAAAAAATCAATCACTGGTGCGAGTGAGTCTGCATTGGGCGTGGTATCAAAATAAAGCGCCGCTCTAAAAAAATGACGACTAGAATCCGTAATAAAGAATTGATATGGACTTGCTACGTCTCCACCCAAATGAAAAAATACACCTTGAAGCCCTATTGGATTTTCAAAAGCAGAATCTTCAATGAAACTAGCTTTATTGGAATGATTATTGGCGAAATTGTAGGCATCGCGAACCAATACATCCAATTGATCTTTTTGTACCGAATTGTAGCTAATGTATAAAGTCGCATTCAGGGTAGGAAATTGGAGGTTCATCCAGCCTGTTTTTGACTGATCTTGGCCCATAGAGGAAACCTTTTGATCCACGACTGCATAAGATGGGATATCAAAAGCATAAGGCAGGCCATTCAAAGCACCAGTCAGGTAGTCTTTTTTAGGAAGGGTCATTGCAGGGTAGCCAGCCTGTTTTGGTGTAAATCTTGAATTACAAGCAGTAAAACCAATCGTAGCCATGATGGATACAATGAAAAAGAATTTATACATTTTCTTGGCTAATAGAAGTGATAGGGGTAATAATGGACTGAACTTTATGAATTCGATTTTTCTGAATATCTAGCGCGGTAAAACTGAATTGCTTGTACTTTACCACTTGTTGTACAGTCGGAAATTCTCCAGCCAGTTCTAATATCAATCCAGCCACTGTATCACTTTCTCCCTTCACGGCATCAAAGAAATTGGTTGGAATATCAATAAAATTACAGAAATCAATAATGGCCGTCTTACCTTCTATGATATAATGAAAATCATCAATTTTTTTGATCATCGATTCTTCTTCATCAAACTCGTCTTTAATGTCCCCAACAATTTCTTCTAAAATATCTTCTAAGGTAATGATCCCACTTGTTCCTCCAAATTCATCCACGACAATTGCAAAGTGGATACGCTTAGATTGGAATTCTTTCAATAAATCTTCGATCATTTTTTGCTCATGTACAAATAAAGCAGGACGAATTAATGTTTGCCATTGATAGGTCGCTTCTTCTTGTAAATGCGGAATTAAATCCTTGGTATGGATGATGCCAACAATGGTATCTAGGTCTTCCTTATACACTGGGAATCGGCTATAATTATGTTCTTTTACACTTTCTAGTAATTCATTATAGGTAATATTGTCTTCCACGCCATATACGTCTAGCCTGGTTTTCATGATTTGACGAACAGTAATATTTCCAAACTTGACAATCCCTTTTAATATTTTCTTTTCACTGTCCAAATGGTTTGGCGAAGTGGTTAATTCAATGGCATGATCTAATTCCTCCATGCTGTAAGTATTGCCTGTGTCTTTTTGTGCTAATTTCTTTTCAATCAAATTGGTGTATTTCACCATTTGACCACTCATTCTAGAAAAAATAAAATACACCACTTGTATGATTCCCCCAAAGTCTTGTGCAAATCGAATATTGTTTTGGGTCGCCATCACTTTGGGCATGATTTCACCAAAAAATAAAAGTAATAATGTAACTGCTAAAACTTTTATGATAAACTCGATTCCAGGAACAGGTATTTGGTCAAATAGAAATAGATCGTCAATGAGGATATTAGAAACAAGGATGATACAGATATTAATAAAGCTATTGGCTATTAACATGGAGGTCAACAATTTTTTTGGATCCTCTAATAGATCCACAATTCTTTTGAGTGGTTTATGGTTTTTCGTTTTTAGTACTTGGATGTCTTTGTAAGACAAAGAAAAAAATGCCACTTCAGATCCTGCAATAGCAAAAGATAAAAAAAGTAAGGTAAAAAGAAGTAAAAGCAACCCAGCATCTTGTTGCATTTTTGAAATATCAAAATAACTGGCTGCTAAAAATATAAACTTACTCGAGTGCGCTTCCATGGTGGAAAGTTACTAAAAAATCATTAACGATTTTTGGAAATGCATATTTTGACAATTGCTTAGGCTTTACCCACAAAGCATTTTGAAGCATTTTAGGCATTTTAGACAACTGGATGCAAATAAAACGTGCTTCGATGGTTTGATGTGTTAAAATCTGCTTAAACAATTTGGGTTGCTTACCGGCACCAATATACTTCCATTGTTTTTTAGGCACCCCAAATTGATTTTTTAATACCGCCTCTAAATAGCTGTCAGAAAATACAGGCATGCGGTCCTGTTCCAAAATATAAAACTGAAATAAACCATTCCATACATCTCCTTCACCTCTTTGTTGCAACATCCAAGTCCCATTAAAATTGAAACAGAAAAAATCAAAATGTCTTTTCTTTTTAGTGATGCGTTTTAGTTTAACTGGTAATTGATTGACTTTGTTGACATTAAACGCTACACATTTTGATGACAAGTTACAAGCAACACAGTCTGGGTTACTTGGCGTACAAACTGTCGCGCCAAAGTCCATGATAGCTTGATTGTAGACGCCTGGTTGATCTTTTGCAAGGTGTTGATTTGCAAGTGTATTAAATAATGTAATGCCTTCTTTTGTATCAGTAGGTGTTGAGATGCCATGAAATCTTGCAAGCACTCTAAATACATTTCCATCCACCACAGCATAGGGTAAATTAAATGCAAATGATGCAATTGCTGCAGCGGTATAAGGACCAATTCCTTTTAATGCAAGCAACCCTTCATAGGTATTTGGGAAAATTCCTTTTGAAGTATTGGTGACCTGTCTTGCAGTATGCAATAAGTTTCTACACCTGTTATAATAGCCCAAGCCTTCCCATAATTTAAAAACTTTCTCGTCCTTTGCTTTTGCTAGATCTTGTATGGTTGGGTAGGCTTGAATAAATTTTTCATAGTAGGCCCAGCCTTGATCCACCCTTGTTTGTTGAAGGATCACCTCGCTCAACCAAATTTTATAGGGATCAGATTCCCCTTTCCAAGGCATTGCACGATGGTTGGCCGTTTGATTCCAATAAAGCAACTGTTGGGTAAAATAGGTAGACATTCAAGGCAAAATTGCCTAAAAATAGGCAGATCTCCCATTGTTTCATCAGAAAATAAGCGAATAGGTAGGGGTAAAAAATACATATTCTTATTTTATATAATATATATGAGCTTAAAAATATGTCTATAAATGGATAAAAAAAACAGACATATCGTTGTGAAAAGTTAAAATTTCTTATATTTAGTGTACAATAAACCCCAAAATTAAATTCCATGAGAAAATCTGATCTCATCAATCAAATCTCTGAGAAAACGGGAATTCCTAAAGTGGACGTTTTAGTCACTTTAGAAACCATGTTCAAAGAAGTCAAAGAAAACTTAGCAAATGGCCAGAATATCTATATTCGTGGCTTTGGCAGCTTTATTACTAAGAAGAGAGCCGCAAAAATTGGTAGAAATATCAAAAAGAATATTGCGGTAGAAATTCCTGAACATTTCATTCCAGCATTTAAACCAGCAAAAGAATTTGTAAACGAGGTGAAAAGCAAACGGAAGTAGTTAACTTTGCAAAAATCTTTTTGCATTGAGAAAACCACAGCTTATACTCATCTTGTCAGGGCTACTGCTATTTAGTGTGCTCTACTTCTTTACCCCAAGATTTACTGCCAAAGAAGCCAATGTTTCTAATCAAACAGCTGAAAATCAAGTTGTTACAACAGAATCGATTTTAAATACGGCTAAATTATCCCTTTCGGAAAGCCAAAAAATAGCCTTATTATCTATTGAAAATCAATTGACCAAAGCATCCAATGCAAAGGATAGTTTGAAGTCATTTAAGGCATTATCCCGGTTCTGGGCAGATTCAGCGCAAAAACTAGCTCCATATTTATATTTCACTTACAGTGCCGCTTTGTTGGAAAATACTGAAAAAAGCCTCACTTTTGCAGCCCAGCTGTTGGTAGACAATCTACTTACGCCGGATGCACCACCAGCGATCCAACCTTGGATAGCCGGAAATGCAAAAGTTCTTTTAGAGAAAGCGTTGGTAATCAATCCAAAAAATGACTCGGCAAAAATTAATTTAGGTGCCTGTTATTTATTTGGCAACCTATCTGACAATCCTATGCAAGGGATTACAAAGATCAAAGAAGTGGTGGATATAGATTCAACCAATGCTTATGGTCAACTTATCCTTGCACTTGGGGGTAAAAAATCAGGACAATATGATAAAGCAATTGAACGCTTTTTAACGGTGATCAAAATTCAGCCTAATCATATCGAAGCGATGATTCATTTAGCAGAGTGTTATGAGTTGACCGACCAAAAAGCTTTAGCCATTGAATGGTATACCAAAGTTAGCAATAGCGTGAATATCCCTGAAGCCAAAGAAGCCATCTCCAAAAGAATACAAGAATTAAAGAAATAATATTTTATAACAGAAAAAGAATCGAACATGCCTTGTGGTAAAAAAAGAAAGCGTCATAAAATTGCGACGCACAAAAGAAAAAAACGTTTAAGAAAAAATCGTCATAAGAAGAAGAACAAATAGTTCTCATTCGATACAAGCATTTTTCAATTGAAAAATGCTTGTATTCCTTTCCATTGCACGCCACTTTTCTACCTAGCAACTTTACTTTACCTTTTATCTTCCTTTGTAAAGTGGCCGTGTTTTCAAAAAACATAAAGCATATTCTCGCTATTAGGTGAGTTGTATGTTTTATTAAAAGTTGCTATTCGTGAATAAAGAATTAATTATTAATAGTTCTCCTGATGGGGTTGAAATTGCCCTTTTAGAAGAAAAGAAATTGGTAGAAATACACAATGAAAAGATTGATGCCCGCTTTGCAGTGGGTGATCTATATCTTGGAAAAGTAAAAAAGATTATACCAGGATTGAATGCCGCATTTGTAGATGTGGGATTCGACAAAGATGCATTCCTGCACTATACCGACCTTAGCCCCTATATCAAATCCATTATTAAGTTCACGCATGACGCGATGAACGATCAACATAATCAATTTGATTTTGCTAAGTTTGAATCGGCACCTGAGATTGTAAAAACAGGAAAAATCAGTGAGGTCTTAAACGGCAAGCCCAATATATTGGTGCAGATTTTAAAAGAACCTATTGCCGCAAAAGGTCCAAGATTAACTTGTGAAATTTCACTAGCCGGTCGTTTTGTAGTGCTCACCCCGTTCAATGAAATTGTTGCTGTCTCTAAGAAAATTCATTCCTCAGATGAACGCAAGCGTCTTCAGAAAATGATGGAGTCTATTCGACCAAAAAACTTTGGGGTGATTGTTAGAACAGCTGCCGAAGGCAAGACAACCGCAGAACTGCATGAGGATTTACTGACTTTGGAGACCAACTGGAAAAATATCCAGTCCAACTTAAAAGGTGCAGTGCCTCCAACGCGTATCATGAATGAAGAAAGTAAGACGACTAGTATCTTAAGAGACCTTTTAAGCGAGGATTTCAACAAGATTGTAGTGAATGACAAAAAGATTTATGATATCACATTAAGTTACTTACAAAGAATTGCCCCACACAAATCGAACATCATTAGTTTGCATAGTGGAGATATTGGCATTTTTGATCAATATGGTATCACCAAGCAAGTGAAATCCTCTTTTGGGAAAACAATCAATCTAAATAGTGGCGCTTATTTGATCATAGAACATACCGAAGCGCTCCATGTAGTGGACGTTAATAGCGGATTCAAGAGCGTTAGCAATAACCAAGAGGAAAATGCTTTACAAACTAATTTAGAGGCCGCAGAGGAGATCGCAAGGCAATTAAGACTAAGAGATATTGGCGGAATTATTGTCATTGATTTTATTGACATGAAATTGCCAGAAAACAGAAAGAAAGTACAAGAAGCCTTAGAAGGTTACATGAAAACAGATAGGGCTAGACACTCTATCTTGCCAATTTCAAAATTTGGCCTTTTACAAGCCACTAGACAAAGAATCAGACCCGAAGTCAATATCAATACCTCTGAAGACTGTCCTGCTTGCTCGGGCACAGGCACCATTACTGCTTCTTTATTATTGGAAGATGAGATGGAGAAGAAACTGGCTTATTTGGCGACACATGGTCACCATAAACTGACGATACTAGTGCACCCCATCATTCATTCACACCTGACAAAAGGCATCTTTAATAGCATCATCAAGCGCTGGAAAAAGAAGTACAATTTAAAATTACAATCTCAGGCTTCCAATACGAGTCATTTAGTGGAATACAAATTCCTGGATGACCAGATGGAAGAGATTAAACTATAAAAAAAAGACCCCGAAAATTCGGGGTCTTTTTTTATGTCATCCTGTTTGGATTAATAACCTTGGTTTTGAACCAATTGCTTGTTCACGTCCATCTCTCTTTGAGGGATCGGCATGATTAACTTTGGATCGTTCCAAGCCAATGTTCCAACAGCAGTTTGTGTTCTTTTAGCGTCAGGTAAGAATTGTCCTTCGAAAGCCAGTTCTACCTTTCTTTCTTTCAAGATAGCTGCCAATGTCACTGCAGTTAAAGCAGGTAAACCAGCTCTAGTGCGAATTGCATTCACATCACTTAAAGGAGTAGCACCCACAACAGTTGTGTTTCTTTGATTCGCTTCTGCTCTTGTTAAATACATTTCAGATAAACGTACCACAGGTACATCACCAAAACGATCTAAATGCTTCATGCTATAATAGTTACCGCCAGATAAAACAAAATAATCTTTTCTTTTATCTCCAGTTTCATATTGAGCAAAATGCGCTACTTTAATTTTACAATCACTTCTTCCAGCTGTGCCAGAAATAGTACTGATTGTTCTACCAAAATAAGTATTCAATGAATTACTACCATCTTGTGTAGTTACTTTCATTGAGAATAAATATTCTCCAGGTGTTGTTCCACCATTGTTGATGTATGTAAACCAGTTTTTGCCAATCTCAGTTGCTAATGTTTTACCACTACCTGTGATTACACGGTTAGCAGCAGCACCAGCTTCTGTATAATTTTTCAATGCTAAATGTACTCTAGACAATTGAGCAGCCGCTGACCACTTAGTGGCATAGACACCATTAGATGAAGGCAATAATGATTCTGCTTTCGTTAAATCTGCAATTACTTGATCATACACCGCTTTCACTGTTGCTCTAGCTTTATAATCTGCTTCAGTTACGTTACCAGTTGGTGTTAATACCAACGGAACACCTGGGTTTGCAGCATAATCACCATCACCAACAGACTTAGCGAATAATCTAACCAATTCAAAATAGATAGACCCTCTTAAAAATAAGGCCTGTCCTTCTACTGAACTTTTCTTTGCAGCAGAAGAAGTTACTTTATCTAATGCAGTCAACACATTGTTGATACGGTTGATCGTATTATAAGAAGAAGTCCATGTTCCTAAGGCATTGCCATTGTTTGCAACCATCTGTGCTTTAAAGGCATCAGACAAGCCTGCGAAAGTACCAGTAAAATTGATATTCTCGCCATTGCCGATTAACTCGTTCAATACCATGATATCACCACCGTATACAGTAGCAGATTGTGCACCATCATAGGCACCTACTAAAGTTACATTTACGTCACCTTCAGACAACAAAGCTTTGTTATCTGCAATACTTTGATACGGGAAAACGTCTAGACGCTTTTCGCAAGCCGCAGCAAGTACACTTGTAAACAAAATAGCAGCTAAGTATTTGTTTATTGTTTTGTTATATATTTTCATAAAATGCTTTATTAACGAATTAGAAATTAATGTTTATACCAAACAAGATTGTTTTTGGTTGTGGCGGTGTATAGAAGTCACTACCTTTTGCAATATTAGAATCAAAATCATCAGCGTTAACTTCTGGATCCCAATAAGGATACTTTGTGAAAGTCAATAAGTTTTGAGCTGATACATACACTCTTACTTTCTCAAGTTTAAACTTGCTCAATTTCTTAGAATCAAAAGTGTAACCAAGTGAAGCAGTTCTTAAACGGATGTAAGAACCATCCACGATATAACGGCTACTGATTTGAGCACCATTGTTATAGAACAATCTAGCTTGTGGGATATTGGTGATATCACCAGGCTTTTGCCAACGTTGCATTTGATCATAAGTTTGGTTGTCTTCGTAACGCATACTTGCAGAAGAATAACGACCCATACCGTAGATATTGTTTTCGTTACCCATCACACCATTAAAGAAGATCGTTGCATCAAAACCTTTATAAGAGAAAGTGTTGGTTAAACCCAAAATCACATCTGGATTCGGGTTACCAGTTACCACTCTTGTCGCTTGACTGAATACACTAGTTGTAGTTCTATCAATTGTTCCATCAGCTAATTTTGTATTCTTATACCATAATGCATTACCATTTGCAGGGTCAACACCAGCCCACTCTGCAGTGTAGAATACACCAACAGCATATCCTTCTTGTACACGGTTCATACTTCCCACACCACCTTCAATCACTTGACCTTTGATATCAGTTACTTTACCTTGATTCAATGCAATGTTAAAGTTGGTAGTCCATTTGAAAGCACCAACTAAGTTTTGTGTGTTCAATACAAATTCATAACCCTTGTTCTCTAATACACCAACGTTCTTTACCATACTAGAGAAACCAGTTGTAGCAGGGATATTCACGTTTAATAATAAACCAGTTGTATTTTTTATGTAGTAATCGATTTCACCAGAGATTCTATTATTCAATAATCCGAAATCAATACCCAGGTCTAATTGATTTGTTGTTTCCCACTGTAAATCATCGTTTCTTAATTGAGAAGGTCTTTGACCAGCAGCGCCTGCATAACCTGCATCACCACTAAACAAGCCTAATTGAGGGAAGTTACCAATTTCAGAGTTACCCACGATACCGTAAGATGCTCTAGCTTTTAAGAAACTAACCACTTTATTATCCATTAAGAATTTTTCGTTAGACAAGATCCAACCAGCAGAAACCGCTGGGAAGAAACCTGTTCTAGCGTTCTTACCGAATCTAGAAGATGCATCGATACGACCACTTGCAGCAACGATATACTTTTCATTAAACGTATAATTAGATCTTAAGAAATAAGATAAGAATCTGAAATCTGATTGAGATGAACTTCCACCTGCTTTAGTAGCAGCACTAGCAATTTTTTGATAAGAATCTGAAGGGAAACCAGTACCAGTTGTACTGTTGTATTTCGCTTGAGATTGTTGGTATTGCATACCTAAAGTAGCACTAAAGTTATGCACTCCAGCAACTTTATTGTAGTTGAAATAACTGTTTGTGTTATAGTTGGTAATGAATGCACCTGTGTTCACACCCTCACCTGTTGCAGAACTTGTATTTCTAACAGTTTGTGTTTGATAATAACGCTCTTCGTTTTGACTTAAGAAGTCTAAACCAAATTCAGATTGGAAAGTTAAACCTGGTAATAGTTTTACTTTGAAATAAGTATTACCAAAAGTTCTGTATACATCTTGCACATATCTAGCGTAGTCAATTTGAATTCTTGGGTTAAAATAGATACCCACATTCACATCACCTGGAGGTGTACCTGCTGGTAAACCTGTAGTTGGATCTAAGAATGGAGACATTGGCAATAAAGCCGCAGATTGTAATGGATTGGAGAACGCATTATCACCTGGTAAACGACGGTTAAAAGTTCTAGATAAGCTTAAAGAAACACCCAAGTCTAACCAGCTATTTGCTTGTTGGTCTACATTCAAACGACCTGTTGTTCTGCTTAAATTGTTACCAACGATTGTACCACCTTGGTCTAAATGTTGGAAAGAAGAGAAGAACTTCGTTTTATCATTACCGCCTCTAATTTGTAAATCAGCTTGACGGTATTCGCCTGTTTGGAAAGCTTGATCCTGCCAATCATAAGTCTTGCTTGGATCTTTATCCCACTCACCATAGCTATGGTAGCTCATGATGTCTTTCATATATTGTGTGTAGCTATATGGATCGTTGTAAGGAATGCCTTCTTCATCATCAGAATATTTTGCTGCTTCCATTGCTAACTCGTTGTACTCAGTTGAGTTCAACATTCTAACTCTCTTTGTTGCTTCTGATTGACCAGTTTGTAAGTTGAAAGTGATTTGAGTTCTTCCAGCCTTACCTCTTTTAGTTGTAATCAAAACTACACCATTCGCAGCACGAGATCCGTAGATCGCACCTGCAGAGGCATCTTTTAAAACTTCGATTGATTCAATATCATTCGGGTTTAAATCTGTTAAAGGGTTCATGTCACCACCATAAGTAGATTGGTCTTGAGAAGTTACTGGGATACCATCTAATACATATAAAGGTTGGCTAGATGCAGAGATAGAAGAGTTACCTCTAATTCTCACTGTAACTGCCTGACCTAATTTACCAGATTGGCTATTTACGAATACACCCGCAGCTTTACCTTGTAATGCCGCATCCACACTTGGTGTTGGCATGTACTCAATATCTTTTCCTTTTACGCGGGCAATATTACCTGTTAATTCTTTTTTGATCAATGATCCACCAAAACCAGTCACAACCACTTCTGAAAGTGATCTTACATCCTGTTTCAGTACAATTAAAAAAGATTTTGCATTGGTAGAAACCTGACGGCTTTCGTAACCAACTGCAATTACTTCTAATACTTTGTTTGCTTGAACTGCAATTGAGAAATTACCTTGTGCATCAGAGTTAACCCCTGTTTTAGTTCCTTTTACAAGTACACTCGCACCTGCAATTGGAGCACCCGATTCGTCGGTAACCTTACCACTGACTGTTGTGTTTTGAGCTATTGCTACTCCAATCATCAAAAAGGAGGCAAGAAAACTCAATAGAAAGAATTTTTTCATCATAGAATTTATTTTTTTTGAAAAAACCATATTGGATTGAAAGGCAATTTAACAAAAATTTAATAGTATTAAGCAATTGTTACCTATTTTTTTAAAATTTTGTATTGAGAAATTGATTTTTACTTACATATAATTAAATTAATTTATACAATATGCGTTTATGTTTGATTTTCGGCAAATACGATGAAACAAAAAGGGATTTCGGCCTATATTTACGCCATGAGTAAGTCAAAATCTGCCTTTTTTTGTACCAATTGTGGCTATGAGTCCCCAAAATGGGTTGGCAAATGCCCAGCCTGTAATGAATGGAATACTTTTACCGAAGAAGTCATTGATAAAGGCAAGGGGAACACCCAAACATGGGAAGATTACGCCGTTACCCAAAAAGGGACGGAAGTGATTGCCATTAATGAAGTTCAAATTCAATCAGAAAAAAGAATGGATAGCTCTGATTCAGAATTAAACCGAGTGTTAGGAGGCGGCATTGTTCCAGGTTCTATTGTACTTGTTGCAGGAGAACCGGGTATTGGAAAAAGCACTTTGTTTTTACAACAGGGTTTAATGATGAAGGATCAAACTGTTTTATATATCAGTGGAGAAGAAAGTATTCAACAAATCAAAATGCGTGCCGACAGATTAAGTTTAGAAAATGACCATTTTTATTTATTAACTGAAACGCATACACAAGCTATTTTTAAAGCCATAAAAAAATTAAAACCAACTGTGGTGATTGTAGATTCAATTCAAACACTTGAATCCAATTTAATTGATGCCGCTGCTGGAAGTATTTCACAAATCAAACAAACTGCTGCAGAATTTCAAAGATTTGCAAAAGAAACAGGCACGCCAGTTTTTTTAATTGGCCATATCACTAAAGAAGGTTCCATTGCTGGACCAAAAATTTTAGAACATATGGTGGATACTGTCTTGCAATTTGAAGGAGACCGTCATTATGCATACAGGATGTTGCGTACTTTAAAAAATAGATTTGGTAGCACGAGTGAATTAGGAATTTATGAAATGACGGGGACGGGCATGAAAGTAGTAACCAATCCGTCTGCATTTTTAATTGCGCAAAGAAACGATTCCTTGAGTGGAAGTACCATTGCAGCTGCAATGGAAGGCATGCGTCCATTGTTGATCGAAGTGCAAGCATTGGTGACTCAAAGTGTATATGGCACACCGCAAAGAACGGTGACTGGATTTGATTTAAGAAGATTGCAATTATTATTAGCGGTGCTTGAAAAGCGCGGTGGGTTTGCGTTTGGGATGAAAGATGTTTTTGTGAATATCGCAGGTGGACTTAAAATAGAAGACCCTTCATTGGACCTTGCTGTCATACTTTCATTACTATCTTCCTACGAAGACATCCCATTGCCACAGGGTATTTGTTTTGCTGGAGAAGTTGGATTGAACGGCGAAATTCGCGCTGTTAACAGAATACAACAACGTATTGCCGAAGCAGAAAAATTAGGGTTTGAAAAAATAATTATTTCTGGATTCAACACCAAAGGAATTGATACGAAAAAACATGGCATTGAAATTATTCCTGTAGAAAGAGTCGACGAAGCCTATCGATTATTTTTCTAATCTTGAAATTTTTTGAAGGCATACGAAACTATCTAAATGCTTTTTTGCATTTATTGTATCCGCAAATTTGTTTTGGTTGCGGGACGGATCAAGTTGAACAAACGATGCCTTTATGTCCCAAGTGCATCCAAGATTTGCCAACAACTGATTTTTTTAGCATTCGCGAAAATCCAATTGAAAAAATATTCTGGGGCAGGGCCGATGTTCAATCTGCTGGTGCTTTATTGTTTTTTACAAAAGACAGTTTAGTGCAAACACTGATAACGCAATTAAAATACCACCACAATAAAAAAGTGGGTATTTTATTTGGGCAGTTAATGGGCCAAGCCATTACAGCTGAAAAAGAATTTGAGCAAATTGATTTGCTGATCCCCATACCTATTCTGCCTTCCAAAATGAATAGTAGAGGCTATAACCAATGTCAAGTGGTTGCATTGGGCATCCAGCAAGTTTGGAACAGGCCCATTATGCAGGATGTATTAATCAAAAAAAGCTGGTCCAATTCACAAACCAAGAAAGATAGAAAAGCAAGGCTGCAGCAAGTTCCAGACCTATTTTTTTTACAAAAACCAACTAGTATTGAAGGGAAACATATTTTACTAGTGGACGATGTGCTAACAACAGGGGCCACTTTAGAAGCAGCCATTAAAACCCTCATGACAGGATCGCCTGCTTCCGTTTCGATTGCCGTTGCCGCTTATACCCTTTAGTAAGATATCCCGTCAATACTATAATTATCTTTTTAGTCAAAAATATCGTCAACTTTTTGATTGATTTCTTGTTATATTTAATACCTCAAACATTCAAAATTTTATTATGAAAACAATACTAAGTTTCTTATTTCTTGCTTGCAGCTTATTGACTAACGCTCAAAGCATCCATAGCTTTAAAGTTAAAAGCATTGACGGCAGTCAAATTGATTTGTCAAAATATAAAGGCAAAAAAATCATGGTAGTTAACACCGCAAGCCAATGTGGTTATACGCCTCAATATGCCTCTTTACAAAAAGTATACAGTCAATACAAAAACAAATTAGTAATCATTGGTTTCCCATGCAATCAATTTGGTGGACAAGAACCAGGCACGAATGCTGAAATCGTGGAATTCTGCGAAAAAAATTATGGCGTTACTTTCCCGCTAGCTGATAAAGTAGACGTAAAGGGTACTGATCAATCTTCGATCTACCAATGGTTGACTCAAAAATCAAAAAATGGCGTTTTAGATGCCACTATCGGATGGAATTTCAATAAATTTTTATTGGATGAAAATGGAAAAATGTTGGCTTATTTTCCAAGCAATGTAAAACCAGATAGCGACGCAATTTTGACTTACTTAAATAAGTAGGCTTACCCAAGGAAATACTATCTTCGCTGCATGTTATTGCGCGATATTATTGGCCAAGAAAAATTAAAGCATCAGTTAGTAGAGATGGTTCAACACCAAAGATTGAGCCATGCCCTATTGTTTGTGGGACCAGAAGGATCTGGCGCATTGCCTTTGGCCATTGCATTTGCACAATATTTAGTAAGCTCACCTGCTACCACCAATCAAGTCTTGGACATGTTTGCAGACCCTGACGCACTTGCAAAACAAGTCCATACTTTCAACGAGCCAGATGCCATTGCAGATTTGCCTGCTTATCAGCGCGCCAATCAATTAATGCACCCCGATCTACACTTTTCTTTTCCAACTATTACAGAGAAACCTGGTCAAAAAAATATCAGTGCTAATTTTATGGAGCAGTGGAGAGAATTTGTGCAGGGTTATCCTTATGGCAATGTATTTGACTGGTTGCAATTTATTAAAGCAGAAAATAAGCAAGGCAATATTAGTGCAGACGAATGTGCTGAAATCATTAAAAAATTAAGTTTCAAAAGTTTTGAAAGCCCTTTCAAAGTCCTTGTGATGTGGATGCCAGAATACTTGGGCAAGGAAGGCAATAAATTATTAAAACTGATTGAAGAGCCACCAGCAGATACGATTTTTTTATTGGTAGCCAATTCCGAGGAACAGATTCTCCCAACCATCATTAGTCGATGCCAATTTATTAGAGTACCAAGATTAAGCAATACAGATATTGCAGGCGCACTGGAGCAAAGAGCAAAACTAAGTCCAGAAAAAGCACAACTTATTGCAGCCATGTCGGATGGTAATTACAGAGAAGCACTTCATTTAGTACAACATAGTGATAGCGATTTTTTAGACCAAATAAGGGACTGGCTCAATGCCATTCTTAAAAATGGCCCTTTGGCTCAAATGAAATGGGTAGACGAGGTCAGTAAACTGGGTAGGGAGCAGCAAAAACAGTTCCTGAAATATTTTAACCACTTGCTTGAGCAAAGCATCCGCATCAAAGTATTGGGTGCAGACCTACCTTTAGACCCAGATTTAAAGGATTTTGCCCTCAGAATCAATAAAATTGCTGGAGTTGGTCAATTAGAGGCCATTATACAAGAATTAGACAAAGCAGTCTATTATATAGAGCGAAATGCCAATGCAAAGATGTTATTTATGGCAATGGGCATCAAGTTCTATCATATCATTCGCAACAAAACCTTAATTTTGACATAGACACCAATACAGGGAATAGGGATTTGATGGGAATGGGTGTCGGGTATTTCAATTAATAACAGTTAGAATTTATATATATGGGATGTGGATCATGTGGCACGGGTACGCCCAATGGCTGCAAAAGTAACGGAGGCTGTAGTACAGGTGGATGTAATAGATTAAATGTACATGACTGGTTAAGAGACTTGCCTGTGGATGACACAGCAAGCCAATGTAGGGTAGTAGAAGTAAGCTTCAAACAAGGAAGCCGAAAAGATTTTTTTAGAAACCCTACTTTCCAAATTTTTGAAAAAGGAGACTATGTGACAATTGAAGGCGTAAACGGTTTTGACGTTGGAGAAATTTCTTTGACTGGAGAACTGGTTCGTATGCAATTGAAAAAAAGCGGCACGGATGAATTTCATCCAGAGATCAAAAAAATCCTTAGAGCAAGTACAGATAAAGATATTGAGACCTTTAAAATAAGTAAGGGTAGAGAATCAGACATGTTGGCTAAAAGTAGGGCGTATGCAAGAGATTTGAAATTACAGATGAAATTAAGTGAGATCGAATTGCAGGCGGATGGCAAAAAAGGTACTTTTTTCTACACAGCAGATGATCGAATTGACTTTAGAGAACTCATCCGTATGTTCGCAAATGAGTTTAAAGTAAAAGTAGAAATGCGCCAAATAGGTATTCGTCAAGAAGCAGCAAAAGTTGGAGGTATTGGAAGTTGTGGTCGTGAACTTTGTTGTAGTACTTGGTTAAACGATTTCAAAAGTGTCAACACCACTGCTGCACGTTATCAAAATTTATCCATCAACCAAACAAAGTTAAGTGGCCAATGTGGTCGTTTAAAATGTTGCTTGAATTTTGAATTAGATACTTATTTAGATGCATTGCAAGCATTTCCTGACTACGCAGACAATTTACAAACTGCCATGGGAACTGCCTTTCTAATCAAGAAAGATATTTTCAAGAATTTAATGTGGTATACCCTTCCTAACAATACCAAGCATTTTCCATTAACAATTGAGCGCGTTAAGGAAATTAAAAAACTGAATCAACAAGGTATTGCGGTAGAAGAATTAGAAGCTGTAGAAATCACTAGTAAGAATAAAGAAGTAGAACCTGAATTTGTAGAGTTAGTAGGTCAGATAAGTTTACGCTCATTAGAAAAGAACGATCGACGCAGAAGAGATCAAGAAAGAAATTATAGAGCACCTCAGGGACCGAATCAAAATGGACCGCGTCCACAAGGACCAAACGGACCGAGACCTCAAGGGAATAGACCTCAGGGGCCAAACCAAAATGGACCCCGACCTCAGGG
>JBBAJV010000002.1:1407-116197 GCA_040403925.1 Sediminibacterium sp. | reverse complement strand
AAAAAAAAGACCTCGAAACTTCGAGGTCTTTTTTTTAAACTTCAATATTCAATTATTTTTTAGTTGATTTTTTTAATTTCACCAATACGATACCGTGTTTGTATTTTGCTCCAAATTTCGCAATCGCATCAGGGCCTTTGTATACATCCATAGAGGCAATCAATGCTGTATTGATTTTAACCACTTTAGCATAGGGTGTTTCCACTCCATCCACTAAATAAACTGGCATTACAGGATCTGATTTTCCAGTAGGTGCCGTACTAGGTTTTTGTGCTACTACAATGCATGTGAGCATACTCAATAAAATTACACAGCTTATTTTTTTCATTTGATTCAATTTTTAAATTAATACTATAATTTTTCAAGTTCTTGATTGGTGAATTCCATCAAATTTTTAACATACTCAGGAGAGAAATTGAATTCTAAGCCTGCAGTTTTATACAATTCTGGTAAGGTCTTTGTTCCACCCAAAGCTAAAGCATTCATATAATTTTCTAATGCTTGTGTAGGATTTTTTTGATACTGCATCCACATACCTATCGCCCCTAACTGTGCAATACCATATTCGATATAATAAAATGGTACTTCAAATAAATGCAATTGTCTTTGCCATCCTATCCCTCTAAATTCTTTTAAACCAGACTGGTTTAAGGTCTTGCATGAAAATTCTTTTACAATATTTTGCCACTCATTGGTTCTTTGCTCAATGGTATGTGCAGGATGCGTATACACCCAATGTTGAAATTTATCAATGATTGCAATCCAAGGGAAAATAGTAATTGTTCTTTCTAGTTGATGCTCTATGGCTCTTTTTAAATCTGCTTCTTTTTCAAAAAACGGTTGCCAGTGCTGCATGCTAAATAATTCCATCGACATACTTGCCACTTCGGCAATTTCCATAGGATATTCTTTAAATGCACTTAATGATAAGGTATGAGATAAAAAGGAATGCACTGCATGCCCGCCCTCATGGACCATTGTAGTGACATCGCTCATCTGACCAGCTGCATTCATGAATATAAATGGTGCCCCTGATTCTGCTAATGGACAATTGTATCCACCTGGTGCTTTACCTTTTCTACTTTCAAGATCAAAATGTTTAAGCTCATTCATCTTTCTTAAACAATCTGCGAAGAAAGGATCCACTTGTTCAAAGCAGGCCACAGATTTTTCATATAAATCTTTCCCGTCTGTAAATGGACGCAAAGGCTTGGTACCAGCAGGTTCTGCCTCTAAATCCCAAGGCTTTAAAGCATCTACGCCTAGTTTTTCTTTTTTGCGTGTATAAATTTTTTCAATTAAAGGCATGACATGGAGCTTAACTGCCTCATGAAATTGAAAACAATCTTCTTTCGTATAATCAAAACGACCTAATTCTGCAAACTTATAATCACGATAATTTTCAAAGCCCGCATTCAAAGCCACTTGGTGTCTTTTTTGTACCAAGCTTGTAAACAAGTCGTGCATTGCTTCCTGGTCTTGCAGTCTTCTTGTTTGAATTTTTCGATAGACATCTTCTCTAAATGCGCGGTCTTCATTTTCTAAAAATTGTGCGGCTTGTTGTAAAGTATATTCTTTACCGCCCACTTCGATGGTCATCTTGCCTGCAATAACACCGTATTGTTGTTGTAATACACTTAACTCTGCTTGAATTGGGATATTTTCTGTTCTAAACAACTCAATGCTTTTTTTGACTGACCTTAAATAGGTATGGTATTTAGCTTGATCTAACCCTGCAGTAAAAGGGGATTGAATTAATTTTTTATTCAATGCATCTGCATAGGGTTGCATCTGAGGTTGAATTTCCATACAGAAAAAAGTAAACGCATCTTCTAAGCTTTTATCTGTCGTATCGCAGGTCATTTTTATTTGTCTCCAACAAGCATCTTCACTGATACAAGCTTCCAATTCACTCAAATCTGTCAACCATGCCTCTAAATCTTCGACCGAAAGGATAGGTCGTTCTTTCAATTCCTGGAAAAAGGGCTCCAAACTTGCCCAATCTGTTATCACAAAGTCGGCTGGAAGGTATTTATGGCTTAATTTTTGGATGTCGGCTGTTCTATGCATAAGGTGCTTTATTAAGACGCAAATTTACTACTTTTACACACTTCAAAATAGTTAAATAAGTGGCCGAAACAATTCATTTACTTCCAGATCATATTGCCAATCAAATTGCAGCAGGCGAAGTCATACAAAGACCATCCAGTGCTGTCAAGGAATTATTGGAAAATGCGGTAGATGCAGAAGCTACTGAAATTAGATTGATTATTAACGAGGCAGGCAAGTCACTGATTCAGGTGATTGACAATGGCAAGGGGATGTCTGAAAAAGACGCCCATAATGCTTTTGCCAGACATGCAACTAGTAAGATAAGTGTGATCGAGGATTTATTTCAAATACGCACCATGGGTTTTAGAGGTGAGGCCTTGGCATCTATTGCCGCGGTGGCACAAGTGCAATTAAAAACAAAAAGACCAGAAGACGAAGTTGGTACAGAAGTTTCCATTGAAAATAGTAAAGTGATATCCACCTCTCCAGTTGCCACAGCTGTCGGCACCAGTATCAGTATGAAAAATTTATTTTTCAATGTGCCTGCCAGAAGAAATTTTTTGAAAAGCAATTCCGCAGAACTTAAACATATACTAGAGGAATTTACAAGGGTGGCATTGGCTTTCCCTGAAATCTATTTTAATTTAAACAACAATGGTCAAGAAGTCTACCATTGGGATGCAGGCAGCTTTAAACAAAGAGCTATTCAAGTATTAGGCAATCCTTATCAAAGTAAATTGGTGACAGTAGGAGAACACACGGACTACTTAACTATTTCCGGTTTTGTTGGTAAGCCAGAGACTGCAAAAAAAACAAGAAGCGACCAATACTTTTTTGTCAATAGAAGATTCATTAAGAGCGCCTATTTGCACCACGCCATCGCCAATGCATTTGATGGTTTAATCGCAAAAGATAGTTTCCCTAGTTATATTTTATACATCGATGTAGACCCATCGAAAGTAGATATCAATGTACATCCAACTAAACAAGAAATTAAATTCGAAGACGATAAGATCATCTATGCATTTGTTCAAGCAGCTGTCAAACACGCATTGGCTCAATTTAGCATTGCACCTTCTTTGGATTTCTCTTTAGATGCTAATATTCAACAATTGGATGCGATTCAAAAACCATTTTCGGAAAGCCAAGTCCAGGAAACTTCTAGAAAGTCATTGTATGAAGGCTTTACACAAAAAAATCAAGCTCATTTAATTCCAAAAACTGGGCAATCAGGACAGCAGGATTGGAAAAATTTTTTTACTGAAATACCTGCTGCAAATCAAGCATTCATTGTGAAACCTTCCTCGATGGGCTTATACAAAGAAGATGCATCCTTGTCTGTTCCAGAAGATGCATATTTAATACAGCTACATCTAACCTATATCATTGCACCTACTAAGAGTGGCTTAATTATTATCCATCAACAATTAGCACATGAAAGGGTCTTGTACGAAAAGTATCAAAAAGCAAGTGCACAACCCCATGCCACACAAAAAAGTTTATTCCCAGTTGTATTGGAATTAAGTGCAAGTGACGCTTTATTGCTTGAAGAGATGGTGGAAGATCTAGCTAATATTGGTTATGAAATAGAAGCTTTTGGCCAAAATAGTTTTATCATTCAAGGCATCCCAGCAGATGTTCTTGCTGGAAACGAAAAAAACGCCATCGAACTTTTATTAGAACAGTTCAAACATTTTAGTGCCGATTTAAAATTCAGTAAAAGAGAAAAATTAATTCGATGTATGGCACGTCAAATGGCCATCAAAGCAGGTCAAAATTTAGGACAAAAGGAAATGCATGGATTAATTGAATCACTAAGTGAATGTGATATTCCAAATACTACTGCTTCTGGAGCGCCTACCTTCATTGAATTCAATGAAGATTATCTAGATCGATTGTTTAGCAAGTAAAGAAAGTGCTATTTTTTAGTAAAACTACCTATAAGAGATTAGGGAATAAATTGAATTTCGCTCACTACAATCCTTTTGTAACGCTCGTTAAATAAGTTTCAACCGCCCTTCTAACCTGAGTACTTGTTGGGCTCATATGGTTTGCCACCAATATGGAAAAATATAATTTTTGCTGCTTCGGTGTATAGATGAATCCACTCAATGCTACTTGTCCTCCCAAAGTGCCTGTCTTAGCATACATGGTTCCTGGGAAATTTTTATAGTAGGCAGCAATCGTACCTTCTCCTCCCTTTTCAAAAATATTTTTAACACGTGCTTCTCCAAACTTAGCTTGCATCTGTTGTAAAATAGCAATATAATTTTCAGGCGTGTTTAAATTGTATCGACTTAAACCACTTCCATCTACCCAACGCATACGCTGAGGTAAATTTGAAAAAAATGTTTTAGAGACTGTATCTATCAATGCTGCATCATCCATTTTGCCTAATAATTTTTCACTTGCCATCAACACAATTTGGTCTGCATAAAAATTATCACTTCGGAACATCATTATTTTTAACAAACTATCTGTTGACACAGTTTTGATCATCTTGATACCATTTGTTGTTCCTGCAATATAATTTTGAAATTCGATATGTTTGCCTAAGGTATCACTCAATAAGTCTAGCGCTAGTAGCAAAGGGGCGTATTGTTGGGTAAAGGGTACTTGAAAATATTTACTTTTATTGCTTTCGTTGGTAGTGTAAAAACGATTCCCAGAAATATTTCTTGTCCAGTTTTTTTCTTCCACTTTATCTAAATCTACATTGTCTCTAAAAAAATAGAAAGGCTTAATGGAAGTGATTTTTTGATTGCTTTGGTAAAAATGCGCCACATTTCCATAAATAGGCATCCTACTTCTTTCTGGTTGATAATCTTGGTCATAATCACTCCAGGACCAGCCTCTTCCAAATAATTCAAAATGATCTTGTTGTTGATTGGCAACGATTACAACTTGCTTTTTTGTATTTTTTATTAAGTCTACTACCGGTTGATAACTAAATTCAGGGTGCATAAAACTAGGATCCCCCAATGGCATTAAAAATAAAGTATCCGCATTTTCTGCCATTTTCCATCCTGGTAAGGAATCCCCAAGAAATTGAAGGCCTAAATAAGTTGCTAATATTTTTGTGTTACTTGCTGGTGTAAAATAATGATCGCTCTGGTATTTGGTCAGCCACTGTCCCTTTGTATCATTGTAAATAGCGATTCCAATATGCGCGCCCTTCACTCCTTCAGCACTTAGTAATGTTTTTTGCGCTTGGCGCACTGAACAGGCACTTAAAATCATTGCTGATGCTACTACAATGAATAATAACTTTAACCAATTTTCAAACTTAAATGGGTTTACTCTCTTTCTAATGCTCTTAGCCATCTTTCTGGGATTTCGTTATTAGAAGCTATTAAATAATCCTTGTAACTACAAGGCATCCATTCTCCACTGTGTAATTTCATCCACCATCTCCCTGTGCTTTTACTTTGTAAAAACTGTGTATCAATATCTGAAAAAGCAATTTGAAATTCTTTAAAACGATCTAAGGCAGTCAATGGTGCTTCTTTTTTACCACGATGCACACCATCAATAATATACCAGATCATTTGCGCCATCTGAATCGCTGTTAATCCATGGTGGTCTAGTTCTGCCTGGTATCCAAATAAGCCAATTGAACTTGTTTTCCAACTCATCCCTGCATATTGCATCAATACGCAGGCTTCTTCTCCATTAAAACCATTGGATGTAATGATATTAGCAGGCGCTTGTGCATGTTGGATGGCACTGATATCAAAACTCATCATGTGACTATCTCTTATGACTGGCTCCATCTCTTCGATACTTTCACGGACCACGCCCAATCTAAAACAATCAAACCTTAGCTTATCAATTGTTTCAAGCATATGCGGATGCATAAAATAACTTTGAAAACCGATATGTGCGTAATGGTTTAAATGATTCGGTAAGCCTGTGAATAATTCTTCTAAAAAATGATCCGATGGCAACCTAGCTTCTAAATCTAGATCGATTTTAGCATCTACCACCACCGCATTCACTAAGGTTGGAATCGCAGTATAAGCATGGTATTGAGGCAAGGTGAGGTCATGAGATCCACCCATGATAACTACTTTTTTATTTTGAAGGATCAATTCTGCAATTACTGTTCTTAATGCAGCATAACTATCTTGAATAGACTGCCCAAGTTTTACATTTCCGATATCTGCAATCGTCACCTGGGCATGCCAATAATATAAATTGTATAAAGCCGCTCTAACCGCATTGGCTGCTTCAAAGCCATTCAATGCAAATCCAGCGCCCCTGCACTCGCCTGCACCAATCAATACGATATCCGCATCCTTGATATCAGGCAGTTGATTTTCATAAGATTTAATATGCTTGCCAAGCTGGGTATCCCGATAACCTTCGTCCTTTGACAAGAAAGACAGGTTAATAGGTTCTACAAAGTCTTGGATAGAGGACAATGACATGGGCTAAAATTATCTATAAATAATAACGCAAATTTTGCCCAAACATTGCCTTAAGGGGGATTAATCTTGGAATTTATAGCCTACCCCACGCATGGAAATAAAGTGTTTTGGATGCTTTGGGTCTATTTCGAAGTACTTTCTAAAATTAAGAATGAAATTATCGATGGTTCTGGTATTTGGGTAAACTTGGTAGCCCCAGACCAATTGCAGGATCTTTTCCCTTGTGACTACATTATTTTTATGCTCAATGAGTAATTTTAATAATAACAATTCTCTTTTTGTAAGGGTGATCTTTTGCCCTGAAGCAAGCAACCCCTCTGAAGCGTTGAAATCGATGGTATGACCTTTAAATTGGTAGCTATCCATCTGCGGTGACGCATTGGTTTGTTGCAGGTTTTTCTGTATCAGTTTTGCAACCCTTAAAAGCAATTCTTCTAAATTAAATGGCTTGGTTAAATAGTCATCCGCACCCAATTTTAATCCTTGTACTCTATTGGCACTTGTATTTTTTGCACTTAATATTAAAATGGGCGTTTGATTATTATTCAATCGCATACGTTCTGTGATGCTAAAGCCATCCAGAGAAGGCAACATAATATCCAAAATCAGTAGATCATAATGAGCAGATTGGATTTTCTTTAAAGCATCCCCACCATCAAATGCAGAATCCACCTCATACCCCTCCATCTCTAAATTTAGCTTCAAGGCCTCATGAAGATGTTCTTCGTCTTCCACCAATAAGATACTATGTTTTTGCATGTTTAATCTGCCTTAAGTTGGACCATAAAAATACTTCCTTTGGGTTGATTTGGCTTGACGAAAATAGCGCCATCGTGGAATGTGACAATTTTTTTACATAAATACAATCCCAATCCAGTACCCTTGGTTGTTCTGGTTTGTTCTGCACCCACTCTATAAAATTTTTCAAATACTTTTGATCTTTCCTCTAATGCAATTCCAATTCCTTGGTCTTTGATAGTCAACTCAATGCTTGTTCCAACTGCATGCAAGTCAATACAAATAGGTGTCTCAGGAGCTGCATATTTATTGGCGTTGTCCAATAAATTATTAATCATTAATTGTAATAATAAAGGTTCACCTTGAAGCTGAATAGATGCATCAATTGAAGGAATACAGTTTCTATTTGAGTATCGTTCTTCAAAAGATTGTATACATTGAACTGTAATGGCAGAAAGATCCACCATTTGTTTATTATTTTGATATTGTCCCATTTCGAATTGTGAAGCCAATAAAATATTGTTACACAAAGCGTCTAATCGTTTTGTTTCTTTAAGTGTATTCTCGATTAAATGTTGTTGTTGCGCAGGTTGTAAATCTCTTTTTACAATCGTCTCTAAATTTAATTGCGTGACTGCTATCGGCGTCTTGAGTTCATGCGTGACCGCCATCATAAAATTTTGTTGTAAAGTCGAGTATTTTAATTGCTTCAATAATGAACGGTATACATAAATAGCACCCAAAAGAAATAGTAATAAAAATGTCAAGCCCTCTCCAACATATTGTTTCGTTTTTCGAGTAGCAAAGGCTTCTATAGATGCAATTTGCGCTTGATCTATTACACCTCTTGCAGTAAGGGTTTCAATTTTTGTGGCAGTCAGTAAATCATTTTGCTTAACTAGGGCCACATACCACCAAATAAACGCAGCGACCATATAGGTTAGAAATAGCCAATAAATAATTCTAACCCATACTAATTTTGATATGGAAAAACGCATATTCATTTTATAAACTAGCTTTTTCTATTCGTATGCCTGTAGATAAAATATTTTGTAGCGGATCTTCACGCATCGTATGCTTGATGGTAAAGGTATGCATGCCATACTTTAATTTAACTGGCTTTGAATACAATGGAATACGTTGATCAAAGATATCATCCATTCCTGTGCCTAGCCAACCTTTTTGATCATTCGCTAAATTCAAATTGAATGTTTCTGTTTTAGATTGATCTGCAGTGCTACTATGACTCAGCTCAATCCAGATATTTTTATAATGATACGCATTATGGTGTCTGATGACAAAAACAATTTTATACAATTGATTGGTATCGGTGATATTAAATAAATATTTTTCTGGCTTGGCACTATTCCATTGATGGTCTGGATGAATTGTATTTTGTTCAGATAAGGGTATTGTTTGACAAGCAGCTATGCTGATTAAAAAACAGATACCACAAACTATACGATAATACTTCCCCATTTATAATACGTTTAAGATTTGTTCTTTCGCTTTTTCTAATTCATCTTTCATAACAATGACTGCTTTTTGAATGTCTACATCATTGGCCTTAGACCCGGTTGTATTGATTTCTCTACCCATTTCTTGTAACACAAAAGATAATTTTTTTCCTTTGTTTGGATCTTTTTCTGCAAGGATCGATTTAAAATAGGCGCAATGGTTTGTTAAACGAACACGCTCTTCTGAAATATCAATTTTTTCGATATAGTAAATCAATTCTTGCTCAAGACGATTGTTGTCATACTTATCTGGCCCTACATTTTGTTCTAATAATTTAATCAAGCCGTCTTTAATTTTATTTCTTCTATTCGGTTCAAGCACGGCAATCGACGCCTGTTGCGCTTCAATACCTGCAACACGTTCAAGCAAATCCAGCTCGATTGATTTTCCTTCCTCTTGTCTATGAATATTCAATAAATCAATGGCTTGTTTTAATAAATTACAAATGGCTTGTTTTTCTTCATCTGATAAAATTTCGTTGGTAGAGGATACTACATCTGGCATTTTCAATAATGTACTCAAAATATTTTCCTTGCCAATGCCTAGTTCATCTGCTAGTTCAACAATGGGTTGGTAATAGGATTTTGCTAACTCTTTATTGATATTGACCGGTTTTGAAGCACCATTGGATCTAACAAAAATGGAGCACTCAACACTACCTCTAAATAAGTGTTCATTTAATGTATTTCTAATTTCAACTTCAATTGGTTTTAAGATGGAAGGAATGTTTAAACGAACGTCAAATTGCTTTCCGTTTAAAGACTTGACTTCCACCAAGAGTGTTTTATCGTTAAATGTCATTTCTGCCCTTCCGTAACCTGTCATTGAATACAACATAAGTATACCATTATTTAGTCCACAAAGGTATTAAATAATGAGCTTGCAAGCGCTAAAGTTTGTACTTTAGCGAAGATTTTCGCCCATGTACGATAAAGCACAAATACTAGCATTACAACAAACAACAAAGCAGTTTTTAACAGCTCCTTTAAGCATTGATTTAACTACTTTAAAAAAGGTATTACATTTTCATGAATACCAATATTATGTAGTCAACGAGCCCTTGATTAGTGATTATGAATATGACCAACTCTTTCAAGCCTTATTGTCTATAGAAGCCGCAGACCCTTCTTTAATTACCCCTGACTCACCAAGTCAAAGAGTGGGCAATAGTTTGAATAGCAATTTTGAAACGGTACCACATTTGGTTCCGATGTTAAGCTTAGAGAATAGCTATAATGCTGAGGACCTTAATGATTTTGACCGTAAAGCAAGAGAAAGTGCTGGCCTCGATGCCATTACTTATTGTGTTGAGCCAAAATTTGACGGCGCTAGTATTTCATTAATTTATGAAAACGATCTTTTGGTGCGCGCCTCTACCAGAGGAGATGGTGTAGAAGGAGAAGACATCACTAACAACATCAAACAAATTAGATCCATTCCTTTGCAAATTCCACTTGCAGAAAATGGCATTCAACAAATTGAAATTCGTGGCGAAGTGATTATGACTAAAAAAGCATTTGATGATTTTAATGTCAAATTAAAATTAAAGCAACAGTCACCACTTGCTAATCCAAGAAATGCTGCATCGGGCAGTTTAAGAATGAAAGATCCAAAGGAAGTGGCAGAAAGAAATTTAGATGCGTTCATCTATCATGTCAGTTATACCTTGCCCATCCCTGGAAAAACGGTGAATACGCTTTTAAAAACACATAGTGGAACACTGGAATTTTTATGGAATATGGGTTTTAGGTCGCCCGAAAAAGAAAAACAAGTTGTAAATAAAATACAAGATGTCATTGATTACTGTGCTATTGCCGAATCTGGAAGAGACCAATTACCTTATGAGATAGACGGCTTAGTGGTTAAAGTCAACGATCTAGCATTGCAAGAAAAATTAGGCATGACATCGCACCATCCAAGATGGGCCATTGCCTATAAATTTAAAGCAAGACAAGCCACCACAGTTTTAGAGCATGTAGAATTTCAAGTGGGCAGAACTGGGGCAGTCACACCCGTAGCTAAATTAAAACCGGTGGCCATTGGAGGTGTAACTGTTTCGAGTATTTCTATCCATAACGAAGAATATATCATTGAAAAGGATTTGCTTTTAGGCGACACGGTTATTATTGAACGTGCTGGTGATGTGATTCCACAAATCGTCCATTCCATTTCAAGTCTTAGAACAGGCATTGAAAAAAAGATTCAATTTCCAACCCATTGTCCTGTTTGTGCTAATGCATTGGTTAAAGAAAGTACAGAAGCAGTTTGGAGGTGTAATAATATCAACTGTAGCGCACAAATTATAGAACGCATTGCACATTTTGTGAGTAAGGACGCTATGGATATTAAAAATTTAGGCGAGGCCAATATTAAAAAATTCTTTGAGCTAGGTTTACTAAAAGACATTCCTGGTATTTATACTTTGAACTTTGAGCAGATTGGACAATTGGAAGGATTTGGAAAAAAGAGTGTAGATAATCTAACAACTTCAATCGAAGTCTCTAAACAACAGCCATTGCATAGATTCATTTATGCTTTAGGAATTCGATTTGTGGGAGAAACGACTGCAAAAACAATTGCAAGCAAAATCAACCATATACTTGATTTGACGCGCATCACCGAGGAGCAATTATTGGAGTTCGAAGATATAGGTGTTAAAGTGGCAAGTAGTATTGTTCAGTTTTTTCACGATCCAATTCAGCTCCATATGATTGAGTCTCTAATACAATTGGGATTAAATGTGGAGCAAACCAATCATCAAAAAACGGATGGATCACTTACAGGATTAAATTTTTTATTTACTGGAACTTTAACACAACTCAAGCGTTCGGATGCAGAAGCCATGGTGGAAGCAAAAGGCGGGCATATCCTTAGTGGGGTAAGTAGTAAATTAAATTATTTAATTGTTGGAGAAGATGCTGGAAGCAAATTAGAGAAAGCAAAAAAAATAGCCTCTATAAAAATAATAAGTGAAACCGATTTCATTGAATTAATAAATAGCAATTCGAAATCCTAATTTTTCGCTCAAAATTGAATTGCCTTCTTCTTGTTTATTAATAATAGTAATACCTTTTTTAGATGATGCCTTTTGACAACAAGTACTCTGCTATTTGAACTGCATTGGTAGCAGCGCCTTTACGTAGGTTATCACTTACAATCCACATATTTAAAGTCTTCGCTTGAGTTTCATCTCTGCGCAAACGACCCACAAAAACATCATCTTTCTCATGTGCCCATAATGGCATTGGATAAAATTGTGCAGCATCATCTTGTTGCACCACTACGCCAGGCGCTTGTGCCAATAAAGCAGTCAATTCTTTTAAATCATATTCATTATGAAATTCTACATTCAAACTTTCACTATGTCCGCCAACGACTGGAATACGCACGGTAGTAGCGGTTACCTTAATCTTGTCGTCTTGCATAATTTTGCAAGTCTCATTGACCATTTTCATTTCTTCTTTTGTATACCCATTCTCAAGGAACATATCAATTTGAGGAATCACATTTAAATCGATTGGATATTTATAGGCCATTTGGTCTTCAGATATGATTTCACCTTTACGCTCGCTGAATAATTGATCCACAGCTTGTTTGCCAGTTCCAGTCACACTTTGATAGGTGCTTACAATAACTCTTTTGATTTTGTATTTTTCGTGTAAAGGTTGCAATGCAACCACCATTTGTATGGTCGAACAGTTAGGATTCGCAATGATAAAATCAGCTGCAGTTAACACGGAGGCGTTCACCTCTGGTACCACTAACTTTTTTGTTGGATCCATTCTCCATACCGAAGAATTATCAATGACACGAATACCAGCAGCAGCAAATTTTGGCGCCCACTCTAATGATGTAGATCCGCCTGCAGAAAAAATTGCTATAGTAGGTTTTGCTGCAATAGCATCTTCCATACCCACAACTTTAATGTAATTGTTCTTAAAGCTAACTTCCTTGCCTACAGAACCTGCAGATGCAACTGGCACTAATTCAGTCACAGGGAAATTGCGCTCAGCAAGTACTTGTAACATTTTAGTGCCTACTAAACCTGTGGCGCCAACTACTGCAACTTTCATATTCTTAATTAAAAAAAATAATCTTAAACCAACTCAATATTAAAGTTCACCAACTGAACAAAAGAAGCAACACGTTCTTTGATATCTTCTACACTAATCTCTGTCAAACGCTCTGTACCAAACTTCTCTACACAAAAACTTGCCATTGCGCTTCCTAAAATAATTGCAGTCTTCATGTTCTCAAATGAAATGTCTTTTGTTTTTGCCAAATGCGCTACAAAGCCACCTGCAAAGGTATCACCAGCGCCAGTTGGATCAAAAACTTCCTCTAATGGCAATGCAGGCGCAAAGAAGACTTCGTTTTGATGAAATAATAAAGCACCGTGTTCACCTTTTTTGATGATCACATATTTTGGACCCATTTGCATGATTTTTTTTGCAGCTTTTACCAAGCTATACTCCCCACTCAATTGTCTCGCTTCACTATCGTTTACCATTAAAATGTCTACTAAACTAATGGTATGCTTCAAGTCATCCATCATAATTTCCATCCAAAAATTCATCGTATCCATCACGATTAATTTTGGTCTATTTCTCATTTGTTTAATGACACTACTTTGTACAGCAGGTACCAAATTTCCTAACATTAAAATTTCACAATCCTGATAACTTTCTGGCACAACTGGTTGGAAATTTTCCAATACATTTAATTGTGTTTCCAAAGTATCACGCGTATTCATATCTAAATGATATTTACCGCTCCAGAAAAAAGTTTTTTCGTCTTTTTTAATTTGCACACCTTCCAAAATGACACCTCTTGCAGTCAAAGCATCTAATTGTGCTTGGGGGAAATCTCCACCAACCACCGAAATTTGTTTCACTGTGGTGAAATTAGAAGCGCACCATGCAATATAAGTTGCTGCTCCACCAATAATTTTATCACTTTTCCCAAAAGGAGTTTCAATGGCATCAAAAGCCATAGATCCAACGACTACTAAAGACATGTGTGTTTTTTTGATTTTAAGTTGCGAAACTACGATTTTTAAGCCTTCCCTCCCAAAGCATTCTAAATCGAAATACTTCTATGAATGTAACTAGTTGATTACCAAAAACTAACAAAATTCAATAATTTATCAAAAATTAACCAAAACCTTCGTTTTTATTCGATAATTTTGTGCAAATTAACGTACAAAATAACATCATGGCTAGAATCAAAACGGAAAAAAACGGGTCCAGAAAAGACGTAATTGTGCGTAAAGCGGCTACACTTTTTAGAGAAAAGGGCTATAAAGCGGCAAGTATGCGCGATTTAGCAGAGGCTGTTGGTGTGGAAGCTGCAAGTTTGTACAATCATATCAAATCTAAAAGTGAGTTATTGCATGAATTGGTATTCAATGTAGCCAATCGTTTTGTATTAAAAATTGATGAAATAGAATCAGAACAAATTAGTTCATTAAAAAAAATGGAAAAGATCCTACGATTCCATATCGTAGAGATGATACATCATTATGAAGAAGTATATGTAAGCGATAGAGAATGGAAACACCTTTCTGATCCTTACTTATCCAATTACCAAAATCAAAGAAGGGTGTATCGTAAAAGATTGGCAGCAATTATTGAAGAAGGGATTAGGAATAAGGAAATCAAGCCGATTGATGCCCCAACCGTGGTCCTTATATTTTTACATGCAGTCAGTGGCATCGAAAGCTGGCACCGTTCAACCAAAAAAATCAGCGCAGAGGAATTAGAACAAAACATGGTGGCTATTTTAATTGATGGCCTAAAGCCCAATAGTTAAATTATTTTACCGCTTGATTGTAGTAACTTTGTAGCTTATAATAAGAACAAGTGTCAGAAAGAAATAATTTTATTGATTACATCCGCATTTTTGCCCATAGTGGTCATGGCGGAGCTGGTTGTAGGCATTTTCTGCGAAATAAATTAACAGCTAAAGGCGGACCAGATGGTGGTGATGGCGGGAGAGGTGGACATGTTATCCTTAGGGGTAATTCCCAACTTTGGACCTTATTGCATTTACGTTATCATAAAAATGTATTGGCAAAAGATGGAGAGAATGGCTCTAAAAATAAATGTACCGGTAAAGACGGCGAAGATATCATTATTGAAGTCCCATTGGGTACCATCGCAAGAGACGAAGAAACTGGTGCAATTGAAGCAGAAATGTTACATGATGGACAAGAAATTGTTTGGATGAAAGGAGGTCGAGGTGGATTGGGTAACTGTAATTTTGCCACACCTACTCAACAAGTTCCTGAGTATGCACAACCTGGAGAAGATGGAATAGAAGGATGGAAACAAATAGAATTAAAAGTACTTGCAGATGTTGGATTGGTAGGTTTTCCAAATGCTGGTAAATCCACACTCTTATCAGCCATTACAGCAGCAAAGCCAAAAATTGCAAACTATGCTTTTACAACTTTGACACCTCAATTAGGTATGGTTGAATATAGAAACAATCTATCTTTCTGTATTGCCGATTTACCTGGAATCATAGAAGGTGCTGCTGAAGGAAAAGGTTTAGGCCATCGATTCTTAAGACATATCGAGCGTAACGCGGTTTTGCTTTTCTTAATTCCAGCAGACTCCAATGACCACAAAAAAGAATTTGAAATATTAAAGAATGAATTGAATGCATTCAATCCCGAGTTGTTACAAAAAGACTTCATCATTGCAATTAGTAAAACAGATTTACTAGACCAAGAATTAATAGATGCCATCGAAAAAGAATTACCAGAAAATATTCCTCATATTTTTATCTCTTCTGCTATTTCTAAAAACCTGATAGAACTAAAGGACTTATTGTGGGCGACACTCAATAAACCAGTAAATGCATAAGCACTAAATTCATATTCGATAACAGGTAGATTGATCGAATTAGAATATTAAGATAAAATGATGGTATAAAAAAAGAGTCTCAATTTTCATTGAGACTCTTTTTTTATACTTTAAGCGCAATGCTTATTGTGAAGATTGTTTTGTTGCTTTACTACGCTCATTCTCATCCAATAAAGACTTACGCATACGAACCGACTTTGGTGTCACCTCGATACACTCATCAAATTGAATATACTCCATACACTCTTCTAATGTGTATTGTACTTTTGGAGTGATACGAACGCTATCATCACTTCCACTCGCACGGTGGTTGGTTAATTTTTTCATCTCGACAGCATTGATATTCAAATCACCTGGCTTAATATGCTCAGCCAATACTTGACCAGCATATACTTCTTCACCTGGCTCAATAAAGAAACGACCTCTGTCTTGTAATTTATCAATAGAATAAGCAGTTGTTAAACCACCTGTTTTTGCAATCAATACGCCATTGCTTCTTCCAGGAATTGGCCCTTTCCAAGGCTTGTATTCATTGAAACGGTGCGCCATTACAGCCTCACCTGCAGTTTGTGTCAACATCTGAGAACGAAGTCCAATCAAACCTCTAGAAGGAATATCAAATTCTAAGTGTTGCATTGTGCCTTTAGATTCCATGATTAACATTTCACCTTTCTTTTGGGTGACTAAGTCAATTACTTTACCACTAAATTCACTTGGAACATCTACTACCAATATTTCAAATGGCTCATTTTTTTTGCCTTCAATATCTTTCACCAACACTTGTGGATTACCTACCGTCAACTCATATCCTTCACGACGCATTGTTTCTACTAGTACACCTAAGTGTAAGATACCACGACCAAATACCAAGAAGCTATCCGCACTATCTGTTTCTTCTACACGTAATGCTAAATTCTTTTCAGTTTCTTTCAATAAACGATCACGAATATGTCGAGAAGTCACAAACTTTCCTTCCTTACCAAAGAAAGGTGAGTTGTTAATACTAAATGTCATACTCATTGTAGGTTCATCTACACTAATAACAGGTAATGCTTCAGGATTTTCTGGATCAGCAATGGTATCACCGATATTGAATTCTTCTAAACCAACTACAGCACATAAATCACCAGAAACAACTTCTGTTACTTTACGCTTACCCATTCCTTCAAATACATATAATTCTTTTACCTTGCTTTTTTTGATACTTCCATCTGCTTGCACCAAAACAATATTTTGATTTTCTTTGATGGTACCTCTTTCTACTTTTCCAATAGCAATACGACCTAAGAATGTAGAATAGTCTAATGAAGTGATTTGCATTTGTGTATGTCCTTCCTTCACATCTGGACCTGGAACATACTTTAAGATACCATCCATCAAAGGGGTAATATCTTCACATTGAGTCAGTGTCTCATTGAACCAACCATTTTTTCCGCTACCATAAAAAGTAGGAAAATTCAATTGTTCTTCTGTTGCATCTAAGTTGAAGAATAATTCAAATACTGCATCATGCACTTCGTCAGGACGACAGTTTTCTTTGTCTACTTTATTGATGATTACAATTGGTTTTAAATTCAACTGTAATGCTTTTTGTAATACGAAACGGGTTTGTGGCATGGGTCCTTCAAAAGCATCCACTAACAAACAAACACCATCTGCCATCTTCAAAACACGCTCCACCTCACCACCAAAGTCAGAGTGACCTGGTGTATCAATCACGTTAATTTTAACACCTTTATAGGTTACAGAAGCGTTCTTACTTAAGATAGTGATACCTCTTTCACGCTCCAACTCGTTGCTATCCATGATTAGGTCTCCAGTCTCCTGGTTGTCTCTGAATACTTTAGTTGCGTGTAAAATTTTGTCTACCAAGGTTGTTTTACCGTGGTCAACGTGCGCGATAATAGCGATGTTTCTTATTTCCATGTACTGTTTTGAGGCTGCAAAGGTACGCCGTTTACAGTCCTAAAAAAACTATTGGGGAAAAAGGATGATTAAGCTTTAGATACGAATATATATATTAAACTTATCTAATACATAAACCATTAGCCAGCAAAGCAACATGAAGGAAATGGCGAAGAAAAGGGAGCCCCAATAAGGGTCAAAACTAGTAATTCCTAGTTGATACAACCAGTCAAATGCAGTTTTGTAGCCAGAAGGCCCCTGAATTAAATTCAAAGTGGTGAGCAAAATCTCTGAAAAAAGGTAGATCACAAGTGAGTTTTTACCAAAAATTTCAAAAAACCTAGAAAATTGATGTTGACGGTGGATGTCTACCCTGTAAATGATGGTAGCCAATATGATCATATTTAATCCAATTGTAAGCACCACAAAAGAACTAGTCCAAAGTTTTTTGTTGATAGGGAATTCAAAATCCCACATAAATGCCAAAAACACAAAGCCAGCACCCCACATAAATAAATGTGTTAAACCTTCGTAGGTTTTTCCACTAGCTTTTACAAAGTTGCCTATGATAAATCCCACTAATACATTTACAATCGCTGGCAAAGTGCTGAGCAATCCTTCTGGATCAAAAGCAATGCCCTCACCATGATACAAATGGCTTGGTCCAAGCAAGTATAGATCCAACCTTAAAACGGCATTTCCAGTTAAACTGAATGGGTCTCCAGATTGGCCAAAACGCACAGTGAGATACCAATAGGTCAATAACAGCACAGCAGTCAAAACCTTGACTACTCTTTCATGCATAAAATGGGCAATCAATGCTGCAAATCCGTATGCGAGTGCAATTCGTTGCAATACACCAAATATTCTAGTATCCTGCAAGTCCCCAGTAAATGGAAACCAGTACATTAAAAAGCCTAGTGCAAATAAAATAAAACTACGTTTGAAAATATTAAGAAGCAGTTTTGCTCTGCCTGCTTTTTCTAAATTGGGTAAAACAAAACTAAGTGAGTTACCTACTGCAAATAAAAAGGATGGAAAAACTAAATCGGTGGGTGTAAATCCATGCCAGCTTGCATGTCTAAAAGGTGCAAAAGTATGCAATGCATCCCCTGGTGTATTGACAATGATCATCAAACAAATTGTCATACCGCGAAAAACATCCAATGATAAAAACCTTTCTTTATTCATAACTGCAATTTAGTGGTTTTAGATCAGCAAAATATTTTTTTAAGGCCCCCAAAATAACTAGCTTTAAAAAAAATAACCAAATGCGTATCCTAAAAATAGTCATTCTCTCCTTTTTTGCTTTAATTGTTATTTATTTTTTAGGTCCTCAGCCTCCAAAGCCAGTATTGAACGAGGTCTTACCAACTGTTGCAAGTCTCAATGCCCTTGATGCCTCTATTGCAGATATGGAAGTAACCCATAAGATTAAACTCAATAATCAAGCAAAAATTATTTGGGCAGACAGTAGTAAAACACAAACAGAATATGCCATTGTTTATTTACATGGATTTAGTGCCAGCCAAATGGAAGGCGATCCAGTACATCAAAATATTGCAAAACAATTTCATTGTAATTTATACTTAGCTAGATTGGCAGAACATGGTATTGATACCACCGAAGATCTAATGAATCTTACAGCAGATCAATATTGGGAATCTGCAAAATTAGCCTACGCAATTGGAAAACAACTTGGTAAAAAAGTAATTTTAATGGGTACATCTACCGGTGGTACTTTGGCATTGCAATTAGCTTCTATTTATCCTGAAATTGCAGGCTTGATTTTGTATTCACCAAATATTGAAATTTTTGATTCATCTGCAACATTACTAAATAACCCATGGGGTTTGCAAATTGGTAGAACCGTTTTAAAAAGCAATTATGTTGATATCAAATACAAGGATAGTGCTTACCCAAAATATTGGAATAGCCATTATAGAATAGAAGCAGTTATTGCTTTGCAAAATTTATTAGAAGCAACGATGACAGAAGCCACTTTTAAAAAGATACAGCAACCTACACTCGCATTGTATTATTATAAGGATGAAGCGCATCAGGATAATGTAGTGAAAGTAAAAGCGATTCAAAAAATGATGCAACAACTTGCTACCCCATCCAATTTAAAAATGGAAATGGCTATGCCAAACACAGGGAATCATGTGCTAGCATCACCCATCGTTTCAAATGATATCGTAAGTGTTGAAAAAGCCACTTTAAAATTTATGCAGGAGAAAATTATAAAGCAATAGTAATTAATGATCGGAAGCAAGAGCGACTGCAATCTTAGAATCGGCAGTGCCATAATATAAATACCACCTAGTTTTATAATACACTAAGCCTTCTACAAAACATACATTATTCACTTCTCCTTTTAATTCATAAGGTTGGTCAGGTTGAATAAAAGGCTTCGCAGCTCTATCAATAAGTTTATAGGGTGCAGCCGTATCAAATAAAGCTTGTGCTGCTGCATAAGTAAATTTTGGACTTGAGGGGTCATTGTTATTAGCTGCATTACTGCTATTATATATCAGCACAATCCCTTTTGGAGTATATAAAGCAAATGGACCAGGCTCTACCAATCGGCTATCAAAATAACCAGGCCTTGGCGTAAGGACCGATACCATTTTTTTACTTTCTTCGTTTTCCAACACTTCCCAATGCAATAAATCGCTGGAGTAAGCCATGAATAAATCGGTGTCTCCAAAATACATCCAGTACTTGTTATTGATTTTTTTTGCAACCATTTTTTCACCTACGCGCTCGGCAACAATTGCACCCGACTTGGACCAGGTATTGATGTATTTAGGATGGGCTAATACAGGGCCTTGTTTTTGAAAATGAATCAAATCCTTTGTAGTGGCAAAACATAAACGAGCTGTTTTTCCATCATAGGCGGTATAGGTTAAAATATAACCACCCTCCGGATTTTCAACTATCCTTGGATCTTCAATGCCACCCTTTCCTTCATAAATAGCAAAGCTATCTTTAGCGGGATAAAAAATAGGTTGCGCTTGTCTTTTAAAATGAATCCCGTCTTCACTCATGGCAAGTCCTATGCGGGAAGTCATAGCACTGTCTTGTGCACGGTATAATAAATATACTTTACCGTCTTTTACAAGTGCTGTAGGGTTTAAAACATTTTTTGCTTCCCAGGCAACAGTATCATTTTGCAAGGGACAGAAAAAACGACTGCTAGTATCGGGAACTAAAATTGGATTAACTACATCTACCTTATGAAAACTAGGGGCCCAATCGGTAATATTATTACTTTCATTCTTATTTTCATTAGGACGACTTGTACAAGCAGCTAATAAAATTAAAAAACACAATAAGGTATTTAGTTTCATGCTTACTTATTAGTCTACAACTCGTTTATGCTTAGAAGACAAATAAGTATACACTGCAGGGATCACAAATAACGTTAAAATCAAGGAGAACATTAGACCGCCTACTACCACTGTACCTAAAGGCTTTCTGCTCGTTGCAGCTGCACCTAAGCTAATGGCAATTGGCAATGCGCCCAATGCGGTCGCTAAGCTTGTCATTAATATTGGTCTTAGACGTTGCGATGCAGCTTCTAAAACAGCTTCTTTAATAGCTAAACCTTTTTCTCTTTTCTTATTGGCAAATTCTACAATTAAGATACCATTCTTAGTCACCAATCCTATCAACATAATGATACCAATTTGTGAAAATATATTTAATGTTTGATCCAACATCCATAGGGAAATCATTGCACCAGCTATCGCCAATGGTACAGTAATCATGATGATGAATGGATCCGTGAAACTTTCAAACTGAGCCGCAAGGACTAAATAAATTAAAATCAACGCTAGTAATAAAGCATATGAAGTATTTGAAGCACTTTCTTTGAAGTCTCTAGAAGGTCCGCTTAACGCAGTTTGGAAACTTTCATCTAATTGCTCTTTTGCAATGCGATCCATCGCATTCACTCCATCACCAATTGTTTTTCCCTCTGCTAAAGATGCAGAAATGGTAGCAGAATTAAAACGATTGTAGTGGTAAAGATTTGGAGGATTGCTATTCTCTTCTATTGACAAAACACTTGAGATAGGAATATTTTCGCCACGACTATTTCTGATATAAATTTTATTGATATCTGTAGGCGTGTTACGATCCGATTTAGATACCTGTGTAATGACTTCATATTGACGATCATTCAAAATGAAATAGGCAGCACGTGCCCCACTAAATGCAGACTGTAATGCTTGTGATATATCTGCTGTAGATAAACCAAGATCCTTGGCACGCATACGATCGATCGTCAAATCTAATTCTGGTTTATTGAATTTTAGATTCACATCCACATTTTGGAAGGTCTTATCTTTTCTAGCTGCTTCTAAAAACTCAGGGATGACTTTTCTTATTTTTTGAAAATCTAAGTTTTGAATGATATACTGAACAGGTAAAGAACCTCGAGACATCATACCAACTGAAATGGTTTGCTCTTCTATTGAGAAAAGTCGAACATTTTTAAAGCGTTTAAATTTCTTATTTAAATCAGCTACAATTTCAGACTGCGTTCTTGTTCTTTCATTGATATCCACCATGCCAAATCTACCAGATGCACCAGTGCTTCCTCCACCCCACGAAGGGACACTAACCCAAGTAAATGCATGCTCGGGTACGGAGTCTTGCATAATGCGAACGGCTTTCAATATATCCGTTCTTAAGTCTTCATAACTACTTCCTTCAGCACCTGACATGGATACACGAACAGCACTTTTATCCTCTAGAGGTGCCAACTCGCTTTGGATATTGCTTCCTATTAAAATTATGATCACAAAGCAAACACCTACAATCACCCATGCCATCCATCTAATTTGTAAAAATTTGGCTAGTCCATTTCTATAGCCTTGTTCCATTCCTTTGAAAAAGGGCTCTGTTTGCTCATAAAATTTACCATGTTTACCGCCATTTCTGTTCAGGTACACATTCAATACTGGCGTAATGGTTAAAGACACAAATGCTGAAACCAATACAGCACCTGCCACCACAACACCAAATTCTTTGAATAAGGAACCTACAAAACCCTGTAAGAAAATAACAGGCAAGAATACAACTGCCAAAGTAATAGAAGTAGATACGACTGCAAAGAAAATTTCCTTACTGCCTTCTCTGGCAGCCTCTTTGATAGGGAGCCCTTCTTCTAATTTTCTGAAAATATTTTCGGTGACGACTATACCATCATCCACTACAAGGCCTGTTGCTAAAACCACAGCTAATAAAGTCAATACATTAATAGAGAAACCAGCTAAGTACATGATAAAGAAAGTCGCAATCAAAGAAATTGGAATATCAATCAAAGGTCTAATTGCAATGAGCCAATTTCTAAAGAAGAAGAAGATGACCAATACCACCAGCGTAAATGAAATTAAAATGGTTTCTTTCACTTCCGACAAAGCACGACGAACATTCTTGGTATTATCAACAGGAACTGAAAATTCTATATCGGATTTATTCTGTGCTTTTACTTCTTCTAATCTTTTATAAAATTCATCTGCAATATTAATTTGATTGGCACCCGGCTGAGGAGAAATGTATAAGGAAACAACAGGTACCCCGTTAAAATAAGAGCCTTGATCTTCTTGGTCTGGACCCAGTTCCACCCTAGCTACATCACCCAACCTCACAATACCATTGAGGTCTTCTTTTAAAATAATATTTCTAAAATCAGCCTCGGTGGATAATCTTCCTAATGTACGAATAATGAACTCTGATTTATTGCCATAAATACGACCTGCAGGTAATTCTACATTTTCTTTATTCAATCCCGTTTGAATATCATTGAATGCAATACCAAATGCATTTAGTAAATCTGTATTTGGATAAATGCGCATAGACATACGCTTACCTCGAACTCCAACACTTGTTACTTCATCAATTGTTTGAAACCTTTGTTGCAAGACATTCTCAGCGTATTCAGTTAATTCTAATAATCCTTTGGTTTTACTTCTTAAAGTAAGTAGTATAATAAAATCTCCACTTGCATCTGCTTTTGACACTACAGGAGGGTTATTGATATCTTCAGGTAAACTTCTTGTGGCTTGTGATACTTTATCTCTTACATCATTCGCTGCAGTCTCTAAATTCACACCTAAGTTGAACTCGATGGAAATATTTGAATTTCCTACTGAACTCGAAGAGTTGATGGTTCTGATACCAGGGATCCCATTAATCGCTTTTTCTAAAGGTTCTGTAATTTGACTTTGAATCACTTCTGAGTTTGCACCTGTATAGGATGTTTGCACTGAAACGATAGGTGGGTCAATGGCAGGGTATTCCCTCAATGCCAAGAAAGAATAACCTACCAAACCAAAAATGATAATCGCAATATTCATCACAGTGGCTAACACTGGACGTTTTAACGAGAGTTCCGATATATTCATCTCAATAATGTATTAATTGTGAGCCTACTTGATGATGTCAACAAGTGACAATGTCTTCCCAATTTTTAAATCACTTCCGTCTCTTACAAAAAGCATTCCCGCAACGATTAAGCTATCTCCAACTTGAATACCAGATGTAATTTCAACACCAGAAGCAGTTCGATATCCTGTCTCCACATTGACAAATTTTGCTTTACCATTTTTAACAAGGATAAGCTGTTTCACTTTAGAATCAGGAATGATGATATTAGAAGGAGCTAAAATACTTGGCTTTTGTTGATTCTCTCCTAGGAACACTTTTGTATAAGCACCCGGTATCAACTTACCTTGTAAATTAGCACGCACTTTAATATTTCTTGAAGTAGCAATAATCTGTGGCTCAATAGCAGCAATTGTAGCATTCATTTTAACGCCAGGATTAGCGATACTTTCTACAATTACTTTCTTGCCTACCTTAATATAATTTTGATAGATTTCTGGTAAGGTAAAGTCTACTTTCAGTTGATCTACTTTTTGCAAAGTTACAATGGTGGTTGCTGTACTGATGTAGGCCCCTAGACTCACTTGCTTCAATCCCATCTGACCAGCAAAAGGCGCTTTAATCACCGTTTTGTCAATGATAGACTGGGTATAAGCGATGTCCGCCTTCAAAATATTGACTTGCTGTAAGCTAATATCGTAATCACTTTGATTGATCCCTTTCGCTTGTACTAATTTGTAATTTCTTTGTTCATTGATAGTGGCTAATGCCAATTGCACTTTAATTTTTTGTAATTGAGCTTGCAAATCAGCATCATTTAACTTGGCTAGCACAGTCCCTGCAGTCACCATTTTACCTTCAGGGATTTGTAAAAAAACAATGCGGCCATTGGATTCTGGACGAATGTCTACAAATTCACTCGCCACCACTGATCCATTCACTTCAATCACTTTATCCACTACTTGTGTAGCGGCAATTGCAATATCTACAGATACCGGGGCACTTGCATTGAATTTATCTGTTGGCTTTCTCTTTGCTTTGCATGCAAATAATCCTAACATTAGGATGAAAGCAACATATTTTAACTTTCTCAAATTGGTCTAATTTTAGTGCTTAAAGATAGCTAAATTGACATGTTTTGGGAAAGAAAATAGATGAATGGTTGAATTATCTGCCTTGTTTAAATTGGATGAGTTTCTGTTGAATAAAATAGCCTAACTCCAGGTCGTTCAATAATGATAGGGTTGGATAGGATGGTTTGCAGTATTCCATAAATACTTCCAGCCTTAGACCATCTAATTTTGTTAGCTTTTGGACAAAGCGCTTGGTAAAGCGGTAGTTGATATACTTGTCTTGTTCCTGACGAATTAGCCTATTTTGTAAAAATTGGAGGTTTCGACTGCGCTTGAACCTAAACATATTGATTATTTCATTTAGGTCAAACCCAATGCTTACCCCACCATTGCCAAAGATATTTTGTTGGTTACTTAACTTTAAACCTGGTGGCTCGTAATTAAAGTATTTAGCATAATCCATCCGATTCTGAATTGAATCATACCTGTAATAACTATTGCGCACTGTCACTTCTGGCAGATCTACCCCAGTTACATGAATCATGATATTAAAATTACTCAGGTCTTCAATCTCATCTAGTCCAAATTTTTTGGTGTTTTTCCCAAATAAAGAAAATGTGAGCGAGTCTTTGGCTTGTATGGTGATTAAGTAACGGCCCAAAGAATCTGTTTGTGTTCTGCCAAATTTGCTATTCACCATCACGGCTTCAATTGGATTTCTCCCAGAAATATCATAGACCACACCACTAATAGTACGCATCTGAGCCTTTACCGAGGAAAAGGCAACAACAGTCAATAAAAAAAATAAGAGGACGCTTTGTTTCATGAATGGGTGTAAAAATAAACAATTCAAGCCTTTGTTTATGTTAAAATATAGATGGCCAAAGCGTTAACAATGCGCCTAATAAAATCGTACCCAAAACCACCCATTGAGGGGCAAGTTTATAACGAACCAATACAATCGCAGTGGTACAAAAAACCAATAAGTAAACCCCAATATTGATTCCAGTCAAGCCTCCTAAATCAAATACAATGTCTTTTAATAAATATAAAGTTGCACCCAGCATAATCCCTACAACAGCTGCATAAATGCCTTCGAGTGAACGATAAAATAAAGCATACTTTTTTAGTTTCTGCCAAATTGGAAAAAAGAATAACACAATTAAAAAGCTAGGTAGAAAAACGCCAATACTAGCCACCACAGCACCTATCATTTGTCCTCCTATTCCTTTTTCTTCTAAAGCCAATGCGCCTGTAAAGCTTGCTATAGAAAAGATGGGGCCAGGAATCGCCCTAACAATTCCAGAACCTGTTAAAAAAGCTGCACTATTAATTTTTAATACATCTCTTTTGCTCTCTTTGACTCGATCTGTATTTGGACGCGTCACATATTGTTCATACATCATTGGAATCAACACATCACCACCACCAAACACAAAGCTTCCAAATCTGTAATTGTTTTCAAATAGATTATACACTTTACGATGCTCCCAATTTTGACGAGTAGCTTGTTCAGATAAAAAACCTGCAGTTAGAAAAAACAAAATGAATAAATGCATATGCACCCATTTAATTTTTTTAGGCGCAGTACCCTGATCTGGGATTCTTTTACTGCTAAAATTGGTGACAATACCAGCTAACACTATTAAAACGGGTATCGTCCAGGGTGTTTTAAAGCCAATATAAGTGAGTATGGCAACTAGTAAAAAAATTAAAATAGTGATGGTATTGCGGATTGCTTTTTTATATAAAAGATAAGTGGCGCTAGCGATAAAACCAATCACCATTGGTTGCAATAAATGCAAGGTTTTCAAAATAGGTTGTAAATCAAAATGGGTATAGGCAATACCTAAACTAGCCATAAAACAAGTGGCTGGTAAAATCCAAATGAGCATTGTGATTAAAGCCAAAGAAAAGCCACCTCTTTTAAATGCGATTAAGACGATTGTTTGTGTAGACGAGGCCCCAGGTAGCAATTGGCAAAAAGCGTTGTATTCCATCAACTCCTCCGAAGTAATATCCTTTCTTTTTTCTACAAAACGATGTTGGAGTAGGCCAATATGTACTTGAGGACCACCAAAAGCGGTTATGCTATGCTGGAAAACAGCTTTTAAGAATGGTATATGTCTTAATAAGTACAAAGAATATGGTTTAAGTAAAAATAAAATAATTTATTTGCATCCAAAGGATTTTATAAATTTTAACTGAGGTATATAAATGCTTAAATAATGATTAATTGTATCTTTGCAGGATGAAAAATTTGTTTTTTGTATTTGTCTTATTGATTGCCCTTGGTTGTGGCAAGAGTAACTATAGTACCTACCAGGCTGTTTATGCCAAAATTGATTGGGAGGAGCAACCTGATTATAGTCAATTAAAGAATTGGGCTGCGCATCCACTTAAATCGGACCCTTCGGACAGTGTACCAGCAAGTATTGTCAAAAATTACAAGCCTAAACAATTAGCGGATGTATTTTTTGTGCATCCAACAACTTATTTAGATCCGGAAATGCCCAATGGCTGGTCAGCCTCTTTAAAAGATATTGCTTTAAATATTAGTACAGACTATTCTACCATTTTAAATCAAGCAAGTATTTTTAATGAAGTAGGTCCCATTTATGCACCAAGGTATCGACAAGCACATATCAAAAGTTATTATCCAATCAATAAAGTAGACACCTTAAATGCATTGGCTGCCTTCGAACTAGCTTATCAGGATGTGAAAAAGGCATTTGATTTTTATATGGCCAATTATAACCAAGGAAAACCAATCATCATTGCGGCACACAGTCAAGGAAGTACACATGCAAAGAGATTACTAAAAGAATATTTTGATGGAAAGGCATTGTCCAAACAATTGGTGTCTGCCTATATCGTAGGTATGGCAATTGACCCAGCTGAATTTACTAATTTGAAAGCTTGCTCTACACCAACCGAAACAGGATGCATTTGTGCTTGGAGAACTTATAAAGAAGGATACACCCCACCATTTGTTGCCATTGAAAAATTTACCTCAATGGTGACCAACCCCTTAACATGGAGCAATAATACTTCCATTGATAGGAAAGCGAATGAAGGATCTATTTTGTATAACTTTAAAAAAGTCATTCCAAATGTCGCTGGAGCCATTCATTACAAAGGAATTTTATGGACACCAAAGCCAAAGTTTTTTGGCAGTATATTGTACACTACCCCTAATTACCATATTGCAGATTATAATTTGTATTATATGAGTGTACGAAAAAATGCTACAGACAGGGCTTTGCAATTCTTAAATAAGTCTTCAAATTAATTACCCACCACGCTTAAAAATTTGATGCGCATAATTTTAAGTTGCTCCCAAGTGTAGTCATTTTCACTTAATTCTTGTTGTGCAATTTGTAAAGAAGATGTTTCGCAGCTTTTGAAATATTCTAAGATTTCTTCTTGATCATACTCGTCTAGCCATTCATCAATGGCATAATCTAAATTTAGTTTTGTGCCACTTGCTGCGATGGTTTCCATTTCCTCTAGTAAACTATCTAATTTTAAATCCTTATTTTTTGCAATCGTTTCTAAAGGAATTTTCTTATCAACATTTTGAATGATGTAGATTTTATTGCTTGATTTATTGGCTACGGACTTCATTACAAAGTCATCTGGCTTTTCAATATTGTGTTCTGTTACATATGTTTCTATCAGCTTAATAAATGCTTCGCCATATTTGATGGACTTGCCTTTGCTCACCCCCTGACAACGCTCTAGTTCCTTGAATGAGGTAGGATACAAAGTGGCCATGTCTTGCAATGAAGTCTCTAGGAAAATAACGAATGGAGGCAAGCCAATTTTTTTAGCAACTACTTGGCGCAGGTCTTTCAATAATTCAAATAAGCGGTCGTCTGTAGTAACCGAATCTTCGGCCACTTCACTTTCTTCGTCTTCGCCCAACTCGGCTGCAAAAACATTTTGCAAGACCACCAAAAATGCACTTGGTTTTTTCAAGAACTTTTGGCCTTTAGCAGTCAGTTTTAATAAGCCGTATTCTTCGATGTCTTTTTCAACCATTTCGTCCAGCATTGCCTGACGAATCAAGCTATTCCAAAACAATTCATCATGCGATTTTCCGATACCAAAAACAGGTAGTTTTTCGTGACGATATAATCCAATCTGTGGCGTATAATGTCCTATAATAATTTGCACTACATAATCTGCTACAAATCTTTCATTCAATGCTTGTATTGTTTGTAATAATTGTACTAATTCTGTTTTTGCTTGGAATTTTTCTTTTGGCTGTAAACAGTTATCGCATTTGCCGCAATTTTGATCGGGCCATGGTTCTCCAAAATAATGCAATAAACTTCTTCTCCTACAAGCGCCACTCTCTGCGAATGCAACAGTTTCATCAATCAGTTGCGCACCCACTTCTCTTTCACTCAATGGCTTGTCTCTTAAAAAATGTTCTAATTTAGAAACGTCTTTTTGTGAATAATATAAAATACAGTTCCCTTCTAAGCCATCCCTACCAGCTCTTCCCGTCTCTTGGTAATAATTCTCAATGGATTTAGGAATATTATAATGAATCACAAAACGGATATCTGGTTTGTCAATCCCCATACCAAATGCAATAGTGGCTACAATCACCTGTACATCCTCATTTAAAAATTGATCCTGTCTATCGGCCCTTAATTTTTGGTCTAAGCCTGCATGGTAAGCAACTGCTTTAATATTATTGGCCTTTAAAAGATCAGCCAATTCTTCTGTCGTTTTTCGATTCAGGGTATAAATGATTCCACTTTTCTTTTTATGTTTAGTGATATACTTAACAATACTTTTAACGGTCTGATCTTTTTTTATTTTCGGCTGCACTTCATAATAGAGGTTATCCCTATTAAAAGAAGAAATTAAAATTTCAGGATTCTTGAGTGCAAGATTTTTTACAATATCACTTTGCACTTTAGGAGTGGCTGTGGCAGTCAATGCAATAATGGGTGCCGATGATTTAATCTCTTCCATCATCTCTTTTAATCGACGATATTCTGGTCTAAAATCATGCCCCCATTCAGAAATGCAATGCGCTTCATCGACTGCAAAAAAAGATACATTTAGATCGCTGAAGAAATCCAAGTTCTCTTGCTTTGTCAAGGTCTCTGGAGCGACATATAATAATTTAGTCTTGCCACTTAAAAGATCTTCCTTAACCACTTTGACTTGTCCTTTATTTAAAGAGGAGTTTAAAAAGTGCGCTACTTCGTCATGCTCACTATACCCTCTAACAAGATCCACCTGATTTTTCATTAAAGCAATGAGTGGAGAGACGACGATAGCGCATCCTTCTAACATCATTGCTGGCAATTGATAGCACAAACTCTTTCCTCCTCCTGTTGGCATGATCACAAAAGTATCCCTCCCGCTCAATAAGGATACAATAGCTTGTTCTTGGGTACCTTTGAACTCAGAAAATCCAAAATATTGCTCTAAAGCAGCGATTAAGTCCTTGTTTTGAGGCGCTGTAGTCTTTTTAGTTGTTTTTTTAGGGGTGGGCATTATAATAAGCTTGAAATCAACCGTTTATTGTCTGAATGTTGTTATAAGTTAATGCATTTCGTTGACCAAAAGTGCATAAAAAAGGTTAATTTTTTAAAATAAGTCTTTTATTAAAGGAAAGATTAAAAATGGAGTACAAAGTTAATGAAGTATTACCTTTGCCTCATCTATAATATGCCTATGTCCTCCGAGATTAAATCCATTGCCAAAAACGCCTTAGTAATTGAAACAAAAGCGGTAGCGGGATTAGAGAAGTTTATTGACAATCAATTTGCAGCGGCAGTTGAAACTGTGATGCAATCCAAAGGTCGTTTTATTGTGAGTGGCATTGGTAAAAGTGCCATTATCGCACAAAAAATTGTAGCCACTTGCAATTCTACTGGGACTCCTGCAATATACCTACATGCAACTGATGCCATTCACGGAGATTCAGGGATGATTGGTCCAGAAGATGTGGTGATGATTATTAGTAAAAGTGGCGAAAGTCCTGAGATTAAATTATTGGTAGACTTGATCGCCCATTTTGGTAACCCATTGATCGCCATGGTAGGCAATCTGGATAGTTATCTAGCTAAGGCAACACAACTTGTGGTGAATACTACAGTAGATCAAGAAGCATGTATTCATAATTTAGCACCTACTTCATCTACCACTGCACAAATGGTGATGGGAGATTTAATAGCCATTACACTCATGGAATTAAGAGGATTCAAATCCAATGATTTTGCAAAATTTCATCCTGGAGGTAATCTTGGAAAAAAATTAACCTTAACCACAGGTGCCATTGCAAAACAAAATACACAACCAAGTGTCCATCCATTCACAAGTGTTAAAGAAGTCATCATAGCCATCTCAAAAAGCAGGATGGGTGCAACTGTTGTCTTAGATGATAGCGGAAATATTATTGGTATGATTACAGATGGAGATATTCGCCGAATGCTAGAACAACATAATAGTATAGAGGAGCTTAAGGCCGCTGATATTTTACACAAGCAGCCCGTTACAATTTCCTCTAACACATTGGCGATCGAAGCATTTGATCTAATGAAAGCGCATGATATTAGTCAATTGATTGTTGCTGATGAAGGTCAATATAAAGGAATGATTCATATACACGATTTAATGAAAGAGGGGATTTTATAATACATGTCTATGCAAAATAAAAATCACTATGTAGCCATTATGGCTGGAGGAATTGGAAGTCGATTTTGGCCAATGAGTAGGACTGCACTCCCTAAACAATTTTTAGATGTATTGAATACGGGTAAGACATTAGTGCAATGGACTTATGAACGTTATATAAAATTTATTCCTGCAGAAAATATTTATATTGTTACATCCGAAGAGTATGTGGACATTGTGAAAACACAATTGCCAATGCTACCCATTGATAATATTTTAGCAGAACCAAGTAAAAAAAATACGGCGCCTTGTATTGCGTATATCTCATTTAAATTAGCACAGATCAATCCTGATGCAAAATGTATTGTTGCTCCAAGTGATCATTTAATTTTGGAAGAAGATCGCTTTCAGGCAATTGCTTTAGAAGCATTGGATTTTGTAGACCACATTAAGGCATTGGTGACATTAGGTATTCAGCCAACACATCCCAACACAGGATATGGTTATATCCAATACGAAGGACTAGAAGTTGCCAAGGATGTATTTAAAGTTAAAACCTTTACTGAAAAACCAGATTTAGAAATTGCAAAATCATTTTTAGAAAGTGGTGACTTTTTATGGAATGCGGGGATTTTTGCCTGGAAAATAAATTCCATCTTAACTGCCTTCGGAAAGTACCAGCCAGAAATGTATGAATTATTTGATCAAGAGAAAATGCATTTTAATACGCCAGCTGAAAAAGCAGCTATTCAAAAAATCTATCCTCAGTGCACTAATATTTCTATTGACATCGCCATCATGGAGAAGGCCAATAACGTATATGTGATGCCAGCATCATTTGGATGGAGTGACCTAGGTACATGGAATAGTGCTTATGAAAATATGGAGAAAGATTATTTTGGCAATGCAGTGGCCTCTGATAATGTCATTGTAATTGATGCTACAAAATGCATGATTAATTCCCCTAAGAACAAACTAGTTGTAGTGCAAGGACTGGATGATTTTATTGTTGTCGATACAAAGGATGTATTATTGATTTGCAGCAGGGATAAAGAGCAGTCAATTAAAGAATATGTGGCAGAAGTAAAAAGAAACAAAGGCGATAAATATATCTAAATTACCTACCTTAGAGTGTTTGGGATATAGCTTATAAACATAAATTGACCCCCTATATGGCAACCATTATAACTGGCACTGGTAGTATTATACCGCACCATATTAAATCTAATCAAGATTTTGTTTCGAATACTTTTTACGATGAGCAAAGTGAATTGATCAAAACACCTAACCAAGAAATTGTTGAGAAATTTAAAGGCATCACTGGCATCATGGAAAGAAGGTATGCCGATGTTCAAGTCAATACATCTGACCTAGCAGCTGCCGCAGCTAAATTAGCGATTGAAGATGCAGGGATAGATCCTGAAACGATTGATCAAATCATTGTAGCACATAATTTCGGAGACGTACAAAATGGAACCATACAATCAGACGCTGTTCCTGCCATCGCATCTAGAGTAAAACATCATTTAGGCATTGTGAACCCAAGCTGTGTGGCTTATGATATTTTATTTGGCTGTCCAGGATGGATACAGGGTGTGATTCAAGCAGATTCTTTTATTAAATCAGGGATGGCAAAAAGATGTTTAGTCATTGGTGCCGAGACTTTAAGCAGAGTAATTGATCCACACGACAGAGATAGTATGATTTTTAGCGATGGCGCAGGCGCTTGTATCGTAGAACATAGCGAAGATCCTAATCAGGGTATTTTATCCTTTAGTGTACAAAGCCATTGTAACGATGAAGCCAGTTTTTTATACATGGGGAAATCCTATCATCCAGATGCAGATGATGCTACAAGGTATATTAAAATGAAGGGCCGAAAAGTATATGAGTATGCTATTAAGAATGTGCCTATTGCTATGAAAGCCTGTATAGAAAAGGCGGGCGTGGAAATACAAGAAGTAAAAAAATTCTTTCTTCATCAAGCCAATGAAAAAATGGATGAGGGTTTTATTAAAGCATTGTATAAATTATATGATATCAAAGATGTCCCAGCAGATATCATGCCTATGAGTATTCATGAATTAGGTAATAGTTCGGTAGCAACTATTCCAACTTTATACGATTTAGTACATAAAGGAAAGTATGCTGAGCATGCATTAGAAAAAGGCGATGTCGTTATTTTTGCATCTGTTGGAGCAGGCATGAATATCAATGCAATTTGTTATCGATTATAATTATATTAATAACCTCTTTGGTTATTGCCTTCGATATAATTAGTATATGCTTTATTGCAAACCTTATTACCTCCAGGTGTAGGATAATTACCAGTAAAATACCAGTCACCCGTATTGGTTGGACAACATTCATGTAATCCTTCAATCGTCTGATAGATGACTTCTACAGGAATTTGAATATTATCTGGTGTGATGAGTTGCGCAATTTTATCCGAAATTTCTTCTGTTGTAAAAGGCTTGTATAATTCACGTACTACATTTTGGGTATGAAGTTCATTCTTAGCTTCTAATGCTTTGATCTTTTGATAGACATCATCCATGACCTTTTCCATGCCTCTTTCTTTCAATAAAGCAATCACCGCTTTAAATGCAATAAAATCGCCCATTTTACTCATATCAATCCCATAACAATCAGGGTATCTGATTTGAGGCGCAGACGAAACAACGATAATTTTTTTAGGGGAAAGCCTTGATAACATTCTAATGATACTCTCTTTTAAAGTTGTACCTCTAACAATACTATCGTCAATCACCACTAAGCTATCTTCATTTTTACGCACAGTGCCATAAGTAATATCATACACGTGTTGCACCATTTCATTTCGGTTCGAATCTGCAGTAATAAAGGTTCTTAATTTAACATCTTTGATCGCAATTTTTTCTTGGCGAATTTTTCGATTCACCATTGCTCCTAATTTTTCGGCGTCCAGGTCTTTACCCCAACTTAATATACGTTCTACTTTAATGGCGTTCAAGTATTCTTCCATGCCTTTTATTAAACCGTAAAATGCGACTTCTGCTGTGTTTGGGATATAAGAGAAGATGGTATTCTTTAAATCTTTTTCAATCCTATCTAAAACAATTTTACTTAAGTAATGCCCAAGGGCTATACGCTCTCTATAAATTTTTTCATCCCCACCTCTAGAAAAATAAATACGCTCAAAAGAACATGCTCTTCTTTCTTTTGGTTCAATGATTTGCTCAATGGTATATCCACCTTTGTCGTCTACAATTAAAGCGTTGCCTGGCATCAACTCATGTACTTCGTTCTCACCTACATTAAATGTGGTTCGAATAGCAGCTCTTTCGCTAGCAGCTACAATCACTTCCCCGTCAATGTAATAATATGCTGGACGAATGCCATGTGCATCTCGCATGATAAAACTATACCCATTACCAACTAGTCCACCAATGGTAAAGCCACCATCAAACATAGGCACGGATTGTTTTAATACTTCAGAAATATTTGGGCTATTGGGATTTTTGCTTTCCTCTATGACTAGAAAGTGATGAATCACTTCCATCATCGCAGCTAAATCACTTTGTTTTTCAAAAGGACCAGGTTCGTGTTGGATTAATTTGAATAATTCATCCGTATTCATCAAATTGAAATTACCAGCCAAGGCAAGGTTTTTTCCTGGTACTAAATTTTTCTTAATAAATGGATGGCAAAACTCAACATTGTTTTTGCCTTGTGTGCCATACCTTAAATGCCCTAGTAATAATTCCCCCATGAAAGGTAAATGTCCTTTCATTAATCCTGGATGCTTGGTGATATCTGACTGAAATTGTTCGAGTTCTTGTATTTCTTGGCCCACTTTATAAAAAATATCTGCAATGGGTTGCTGTGCACTGCTTCTTAATCTATATAAAAAAGGATTGCCTGCTTCTATATCTAGTTTAACAGTTGCAATCCCAGCGCCATCTTGTCCACGATTGTGTTGTTTCTCCATCAAGAGGTACAACTTATTTAGTCCGTAGGTAACTGACCCTCTATTTTGTAAATAGTAGGACAATGGTTTTCTTAACCTAATGAATGCTAAGCCACATTCGTGTTTGATTTCGTCGCTCATGATGAAATTTCTAGTATGTTTTTTCCTTTACAATTGCATTTGCCACTTTTGTCCAATCTGTCAATTCTTTACAAGCTTGGAAATCGTTGTCTATAAATACATAGTAATTAGGGACCCTATCTTTAAACCATGATTCTAACACTTTTGCTTTTTTCTCTTCTAGCGCCCTTATTGAAACACGGTTATAATCTTCTTTTAAATTTTCTTTGTGTGGTTCTGTTCTTTCTTTGTAATACACAATACGAACCGTTTTTCTACCTCTATCATCCACATACAATTGCGGTTCGGAGACATCTCCTGGCTTCATGTTCTGAATCAAAACCACCATCTCTTTGTCTAATTGATCAAAGTTGATATAAGTAGACCCATCACGACCAGTCACTGCTCCACCGCTAAACTTACTTGATTCGTCGTCGCTATATTTATTCACTGCTTCGCCAAAACTTGTCTTGTTTGCTAAGACCACTTTTCTAACGCTATCTAATAATTTTTTAGTCTCGTTGATTTCGTCACTGGTAATTGGCGGAATTCTTAAGATATGCTTTACCACTGCTTCATCTCCAGACCTAGAAATCAATTGAATGATATGGTAACCAAATTTAGATTTCACTGGAGCAGAAATTTGGCCCTCTTTTAACCTGAAAGACGCAGCCATGAAAGCTGGATCAAATTCTCTTACGTTTCTATTTAAGCTAAACTGACCTAAATTTTCTTTTGAACTTGGATCTTCAGAATACAATTTTACTAATTGTTCAAATTTATTCACGCCACCTTCTACTTGCTTACGGTATTCTAACATTTGTTGAATCACATATTCTTCGATATCACGATTTGCTTTAGGATGCATGATGATTTCTGAAATTTGCACTTCACTTTCATACAAAGGCAAACTATCCACTGGGATTTTTGCATAAAAGGCTTTCACCTCATTTGGTGTAATCTTTATTTTGTCAACAATTTTATTTTGCATCTCCTCTGCCAAACGTTGTTCTTTAATTAAAAGTCTAAAATCGTCTTTTAATTGAAAGATAGATCGTCCAGCAACTTCCTCTAAAACTTCCTTAGATCCAAATTGTTGTATGAAATTTCGAATACGTCCATCAATAGCCACTTCTATTTCTTCTTCTGTAATTAGAATAGAATCTTTTTCGGCTTGTAATACTAAAGCCTTACGAATCAACTGCCCTTCGATGACCACACAGGCAGACGGCAATTCAATATTTTCTTGACCCTGAGCTTGTCTTTTATAATCTGCAAGTGCATTGTCTACATCGGAACGTAGAATATATTTATCACCGACTGTGGCAATAATTTTATCTGCTAAAACTTTTTTGATTTGAGCGTTTGCTGCACTAGTAATGGCGATTAAACCTAAGGCAAATAAGATGCGAACTATTTTCATCAAATATGAATTAAGGGGCTAAGTTCCGATAGCTAGGGCAATGCCCCAACTATCAAATCTTAATTTTTTTATAAAGTACGTTTAACTTCTTCTTCCTCAAATGCTTCTACGATATCGCCTGGTTTTAAGTCGATAAAGTTTTTGATGGTCAAACCACATTCCATATTGGAAACAACTTCTTTCACATCATCTTTGAAACGCTTCAAGCTTCCTAATTCAGCGGCCTGTCCTTCTCCTCTTGGGAACTCAACAATACCATCACGAATAATACGAATCTTACTGTTTCTACTCAACTTGCCATCCAATACATAACATCCGGCAACCGTTGCTTTATCAAATTTGTAGACTTCTCTAACTTCAACGTTGGCCACAATTTTCTCTTGAATCTTTGGTTCCAACATACCTTCCATCGCGCTCTTGATTTCATCAATTGCGTTATAGATAATAGAGTACATTTTAATTTCAACACCTTCTGTTTCTGCTAAGCGACTTGCTTGCATACTTGGACGAACGTTAAAGCCTATAATGATGGCATCAGAAGCAGCAGAAAGCAATACATCAGATTCAGAAATCTGACCCACCCCTTTTAATACCACTCTAATCGCAATTTCCTCCGTAGATAATTTTTGTAAAGAGTCACTTAAGGCTTCTACAGAACCATCCACATCACCTTTGATGATGATGTTTAATTCTTTAAAGTTACCTAAAGCCAAACGACGACCAATCTCGTCTAATGTAATATGTTTTCTAGTTCTCAAACCTTGCTCTCTTAATAATTGAGAACGCTTAGTTGCTAATTCTTTTGCTTCCGACTCGTCATCATATACTTTAAATTTCTCACCAGCTTGTGGTGCACCATTCAAACCTAATATTACAACAGGGGTAGATGGAGGTGCTACTTCGATACGTTGGTTACGTTCGTTGAACATGGCTTTTACACGACCATAAAACTGGCCTGATAAAATCAAATCTCCCTGACGTAAGGTTCCGTTTTGTACAAGTATGGTAGCCACAAAACCACGGCCTTTATCTAAAGAGGCCTCAATAATTGTTCCTGTTCCTTCTCTATTTGGATTGGCTTTTAAATCTAAAATTTCAGATTCTAACAATACCTTTTCTAATAAAGCATCCACGTTCAATCCTTGTTTAGCAGATAATTCTTGGTTTTGGAATTTACCTCCCCAAGCTTCTACTAAAATATTCATTTGAGACAATTGCTCATAAATCTTTTGTGGTTGTGCACCGTCTTTATCAATTTTATTGACTGCAAAAATCATTGGTACATTCGCCGCTTGAGAGTGACTAATTGCTTCTTTGGTTTGTGGCATCACCGCATCGTCTGCAGCCACCACGATAATTGCAATATCAGTTACTTTAGCACCACGCGCACGCATCGCTGTAAAGGCTTCGTGACCTGGCGTATCCAAGAAAGTAATGGCTTTACCATTTGGCAAAGTCACTTCGTATGCACCAATATGTTGCGTGATACCACCAGCCTCACCTGCAACTACATTTGCGTTACGTATATAATCCAATAAAGATGTTTTACCGTGATCCACGTGACCCATGATGGTTACAATTGGAGGACGCTCCACTAAATTCGCTTGATCTTCTGCTTCCTCTTCCTCATCCATTTCAATTACATCTTCTAATCCTACAAATTCAACTTCGAATCCAAATTCACTTGCAACCAATTCAATTACCTCCGCATCTAAACGTTGGTTAATTGAAACCATGATACCCAAGTTCATACACTTGCTAATGATATCTGCAAAACTTACATCCATCAAGCTAGACAACTCACTCACAGTTACAAATTCTGTTACCTGTAATTTATTATCTTCTCTTTGTTCGTTATTTTCATTTTCAGCAGCTTCTTCTCTTCTTTGACGACGATACTTAGATTTCATGCTCTTACCACGACCACCTTGGCCTGATAATTTCGCTTGTGTTTCCTTGATCTTATCTTGAATTGCTTTCTGATCAATTTCTTTTTGTTCTGCCGTTTGTGGCATATTTCTTCCGCGTGCACCACCTTGTCCCGGACGACTAGTATTATTATTAGGACGGTTGCCTTGATAACCACCACCTTGTCCACCTTGAGGACGGTTGCCTTGGTAACCACCGCCTTGTCCACCTTGAGGACGATTGCCTTGATAGCCGCCGCCACCTTGAGTTTGACCACCTTGTCCTGTTTGACCAGGTTGATTTGGTCTACCTTGAACTGGGATACGCTTACGAACACGTTTTTCTTCCTGGGTTAAAGGTTTTGGTCTAGTATCACTATTGGTCGGCAAATCAATCTTACCTAAAATTGTTGGACCTGTTAATTTATCTGCTTGAATATTCGTAATGGCACCATGTACATTTTCTGGAGCGATTGAATGGTCTACTGGTGGCGCTTTTGGAGCTGGTTCTTTCTTAGCAGCTGCTTTTGGAGCACTTGCTTTTGGCGCTGCAGGTTCTTCTGTTTTAGTGGTTGACTTTTTTGGTCTAGTAGAAGAGTCAATTAAAGAAAGATCAATCTTATTCACTTTTGGTGCTTCCACTTCGGCTGCTACTGCTTTCGCCTTTGCAGGCGCTGCTTTCGCAGGAGCTGGATCCTCTGCTGTAACTTTTGCTGGAGCTGGCTCCACAACTGGAGTTGTTGCTTTTGGTGTTTCCACAACTGGTGTTTCAGCAACAACTGCTTTTTTTGCAGGAGCAATTTCTTCCTCCGCTTTTTTGCCTTTGTCTGCTATTGCATTTTTCGGCAATTCCACATGGTCTGCCTTATCCTTAGCAACCTTGTCGCTTTGGAATTCTGCCTGCAAAGCATAATACTGACTTTCAGTTAATTTGGCCGTTGGCTTAAGGTCGTCCTTAGGAAAACCTTTTGTACTAAGGAATTCAATCAAGGTATCTTGACCGATGTTGAATTCTTTAGCAGCTGCTAACAGTCTTGGTAGTTTCAATTCTGACATTCTAATGTTTTTTGTCCCTTTTTTTTGAACAGAGACGCGTTCCTTTTACAAATATACTTCTATTTAAAGGTTATTCACCTTTAGCAAACTCTTCTGTCAAGACACGGCGGACTTCCGCAATGGTCTCCACTTCTAAGTCAGTTCTTTTTTCTAATTCTTCTGCACTTAATTTCAATACACTTCTTCCTGTGTCACAACCAACACGCTTAAACTCATCGATGATCCATGCTTCAATCTCATCGCTAAATTCATCTAAATCAATATCAAACTCATCTACAATTTCTTCGTCTTCGCGATACACATCTAATTCATAGCCTGTTAATTCAGAGGCCAATTTGATGTTCACTCCACGACGACCAATGGCTAAAGAAACTTGATCTGATTGTAAGTATACTTCGGCACGCTTAGTTTCAGCATCAATATTCATATAGCTAATTTTTGATGGCGTTAATGAACGTTGAATCAATAATTGCATATTTGTTGTAAAATTAATGACATCAATATTTTCATTTTTTAATTCTCTCACAATACCATGAATACGAGAACCCTTCATACCCACACAAGCACCCACTGGATCAATACGATCATCGAATGATTCAACAGCCACTTTTGCACGCTCACCTGGCTCACGCACAATTTTCTTAATGGTGATTAAGCCATCGAAAATTTCTGGAACTTCTATTTCTAATAATTTAGCTAAGAATAATGGGCTTGTTCTAGATAAGATAATCACAGGTGAATTATTTTTCATATCCACTCTTGCAATCACCGCTCTGATTGTTTCTCCCTTCTTGAAAAAATCCTGAGGGATTTGTTCTGTTTTTGGAAGAATTAATTCATTGCCTTCTTCGTCTAATAACAATACTTCCTTTTTCCAAACCTGATAAATTTCAGCATTGGTGATTTCACCAATTCTATCAGAATACTTTTTAACTAAAGCGTTTTTCTTTAAATCGTTGATACGAGATGCTAAAGTTTGCTTTGCAGCCAAGATAGCACGACGTCCAAAATCATAAATATTCACTTCTTCTAATAATTCCTCACCTATCTCAAAGTCAGGCTCTATCTTGATTGCGTCAGAGTAAGAAACTTCAGCTAAAGGATTGTCTACATCATCATCAGGTCTGATTTCACGACGGCGAATGATTTCCAAGTCACCTTTTTCTGCATTTACAATTACGTCAAAGTTTTCATCACTACCATATTTTTTTCTCAATAAGGTTTTGAAAACATCTTCTACTACTTTCATCATCGTAGGACGATCAATATTTTCAGCGTCTTTAAACTCCGCGAAAGCTTCAATTAAATTTATACTTGCCATAACATCTTTTTTTTATCAAGCGATCTTGCTTGAGATTTGTTAAAATTGAATTTGTACTATAGTTGATTTTATATTATCAAATGGAATAAGCATGGATTCTTGGATTGCTTTTTTCCCTTTACCAGCTGTCCATTCTATTAAAATAGCCTTGTCAGTTACTTCTTTCATCACGCCCGTATAAACAGCTTCGTCGTTTAATATCACTTCTACGGTACGTCCAATATTTTTTACATATTGTCTGTTTAAAATCAAAGGCTCCTCCACACCAGGTGAAGAAACTTCCAAGGCAAAATCACCTTCCGGAAACCATGCCGCTTCCTCGATTGCCTTATACAATCTCCTATTAAAAGAAGTGCATTGCTTGATAGGCAAACCTTGGTCGCCATCAATATAGACTCTTATTATGTGACCAGGCTTTACTTTAATGTGCACCAAAAAATAGCTTGGATCCTCTTGTAAAAAAGGTTCTAATAAGGTATAAATCCTGTCTTTTAATTCGTTTACTTCCATACTTAAAAAAGAAGAAGGGAACGATTTCGTTCCCTTCATTTCTCTGCATACTCTAAATCAAAGATAATAAAAGAGTATGAATTCACCCAATTTTATTCAATCTCATCGTATTTTTGTTGCATGAGCGCCAAACTATTGATTTACGGATTCCTTATTTATCTATTGTACAAATTGGTTTTTAATGTGGTGCTTCCCGTGCGTAAAGGGGTCAAGACTGTTCGCCAAAATATGGAAGAAATGCAGCGCAAAATGGCCGAAGCACAGGGACAAAACGCCAATTATTCGGGATTTACAAGCCAAAATGCACCTAAAGAAGCCCCAAAAGTAACAAAGGACCCAGTTAAAAAAGACACCGATTACATTGATTTTGAGGAACTTAAGTAAGATTTGACTCCATGTGGGCCCTCTTGGACCCTTTGAGCCTTTTTGGACCCTTTATTTATACTTAAGCTTACCTATTACCCTAATAATTTAGGCAATTCGGTTTCAATAAACATCCCTGGTATTAAATACAATACTTGCAATCCTACCGAAGCTGCCCCCCTCACATTGGGCTCATTGTCGTCTATGAACAAAGTTTCAGCAGCATTAAGCCCTTCCTTGTCTAAAATGAATTGAAAAGAGGCGGGATCGGGCTTGCGCATCCCCATTTTATGAGAGTAATAAGGGGTTACAAAAAGCGCCTCAAAATCTCCACCTATTTCACGTTCAAACTGAGGAAGCACATAATTGCAATGAATCTGATTGGTATTGGAGTATAAAAACATTGGAAAATCTTGTTGATGGTCTTTGATCCAGTCCATACTCTCTTTTCTAAATCCAACAAGCAAGGAGTTCCAAGCAGTGATGATTTGAGCATGACTCAAGGACAAATTGTACAATTGATTGAACCCTTCACAGAATGCTGTCTCGCTAATTAAGCCTTTTTCTATATCATAAAAAAGTGGATCACATTGATCAAGTGTAAAATGATTTTGAAAATTTGGGACGCCTAATTGGTCAAATTCACTGTACATTTTTGTAAAATCAATATCATACAAAACATTGCCAAGATCAAAGATGATGTTTTTAACAGGAGTCATAAAAATGATAAAAATAAAGTAAGATGAGTGATTTCAATTTGCGTACAAATATACAAATACTTCGATGGAAGATCTGTATACAAATTGTATATTTGACCTATGCAACAACATCTCGCTCATATTGCTGTGGTGGTTCGTGATTACGATGAAGCCATTCACTATTATACAACCGTACTTGGATTTAAATTAATAGAAGACACGGTGCTTTCTGAAAGTAAAAGATGGGTGATGGTGCAACCAACTGGAGCAAACAATGGGTGTATGTTATTGCTTGCAAAAGCAGCTACTCCAGAACAAGAAAAAAGTATTGGCTACCAAACAGGAGGACGTGTATTTTTATTTTAATACACCGATGATTTTTATCGTGATTTTGAACACTATAGTGCTAAAGGCGTTGAATTCACCATTCCTCCACATGTCGAAGCATATGGAACTGTGGCTGTCTTTAAAGATTTTTATGGGAATCTTTGGGACTTGATTGAGCCTTCATAGCGGCTGCCATATGCTTGCAAGCAGCATCCCCTTTGTTTAATTCATTTTGAATATTTGCATGAGAAGCTTCGTCCCTGTTTTGACTGAGCTTAAACACATGCTTTAATTGATCCACCACAATTTCAAAAGAAACAATGGCCTTCATATTTTGATGCATGTACATTGGATCTAAATTTTTTACTTGCGAAGGCGCTTCAGGATCTTTTTCAAATTTTTGAGTTAAAGCAACCAACAAGTCATATAAGTGCTGTTCGTCCTGCATTTCTAATTTGCCAATCGCATGCACTGTTTGGTAATTCCAAGTGCTCGCTTGCCCTTGATTAGCATACCAACTAGCACTTACAAATGCAGAGGGTGCCGAAAAAATAACCAATATATTTTTATTCAATTCAAACGCATTGCTATGATCTTGCTGGCGCATGATATGTCCACTGATTGTTACAATATCATTTTCTACTTTAATTAAAATGGGAATATGCGTGGCTACTGGTAAGCCATTGGCATCTACACCACAAATAGTAACAAAAGGATTTGCCTGCATAAAGTCAATGACTTGTTGGTGATTGCTGGCTTTAAAATGAGGAATATTGTACATAGTTAAAACGTTTAATAGTGAAAATTAAATTCAAATAATTTATAAAGGCAATGCAGTGGTCGATTTAATTTCATCCATCACAAATAAACTATTTATATGCGCCACCATTGGAAGCACTGCTAGTTTTTCTTGGTAAAATTGATTGTAGGTTTCTACATCTTTACTAACCACTTTTAAATAATAATCAAAACTACCAGAAACCAAACTGCAGGAAATAATTTCGTCAAATTGTAAAATGATTTGCTCAAACTCTGCAAAATTATTTTTTGTTTGCTTGTCTAAAGTAACATGACAAAATACGACCATCCCTAAATCAATTTTTTTACGATTGATTAAAGCCACGTAGTTGGCAATCACACCATCTACCTCCATTCTTTTGATGCGGTCATGGGTGGGACTGACTGAAAGATTGATTTCGGCGCTGATATCTTTTAATGTGGCCAATGCATTTTTTTGCAAAATGCCTAAAATGGCAAGATCGGTTGGGTCTAAGTTCATAAGCTAGAATTTATAAAGCGTAATAATTTCGGTGAAAATGCTAATTCTGGCCTAAATTTACTGCTAATTTCTAATTATTATTAATTTTAAAGCATTTTTTACTGTATTTATTCAAATAATTAATAATATTTCCTTTTTGCAGAACTTTATACAGAAATAAAACTAATACTATGATTATTGGCGTTCCTAAAGAAATTAAGATCCAGGAGTACCGTGTAGGTTTGACTCCTGAAGGTGTGGATGCATTGTCAAGACAAGGCCATACTGTTTATGTTGAAACGAATGCTGGTGGTGGATCAGGATTTTCTGACGAGGCATATGTAGCCGTTGGTGCGCAAATTTTGCCTACCGCAGCCGAAGTGTATGCTATTGCAGAAATGATTGTGAAAGTAAAAGAGCCATTGGCTGCAGAATATGGATTGATCAAGTCTGGTCAAATATTATTTACTTATTTCCACTTTGCTGCTTCTAAAGAATTGACAGAAGCGATGATGAAAACGCATGCAGTTTGTATTGCCTACGAAACAGTAGAATTACCTGATGGCTCATTGCCATTGTTAGTTCCAATGTCAGAAGTGGCAGGAAGAATGGCGATCAATGTTGGTGCTTACTATTTAGGCAAACCATTTGGTGGTAAAGGAAAATTATTAGGTGGCGTACCAGGCGTGAAGCCAGCAGAAGTATTGGTGATTGGTGGTGGTATTGTGGGAACACAAGCTGCTAAGATGGCTGCAGGACTTGGTGCGCATGTAACGATCATGGATACCAACTTAGCAAGATTAAGGTACTTGTCGGATGTGATGCCTGCAAATGTGATCACACAATATTCTACATTATTAGCAATCAAAGAAAAATTACCTACGGTTGATTTATTAATAGGTGCCGTTTTATTACATGGCGCAAAAGCACCACACTTAGTAAAGCAAGCCGATTTAAAATTAATGGAAGTAGGTTCTGTGATTGTAGATGTAGCGGTAGACCAAGGTGGATGTATTGAAACTTGTAAGCCTACAACGCACGAAAATCCAGTATTCACAATTGATGGTATCACACACTATTGCGTAGCGAATATGCCAGGTGCTGTGCCTCAAACAAGTACTCGTGCTTTAACACAAGCCACTTTACCTTATGCGCTTGCGATTGCAAACAAAGGATGGGAAATTGCATGTGCCGAGAATCAAGCATTAGCAAAAGGATTAAATATTAGAGCTGGAAAGATTTTACACAAGGGTGTATCTGAAGCGTTCAACGGATAAGATCAATTGAAATTGATTCCTTTTAAATACATTTCAATAAAAGGAATTCAAAATTAATTTCAAAGGCTTTCAAAAAAAATACCCTCGCAATTGCGAGGGTATTTTTATATCAATCTATTTTTTAAATACACATCTTATTTCCAAACAGTCCAACCTTTCCACCATGTTTGGTTTACACCAGATGTAGCAACTGCACCTCTAAATGTAACTTTCTCAAAAAATGCATTTTGTAATTTATCATCTGTGAAAGCGCCATTCTTGCTATAGTCTAAATGTACCCCAATTCCTAAGGTACCTAAAGTAGTTGCAATATTAGCTGTACTTGTATTTGCATTTGCGAATGGTGTAAAATCAGGATTGGTATAATTAAATGGTTGAATTAATTTCAACACATCTGAACTAGCCGTATTCAAAATTGTATTGCCATAGAAAGTATTAGAGAACCAAGTCAATAAACTTGCACTTGAAGCGCCAGTTGGTGTTGCACTTGCAGTATATTTAATATTATCAGAATTACCAGCAAATGTGGTGTTCTTAATTCTGATTGTACTATCATCAATATTTTTATCTACTGCAGTTCCAGTTGATGCGTCGAATTGAACGCCTACTGGCCATCCAGCAATGATCGAGTTCATGATAGAGATTCCTGTATTTCTTCTGATATGCGCACCCGCTCTAAATAAGCTATTCCCTTTTGCAGAAACTGGATCAATTCTTGGTCCAATAGCAGTGATATTAGAGAATACAGCAGACGTTTTAGGAGATAAAGTAGATCCTTTAGCATCGTTATCTGATTCAAACGCTTCAGATGTAGAGATATCTGCAATCGCTGAATCTCTTAATACGATACCAAATTGAACATTACCTGAATATCCATAATCAGTATCAAAATCATCATCCTGTGTTTTGTAAGCAATCAAATACTTACAGTTCACTGTACCACCAAACCACTCATATGCATCATCTTTCGCATAAGTTACTTGAATATGGTCGATTGTTGTTCCGTTACCAACTCCAGCCATTGTTAAACTATTCAACTCATTATCTGGTTGGTAAGCATAACCAGCATACTCAATTCTTACATATTGTAAAATTCCTGAATTATCTGCGTCATTTCCTGTGGGGAATACTGCATCACCAGAACCTGCTAAACCATAACCTACTTCTGTATCATTCACACCACCTTCAACAGAAGTTAAGCCAGCTACAGCAGCACCTTTCCATGTTAATGTTTGATTTACTTTAGCAGTACCTAAAAGTACGATGCCACCCCAGTCACCTGATTGAGGATTTAGAGAAGCTGAAGTAAAAATAATCGGCTTTTCTGCAGTACCTCTCGCGATGATTTTAGCACCACGCGTAATCACCAAAGATGCTACATCTAAACCTGATTTACCTAGAACTTTTGCGCCTGCTTCTACAGTCAATGTCACGCCTTTAGTAATGTAAACAACACCAGAAAGGTAGTTTACGTCTTTAGCATACAAAGTAGTGTCCTTAGTAATTTTTCCTGTTAATGTAATTGTGTTAGAAACTACTCCAACTGGAGCAACTTCCTTCGTTACTACGAAGATTTCTTTTTCGCCGTCTGTTTCGATCTTTCTACAACCAGTGATGGCTAAAAAAGCGAGAGATAAAATAAATAATTGTTTCATTGTTGTTGTATTTAAAAAAAGTGTTTAATTGTTTATTATAATGAGTAGTTAAGTGTTATGCCAAAAGTGGTACCAAATTTGCGTGATAAACGAATCGCATCTGTGCTAGAATTATACTCTGTATTCGTATTATTATTTTGATAGAAAATTTGACGTTGATTGAATAAATCAGAAATAGTGAATTTGATTTCGGCTTTATTGTCTGTCGCAAATTTTTTGCTGATTTGGAAGTCTACCAAAGCTCTTGGATTTTCATACACATCCGGAGAACCTGCACCTGCTTGTATATCACCCACTAAATAAATACGCTTTCCTACCTGATTGAACAATAGCGTAGCATTGAAGCCTTTTTCTACCACATCATACAATAAACCTGTATTGATCAAATATGGAGACTGACCTTGTAATGGTCTGCTTACATTTAAAGCAGCATCATCAATTTTAGAATTGATGTATGATCCATTTGCTTGAAGTGTAAAGCGTTTAGTTAACTTTTTACGTCCTTCTATCTCGAAACCAAATGCAGTTGCTTTTGCTACGTTTTGGAAAGAGAATAAACTTGAGCCACCTACACCTTCTTGAAAGATACTTTCAATTGGATTTGCAAAGTCTTTATAAAATACACCTACTGTAAACATTTCTCCAGCAGATGGATACAATTCATATCTTAAATCTGTATTTGTTATCTTAGTACGCTTCAATGCAGGATTACCAGAAACAGAAGCATTTAATTCAAAATCATAAATATTTAAAGCAGACAACTCTCTTAATTCTGGACGAATTACCGTCTGAGAAACTGTTGCCCTTAAATTTGATTTTTGACCTAATTTAATAGTTGCATTCACACCAGGTAAATAGTCGGTCACTTTTGAATAAGTGTGTCTTGGGTCCCATTTCTTAACTGAGCCAACTAACTGATCAAAATTTTCAACTCTTAAACCCCATACCACTCTAATTCCTTCAGTTAGCTTGTTATCGAATTGCAAGAAGCCAGCATTCAATATGGTATTAGCCATATATCTGAAGTTTCTATTTTGAATAGAATTAAAAGCAAATTTATCGTCTGAACCATTACCAAAATTTTGAGGCACAAAAGCAGAAGCAGCGTCTAATTGTCTTAAAGCAGCATTGTCTTTTGGTAAATAGACAGCAAATAATTGCGCGTCATACAAACGATCTTTTACTTGAATCATGTATCCAGCTTTGATCGTTTGTTGCTTTACTTTTAAAGTTAAATCACCACCACCTGTATAAATATAGTCAGACAATGTTTGGAAGATACGGCTACCAGATTGTTGAGATAAAGAATTAGATATATTCAACACATAAGGATCCTTTCCATCTACACTCTTTGTATACAAAATTCTTCTTTGATCAGGCGTATAAGCATCTAAAATATTAAATGCTCCAAACCAGTTGAATTTAAGTTTTTGCGACAAGCTATGTTCTCCATTCAATTGGTTGGTAAAGAATACATTTTGACCAAAAATAAATTCATTGCCTTTTACAAGGTCTTGTCTTGAATAATCTCTACCTGATCTTTCATTATAACCATTTGAAGTTTTCACATTTACAATTGCTTTATAACTGATTTTATTCAATGGATTTAAAAACATTGATAAACCAGCAATTGCGCCCATATTGATATCCTGAAGATATTTATTATCATTCAATGCTGTAATAGGATTGAACTTGCCGTCTGTAATACCATTTTGGTTATTAGAATTATTTTGAATTCGGTATGCATTTGCATAGTTAATTCCTAAAATACCACCTATTTTTTTACCCCATAATGTCCCACTAAATCCACCATTCATTTGTAAGCTTACATTAGGCTTAGCAGTCATTGAAATCGGTGACCAGTTATTCGACATTTTTTTACCTAACTCAATTTTTGAAGCATTACTTGATGTATCAAAACTTGATTTTGTTGTATAGCCTTCAGGTAATGATCTTGTACCATCGTCTATTCCTAACCAATCAGTTTTTCCACCTTGATCTTTAAAAAATTCTTTGCCAGTAGCTTGTGTATTCGCACTTGTTCCAATTTGAATATTAAAGAAATTCTTTGTAGGTACGTCTTTGGTATTTACTTGAATCAATCCACCAGCCCACTCACCTGGCAATTCTGGAACGAATGCCTTATTAATAATAATATTGTCAATAATCTGAGAAGGGAATAAATCGAATGAGAAAGTTTTACGATCTGCTTCGGTACTTGTTAATAAGATACCATTTAACATTGCTTGGTTATAACGATCCGCTAAACCTCTTACAATAATATATTTACCTTCTTGAATAGAGGCACCTGGAGTTCTTTTTAAAATTTCGGCAGTGTTTCTATCTGGACTTCGTTTAATAGACTCAGCTGAAATGACTGAAGCAACTGTGTTGGTATTTCTTTGAAATGCAATCAAGGCATTGTCAGTAGCACCTTTGTTTGTAGATCTAGTAGCTGAAACCACTACATCTGTTAAATTTTTTCCTGCTTCCTCTAATAATACATCTAATACAATTTCTTCGTTTGCAGTAATTGCAGCGGTTACATCGATTGATTTTGCTTTGTATCCTACATAAGAAAAATCTAATGTATACGCTTTATTGATGTCTATATTGAAACTGAATCTACCTTCGATATCTGTTTTTGAAACTTGGCTTTTATCAGCTTTTAAGGTTAGTGTAACACCAACTAAAACATCATTTTTTACGTTTGTAACCTTACCTGTCAATTTTGCTTTTTGCGCTTGAACCGAAATTGCTGTAACAAAACAAATTATAATTAGTAGTATCCTTTTCACGATATGATTTTATTTGTATGGCAAATATCAAATAGTCGTGTTACCAAATTGTTAAGCCAATATGAACTTAATATTAACTAATAAAAAACAGGGCATAAAAAAGGGCACTACTAAGAGTGCCCTTTTTTATTAATATACTATTATTAATCAAGGTGATATACATTATGTAAATCTTTAGGGCAAGTGAAGTTTACACCTAAATCATTGATCAATCCATCATTGATATCATAGACCCATCCATGTAAGTGCAATGGCTGGTTTCTTTTCCAAGCATTTTGAACAATCGATGTTTTACCCAAATCGTGCACTTGTTCCTGCACATTCACTTCTACAAACCTTCTAGCTCTTAAAGTTTCATCTTCAATGGCGTCTAATTCTTCGTGGTAAAACCTATACACATCCTTTATATGTCTTAACCAATTGTCAATTAACCCAAACTGCTGGTTTTTCATCGCAGCCATCACACCACCACAACCATAATGCCCGCATACAATAATATGTTTTACCTTAAGCACTTCAACCGCATAGGATAAGACACTCAGCATATTCATGTCACTATGTACCACCATATTGGCAATATTACGATGCACAAACATTTCACCTGGGTCCGTTCCTGTAATGGATTCTGCAGGTACCCTACTGTCCGAACAGCCAATCCACAAGTATTCAGGCGTTTGTCCATTGGATAATTTTTCAAAGAATGCGGGATCTAATTCTAATTGTTCTGCGACCCATATTTTGTTATTTTCTATTAATCTTTTATATGAATTTTCCATTGTATGATTTTTATATTGTAGTTACTACGAAATTACTTCTTATAAACCATATAGACGTAAAAAGGCACACCCATCATGAGCATAATGAATCCCCAGTAAACTATTTCTTGTCCAGAACCAATGAGCATCCACATAGAAAAAGAAAATGCCATGATACTGATGCCTATTGCTGTAATTGTTTTGGTCTTGGTATAGGTTATTGCTTGTTTTGCTCGAACAATTAAATAAGACACGGTCGTCAATAAATAAGGTAACAAAGTGAAAAATGTAGAGAGTAGTATGAGTAACTTAAATTGACTGGTTAAATTTTTTGAATTGTTCATGAACATGAGTAAAGTGATAATGATACTAGATACAATCACGCCATTAGCAGGGACGCCTTTACGATTTTGTTTTGCAAAAAATGTGGGAAATAATTTATCTTTTGCCATGGCATAAGGCATTTGTCCTTGCACTAGAATAAATCCATTCAAAGCACCAAATGCAGCAATAGCAGCACCTGCGCTCACCCAGTATTTTGCACCATGTCCATAAATTTTTTCTGCGGCATCAGCAAATGGCGTAATGGAAACTTGTAATTGATTTGCTGGAATCATCCCCATGATAGCAGCAGTACTGAATATATAAACAGCCGCTGCAATCCATACACCGCGCATCGTTGCTTTGGATATATTTTTTCCAGGATTGTCTATACTACTTGATGGAATGGTGGCACATTCAATCCCTAAAAATGCAAAGAATGTCAATGTAGTCGTTGCAGTAATGGCTTGCCAACTACTTGTCCCACTCATATTAAATGGCAGTAAATTTTGAGGATCTAAAAATAAAAGTCCTCCTACAGCCACTAGCACAAGTGGTACTATTTTCAAAATGGTGGTCATAAGTATGACTCTTCCAGAAGCAAATACACCCATGGTATTCACCCAAGTGAGTAACCAAAGAAAAGCAAGCCCTGTTGCTAGAGCGATGCTTGAATCTTGAGCGAGTATTGGGAAAAAAGTACTCAAAGCACTTACCAATGAAACAGCAATTGCTGCATTGGTTGTCCAAACAGAAATTAAATAGCCCCAACCCACTAAAAATCCTGCGAAATCACCTAGCCCTGCTTTTGTAAACGCATAAGGACCGCCATCCGAAGCCGGTATTAACTTGCTGAGGTTGGCAAATACTTTGGCAATGACAATCGCACCCAATGCAGAAAATAGCCAGCCTATTAAACTGATGCTTCCAAAACTAGCCAAGGCCGAAGGCATCAAAAAAACACCTGCCCCAATCATATTTCCAACAACAAGGGAAGTACTTGTCCAAATACCAATTTTTTTATGTTCCCTTTCCATCCTTCAAGATAAGGAAATAATGTTTAAATTTATTCTATGAAAATTACCAAAGCATCCATTGAAGCAGCAGCGATTCGTATCGCGCCATACATTCACAACACGCCCATCATGACATGTAAAAGTATCAATGCGCTGTATGGATTAGACCTCTATTTCAAATGTGAGAATTTTCAAAAAATTGGTGCATTTAAAATTAGAGGTGGCATGAATGCAAGTTTGCAACTTACAAAGGCACAATTGGAAAAAGGTGTTGCAACGCATTCCTCTGGAAACCATGCTCAGGCATTGGCATTTGCATCAAAAATGCTTGGCATCAAAGCTTATATCGTGATGCCAGAATCCTCCCCTCAAGTAAAAGTCAATGCAGTGAGAGGATATGGTGCAGAGGTAACTATTTGTGCCTCGAATCAAGCTGCAAGAGAATCAACTTTACAAGCCATCGTGGACAAAACTGGTGCCACATTTATACATCCCTATGACAATGATGAAGTCATTACTGGGCAAGCAACTTGTGTGAGGGAAATCATTGAGGCAATGCCAGCTATTGATATCGTTGTCACACCTGTGGGTGGTGGTGGATTATTATCTGGTACTTGTTTAGGTGCGCACTATTTTAAACCAGGCTTAAAAGTGTATGCGGGAGAACCAGAAGGCGCTGCAGATGCGGTGTTGAGCATCCAATCTGGTAAAGTAGAAAAAGCCCCATTTGTTAATACCATTGCAGATGGCTTATTAACCACCTTGAGTGATCGCACACTTGAGATTATAAAAGCACATGTTACTGATATTATTTTAGTGTCAGAAGACGAAATAAAAGCAGCTTTAAGATTGGTCTATGAAAGAATGAAAATTATTATTGAGCCAAGTTGCGCTGTTCCACTCGCTGCTGTGTTAAAGCATGCAGACTTGTTTAAAGGAAAAAAAGTGGGCATAATTTTAACAGGTGGAAATGTAGACTTGAGTAAATTTAAAGATTGGTTTTAGTGAGTTAGCTAGATAACTGATTTTATTTTTGATTACAAATTAAGTGCTTTAAAAAAATACTCCTCCGTGACTTCTTGCACTTCACCTGGAGTAATAGATTCAACAGTTAATTCCTCTATAGACCATCTAACTAATCGGATGCATCGATGGTGCATGGTGGCTACCATCTTACGTACTTGATGATATTTACCCTCCGTTAATTCAATGCGCAACCAATCTGATTGTTGATTTTCGTGCAACTGCAGTCCGTTATCCCATAAGTTGATTGGTGGTTCAATTAAATCCACTTTGCAAGGCGCGGTGGTATAACTGCTGCCATTCGGTGCTGAGATATCTACACCATTTCTTAATTGTTTTAAAGTTGCATGGCTTACTTTATTTTTAACTTGCACCAAGTAGGTTCTTGTATGTGGGCGTACTCCTTGAAATAATAATTTTGTGACTTTTTTATTAGTCGTTAATAATAATAAGCCTTCTGACATTTGGTCGAGCCTGCCTATTGCATGCGTACCCTCCGGAAATTTAAAGTCAATATCTGAAAGTAGTTGCACTTTGTGCGTACTCACAAATTGAGACACCATATTCATTGGCTTATTCAATAAAAAGTACCGGTCTGCATTCATAGCGGCAAATTACTTAATATTGTGTATGGAACAAATGCATAAAGACCCTTTGCACGGAAAAACGCTCGCCTTTATCATGGAGGAACTAGTGCGATATTTTGGATGGGAAGATTTAGGACAACATATCCCCATCAATTGCTTCAATATTGATCCAAGCATTCAATCTAGCCTAAAATTTTTACGCAAAACACCTTGGGCAAGAAAAAAAGTGGAGGAATTGTATATTAGGATGGTCAGCTAAATAAAATTAAAGCAATACTTCCACAAAGGATTTTTTGGACCATTTTTTTGAAACGGTAATCCAATCAGAAGTGTGACTTTTAATATTACTCAAAATATCCCAGGCTTCTAGCAGTAGCCCTTTTTTAGGGTCTGATTCTTTTTTGTCCTTGTTGGTTTCAATAATAGCAATAATGTCTCCATTCAATAAATAAGCTTTTTGATCAATGATTTTACCAATCACTTTATTGTCATTTCCAAAAAAACAATCTCCAATCACCAATCCAATGACTTTTTCTCTTTTTTTATTCAAGATCATCATGTTTTGAATATATGCGACTGTCTCATGCTCTTGATTTAAAATTTTGTACATCGTTAATTGTTTTGTGTTTGTTTAATTAATTGAGCGACAATCTCTTTTGTGGAATGGGTTAATTCTAGTTTTACAGGCGCTGTATGACGGATCCAGTCTGTAAAGATAGCATGAAAGTCTTGGTCTATCTGTAATAAAACTTTTACGCCTAAGTCAGATAGCGCAGCCGCATTCGATAATTGCTCATAATGCTTTGCAATTGGTATACTTAATACCTTTTTACTCATATACATTGCTTCCGCTGGCGTTTCAAAACCTCCTCCTGTAATGACTGCATGGGACCGAATCATACTTTTAGTAAACCCGCTATTGCTAATTGGGAAGTAGATAATATTTTTAAAGTTTCTGATAGATGTCACTTCGGCACTAAAAACTTCGAAATGATGATTTGATTCTGCTAAAAAATATGGCTCTAAGTATGCAATGGAATAATGCGGTAAATACACCGATATATGGCCATCATCGGTTGGGGTAGCATCAATGATTTCTTGTTTAATGATTGGATTGAACACTGTATCATCATAGGCTTTGAAATGCAAGCCAAGATAATGGGTACTTTTTACAAAATGTTTTAATATGAACTCTCCAAAAAAGTTATTATTTTTTGCCCTTGGTGTTTTATTACTTTGAAAACTTGCCTGGTGCCCAAACTGCACGCTCTTTTTTTTCCTAAATAGACAAGCCAATGAAGTCACAAAGTCAAAATCATTGATCACCAAATCATACTTATTGACAGGTAATTTGTAGGCATCTACAAAAATCTTGAAAGAAAATGATCTAATAATTTTTAAATAATCCAGGCCCCCAGTCGCTTTATAAAAAAGGCTAATCCCTTTACTTCTTCCTACAACAGGCAAGTCGGTTTTTAGATCAGCATTAGACCCACTAATGAAGAAGTCAATATTCCCATATGTTTTTAAAAATGGATAGAGTTGAATGGCTCTGCTAATATGACCATTCCCAGTACCTTGAACTGCGTAAAGTATATTCATTAGATTGATACTTGAAATGCTACTTCGTTGGTTAATACAGTAAGCTCTTCTTGTAAATTAACTATTTTAGTCAGTTTTTTTGATGCTGCTTTTTCAAATTGATTAGGATCATATTGGTATAATGTCCAGTTTTGATCTGCATATTCTAATGCGGTTAAATTTTCGATCCAATCCCCACTATTTAAATAAGTAACACTGCCTTTATCAGTCGTCACAACTCGGTGTTGAGGTTGATGAATATGTCCGCAAATCACATATTTATACCCATTCTCTATCGCTAATTCTGCCGCTGTTTGCTCAAAATTATTGATCCAAGAAACGGCTTTCTTTACGCCATTCTTAACCTGCTTGCTGATACTCATTTTTTCACGTCCAAGAAGCGTACAAAAATAATTCACAGCACTATTGATCAAGATTAAGAAATCGTAGCCATAGCCACCCAGTTTAGCTAATAATTTAGCACTGCCTTTGGTTGTTCTATCAAATACATCCCCATGGAAAACCCAATTTTTTTCTCCATTGATTTCAAAAACAATTTTATCGGTCAATTGAATATTACCCATTTCAAAATGGGCATATTTTCTTAAAGCTTCATCATGATTACCAGTAATATAGACCACTCTAGTGCCTTTACTAGCCATGCTAAAAATACGTTTGATCACAGCCATATGACTTGCAGGAAAATAACGCTTGTTAAACTGCCAGATATCAATGATATCGCCGTTTAAAATAAGGGTCCTTGGTTCAATGCTTTTTAAATAATTAAGTACTTCCTCTGCCTGGCAGCCAAATGTGCCTAAATGAATATCACTAATTACACATACATCTAATGGGCGTTTGTTCATGAGTACTTGTTTAAACAAAATACGTTGATCTATGTAAACAAATTGTGCCCTTGGTATTATTTTAATATTAACTTTTTGTTAAGCAGGTACATAAAAAATACATATATTGTAGATTTACCAATTATCAATCAAGTCTTTATGAAACAAAAGCATATTCCTAGAGATATTAGCTGGCTCAGTTTTAATGCGAGGGTATTACAAGAAGCAAATGATATTACTGTCCCATTACAAGAAAGAATAAGATTCTTAGGCATTTTCTCCAATAATTTAGACGAGTTTTTTAGAGTACGCGTTGCGACATTAAAAAGAATGGTGGAATTGATAGATAAGAAAAAGCGCGTGAATATTGACATAATCGATTCGCCACAAGTGATTTTAGATGAAATTCAAAGAGTCGTTTTGAGGCAACAAAATGAATTCAACCGAATCTGGCAAAACATATTAAAGGAGTTGAAGGCGAACAAAGTGCTGATGGTGGACAATAAACAACTCAATGCAGAACAAAAGGAATTTATAAAAACCTATTTTGACAACGAAGTGCGTCATGATATCATCCCTTTAATGATTGAGAATCTGCCTCAATTGCCTTATTTAAGAGACAAGAGTTTGTATTTAGCAATTGTTATGGGTAATAAGAACGATGCCTACCAACAAAAATTTGCGCTAATCGAAGTCCCATCTAGGTCTGTGGGCAGATTCATTATTTTACCATCTAAAAATGGATTTACATCCATTATGCTATTAGAAGATTTAATTGAATTTAACTTACCAATCATATTTTCTCATTTTAAATTCAATCAGTTTGATGCACATGTATTTAAAATTACAAAAGATGCCGAGATTGATTTAGACCAGGAAGTAGGCTTGAATTTTATAGATAAAATTTCAAAAGGGATTAAAAACAGAAGAAAGGGAAAGCCAGTAAGATTTGTATACGAGAAGGATATGAATCCAGAAATGCTTGAATTTTTGATTAAGAAACTAGGTTTGAGCCGAAAGAGTAGCATTATTCCAGGAGGTCATATCCATAATTTCAGGCATTTTATGGATTTCCCTAATGTCATAAAAGAGCCTAATTATAATAGACCAAGGCCATTTATCCATCCTGCGTTTAAGAAAAAGGTGATGGTTTTTGATTTGATCATGCAAAAGGACATCATGTTGCATTTCCCCTACCACGCCTACGATCCTGTGATAGATATGCTTCGTGAAGCCGCTATGGACGATACCGTTATTTCTATAAAAATCACCGCCTATCGTTTAGCATCCAACTCAAAAGTGATCAATGCATTGATCAATGCTGCTAGAAATGGTAAGAAGGTGACTGTTTTTTTAGAACTAAAAGCAAGATTTGATGAAGAGGCCAATTTAGAGTGGAAAACCATCATGGAGGAGGAAGGTATTACCGTGCTTGTAGGAATTCCAAATATGAAAGTGCATGCAAAACTATGTGTGATTCAGAAAAGAGTGAAAAATAAGCTTGTACAGTATGGATTCATTAGCACGGGGAATTTAAATGAGAAAACTGCAAAAATATATGCGGATCATTGTTTGATGACTAAGAATGTGACTTTGATGAACGAAGCAAACAGGATTTTTAACTACTTAGGAAATTGGCAATTAGGTGATAAGCCAATTGTTAAAATGAGGAATTTGCTGATTTCGCCTATCAATATGCGTTCTGCCTTTATGGACTTGATAGAAAAAGAGATTCAAATTGCAAAAAAAGGTTACGTCGCTTCCATTACAGTCAAATTAAATTCATTGACTGATACTATTTTATTAGACGCTTTATATAAAGCAGTAAAGGCTGGTGTAAAAGTGAATTTGATCATTAGAGGCATCCTAACACTTAAGAATGTGAATGAAAAAAATGAAGGTAAAATCAATTCAATAAGTATTGTAGACCAGTATTTAGAACATGCCAGGGTGATTATTTTTAATAATAAAGGCAACCAAAAAGTATTTATCTCTAGTGCAGATTGGATGGTTAGGAATTTGGACCATAGAATCGAAGTTGCAGTTCCAATTGTAGATCCAGTCATTAAAAAAGAATTAATTGATATGATTCATATTCAATTAAAAGACAACCAGAAAGCAAGAATCTTAGATATAGATTTAAGCAATAAATATGTACCTTCGGCCAAAGCCACTCGTGTTAAATCACAGGAGGAAACGTACAAATTTTTAAAAGGTAAAAGATAACATACATTGATTTTAGGAGCAATAGATATTGGCAGTAACGCTGCAAGGTTACTAATATGTGAAGTCGTTAAGAATGGAACTGAAACGGAATTTAATAAATTAAATCTAATCCGTATTCCTCTAAGACTCGGATTTGATGTATTTGAAAAAGGATCTATTGGATTCAGAAAAAAGAAAATGCTCTTAAACACCATTAATGCATTTAGTGCCTTGATGAAAGTATATGAAGTAGATCATTATATTGCTTGCGCAACGAGTGCCATGAGAGACGCTAGCAATTCAATAGAAATTATCAAAGAAATTAAAGTTGAAACAGGCGTAAAAGTGGAAGTGATATCCGGTGATTTAGAAGCGGAAATTATTTATGAAAACCATATTGCAGAGCTATTAGACGCTAATAAGAGCTATTTATACATTGACGTAGGAGGTGGAAGTACAGAAGTAACCCTATTTCATAAAAACACTGTTGCTTTTCAAAAATCTTTCAATATTGGCACTGTTCGTATTTTGACAAACAAAGTAGATGTTGCTGTTTGGGAAGATCTAAAGCAAACTTTAAAAGAAATTGGGAGAACCTACCCTAAGATGATTGCCATTGGATCTGGAGGAAATATTAATAAAATATTCTCCATGATTAATTCAAAAAATATAAAGAGTATACCTATTGAGGTGATCAAGGAATTCCATAGAGTTTTAGAACCAATGACTGTAGAGGAAAGGATGCACACTTATCTTTTGAAAAGAGATAGAGCAGATGTCATTGTCCCTGCATTGAATATATATGCATATACCATGAAATGGGCCAATATAGATGAAATTTATGTTCCTAAAATTGGATTGGCTGACGGATTAATCAATCACTTGTACGAACAAGTGAAATAATTGTGCTCCGCTATTATTTATAGCAAAAAGATGAATGAAGTGTGTAACTACAATGATTTAAAAGATTCAATCATCTCCATCGCAGTCTTAGCAAATTCTTGTCCCTTATTCATCTTATCAATGGCAGCACGCTCATAAGCCAAAGCTTCATTCTGCGTGGTTAAAATACCAAAGATAACCGGTGTTAATTTAGTTGCAGCAGTGGTTGCAAAGCCTTGGGTCACATATTGACAAACATATTCGTAATGATCCGTATCTCCTTTAATGATTGCACCAATCACCACCACGCAGTCATATTGCTTGGACTCAATAATTCGATTCGCAAACACCACAGTTTCAACTGCACCAGCACATTCAAAGACTTTATATGCTTGTTGCTTCGCATCCAATTCGTCTGTGCATCCAGCAAAGAGTAAATCTGTGATAGTTGCATTGAAATTTGCTTTGATAATGGCGATCATACTAAAAGGTAATTTTATGATTGGCAATAGTTGCCTTGTCTTGTAAATATTTTTTATTTTGTTCTGTCACAAATGGAGGCACTACAATTTGTTCAAATTGAAATCCTGCATTTTGAATGGCAGCAATCTTATCTGGATTATTGGTAATAAATGAAAAATTATTAACATCTAAGTGCTTCAATATTGCAATGGCATCTTGGTAATTTCTATCATCCTCTGGAAGTCCTAAACTTAAATTTGCTTGGAAGGTATTTTCACCCAAATCCTGTAAATGATAAGCCGCTATCTTTTGACCAATGCCAATACCTCTGCCTTCTTGTCCTTTTAAATAAATTAAGTACCCGTGTTTATTTTTAGCAATCTGGTCTAAAGCGTTATTTAATTGGGCTTTGCAATCACAACGCACACTTCCAAAAACATCCCCAGTTAAGCATTCACTATGAAAACGTACGATTGGCTTATTGGATAATTCAGTATCCATTAACAACACAACATGTGATTCATTCGTGCTACTATTTTGAAATACCAATGATTTAAATAATCCAAATTCAGTTGGTAGCTGCGCTTCTGAAATCAGCAATATGTTTGTGGCAGAAATTCCAGTTGATTGATGCTGATCAAAATTTTGTTCGACTACATTTATTTTTAAATCTTTCGCAAATATTTTTCTGTATTCAATCAGCTGTTCAATGCTAATCATTTTTAGTTGATGTATTTTTGCAAAATCAACTAAGCCCTTTCTTCTTAACATATCTCCATCTTCATCCATGATTTCACAAATAATGGCAGCAGGTGCCATATCTGTTAATAAGCATAAATCAACAGCAGCTTCGGTATGCCCTTTTCTAACCAACAAGCCTCCCTCTTTCGCCACTACTGGGAACAAGTGACCAGGCTTGATAAAATCTGATGGTTTTGCAGAAGGATTGACCACTTGACGCGCAGTAATAGCCCTTTCTTTTGCAGAGATGCCTGTAGTGATTCCAAGTGCAGGAATGGCATCAATAGAATCAAAAAATGCGGTGTGAAAAGGGTCAGCGTGGTTAGAATAAACTGGCGCAATACCAATTTGCTTTGCTATTGTTTGATGCATGGCAATGCAAACTAAACCTCTTGCATATGTTGCGCAAAAATTAATTTTTTCTTGCGTTGCTAAAGTTGCAGGGAAAACAATATCCCCCTCATTCTCTCTGTCTTCGTCGTCTACCAATATAATTGGTTCCCCTAATTTAAAAGCATTTAAAGCTTCCTGCACATGATCAAACATTACACATTTCTTTTTAAAAGTAACTGTTCTGTATATTTTGCTAAAATATCGAATTCAATATTTACAATACTATCAACTGAAAGCTGATTGATATTGGTCTTGTCAAGCGTGGTTGGTATAATGCAAAGATCAATCAACTCATCACGTACTTCATTGATCGTAAGACTCACCCCATTGATTGCAATAGACCCTTTATAAACAATATATTTTACAAATTGTTCAGGTACCTGGATGGTTAAAAACCAAGCCGTAGGGGTAATATCGATTTTATTTACATTAGCCGTCGCATCCACATGACCCAGCACATAATGGCCTCCAAGGTAGCCATTCGGCTGCATTGGTAGTTCTGTATTCACTGCGTCCCCAACCTTATAATTTCTAATAATTGTTTTGGCAATTGACTCTGTTGACACAAAAAAATACATGTTATCGTCCACTACTTTCGTCACCGTAAGGCAAGCACCATCTATCGCTACACTATCTCCTAGTTGAACAATGGCAGCAAAATTTGGCATACTAATAGCTAATTCCCACCCCGTTTCTGATGCTGAAATTGCATGTATGTTCCCTTTCTGTACAATGCCTGTAAACATATGCGATTGTTTGATTAATTTTGAACAGCAAAGATAACCCTTATGACGCAGAAGGAAGCCATAGAGTACGCTGTTAATTTGGCTAAAAAAGCCGACGAAAACCAAATTCGTCCAAATCCTTTTGTAGGAGCTGTTATTGTAGATCAAGCAGGCCAGGTCATTGGTGAAGGATTTCATCAAAAACTGGGCGGACCACATGCCGAAGTATTTGCTATAGAGCAAGCTCTCCAAAAAACAACTGACCTAAGTCAAGCCACCTTATATGTTAGCTTAGAACCCTGTTCCCATTTTGGGAAAACACCCCCTTGTGCCGACCTAATTATCCAACATAAAATTAAAAAAGTGGTGATAGCCAGCTTGGACCCTAATCCAAAAGTGGCAAGCATTGAAAAATTAATGGCAGCTGGTATTGATGTGGAAGTAATCAATGACGCAACAGCTTCTTTATTAAATGCACGTTTTTTTACGAATCAAAATAAAAAAAGGCCTTTTTATATTTTAAAATTAGCAAGCACGATTGACGGAAAAATTGCTGATTATGCCAAAAATAGCCAATGGATAAGTAATGCTGCATCAAGGCAATACGTGCACGATTATTTAAGAAGTAATGTGGATGCTATCATAACTTCTTATAAAACGGTGATACAAGATCAAGCAAGTTTAACAATTAGAAATACTGTAGGAGGGATTCAAGAAACCAATGTAATGATCATTGATAAAAATCTGGATTTACTTGAAAAGCAATATGAAAATTTACCAATTTTTTATCCTCGTTCTAGCAGTAAAATCATTTTGATTACAGCAAGTGTGCCAAGCATTCAGTTGCCAGAAAATATGGAATGTATCACAGGTATATTTGATGAACAAGGACTTTTGTTTTCATCTGTTTCCAAAACATTACTTGAAATGGGATACTATAAAATTTTGACAGAAGCCGGAAGCCAATTGAACTCAAGGATGATCCAACAAAACATAGCAGACGAATTGTACTGGTTTATTGCACCTGCAATTTTAAATGACTTGAACGCCTTACCTATGCTGGGATTGGATCAATTTTGTGCATTAGACAAAAAAGTGAATTTGTCTTTGATTGAAACAAAAATAATAGATGAAGACGTTTTATTACACTACCGATTTAATCAGATTTAATTAGATTAGACTAAATTATTTTTATTCTAAATCTAGATTAAAGAATACGCCTTTATTTTCCGTTTGTGCCATTGCATCTTTAAAAATCAAGATTCCAACCTGACATAATAAATCATTTTCCCATTCTTTTAGAGACCAATCAATTAATACATTTGCTGCTTGATATGCCTGAGATAGTTCATTGAAGCCTTTCATTAAACCTTCAGATGTTTTTTCTATTCCAGCATAATTGGATAAACAGTTTTGTACCAATGCACGATCTATTTGCTTGACTAAAATTGGTTTAAAATTAAAATCTGAAATGGGTAATGTTGTATCATTACTCAAAGCATTGACCATTTTAGCTGAAGCCCATTTTGCAAAAACAATGCCTTCTATCAATGAATTGGATGCCAATCTATTTGCACCATGTAAGCCTGTTGATGCAACTTCTCCAATGGCGTAAAGGCCATCTACACCAACTACTCTACCAAATTCATCCACTTGTATGCCGCCGCAAGCATAATGTTCAACGGGTAGAACTGGAATCCATTGTTTACAAATATCAATTCCTAATTTCTGTTGACAGGCTAACTGTATATTTGGAAAATGTTTTTGAATCGCAGATGCACTAAGACCTGTTGCATCTAAATAAACATATTCGATTTTACTTTTTTTAATTTCACTGATTATCGCCCTTGAAACAATATCTCTTGGTGCTAAAGAAGCTCTAGCATCATATTGAGGCATAAAATCAACACCTTGTTCATTTCTTAAGATAGCGCCTTCTCCTCTTAGTGCTTCTGTAATTAAATAAGTGCCACTCTGATTTGATTCATATAAACCAGTGGGATGAAATTGAATAAACGAAAGGTCCTTCATGGTTGCACCAAGTTGATTGGCAAAAACGATTCCGTCACCAGTTGCAATGGACTGATTCGTTGTTTTTGCATACACCATACCTAGACCACCTGTAGCTAAAACCAATTCCTTACATTGAATTTGGATAGAATCATTATTCTGTATCGCTTGGATATGAAATGTGCCTTGAGCATCTTTTTCAATCTGAACAATGGCCGTATTTTCAATACATACTATAGAAGGAAATTGGCTAACCCTATACATTAAAGTGGCTTGCAAAGTATGTCCAGTGCTATCTGCTCTATGCCAAATTCGAGAAAATTGATGGCCTCCTTCTTTTACTAAATCATAAGTTCCATCATCTTTTTTATCTAAGTCAATACCCCAACGAATTAAATCTTGCATTGCATCGGGGGCAGCTTCAATGACTTTTCGAACAATATGTAGGTCGTTTTTTCCAGCACCAGCATCTAATGTATCTAATATATGCGCTTCAAAACTATCTTCATCAGAAGCTACAGCCGCAATACCTCCCTGCGCCCAACTGGTATTGGTATCAGACACGCTTGCTTTTGATACCAATAATATTGAAATTTGCTGATTGCTAAATGCAGCAGCTCCTGCCAAATAAATGGCCGTAGCCAAACCAGCTACGCCTGTGCCGATGATGACAACATGATAGGATGAAAAATGGGATTGCTTTTGCATTAAATAGCTAACATATTTTGAAGTGCTTTTAACGCACCATCTTGAACATGAGGATCAATCGCAACCGTTGGTAATTCATATTGCAATGCATTGTATAGTTTTTCCAAAGTATTCATTTTCATATATGGACATTCAGCACATGCACAGGTATTGTTTTCAAAGGAAGGGGCTGGAATCAATAATTTTCCTGGAGCTGCTTCTCTCATTTTAAATAAAATACCCGCTTCGGTGGCTACAATAAAACAATGATGTTCGGATTTGCTTACATGGTCTATCAATGCTTTTGTAGAACCAATAAAGGCTGCTTTATCTAAAATAGTACTAGGACATTCTGGATGTGCAATTAAAATGGCTTCTGGTCGAAGTTCCATCAATTGTGCAAGTTTGGCATCCGATATATTCACATGCACCATACAAGCGCCTTCCCAAATATGCATTTTTCTTCCTGTTACTTTTTCTACATACCTTCCTAAATTCGCATCAGGTGCAAATATAATTTCTTTGTCCAATGGGATGGCTTTCACCACATCCACCGCATTGGAAGAAGTACAAATATAATCACTCATCGATTTTACAGCAGCAGTGCAGTTAATATAACTTACCACAACCGCATCGGGATGTATTGCTTTAAAATCTCTGAACGCTCCCTCGGGTGCGGCATCCGCTAAAGAACAGCCAGCGTGTAAATCTGGTAAAATTACTTTGGCATTTGGATTCAATATTTTAGCCGTCTCTGCCATAAAGTGCACCCCACAAAACACAATCATCGAAGCATTGACTTTTTGAGAATATTGCGCTAACGCGTAACTATCTCCAACAAAATCAGCAATCGCTTGAATTTCATCGGCTACATAATAATGCGCTAGAATGACTGCATTTTTTTGTTCCTTTAAAAGCTGAATGGCTTTTACTAAATCCACCCCTTCAGGCAATGGTCTATCTATAAATCCAACTTTAACTACTTCTTCTTGTAAGTCCATATTCAATTAAATTATACAATTTTTAAAGAGATGTCCACTGATTCAATATGATGGGTTAAATCACCTATCGAAATAAAATCCACACCAGTTGCAGCATAAGCCATAATATTATCTTGATTAACGCCTCCAGAAACTTCCAATGGTTTTTTGTTTTGATTGATCGCAACCATTGTTGCAACAGTTGCTGGAGTCATATTGTCTAACAAAATTCTAGTGACAAAATTAAATGCTAAAGCTTCTAATAATTCTTCTTGATTTTTTACTTCGACTACCACCGGTAGATTCATTTTTTCGGTCGCACAATATATTCTAGTCGCTTCTAATGCCAAACGAACACCCCCAGCAGCTTTAATATGATTGTCTTTAATTAAAATCATATCATACAAACCAAAACGATGATTGACCCCACCACCAATGCGTACTGCCCATTTTTCGGCTATTCTAAAATTGGGAGTTGTTTTTCTGGTATCCAATATTTTAGCTGGATAGGCTGCAATCATGCTTTTTAATTGATGCGTCTTAGTGGCAATGCCACTCATTCTTTGCATACAATTAAGCATGAGTCTTTCTGCCAATAAGATACTATGTATTTGACCTTGCAGTTGTCCAATCGCTTGATGCTGATGCACTGCATCGCCATCTTGCACTTTAAATTCCACATTTAAATTTATATCAATTATTTCCGCAATACACCTCACCATTTCCACGCCTGCTATAATACAATCCTCCTTCACCAAAAAATGAGCCTGCCCAACTTGATCTTTGGATATGGTCGCCATGGTGGTGATATCGCCTATTTGAGCGGTATCCTCTGCGATGGCTTGTTGGATAAAATGTGCTAGTGCTTGATTCATTATTGTTGATCTATAATTTCAATAGTGGTTTTCTCTAGTTTACTTAACAAGGGAGGTAATACAAACGGCGTTCTTTGAAAATAAAATAGGGTAATTAAATTTCGCTTTGGGTCCACCATATAAGCTGTATTGAAAGCACCGCCCCAAAAATAAGATCCAACGGATGCTTTGTTAATAGATTGTCCTTTCACAGAAGTCAATCCAACTCCTAAACCAAATTGATTCAGAGAAGGAAATCCACCAAAAATAAATGTTTTGTCTCCTAACTGATTTGTAAGTAATTGATTTAATGTACCTGGTTGTAATAAACGAAATTTGTTTTTTGAATTTTCTGAATTCAATAAATGATTAAAAAACAGGAAATAATCATAAGTTGTTGAAACCAATCCACCAATAGCCGAAAAATAAGTTGCATTTTCTAACAGAGGATAATCCACTGGCATTGCCGCTCTATCTGCCGCCTTTAAATTGTTGTTTTGTTTGATATAGATTTCGACAAGTCTATTTTGTTTTGACTTAGGAAGATAAAAATAGGTATCCTTCATTCCTAATGGCTTAAAGATATTGTCTGTTAAATTTGTTGCTAAACTTTGCTTAGTAACAAATTCAATCAAGCCGCCAAGTACATTGGTACTAAGGCCATAACTGAATCTTGCACCAGGCTGATGTGCTAAAGGCATTTTTGCAATTTGCGCAATTTCCGCTCTAAGGCTAGGATATTGTGTCACACCCATATTACTCAATCCGTATTTAAGAAACTCTTTTTGTAAGTAAGGATACTCGTCTGCTGAACTAATTCCAGCTTGATGGGTCAATAAATCCCTGATGGTAATGGACCTTGCCCTATCAATTAGGACCAATGAATCTGCTATTTTAACAAACACTTTTTGACTAGAAAATTCTGGGAAGTACATTTCGATAGGATCTTCTAAACGAATCTTTCCTTGTTCTACTAATTGAAGCACGGCTACAGATACAATGGCTTTAGTTTGAGAGGCAACACGAAAAATAGCATTTTCTTGCATTTTCTTCTTTGCCTCTGTATTAGAATAACCGTAGGCTTGATGATGGACTATTTTTCCATTTTTGGCAATTAAAGCCACGCCACCAGCAATATTATGTTGTGCTATTTCTGCATTGATGGTACTATCAATTCGATAAAATGCAGGTAATTGAGCAAAAGATGAAATACTATAAAAAAACAATAAGCTAAAAAGTAAAGCCTTTTTCATGAAAGAACGTTTCACGAAAATACGCAAAGTTTTTTAGAAAATCTACTTTGAAATAATTTCTAACATTGCTGATAAACTATGAACGATATAATCTGGCTTTGCTTGCATTAATTGTGTTTCGGTTTGCGCCCCTGTCGTAATACCAATATTCAACAAACAGCCTGCATTTTTGCCCTCTTCAATATCAATGCATGAATCTCCAATTTTAACCATTTGCTTTGTGTCCACTATATTCAATTTATCTTTTGCATAAAGGATCATATCTGGCATAGGACGATTGTGCAGCACATCAGAGGCAGTCACTAAAAGATCTATTTGTGCTCCTTCTGACCAGCCTAATTGAGCTAATAAACTTTCTGCTGTAGCTCTATTGTACCCTGTGTTTAAAACAACATGTATGCCTTTTGTTTTTAATGTAATAAATACTTGTTCTGCACCTGGCATTGGCGTTACCTTAAAATTTTTATAGGCAATATCTAATTGTGCTAAAAAATAATTAAAGGCTTCTTGTTGCGCCATTTCATCTAATGTGTAGGGGCTATTTGAAATAATATCTTTAATTGCTTGGAATTTTTCCTTGCCAGCGCCATGTAACAATACATGGTCTAAATCTACAGGAACATTATAATGATTAATAGCTGCTTGTAAAGTTTTATAAACAAGATTGTCTTCATTTACTGTGGTGCCAGCCATGTCAAATACGACACATTGAATTTGCATAAAAGTTATTTTAAACTATTTTGAATCATTTTAGCAAAAAACTCAACTGCCTCTGTTTTTACCTCCGGATCTTTTGCAATATCATCCCATTTTCTCAATGTAACTGCATCTTTAAAAAAGGGATTCAATTCAAATTCAGCTACTTCAGTTTCATTCATCACTCCACCTTGAAAAGTTAAACTTGTTTTAGAAGGAGCAGATAATGTATCATAATAATACTGATCCACTGCACATAAATACCTTTTAGCAGCCACATGTAATTTAACAGGTTCAACCACTGCAGGGACAAAATAGGTTTCTAGATATTTTGCTGCCAAAGCCTCATGCACATCGTCTATTCCATTATCACTAGCATCGTCTGGTAGGTCATGTAAAAGATGGCCAATATCGTGCAATAAAGCTGCAGTTACCAAGGCGTCAGAAGCATTGTTTTGTCTTGCTAATGTAGCGGCTTGTAAAGCGTGTTCTAACTGCGTTACATCCTCTCCGCCATACATTGAACCGCCATTGGTATTGAATAAAGAAAGGATTTCTGTTATAATAAGTTGATTCATAGTTGTTACATTTTAAAAAAAGATAGAAATATTTTTAGTTATATTATTTGAGATTTATATAAAAATTTCTTGGTTTTAAATTGTTTCAATCATTTCTTCGGCAAAGCCAAATGACATTGTCATACCGTGCCCACCAATGCCATTTAAAATATAGACGCCTGGTTCTGGATTTAAAAATAATTCTGCAGCACCATTAGTCATGATTGGATAAATACCATTCCATGATTGAGTCATATCCCATTGGTCAATGTGCATGAACTTTTTCAGGTAAGCAAGAATCATTTCATTGATTTCAGTTTTATCGAATGGTTCAAAATCTAATGCATATTCATGTGAATCTCCTACCGTTAACTCACCTTGATTATTTTGAGATACCATTACATGAATACCATACTTTAAATATTCTGGAATTTCTTCTTCTATCTTAAGTCTTAATTTGGTTAATGCTGATGATGCATGAAAACTTTTATAATGCAATAAAGACAACCCACCACAAACAGAAGCGCCAATTTTGAAATTAGGGTCTTTGTGTTTAAAACGCATCATTTGTAATTTGGTCTTGATAATAGGTTGCGCTTTAAATTGATCTGGATACAAGGTCTCAAAATCCTGACCAGAACAAACACAAACTAAATCTGCTTCGTATTTGATTTTACCAGCAAAAGCTGCATTGGAAATTACACTAGTGATAGCAGTCCCCCATATAAATGAAACACCATATTTCTGCGTCAAATAAGCAGGTAAATGCTTGATCCCTTCTCTTGGATCTATGATGATTTCATCTTCACTTCTTAATGCGCCCAATAATCCGTTTTCATTGATTCCATTGTAGTTCGTCAATACAGTCTCTTTGTCAATTACTAAAACAGGTCTATTTTTAGATTGAAAAAACTGCGCAATATCTTCCACTACATTCATTTCTTCTGCACTATATGCTAAATGCAAGCTACCACAGGCATTATAAGGGATATTAGCAGCCTCTAAATAGTCAACCCAGATTTCTTTTGTTCTCACAGATCGATTGTACAAATTACCATCGGGCTGACCTACTGGCCAAAGCATCCCAAAATTTCGAACGCTAGCACCTAATGCAAATTGAGACTTCTCAATCACTTTAACCGCGTATCCCTTTTCTGCCAACGCTCTAGCAGTTGCTAGACCTACAATTCCTGCACCAACCACAATTGCCGACTTACTCATATTGTACTGTTTTATATTTTTTTGAAAAATAAATCATATTTAAAATACTAAAAAGAATACCCACTAAAGATGAAACAACTAAGCCATTGCTAAAAAATGTTGTCCAACTTAAATTGACATCCATCGTCCCTTTTAAAATAATTACACCCGCACTCGCAACATAACCAAATGCATCCACTAAGTACATGAAATACCCTACATTTGCTTTTAATTTATAACTAGCAATCATTCTGTCAAATAGAATTGAATTGAATGGAATATAGCCCATGTATAAGCCTAAACCAACTAGGACAATCCATAAAAATCCAGAAATAAAGTGGTTGACAAATAATAAAGTACTTGCTCCGCAAATAATAAAGCCGCATAAAATAATCGTTTGCGCTAAGAAAAACGCCAACTTATTATTTTTAATATAAATCATACTTGCAATTAGGATTAAGACACAAATTGCAATAGGAATTTCAGTTGTTGTAAAAATAGATGCTGTATTGCCATAGCCTAATTCATTCCATAGCTCAGCAGCAAAATTGTCTCTTATGTCTCTAAATAAAGACAATAACATATAAATTAAGATGAAGGAAATCAACCCAAAACTAAATTGAGTAAAAAAATATTTTCTTTCTTTACTATTTAATGGAACACGAACAGACTTATTTAATTTTTCTTCGTGAGTAGGATTGGGTATTTTTTCCAATAAGTATACCAGCACAATCACTGGGATGATAAAAATACCACCCGTATAAAAAGGAATCCAATTTTCTGCAATCAGGTATTGCATTTGCAACCATTTACCCACAGATTTAACAAAGCCCGAAGAAACTATAAAACTCACTGCCATAGTTGCTCCAATAAAATCAGTGGATTTTCGTCCTTCAACAAATGAAAATATCAATCCCCAAAGCACGCCTAGTGGTAATCCATTTAAAAAAAGCATGGTCACATTCCAAGGGCTATCCATTAGGGGAAATAACAATAATGGAATCCAGGATGCCAATAGTAAAATTAAAATGGCCCAGCCCCTTCCAATATGCTTTAATTCCGAAATGTATTTGATCCCACAAAATTTACTAATGGTATAACCAATCACTTGGGAAATCACAAGTATATTTTTATAGTCTACCCCGAATATTTTTGGTTCATTTAAATACAAGCCAATTGTAAATGGTTTTCTAAAAGCATATACACAGGCATAGGTCAAAAAGCAAATTGCTGCTATATAAATAGACAGTAAAACGGAATATTGCTTTTTATTTTGGATCATACCTTATCTTAAACAAATAAGGAAGAGCAGGTAAACCTGCTCTTCCGCTAAATAAAACCCCCAATTCAAATTCAAAGAAAACTATTATTTAATGATCCACATTTTTGCATTGATATCATCTGTACCTCCATATTGAGAAGTAATTGCTGCTTCTAAGTTTACTTTGTTGTTGATTCTCTCAGCACTTGGATATTGATAACGCAAAGCAACTCTTTGGCTGTTACCAGAACCTGCCCCAGTATGGAAAGTTGGAACACCTGTTCTTCTCCAGTTATAATAACCCTCAGCACCACTATTTTGGTACAATGATAAATACTTCTGCATTAAAATTTGCTTTAAGCCATCTGCATTGTTACCAGCATATTTAACTGTTGATTGTGCATAATAAGTCGCATAATTAAAGTCAACACTGTACGTTACAGACTCCGCTAAAGTACCACCTGGTTTTTGGAAAATAACTGTGTTAGCACCTTCTTTCACACCGTAGAAAGCTTGAGAAGCTTTAATACCATTTTGGTACCAAGTTTCTGCATTTTGAGTAGAAATCCAACCTCTGTTTACCGCTTCTGCAATATTGAAACACATTTCTTGGTAACCAACTTGAGTTGTTTTTTCAGCAGTATAAGTTTGATAATAACGCTTACGATTGATAAATGAATACTTACCTAAACCTGCGTTTGAACTCATTGTTGCTAAATCTTCTCCAGAACCAGCACCCATAAATGCATCATAAGAATTAGGTGCTTTACCTGCAGCTACTAAAGCAGCAGCTGGCTCAGCAACAAAGAAAGTTCTAGGATCTTTCAAAGTTGTTAAGTTACCTAAGTAAGTAGAAGACATATTGTAACGAGTTGCATCAAAACCAAAATTATCTGGATTTGTAGAATACTTGTTGTATTGGCTATTGTAAGTAAAAGCTAAATTATCATCGTCGCTGCTAAATAAAGGATATTTAGTAGGATTGTTGATTACGTCAGCAAATTTTGTTTTGATCGCTAAATCAGTATCCGCTTCTTTGTTGCTCAATTGGATCAATACTCTCAATTTGAAAGCATTCACCGCTTTTTGCCACTTAGACAAGTTGTTACCGTAGTAGAAATCATTCGCTAATACATAGTTAGTCGTCTTTAAAGTGCCCATTTCTGTATTTGCTTCTTCTAAATAAGTCAAGATTTGTTGGAAAACTTGCTTTTGTGTATCGTACTTAGGTGTAATATTTCCTAAACCTTTTAAGGCTTCAGAAACAGGAATATCACCTAAATTCATTGTTAAATCATACAAGAAGTAAGCTTTTAAATACTTAGCAAGCGCTGTATAAGGATTTGGTGCTGTTACAGACTTCTTTGCTTCGTCTTCCATCTTTGTGATATTCTTTAATACATTGTAATTGTTGTATGAAAAACCAGTCCAGTTGTACTCTTGGTTTCCATAATAATCATAATTACATACGTAATATTGATTCCATCTTTGTAAAGTATTAAATGCACCTTCATTGTATTCAAGAAGGACATTGTTTAAAAGCAAGTTCGCAGGAACCGCTGTTGCTCTGTTAGGATCTGAGGCTAAAGAATCGAATGACTTTTTACATGCTGTCATTGAACTCAATACCAATCCTAAACTTAGTATTTGAAATATCTTTTTCATATTTATTTGTTTCTTTTAATTAAAATGTGAAATTAATATTGATACCGTAAGATCTAGTAGTTGGTGTTTGTAAATTTATAGAAGATTCACCAGGGTACTGATCAATATCAACATCATTAAATTTAGAATCTGGCATCCAGTACAATAAGTTTCTACCTACAGCTGAAACAGTTGCTTTCTTGAAGAAAGATTTTTGTACCAAACTTGCTGGGAGCTCATAAGTTAAAACCACTTCTCTTAATTTAAAGAATGTTTTACTCATGATATTTGGTTCAGGAATACCGTGTACACGACTAATATAATCTTGAATGAAAGTCTTAGTGGCGTTAGGAGCAAATGTTAAACTGCTATAATTCGTAATTAAACCAGTTACCGCATCAAACTTTGGAGTTCCAGAAGTAACTTGAACACCTTCACCTACATAAGCTTTTACGCCTAAGTAGTCTTGGTATCTAGCTACACCCATTGCACCTTGAACTGTTTCAATGTGGCGACCACCTTGGAATGTCTTCTTTCTAACGTAATCTTCCATGATACCACCAACGCGACCATCTACTTGCATATTTAGAGTAAATGCTTTGTAGTTAAACTTATTGTTTAAACCCCAAACGAAATTAGGATTAGAATGACCAGCAAATTGTGCCACAGGTAAAACTACTGGACGACCACCAGCATCGTTGATGATTTGTCCGTCTTGTGTTCTAGCAAATTTTCTGATAAATACCGCATCTGTTCTTGTACCCACTGTGTAGAAAGTACTTAAAGCAGATATACCTGCTGGTAATTCAATATACTTGTTGATGAATGAGCCAATATTAAAAGTCGCATCCCAGTTTAAACCATTTGCTTTTTTCAAAATCACTGCATTCAAACTTACATCATAACCATTTCTTTTAGTTTTAGTACCATTGATTACATAAGAACCGAAACCAGATGTTTGAGAAATTGATTTAGAGAAAATTTGAGGTCCATCAGTGTAGCTAAAATAACTTGCTTCAAAACCAAAACGGTTGTTGATGAATCTTGTTTCTAAACCAAATTCAAGACTTGATCTATCATCAGGCTGAACATCACTGTCAACTAATGTATTTGTGAAACCAGCTTGTGTTGTGTTGTTATAACCAATACCAGTAGAATATACATCGGCATAAGTATAAGTAGGTCCACCATAAGTAGAACTATATTGCTCACCATAACCAATTGGGAAATTGTTATTTGGTGTAGAACCAATATAATCAGATACAAAACTACCACCACCTCTTACTTTTGCATAAGAACCTCTTAATTTGAAGAAGTTAATTTGCTTTGGCATGTCGATATAGTCATTCAACACTGTGCTTAAGTTAAAAGAAGGATAGAAGAATGAGTTGTTATCTTTTTTTAATGCAGACAATTGATCATTACGTCCAGTGATGGTTAAGTTGGCAAATTTACCAGTCTCAATATCTACTGAATACAACAATGATTTAACCCTCATTTCAGATGCAAAATTATAAGCAATTACCGGATTTCTACTATTTGCAAATGTGTAAACATTCGGTACGTTCAAGTAGTTTGTAGTTACAAAACTTGAGTTATAATTAAATTGTCTGTAGTTCGCACCAGCAAAACCAGAGATATTAAAGAAATTAGCTAATTCAGGTGTTTTGAAATTGGCACGGAATTCAGAGTTAGATTCGAATAATGATCTTCTGTCTTCTCTGTAGTCACCCTTATTTTCTTCTCTACCGTAAGGATGCGCAGAGAAAGGCATTTTCTCATTACGCATTAAATCATAAGTTGTAATAGAAGTTCTTGCGAATAAATCTATATACTTGTTTACTTTATAATCTAAACTTGTATAAGCATAGATATCATTTTTGTAATGACCTCTAGGCCACTCATAAGCCATAAAGTAAGGGTTATGGTATCTTTGGTATTCCGCATAGATACTTTGTACACCTTCTTTACCTGGCTGCCAGTAATTTCTCATATCATCAATATTCCAATCAGCACCACCCCAAATAGTCATATTATAGATTACTGAGTTTGGACCATAGTTTACGTCTGGAAAATTATCAGAATATTGTTTGTTGAAATTGATATTCGCATCTAAAGTTAATTTAGAGTTGAATCTTAATGTTCCAGCTAAGTTTAAATTCGTTGTATTTAAACTTGTATTTGGCATGATGCCTTTATTGTAAGTATTACCTAAAGAGAAACGTAGATCTGCTTTTTCTGTAGAAGAAGCAATCGCAATATTAGATGTATTTAATACACCTGGTTCAATAAAACGCTTTAAGTTGTCTTTACCACGAGCAATCCAAGGTGTACCAGAACGCTTACCTGTGATTGGATCTACTGGACTATCGTACTGAGGAATCAATTGACCCTCAAATTTTGGTCCCCATACATCATAATCCGCATCGTTTAAGCCACCACCTAAACCATCTACGAATGCATATCTACCGTGGTCACCAGGACCATACTCATCTTGAGTCTTAGGCAATGCAATGAAACCACTTTGAACCGAAGTACTGCTATTAAATTCAACTGAATAACCTCTTTTATCTTTTGTACCTTTTTTAGTGTTGATGATGATCGCACCATTTTGACCTCTATAACCATACAATGCAGAGGCAACTGGTCCTTTTAACACGTTATAAGATTCGATATCGTCTGGGCTAATATTCCAAGTATCAGAGTTAATTGGCACACCATCCACTACAATCAAATTCACACGACCACCTCTTAATACTAGGTTAGGGATTCTTAACATTTCTTGGTTAAGACCCACTGTTAAACCAGCTACTTTGCCTACTAAATTGTTGATAGGGTTCAATTCTCTAGCTTTCACTAAATCAGCTCCCTTTACTTCTTGTGTAGCGTAACCAATTTTTCTTTTCTCTTTTTTGATACCCAAAGCGGTTACAACCACTTCGTTTAATAATTCATCGGCTTTCACTAATTCAACTACAACTGCATCGTTAGAAGCAGTCACTGTTTTAGTAACATAACCAATGTAAGAAACTGTAACAGCAGCATTCGCGTTTAAGTTGTTTAAACTAAAAGCACCATTCGCATCTGTCTTTGTAGCTTGTCCTTTAACAGACACAGTTGCAGATTCCAAAGCTTTTTTGGTTTCCGCATCTACCACTTTCCCTTTAAATTGTATGTTTTGAGCGATTGAGCTTAAACTCAATCCCAATAACATAAGTGGCGTAAGAACCCACTTAATACATCGTTGTTTTGAAATCATAGTTAATATTTTGAGATGCAAACCTATTGTGAATTCTTTAACAAAATTTAATATGTATGTGAACAATAGATGAACTAATTGTGTCGGAATTGTTACCACCCCTAACTGCACAAAAATTTATAGGGTATTTGCTTAACAATAAATTAATGTTTCAAAAAAAATAGAACCAAATCAAATAATCATAGGTTTGCGGTTCAACATATTTCAAATTATTTCTATGAAAAAATATCTTTTTTTAGTGGTTGTTATCTTTTTTAGCATTAGCGATTCAATCGCTCAACAAAAACAATCTTTTTTAACGGTTCCTGGTTTTAACGAATTTGCTAAAATAGACCCTACTGGTATTTCTATTTTACCAAGTGGTAGGTATGTGCAGCCAGTAGGAAAATCAATTAGAATTACCCACGATCCATTTGGATTAAAAATTGCTCCAGACGGAAAATTTGCTATTGCATTACATGAAAATGTATTTACCCTAATAGACTTACAAACCTTAGTCGCTAAGCGTATCCCAGATTATTTAAAAGCAAACGAAAGTCCATTAAAAAAGGGTTCTTTCTTGGGTATTGCTTTTCACCCAACTAAAAAAATAGTGTACCTAAGTGGAGGAGACGAGGGGACAGTTGTAATATATGATTACGCACAATTTAAAAAAATTGATTCTATTAAATTAGACGGTGTATTCAATGGTATAAATTTCTCTGGAAGTTTTACAAGCGACCTAGTTTACCATGAAGCCTCTAATAATTTATTGATCTTAGATAGAGGAAATTTTAGATTGGTTCGTTATAGTCTTACTGAAAATAAAATTGTTGCCTCAATTCCAACCGGTCGCCAACCCTTTGGCTTAGCCATCTCTCCAGATCAAAAAACGGTTTTAGTTGCCAATGTGGGGATGTATGATTATCCTTTGGTTGCTGGTACTACAAAAGAAAATATTAAAACGCAATATATTGGCTGGCATCCTTACGGTAATAACACAAAGGAGTCTATTGAAGGTACCGAGATTGACGGAAAAAAAATTCCAGGTTTAGGTGATCCAAATGCCAAAGAATCGATGAGTGTTTATTGTATAGATCTAAATTCAAATAAAGTAAAAGCAAAATTAAAGACGGGTTTATTATTAGGTGAACTTGTAGAAGATGCAGAAGTGATTGGCGGCGCAAGTCCTAATTCAATTGCAGTAGGTAAGAAATACGCCTATGTGACCAATGCGACTAACGATAATATTGCTGTGATAGATTATAAAAAAGGAAAGATTGTAAAACATATTCCTATTAAAGTAGATCCTAAATTAGACCGCTATAGAGGTTTATTGCCTTTTGGTATTGCGATTACAAAAGATGAAAGTACCCTATTTGTTGCTTTATTAGGATTTAATGCAGTTGCAAAAATTGATTTAAAAACTTCTACTACCACTGGATTAATTCCAACTGGATGGGGCACTACAAGAGTCGCTTTATCTAATGATGAACAAAAAATATATATTACTTCTTGCAGAGGATTAGGAGCAGGTCAAAACGGAGGAAAAAATTTCAAAGCACCAATACAAGGTACTTATGTAGGAGATATTCAATTAGGTGGATTTCAAGAAGTAGCTAATCCAGATCCTACAACACTTGCAGCTTATACTAAGCAAACATTGGATCAAACATATATTGTTAAAGAACAAACAGATAGTTTGCCATTACCTGTTTTACCGGGAAGTAAAATAAGCCCTATTAAACACGTCGTATTTATCACTAAAGAAAACAGAACATTTGACGAAATATTTGGTCAAATGAAAAATGTAAAAGGGGATCCATCATTAGCAAGATTTGGATTAGATGTAAACGTGTATGGAAAAACACAAAATGTAAAACATGTAAATGTGGCACCAAATCATATTAAAATTGCAAAGCAGTTTTCGTTAAGTGATAATTTTTATTGCGATAGTGATGCATCTATTCATGGACACCACTGGATGATGGGTGTGATTCCTAATGAGTGGGTAGAAGCCAATTCTAGTACAGATAAATCTGCTGATTATTTTTCGACTGCATCAGGTAGAAGGTTCCCGGGATCAACAGGAAGTATGGACCCAGAAGATTATGCCGAAATTGGAGGCTTATGGGAAGCATTGGATAGAAAAAAAATTAGCTATTATAATTTTGGACAAGCCAACGAAACAGCGCATGTGAGAGAAGACTGGAATGATACAGCAACCGGTGCTGGTCATATTGTAATGGTGCCCATGCAAAAAGGAGTATGGGAAAGAACTTCACATAATTTTGCTGGTTACAATACCAATATTCCAGACCAATTTAGAATGAAGCAGTTTGAAGAAGAGTTTACAAAAAAATGGTTGAACGGGAAAGATAGCTTACCGCAATTATTGACGGTGATGTTACCGAACGACCACACTGCTGGGCCTAGACCAGAAGATGGCTACCCCTTTATGCATTCTTATGTTGCAGACAATGATTTGGCTTTAGGAAGAATGATGCAATTTTTGAGTCAAACACCTTATTGGAAAGATATGTTAGTGATTGTAACAGAAGATGATCCACAAGGAGGTGTAGACCATATTGATGCACACAGAAGTGTACTGATGATGGCGGGACCTTATGTAAAGAAAAACTATGTTTCAAGCACCCATGCCAATTTTGGATCTATTTTAAAAGTCATCTACAATGTATTAGGTGTTCCATATGTGAACCAATATGATGTAACCGCTTCTTTGTTAACCGACTTCTTTACCAATGAGCCAGATTTTAGTCCCTACTATTTTGAATTCCCGAGTCAGGAAGTATTTGATTGGGACAAGGCAATGAAAAAATATAATTATAATTTAGATTGGAAAAAGATCAAACAAGGTCCAACAATGGACAATGAAAAAGATCAAAGAACGGAACATTATAAAACTTCGGGCACCATTATCCAATAATATTTAATGTATCCTTAAATTTATTAATTAATAATCAGCAGTTTATGAAAATGAAATTCACCCTTATTTGTCTAGCAGCTAGTATGCTTGCTTCTATGACAAGTAATGCACAAATGAAACAAACCGTTTTACCAAATAATTGGAAATTAAGCCCAATCGGTAAACAGTTGCCATTAGAAGATTTGCCTTTGAATATTGTGGTAAGCCCAAATAAAAAATATGCAGCCATCACTAATAATGGCCAAAGTACACAAGGCATCCACTTAGTAGATATTGCTAGGCAAACAATATTGGATTATGCTACCACCCCTAAAAGTTGGTATGGATTAGCTTTTAGTCAAAATAACCAATACTTATACGCAAGTGGAGGTAATGATAATTGGATTTTAAAATATGGAATTGTATCTAACAAACTAAAATTAGTTGACTCAATCAAATTAGGAGGAAAATGGCCTGTAAGAATTTCACCAACAGGACTTTGTATCAATGATGCAACTAATACCATGTATGTGGTATCAAAAGAAAATAATAGTTTGTATGAAGTTAATTTAACAACTAAGAACTTTGTTGTTTATCCTTTAGGTAGTGAAGCATATACTTGTCTACTTAGTGCTGATAAAAAACAATTATATATTTCTTTATGGGGGGCAGATCGATTATTAATTTGGGATACAGAAACAAAACAAACAATTAAAAAATTAGCTATTGGAGACAACCCAAATGAGTTATTGTTAACAAAGAATGGCAATTACTTGTATGTAGCCAATGCAAATGACAATAGTGTTGCCGTGGTGGATACAAAATCTTTAACAATTATTGAAGTATTGAATTGCGCTTTATTTGCAAATGCACCCAATGGATCTACTACTAATGGACTAGCATTAAATGAAACTGAGTCAAGATTGTATGTAGCGAATGCCGACAATAACAATTTAGCCGTTTTTGATGTAACAAAAAAAGGATTTAGTTCAAGTATTGGTTTTATCCCTACTGGATGGTATCCAACCAATTTAAAGATTGTAGGTAATACCTTGTTTGTAACCAATGGTAAAGGTCTTAGTTCAAAGGCAAATCCAAATGGTCCAAGTCCTGTACAAAGAAAGCAAGCTGTGAACTACCAAGCTGGAGATGTAAAAGCAAAGCCAGAACCAGTACAATATATTGGTGGTTTATTTAAGGGAACGCTTTCTATTTTTAAAGAACCAAATGTCGCAGAACTAACTAGCTTAACCAAGCAGGTTTATTTAAATACACCGTATAATAAAAATAAGGAATTGTCTACCTCTGGTATGAAAGGCAATCCAATACCAAAAAATGTGGGCGATAGTTCTCCAATCAAGCATGTGTTTTATATGATCAAAGAAAATAGAACCTATGATCAGGTATTAAGTGATTTGCCACAAGGTAATGGAGATAGCAGTTTATTGCTTTTTGGAAGAAACATTACACCAAATCAACACGCAATTTCTGAACAATTTGTATTGTTAGATAATTTTTATGTAGATGCAGAAGTAAGTGCAGACGGACATAGCTGGAGTTTGGCGGGATATGCAAACGACTACAATGAAAAAACTTGGGTTACTAGCTATGGCGGACGTGGAGGTACTTATGATTACGAAGGTCAAAAAAATATTGCATCGCCTAAAGGAGGTTTTTTATGGGATCATGCCTTAAAAGCAAGAGTGAGCTTTAGAACTTACGGAGAATTTGCAGATGATTATAAAGCAAATTATCCAACATTACAAGGTAAATTTTGTCCTTATTTCACTAGCTGGGATGAGAAGGTAAGAGACACTTCTAGATTCTACCAATGGAAAAGAGATTTTGATTCTTTATACGCCATCAATCAAGTGCCTCATTTAAATACGATGCGTTTTATCAACGACCATACAGAAGGTACAAGAGTTGGAAGACCAACGCCATTTGCGCATGTAGCAGACAATGATTATGCAGTAGGTTTATTCGTAGAGTATTTAAGCAAACATCCTATTTGGGATAAGATTGCCATCTTTATTTTAGAAGATGATGCACAAAATGGTGCAGACCATGTGGATGCACATCGTTCAACAGCCTATGTTGCAGGAGGATTTGTTAAAAGAGGTTTTGTAGACCATACAATGTATTCTACTTCAAGCATGTTAAGAACCATGGAGCTAATACTTGGCTTACCTCCAATGAGTCAATATGATGCAGCTGCTGAACCAATGTGGAGATCCTTTGATACTAAAGTGAATAAAACACCATTTGATGCGATTGCTCCATTGATTGATATTAATGAAAAAAATATTAAGGTAGATGCCTTATCTAAATTAAGTGAAAGCATGGATTTTAGTAAGGAAGATAAAGTGCCAGATTTATTATTTAATCAAATTCTTTGGAAGGCAATAAAAGGAATGAATAGTGAGATGCCAGCACCTAAGAGAAGTGCTTTTATAAAAATTATTGATTAAGTAAGAACCATAAAAAAAAAGCCATTCTTGAAATTATTTTCTTGAATGGCTTTTTTGACATTTAAATTATATTCTTAAAAATATAAGGATTAAGATGCAATTGAATAAGAAATTGGAAAATAAAATAAGGTTAGCATCTATTTTAATAACACTATTTTGTCTTAGCTACGGTGTTATTAATGCAAACGCAACTTCGAATAATAGCTTGGGTGATACGAGCTATGTTTATTTAGATTCAATTTTTGTAAGAAGCAGGTTGGTTCAAAAAAATAAGCTCAATCTGCCTTATAGTTTGGTTCAAAAAAACGCAGCAGCGTTAAAATTTGGTAACTATAGAACAACCCCCGAGGCCCTAATGGGTAGCTCGGGGGTTTTTGTTCAAAAAACAAACCATGGAGGTGGATCTGCATTTATAAGAGGCTTAACTGGTAATCAAACTTTATTAATACTAGACGGTGTACGTATTAACAATGCGACTTTCAGGTATGGACCCAATCAATATTTAAACAATATCGATTTATATACGATTAGTCAAATTGATGTCAGTAAAGGAACTGGTTCTGTTGAATATGGATCTGATGCCATTGGAGGGGTCATTCATTTGCATTCCTATATGCCTATGTACAATCAACAAAAGACATGGAGCAGTAGTACTACAATTAAATATTTAGGACAGGAGATGGAAAAAACCGCAAGAACCGCGGTGCAGTATGCGCAAAAAAACTTTGCCATTCAGTCAGGCATCACCTTAAGAAATTTTGGAGATCTTGTTGGAGGTAAAGGTGTGGGAAATCAAATTCCAAGTGGTTATGATGAAACAGGGGTCAATACCATCGCTAAAATACAATTAAACAAAGCAGGAGAGGTCACCATTTCCTCTCGTTTTTTTATTCAAAAAGATGTGCCTATTTATCATAAAGTTTTATTAGAAGGTTTAAAAGTAAATAAAATTACTAAGCAGGAAAGAAATATCCATTCTATTCAATGGGAAAAAAACTTACAGTCTAAATACCTTTCTAAAATTAAAGTGATTCAGTCTTTACAGTATTCAAATGAGGCCAGAGAAAGTAATAAATTGAATAATGTCATTTATAAATACGAAAGAGACCAAGTGAATTCAAATGGAACAAGTATTGACCTTTATTCCAATCCAACTAAAAATTGGCAAATCAATTCAGGGATAGATTATAATTTGGATAAAATAAAAAGTGAACTGATAGATAAAAATTTAACCACAGGGTTATCTGTCAATAAAAGAGGTCTTTATCCAAATAATAGCAGTTATAAAAGTTTTTCAGTTTTTAATTTGCATAAAATTGATGTGCAAAAATGGCATTTCGAAGCAGGAGTTAGATGGAATAAATTTAGAATACAATTAACAGATACAAGTATAGGTGCCTTGAATATACAGCCGTCTGCCTTGGTTGGAAATGGAGGTATCTCTTATAAATTAAATACATCCAATTTAATCTACGCTTCCCTATCTTCTGGATATCGTGCACCTAATATAGACGATATGGGTACATTAGGTATTGTTGATTTTAGATATGAATTACCAACCAATAATTTAGCACCTGAGAAATCATTGCATTATGAATTGGGTTATAAATTGAATACAAAAATGGTACAATTTGATTTGAGTGGTTTTTACTTAAAATTAAAAGACATCATCACAAGACAAAAAGTAACAGGCAGCATCATCAATGGCTATCAAGTATATTCCAAGCAAAATTCAGATGCTTCCTTCATCAAAGGATTCGAAACTAATTTGGCCCTTCAATTCAATACACAGTTCAGATGGTCTAGTAATTTAACCTATACCTATGGTCAAAATGAAACTAAGAATGAACCAATGAGACGCATTCCTCCTTTCTTTGGTCAACAAGAATTGGCATGGAAAAAAAATAATACACAAATACTAGTAAAGCATTTATTTGCTGGAAAACAAGATCGTTTAGCGCAAGGAGATAAGGACGATAATCGAATTGGTAAAAATGGTACACCTAATTGGAATGTGTTTAATATAAGTTTGAATCAACAATTTAAAAACGTATTTATTCAGCTAGGTGGTATCAATCTACTGAACGAAAAATACAAAACCCATGGATCAGGTATCTATGCAATGGGGCGAACTTATTCTTTACTATTGCAATGGAATTTCCATCAATAATATTTCTGCATCCTTAGTCAACGCCTTTAATTCAAATTGATCAAAGTCTGTAATGCCTAAAGCGTCTCTTTCTGCCAATGTTTGCCCTGCAAGTTCAAATGAACCATATAAAACAAATGCATAAAGCCCATTACCCGCTTTTTTTACTTTGTAATTTGTAGCAAAGTCAAGATCAAACTTGCCTATATGAAACCAAGCGTCTTGATGAATCCACACACCAGCATCATCATTGTTTGGAGAAAGTATTTGTTGTAAAGTATTGATTCGATTTGCAGGATCTAAAGTGATTTGATCATAACGAGGTGTTACATCTTTTTTATTCGGCATCACCCAAATTTGTAAAAATTTAACTGGCTTGTCTTTATTGTGATTGAACTCACTGTGTTTAATTCCAGTACCAGCACTCATCACTTGAATATCGCCGTGTTTAATGACAGTATGATTACCCATGCTGTCCTCATGCGCTAAATCACCTTCTAATGGAATAGAAATGATTTCCATATTGTCGTGAGGATGTAATCCAAAACCCATACCCGCAGCCACAAAATCATCATTCAATACGCGCAACACCCCAAAATGTGTTTTTTCTGGATTGTAATAATTGGCAAAACTAAAACTGTGTTTGCTATGTAACCAACCATGGTTTGCATCACCTCTAGAACCTGCGGTATGTAATACTGTTTGCATATAATAACTTTTCAATGTTCGAACATCAAAATTAAGCATTTTGTAGGATAAAAACCAAGGCGCCAGCTATAAATCCTATCAATGCGATCCAGCTGATGTTTTTGAGGTACCAAAAGAAGTCAATTTTCTCTATTCCCATTACAGCTACTCCGGCTGCAGAACCTATAATTAACACAGAGCCGCCAGTTCCTGCGGTATAGGCCAAAAATTCCCAAAAATAATGGTCTGTAGGATATAAGTCTAAACTATACATGCTTTGTAAAGCCGCAACCATTGGCACATTATCAACTATCGAAGACAACAACCCAATCACAATGGCGATTATTTTGATATCACTAAATTGATGATCAAAATAAACTGCAAGACTAGTAAGTAATCCTACTTGTTCTAATGCAGCAATACTCATTAATATACCTAAGAAAAATAAAATACTTGGAGTATCTATTTTCCTTAGTGCATGACTAACAGATAAATGACCTTTTTCGTCTGACACTTTGTTATGATGCATGAGCTCTGTTAGTACCCACATGATGCCTAAGCTACATAACATGCCCATATAGGGAGGAAGTTCCGTGATAGCTTTAAAAAATGGAACAAATAATAAACAGGATACGCCAATAAAGAAAACTAAATTTCTATCAAAAGCATTAGAAATTATATTTTGATTGATTGGCACTTTTTCTTCTAAAATGATACTTCCTTTGATTCTGTAATTAATGATCAAGGTTGGCACAACCATACAAGCTAAACTGGCTAAAAATGTTTCTTTGATGATATTCAATGGCGTTATTTGATGTCCAATCCAAAGCATGGTTGTAGTCACATCTCCTATGGGACTCCAGGCCCCGCCTGCATTTGAGGAGATCACCACCAAGCCAAGTAAATACCATTTTACAGTCTTCTCTTTTACTAGTTTATTGACAATGGATATCATCACTATGGTACTTGTAAGATTATCAAGGACTGCAGAAAGAAAAAATGTAACAAGTGAAATAGTCCAAATAAATTTTGTCTTATTGGTTGTCTTGATTTTTTCTGTGATATTCTGGAATCCATCATGTGCATCAATCAGCTCCACAATGGTCATAGCACCTAAAAGGAAAAAAACAATTTCTGCAACACCGCTAAAATGATGTCCAAGTGTTTCTAATGCTGCATCCTTATTCGCAGGATTCATTACTAAAATGGTCCAAGAAAGTACAGCCGTGATCAATGCTATAGCCGATTTATTAATATGGATAGCATGTTCTAAGGTGATTAAAAGATAGCCAATAATAAAAATGACAACTAAAGCAATCATCATGTAAACTAGATTTACATGAAATTAATGATTAATTAAATGAGTTGGAGATTTAATTGTTCAACAAAGTCCATTTATAAGGTATTGTAGTATTTCACTAAGTCGATGATATGTACTTCGTTTTTAGGATTTATTTTTTGATCCTCCATGTATTTTGCAATGGCCTCTTTTTTATCTTGAAACATTACTAGCAAACTAGATTTATCTTTTTTAATTCGACTCATTGTACCTTCTTTTAACAAGTACATATTTTCATAGGTAGCAAACTCTTTAAAGCGTTCGCCTGACATATCGTTATTGCGTTCTTGTATACTTTTATAAACAGATTTAAGTAGACTCGTTTTACCATTCAATAAAATTTGATAAAAAGAGATTCTATTTTGATTATCTATTGGAGGGAAACCACATTGAAATACTTTTACATTTTGAGTTTCCGTTTTACTATCTATATACGCAATTTCAGAAATCATCCCTTTTCCAAGATAGCCTTCTTGTCCATTGGATGCAATAAAATTAACTTCCTGTTCTAGCAAATTGATTCTAGTTTTTACATCATTATACACCCTTCCATCTTTTAAAGTAATTTTTGCTAATTGATATTCTGTTTGATCATACACTGACCCTGTAATGCCTTCATATTTATTTACGAATGCTTGTCCATTCACATCACTTAGGAAAATTTGTTGCCCCCATTTACCCGTAGTTGAAATTGAATTTCTTTGTGCATGACTAAAAAGAACAGTGAATAACGAAAAACAAATTAGAAGCTTTTTCATAAGGTTGAATTTATACATTAAAGGTACTATAGGGACATAAAAAAACAAGACCCCGAGGGGTCTTGTTTCAAAATATTACCTAAATAAAATTATTGCTTAGGATTCTTAGTTGGAGCAGAACCTGCTTCAGCTGGATTATAAGCTAACTCATTATCTGGAACATCCCAATAGTCTAAGAAACCATAGACGATTGTTGCATTTGTACTTACTACACCAGTAGATGAAATTACCACAGCACCAGTACGAGACTTGTCTGGAGCAATGATATCCCAACGACGCGCATCATAAAAAGATAAGCCTTTGAATGCCAATGCGATTCTGCGCTCTCTTCTTAATTGCTCATACGCATCAGCTTGTGATAAACCTGCAGCTAATGCAGTTAAACCAGCGCCTTGGTATGTTCTTACTGCATCGATAGCAGCAGCACCTAAATCAACTTTTCCTGTCATAATCAAAGCTTCTGCTCTCATTAATTCATTCTCTTCGAAAGTAGCTGCAATCGTGATTTCATTTACACCAATCGTGTTGTTCGCATAAGTCACTACACCTGCTAAACCAGCACCAGCATATTTTAAACTATAACGCGTATTGAATGAATTACCACGGTCAGTATTGAATAAACCAATAGAAGCAAGTGTGATTACGTTATTGTCTTTACGCTTATCGCCAGCAACGAAGTCCTGTACCCAACGCTCACTTAATTTATAGGTGTTTGTTGATCCAGTAGTTGCAGCTTGACCTGTTTTATCTGCTACAGTATTCTCGATGAAACTTCCGTTTGCATCTGTACGTGCTGTAAAAATTAAATCTGTTGATTTAACGCCATCATTTGCTAAAGTCAAAATAGTACTCCATTGAGAAGCGGTCATGCTAGCTCTAGACGTATTTACTAAGATATTACGCGCTTTCATAGTATTGATACTACGCTTCCACATATCGATAGTCAAAACACCACCTTTACCTTTTTGTAAAAAAGCAGGAATTAATTTTCCTAAAGTTGCTGTATAATCAGCAGTAGCTGTTGCGCCGCCTAAAGCAGTAACCGCTTTATCAAAGTTGGATGATGCTTCTGCAATAATTGCTTCTTTGGTCACATACTTGCCATTGGTTGCAACTGCATCTGTAGGTTGATTTTGGATCAAACCTGCATAGTATGTAGAACCGATTCTGCTATATGCAAATCCTTTCCACCAATAGGCCCAAGCTTGGATAGTTGCCTTTTTAGTTGCAGCACCAGTGCCAGTGAATGTAGTTTTTTCTGCCAACTCCAAAATTTTATTTGAAGCTGCAATCATGTTATACATATACGCCCACTCATAAAAAGTCGTATTACTACCACCTTGTGTGTTTTGGTTTGCATAACGTACTAATTCGTACTGTGTTTTTGGTTGACTTGGATTCAATGCGACTGTACCGTTATCCAAGGTCACCTTGTTGGGACATCCAATTTGGTTCATGAATGCGTTCGCTGCTTCCGCACCAACCACGTCACCCATGATTTCCTGAAAGCCCATGGCACCAGCCCAAAAACGGCCGTATACACCATCAGAGTATTTCAAGTTGTAAAATCCATTTAAGTAAATAGTACCCTGCGCCAAAGCAATTGCACCATTTTCATTTTGTGCACTTGTTGGAGTTGGTGAGTTTACGTTGGTAATATCAAGATCTTTCTTACAAGCTGTTAAGCTTAAAGTAACCCCTAATATTCCAACCAAAATTTTATTATTCTTCATTGCTAAAAATTTAATAGTTAAGGTTTAAAATCCTACGTTCAAGCCTACAGTGTAAGATTTTGTGTTAGGAATAGTATTGTGGTCAAGACCGCGATCAAATGCAGAGTTCGTAGAATAGTTTACCTCAGGATCCATACCAGAGTATGGAGTGAAAGTTAACAAGTTACGACCTGATAATACTAATTGTAAGCGATTTGCAAATTTGATCTTAGTCAATTTAGCGATATCAACACCTACAGAAAGATTTCTTAAACGCCAGAAAGAAGCGTCTTCGTAGAAATAGTTCTTAGTACCATTTGCAGCACCACCAGCATACATACTACGGTAGAACGAAGTAAATGCTTGTGTCTCACCATTGATTGTAACAGGAATGTCATAATCAGAGTGAATACCATCACGATACATCCATTGTTTTGTTTGGTTGTACATATGCGCGCCTGCAACCCAATCCCACTGCATATTGAATGTAATGATTCCTTTATACTGTAAATTGTTAATAAAGCTCATGTTGAACTTAGGGTTAGGATCACCAAGGCTAGATTGACCCGGTAAAGCCACCGCTTGTCTTGTTGCTTTGTTTACTACCCAGCCATTGCTAGCTACTTCATATAAAGATCTTGAAGCTTCAGGGATCATTGGTAAACCAGTAGTTGGATTTAACTCTGTCAAAGACTTCATCATCTTAAATCCAAAGAATTGTCCAATCTTATAACCTTGTTGTAATGTAATACCTACACTACCTGCAGAAGATAATAAAATAACTGGAGGTCCTTTTACGTAAGAGATTTCAGAATTTTGTTTAGAGAAATTGGTGATGAAATCCCAAGTCAAATCTTTACCAGAAAATACATTCAAGTTTAAAGAAGCTTGTATACCATTAGATTTCAATCCAAACGCGTTATCTAATTTTCCACCCACACCTGTTGAAGGTGCAGCGTCTACTCTGTAGATTGCGTTAGCTGTTTCTCTCTCCCATAATGTAGCAGAAACGTTCGCTGTTTTAAACCATTGTCCTTTTCCTAAAGTCAATGTGATATCTGTACCATATTCAAGCTCTTTAGATAATTCCACTGATAAGTTTGGATTTGGGTTAGTAGTAGGGAAAGTAAATACGCTTCCACCACCTAAGTTAGCCGCACCCAACACAGTAAAACGTTGGAACGCACCTGGTTGAATACCCGCCTCACCATAACCAGCTCTTAATTTGATTTCAGAAATTACATTAGAGATTTTTGAATCCTGCCAGAACTTTAAGTTAGATAAAGTCAAGAAGAAATCACCTCTAGGGAAAGTTTGTGCAGTCGCACCAGAACCGAATGCAGAAGAGAAGTCACTTCTAACACCTACAGAGAAACCTGTAAAGTTAGAGTACTCAAATCTTTGATTCGCTAAGATACCATAAGTCACAAAAGGCTCAATATAATCAGACAATACTTTATAAGTAGCTGCTTGAGACATATTCCATGGTGCATAACCAGGACCATCACCACCTGCTGCTGCAAAAGACTTTAATTGATTACGACGGTAATCAAATGCAGCTGTTGTGAAAGTTTTTATTGGGATATTGATATTGAAATCTTTTTCAAAATCGGTACGTAAGTTCACTGTTCCAATAAAGTTTTGGAAAGTTGTTCTGTCTACGAAATTGTCAATCTCACCAGTTGAGAAGGCAGTTGGTGCAGAAATATAGTTCGCCATATAACGATTCTGTAATACTCTGTTCTTGTTATTCCATTGCTCGTCAAATCTATAAGTTGTATTATTGTTATTATAGTTCAATGCATATTTTGCATCAAATTCTAAGAACTTAGGCAACTTATAGTTCAAGTTAAAGCTTTGGATCACATCCACTGTTGCAATCAAAGTTCTAGACTGTTGATTGGTAGAGAATGGATTGGAGTGGTTTACACCACCCGCAGCACCAAAGAATGTAGCGTACATTCCATCTTCGTTCTTTTGATCAAACGGTAAGAATGGACGGGCATTGTTGACTGCAAAAACGACACCACGACCAGTTTGGTCATTCAATGTATTTTTAGTATACACTAACTGCGTTGTACTTGTGAATTTCAAACCTTTCGCTAATTCAAAACCTAATTTTGAAGTTAAGTTAGAACGAGAGAAAGCACCATTGTTGATGAAGTTTGAATTCTGTTGGTTGTTAGACACAGAGAATAAGAAATCAAACTTATCTTTTGCACCAGACATTGTCAATGAATTATTCAATGCATTGCTTGGTTGTAAGAACATCTTATAGTGGTCGATGTACTTTAAGTTTTTATCATAAGGCTTGTTTTGGTAACTCGTTAAACCCAAAGAGTTATACTGAACGTCACCGTTGTAAACCAATGTAGAAGGATCTAAAGTCATGATGGCTCCAGAACCTGTTAATACATTACCGTTTGCATCTGTAACGAATGCATGGTTTTTAGCTTTCGACAAACCACCAATGTTTAATAATTCATTGGTTGTTGCACTAGAACTAAATTCAATGTTTACTTTACCAGCTTTACCTTTTTTAGTAAATAATTGGATAACTCCATTCGCACCTTGCGCACCATATAAAGATGCAGCAGCAGCACCTTGTACTACCTCTACTCTTTCAATGATGTTTACGTCAATAGAGTTTAAACTTGTAGCACGTGCTTCAATACCATCGATCAAGATCATTGGTGAAGTTCCACCTTGTACAGAGTTAATACCTCTTAATAAGATTTGTAAAGGACGACCTGGGTTACCGTTGGTACTGCTGATTTGAGCACCCGCGATTTGACCAACTAATTGTTGACCCACATCACCTGTTGGTACTTTTACTTGGCTAGAAAGGTTTACAGATTCAACTGCAACTGCTAATTTCTTTTTGCTTGTAGCTGAACCAACACCTGTCACAACAACCTCGCTCAAAGCCTTCACATCAGAAGTCAACACGATTGTTAAGTTAGCGTTGTTCGCAGATACTTGCTTGCTTTCAAAGCCTAAAGCTGAAACCAATAAAGTAGCGCCCTTTTTTACAGAAATTGTAAATGTACCATCATTGCCGGCACTCACACCCTTAGTCGTGCTTTTTTCAAGCACACTTGCTCCGGCAACAGGATCATTCTTTTCATCAATAACCTTTCCGGTTATAGTAACTGTTTGTGCGAAACCGACCATAATGGTCATTAAGAAAGCACAAACACTTACAATGATTTTTTTAGTCATGTTGTTTTGTTTTGTAATTAAAATTTTTCTAGAAAAGGACGGATGTTTAATAGCAGATTTTGATAAGCGGTAAATATCAATCCTTTAGCAGACGAATATAATGAAGAATTAACAATTTCGTAACTAAAAAATAGCAAAGAATTAAAAATGAGGCGTAACAAATGTTAGTTCATAAGTCGTATAAATACCCATTATTTGAAGATTTAATACCATATTTTCTATATGCCTTTTCTTAACTATGGTTTAAATAGCTCGTTTATAAGGCATTAGGTACAAAACAGGTAAAGAAGCTGCCCTTAGATGAATTAATCTTACTTTTAAAGCACAAATCTCCCAAACATGAAACATTTACTAAAGTCTCTATTTTTTTGTAGCCTCCTAATTATCAGCCATTTAAGCCAAGCTCAAACTTTAAACAATTTTAGTTTGAAAGACATTGGCCAATCTGTTTTATTGGTAATGGATGGCAATGGCAAAATGGTGAATTTTGGTGTGGATATGGAAAATTATGGATCTCCCTTTTTTGATTCAGAGTTTTTGCCAGCAAATATTGTATTGGCTACTGGACAACGCTATGAAAATGTACTTGTAAAAATTAATTTATTAAGCAACGAGGTGATTTATAAAACACCCGAGGGAAAAGAACTTGCTGTATTACCCGCTATTAAATTAGTTGAATTGAATAAAAGTGGCAACTTGCTTTTTTTTGAATACGGTTATCCTGTTTATGAAAAACAAAACCAAAAAACAATTTACCAAGTTCTTACAAAAGGAAAAGTGACTTTACTCAAATATTTTTTTGTGCAAGTAACCGAGGCAAAGCCATATAGCAGTGCAACGATGCTTAGAACCATTGAGCAATTTCCTAGATTATTCTTATACGATAAAACAATGAGTTTGAAAAAAGCACCAAAATCAAATGAGGACCTAATAAGCCTCTATAAAGAAGATGCAACAAAAATTCAAGGTATTCTCCAAAAAAATAATTTGAAAATTAAGAAGGAAGAAGACTTTATAAAATGTATTGCTACATTGAATGAAAACTAGACCAACCCTATTTTAAAATATCTCTAATGATTTTTAAATGGTGTTCGGTATGAATAGCTAGAAATTTGATGGTTTGTTTTTTATTAAGCTGTCCAAAAAATGGATGCATAAAATATTGGCGCTCCTGACAGTCTTTCAAATAAGCAAAGGCCTGATATGTATGTTTAAAACTCTCTTGTAATGTCTCTATTGTAATTTCATCTGCAGGTATCACCACTTTGGGTGCTTTAGCTTTTCCTCTTGGAATGGTCTTTGATAAAAAGACAAAAAAACGTTTAATATTAAATTTAGACTTATACAACTTTGGTTCTGATTGTGCTACTGTTGCAGTAATTTGTTTAATCACTAGTAAGCAATGTTCTACATGCCAACCAACAGCAACCTCCGAAATAGCTTTGTTGGATTGATTGTGATTAGGAATATAAGTCGCTAATTTATGTAGCGTGTTATCTAGATTTTTCATAATAGTCTAAGTAAAAAATTTATAAAAATAAAAATCAGATGTAGTTAGCTTAATAAATTAAAATTCAATGATGAATCCTATGGTTGGTATTAAAGTCCCTTCTGCGTTTTCCAATATATAAGGAATTGCATTGCTGCCATTTACTTGTACAGGTTTACCATTGGTGCTTAAGAAACTAACATTATCCTCTGTTCTTTTAAATGTATACTGAGGTGCTCCAGTACTTTTTGTCGCATAAAAGTTTTGAATATCGATATAAAAATCAAAAGTGGTTTTTTTATAGTTCCATTTTTTATCTAAACGAAGGTCTCCAGAATGAAATGCTTTTAATCTTAAGGTATTCACTTGATCATAATTAAATACGCCATTACCCAATGTTAAAAAATTCAATCTACTTTGCTCTAAATTATAAGGCGAATAGGGTGCTGCGCCTTGGTATCTAAATTTAATTCCAAGCTCCCAGTTCTTTGGTAGCTTATACCCTGCAGTAGCGCTGATTAAATGCCTATTATCCCAACTGGCAGGTTTTAATTTTTTATTGAGGCCCGAAAATTCACTCCAGTATAAAGTATAACTCAATACCCCAAAGAATTTTTCTGTCAATTTTTGTTGTGCAAAAAATTCAAAGCCATAGGCCCTTCCAGTACCGTCTTGTTGGATAGGTTCATTGCCTATGGCACCAAATTCAATCCCCTTATTTGCAAGACTTATTTTATCTAGCGTGCTTACTGGATAATTTTTATACCCTTTATAAAATCCTTCAAAGGTGAATCTTGTTGTACTAGAAGGTAGGTATTCAAATCCAGCGACATAGTGGTTTGATTGGATGTACTTTCCAGGATTCGTGAATCCGTTATTGGTATAAGCCAATTGAGTGTAACTAGGCAATCTATAATAAGTGCCATAACTCGCACTAAAATTCCAAGTATTGCTTAATGCATAACTTAAACTAATTCTTGGGCTTAGTTGATCTAAAGGATTTTGACTACTTGATTCAAAACTATTTGCATCTGCTCTTAATCCTGTGCTAACAGCTAAGCGATCATCCAATAATCTTGCACCCAATTGCACGAACCCACCATACCTTAAAAAATTAACTCCAGTATTCGTATTAAATGTAATTGCGTTTTGTATTGTTTTGCCTGCACTATCTTTTAAAGCAGGTCTAAAAACTTGGAAAAAGACATTGTCAAATTGCACATATTGTGTCACTAGTCCATAACTTAAACTAATAATATTGCTATTTTTAGTGACGTCAAAACGTAATTTATTTTCGGTTTCATTGCTTCTAATTTGATACGTGCGTGTCGCTTCAGAAGGCTTTTCATTGTCTTCGTATCTATCTGCTTGATTGTCTAATGTGTTTCTACTAAGCGATAAATTCCAATAACCATCTTGAACTAATTTTTTTAAAGAAACACCGAGGGTATAGCTCCACTGATTCACCAAAGGATTACTATTGATGGAGAATAATTTTTCCGGCGTTGCTTTTTTAGTTGCTCCAAATCTAAATTCGTCAATAGCTGCAAGTCCAAGTGTTGTGAGCGTCGTTTTATCGTTAATTTTTGTAGTGGTCTTAAATTGAAAATCCCAATAATTAGGACGTATCGGTAAATCCAGCGCTTTAAAAAGTAGTTCCAAATAACTCCTTCTTACAGAAGCTAAAAAAGTTGTTTTTTTAGAAATGGGTCCATCTAAAGTACCTGCTACTTCCGTTCCACTCATTCTAAAATTACCTTGCAATTTATTGGCGTTACCGTTCTTTTGGCGAAACTGAAAAACACTACTTAAAGCATTGTCATACCTCGCATCAAAAGCAGAAGTACTCAATTTTACATCCTGAATAAAACTTACATTCAATATTCCTTGAGGACCACCACCACTACCTTGTGTACTAAAGTGATTAATAATAGGTACTTCAATGCCATCTAAGTAAAAAACATTTTCACTTGGCGCACCGCCTCTAATAATAATATCATTTCTAAAAGTACCACCTGCTGCGCCACCGCCTACACCAGGTAGAGATTGAATCACTTTACTAATATCAAAATTACCGCCTGGGTTGGCTTTGATATCTTCGGCGGTCAGTCTTTGAATACTTAATGGACTCTCTAAAGTAGTTGCTTTTGCTGTATTGCGTCTGCCAGAAACGGTCACTGTATTTAAAAGATTGACCGTAGGTTCAAGTTCTATAGTGAATGTATTTTCATTACCTGTTGTCACAATGACGTTGGTTAGTAATTTGTCTTGTATGCCGAGGCCCGTAATTTTAATAGCGTAAGTGCCAGGTAAAAGACTTGTAAACCTAAATGCACCATTGCTATCTGAGATCATTTTTTCACCACTTGGCGTTAATGACACCAAAAGACCTCCCGCATTTTGTTGGGTTTTTCGATTCACTAAGACACCGCTCAGTTTACCAGTATTTTGAACTGTCCCTTGCGCGTTTGCAAGATGGATACTAAAAACGACCAATAAACCTGCAAAAACCACTTTAAACCATTGCATATACTTCCATTTTTGAATTCACAAATAAAACAATGAAAGCGAATGTTTTGTTTAGTTTTTAGCTAAAAAATGTTAGATCTTTTTAGCAATATGGTCTAAAACATGAAAGGCGGTCTCCGCCATTAGATTCCCCTTATTATCCAGCAAAGGATTTACTTCTGTGAATTCGATACAAACCAATTTGTTGGATAAAAACAATGCATCAAAAATGCCAATGATTTCTTCGGCAAAAAAGCCAATAGGGACAGGCGTGCCTGTTCCGGTAGATACATGATCACTGTCCATAGAATCCACGTCAAAGGAAATATAAATATGGTCACAATCTTGTAATTGTTCTACCGCCTCTTTTATACAAACTTCTAGACCACGGAGCCTTAATGCTTCCACCTTATAGCAGGTTATATTTTCTTTCTCTATGATATGTGCTTCGGCTGATTCAAAATCTCTTAATCCAAAATAAATTAAATCGGAGGGGTTTAATTTTTTATTGGGTGTGCCAACATTTTTCAAATTATTCCAATGCAATAATGTGGCAGCGCTTGGTTCGTTTATCTTACATGTAAGGTTATCTTCTTGAAGAGCAGCAGCTAAAGGCATCCCGTGAATATTTCCGGAGGGAGATGTAAAAGGAGAATGTAAATCTGCATGTGCATCAATCCAAATAACACCGAGTCTTTTTTCTGGATTTGCTGCTTTGATGCCACTTATGGTTCCCAATGCAGAAGAGTGATCACCAGATAAGACGATTGGGAAAAAACCAGTGTTGATAGTTGTTCGAACGACATCTGAAACCCTTTGGCATTGCTCCACTACATGCTCGATTCTCTTTGCAAAATTATTATTGTTTTTATTGTAGATGGTTTCGTTATGTGTTTCAACGTCTACAAATAAATGGCGGTGAAAGAAATCATTGTTTTGATTGATGGCTGCAATTTCAATGGCATCAATTCCTAAATCAGACCCTCTGGTTCCAGCTCCAATATCGGATCTATTTTTAATAATTTTTATAGTCATACAAGTTCGTTAAAGTAATTATAGTAATTCGAGTTCATTAGGATCAATCCATAAAAGTAAAATTCAATAAACAAAGCTACTTAAATTCAAGTAGTCCAAAAATTTAAAGTAGTAATATAATATTTCAAAAAATAGAAACAGCATTCTATTTATCGAATATAAATGGTTCGAGAAATACTGTTTAATTTAATGTCATTCCCAATGGCAATTCTACCTAAACGATAAGGATAATTAGTGCCATCGGAAAATTCAAAAATAAAATTAAATACCCCTATAAAATCATCTACCGAACGGGACTTAAAAGTAAAATTGATTAAGCTACTCGTGATCGCCGATTTCTCCATTTTATTATCACTTAAATCCATCTGCACCGTCCTTACATCTCCCATTTCCATACTACCTATTAAGCTATGTGTGGCATACTTTTCCTTCAGCTTAATTGGTTTTAAACTAATGTCAATAGAAGAAGCAAAAAGTAATGGGTCTTGAATATCATTGACATCCATTGTGATTCTGGTTAGATAAATTTGTTTTTTTGTTGAATCTGACTGCGCGACTGCGAAAATGGATAAAAAAACAAAGAAAACGGTGCTATAAAATTTCATAAATAGGCATTATACATTAAAGTTACCCGAAAAATGCTTCTAACGTAGAATAAGAAGCTTTAAATTAGTGGTATGAAAAATATCCTTACAGTCCTTTTTATAGTTATTGGAATGCATGCTATTGCAGGCAGCGTTGATACCATACAAATTCAAAGTCTTTATTTGAAAAAAGCAACAAAATTCGTTGTGATACAGCCAACGCATCAAAATCAGCAAAACAATACCCAAGAGCGTTACCCAGTGGTATACCTGCTTCATGGTTATGGTGGCAATTACGCACAATGGAGTAAGATTTCACCTCAATTGTCAAAAACAGCAGACGACTTAAAAATTATATTTGTTTGCCCTGATGGTGGAAAAGGAAGTTGGTATTTTGATAGTCCAATAGATAGCAGTATTCGATATGAATCCTATATCACAAAAGAATTGGTGCCTTATGTAGACGCCAATTTTTCAACAAAAGCTAGTTCCAATTCAAGGGCCATTACAGGATTAAGCATGGGAGGACATGGCGCAATGTTCCTTGCTACAAGACATTCCGATTTATTTGGTGCTGCAGGCAGTACGTCAGGTGGTGTAGATTTTAGACCTTTCCCAGACAATTGGGATATTAAAAATGCATTGGGCAATTTTGAAAACAATAAAGAAAGATGGTATGATTATACCGTAATGCGTCAAGTTGAATTAATTGCAAATAATCAATTAGCTATAATCATAGATTGCGGTGTAGATGATTTTTTTCTGAATGTGAATCGAGCATTACACGAAAAACTATTGCAATTAAAAATTAATCATGATTATATTGAGCGACCAGGCGGTCATGCTTATACCTATTGGAGTGGTAATATTGATTATCAAATTTTATATTTTAAGAAGTTTTTTCAAAAAAAATAATCTGCGCAAGCATTTATTATAGGAATCTATGGCGGATGGATTCGTCTGGGATCCTACATGTTTCCCTTTTGCCAAAAATTGCATACCTGTTTTTTGCAATCAAATCGTATCCAAAATCGCGAATAGGTTTTGGAATGAATTTTAATAAACGAAATAATCTTGGCCAACCCTTTAAATGCGTTGCAATTAGAATGACAGCATCTGTTTTAGTGTACACTTTTTCATTATCAATTAAAATCACTGATGCGCTTGCTTTTTGGTCTAATCCAAATTGTTGCAAGATGTCTTTTCCAGCAGTGGACTGTGACGGCGCAAATTGAAAATAAGCTTGCGTGTCGTACTTCAAAATGATATTGATTGTACGATTACAAAAATTACAAATTCCATCAAATAAAATAATCGGCATAATTGTTTGATTTTAAAAATAATATTTTGCCTTATCTTCTTTGTTTAAAACCAGCACTCTTTTTTTGCTTTGGATTGTACTCTGGCGTTGGACCAAACATCTCAGGTACGGTACCTTTGAATACAGGTGCACCTAATAATTCTTCGATCAACGCAAATTTAGATTGTTCCTTTTCACTCACTAAAGTGAAAGCAGTACCAGTTGTTGCAGCACGAGCAGTTCTTCCAATACGGTGGATATAATCCTCGCCATCATTCGGTACATCATAATTAATCACCAAATCAATGTCTTCGATATCAATCCCTCTACTTAAAATATCAGTAGCAACTAAAATATTGGTTTTACCATTTCTGTAATCTTGCAGATATTGCTCTCTGCTTTTTTGGTCTAAATCGGAATGGATTTCTTCTGCAGCTAATTTGGCTGATTTTAAAATAGTCGTTAACTCTTTTACGTTTTGTTTTTTAGAACAGAATACAATCACTTTTGAAAAACACTTTGAACCAAGCATGTCTTTGATGATACCGGCTTTTTGCTTTTCATAAACAATAAATGCTTTTTGAACAATTTGTTCTGGTGGTTTTGAAATCGCAATATTGATCTCCACCGGATTGTTTAATATTTTATTGGCAAGTACACGCATTTTTTGCGGCATCGTTGCAGAGAATAAGAGGTTTTGTCTTTCTGCAGGTAGGTAAGTAATGATTTTAGCAATGTCATCGCTAAAGCCCATATCCAACATTCTATCTGCTTCGTCTAGCACTAAATATTTTAACCCTTTTAATTTCACATAGCCCATATTTAAATGCGCTATCATCCTGCCGGGTGTACAAACCACAATATCCGCACCAGAAGTCAATGCTTTTTTCTCTGCTGCAAAAGAATTGCCATCCCCTCCACCATATACCGCAATAGAACTAACGTCTGTAAAATAAGCAAGCCCTTCCAATCCTTCCGCAATTTGAATGGCCAACTCTCTTGTAGGCACAATCACCAATGCATTGATATCACCAGCATGATGTGGTGAAGTCAAAAGACGATGTAATAATGGTAATAAAAATGCGGCTGTTTTTCCTGTACCTGTTTGAGCGGCTGCTATAATATCCTTCCCTTCTAATATTGGAACCATCACCTGTTGTTGAACCGGCGTTGCTGTTTCATAACCCATGGCGTCAATGCCATCTAAAATACGTTGATCCAGCCCTAAATCGATAAACTTCAAAATGTATAATTTAGCTACAAAGATAGCCTATAATTTTTCAAATAGCAGGTTCAATATTCTAGGCAATTGGCTTCTATCTGCGTCATCAAATTGTTCATCAATCAGAATCAAATGAAAACCTGAAGCATTTGCAGCTTGAATAAAATCTGTTACATGATGATTGAAGCAAGTAACTACCTGAGTGCCTGTTTCAGTTTCAAATCTTGCTTTAGAGCCTGCATATTGTTTAAAGGGATGTAATTCACCAATATACACCTGACTTCCAATAGCAGTCACTTTAGAAACTTTTTGAAAAACAGCATCTAGGTCTTCGATATGTTCAAGCATTAAACTAAAAGTAACAAGGTCATAAGTTTGGTTTGCAAAGGTCCAGTCATTTGTAATATCAGCTTCTATAAAATTTACTTTATCCGACTGGATTTTATTTTTCGCAATGTCAAGCATGCCCTTAGATAAATCAATTGCAGTGATTTGATCACAGATAGTTAAAAGCCAGGCAGTATTCTTGCCGGTACCACAACCAATTTCTAAACAATTTTTGAAAGATTTTCCTTGAAGTATTTTTTGTAGTGACAAAGCTTCAAGGTCGCGTGTTTTATTCTCATTGGAATCGTATTGTGCTGCCCAACTATTGTATGCTTTGCCTATGTCCATTATTGAATCGTTCTAATTTTAATAAGTCTAAATATAGTATTTAATTCAATATAATTATTTCAACTTATGACACTAAATTATCCTTTACAAAATTTATACAATACACTTTAATCATGTCTCTAACCTCATTGAAAGCTTTTTCAATTTCCGCTTCCGTTCCAGTTGCTTTTGCTGGATCAGGGAAATTATAATGAAATTTTTGTGCATTGGATGGAAAGTAAGGGCAACGTTCTTTGGCGTTATCACATACGGTTATCACATAATCAAATTCAACACCTGTATATTCTAAGATATTGTTAGAAGTATGCCTGGAGATATCTATGCCATCCTCCTTCATGGTTGCAATTGCCCTTGGATTCAGTCCATGTGTTTCTACACCAGCGCTGTACACATTGGCCTTGTCACCAGCGAAATGTCTTAAATAACCTTCTGCCAATTGACTGCGGCAGCTATTACCTGTACATAAAACTAAAATGTTTTTCATAGTCTATTGATTTAACAACATCCTCCACCTGGTACACATTTATTTTCTGTCAATGGTTTTTGTGCAAAAACAGTAACGCTAAAAATACCTGTTGACCCAGTTTTAAATTGATTGATTTCGTCTTGAGATAAATAATTGATTAAAATATCATCTGGAATTATAATCGCTTTTTCTTTTTGAATTGTTATGTTTTCAAATCCATTTGCATGAATCAATTCCATGTAAACTTCTTTTTGAATTGCTCCGGCTACACAACCAGCATACATTTCGGCATCTTTTCTTAAACCCTCTGGTAATGCACCAACTAATACAACATCAGAAATGCTAAAATGACCGCCTGGTTTAAGTACTCTAAGGATGTCTTTGATCACTGCGTCTTTATTCGGTACCAAATTCAATACACAATTACTCACCACCACATCCGCCGTGTTTGCAGTGATGGGCATGTGCTCAATATCTCCTTGTCTAAACTCAACATTATTAAAGCCTCTAATCTCCGCATTTGCTCTTGCTTTATCAATCATAGCAGGTGTAAAATCAACACCAATCACTTTACCTGTTTCACCGGTTTCGTGGCGTGCGATAAAACAATCATTTCCGGCACCACTTCCCAGATCAATGACTACATCTCCTTTTTTTATTCTTGCAAACTGCGTTGGTAGGCCGCATCCAAGACCCAAATCGGCATCGGCATTGTATCCTTCTAAGGTTGTATAATCTTCAGACATGATATTATACACTTCTGTAGAGCATCCACCAGCACCACAGCAAGAAGCCATATTATCGGCCTTATCTTGTAGGGCAATTTCACTGTACTTTTGTCTTACGATTTCTTTTAATTGTTCTTCGGTTTGCATAAATTTTATTTTAAATTTTTTTGAATTTTTATTTAACAACATTTACTAGCGGGCGACGTCAATTTGTCTAATAATAGCCCTAACTGGTTTTTTGCTTTAGTCCACTCTTTTTCGTCTATACAATAACATACGGAAACACCATCGATATCGCCTTTAATGAGGCCAGCTGCTTTCAATTCTTTTAAATGCTGAGAAACAGTGCTTTGAGAAAGTGGCAGCTCCTCTACAATAGCTCCACATATACAAGACTGGCGTTTTAGTAATACATTCAAAATGGCCACCCTAGCAGGATGAGATAGGGCTTTAGCATATTTTGCAATGCTTAATTCCTGTGCCGAGTAGTCTTTGGTTTTAGTTGTTCCCATATTAATCGTAAAATTACGATTAATATGGGAAATTAAGAAAATAAACTTAAATTGAAGTATGAAAAGAATACTTCAAACCACCCTTTTGACTGGCTTTATGCTAGTTATGCTAATTCAAGCATTTGCGCAATCGGAAAAGGCCGAAGCTGCTATTCAGTCCATCATGCAATCCAGCCCAGTGGTTGGGTTATCCGTTGCGGTGGTAAAAAATAATAAAGTCATCTACAATCATTCCTTTGGCTTCAAAGATGTTGAAAAGCAATTGCCCTTGACCAATGCGTCCATATTTAGAATTGCGTCCATCTCAAAATCTTTCACCACAACCGCCATCATGCAATTAGTTGAGGAAAAGAAAATAAGATTAGACCAAGATATCAGTGAACTTGTTGGTTTTAAAGTGAGGAATCCAGCCTATCCGAATACAGTCATTACCTTAAAAATGGCATTGTCTCATAGGTCTTCTATCAATGACAGTGAAGGTTATTTTAGTTTAGACGCCATTGATCCGGCAACAAATCCAAATTTTGCAAAATGTTATAATGCATATGAACCCGATCAAGGCTATATGTATTGTAATTTAAACTACAATTTGGCGGGATCCATACTAGAGAAAGTGACTTGTGTTCGTTTTGATAATTACATTCAACAACAAATTTTACAACCACTAGGACTTTATGGAGGATATAATGTGAATGCATTAGATAGTCAATTGATTGCAAAAATTTATGAATTCAATAAAGAGACCCAAGGTTTTACTTTATCTCAAAATGCGTATGCACCAAGAACCGAAGAGATCAACAACTACACCATGGGCAGAACTACACCCATTTTTTCACCAACAGGTGGCATGAAAATATCCGCAAAGGACCTTGCCAAGTATATGATCATGCATAGTCAATTGGGTAAATACGATGGCGGGAGGATGATACCTAAAAATTTATCTCAACAAATGCAGGCCATCATTTCCGAAGAAGAAGGATACGGTATGGCACTAGAAACAACTACAAAATTAATCCCAGGAAAAACGATGATCGGTCATACAGGTTCAGCCTATGGATTATATAGTATTATGTTTTTTGAGCCTAAAGAAAAAATCGGCTTCATAGTGATTAGCAATGGCTGTGATACTAAAACAATCAATGGATTCAATGCAGTATTGCATCAAACAGTAAATAGTTTATACGATAATTTAATTCGTTAAAAGAATAACATCACTAGTACTAAAACAATTCCTGCTAAAGTAAAGTACATTCCTTTTTTGAAAATGGTTGTTCCAGGCATAAACATGTAGAAAGAGGAGATGACAAAAAAGAACAATGAAAGTCCGAAGAATATATTAAGATAATATAAAGGGTCTTTATGGGTTGCTTTATGCATCTTGGTCATCTTATTTAATAAGTAGGGTAATTCTTTTACTTTGAAATCTGCTACACCAGTCGTTTTATTATAAGTGCCTTGTGGGAAAGTGATCACATCAAGTGTATCTGAGATTATTTTCAGATTTTTCAATTTAATAGCTGGACCTACCTCATCGGTTTTGAGACCGGTTGCCACAGTGAGTGTTTTTTGATTTTCTTGTTTCAAAAAATCAGTATCTCTAAAAATCATGATAATGCCACTCACTGAATAGATGGCCATGATACCGGCTAAAAAGAAACCAAGGTATCGGTGGTAAACACGCATATTTTTGGAAATTTCACTCATAATAAAAAAATTAAAGTCTTTATTGTCTATGTTTAATAATGAATCTAAGACAAAAATAAGGAATCTGCTTAAGACTTAGTGCATACTCAGAGAAAGTTCTGATGAGATGCGTTATATAAGTCTTAAGATAGTAATTAAAAGTAGATATCTTTGGCTATGGCTTTCTTATATTCAGCTTTACTAAAATTAGCTTTCTATGAAACAATATATCTATGTCACTTTTCTAATTTGTCTTTTTACGATTAATGCCAATGCACAACAACCTAAAGCACATATCAATCATACTGCAATTTATGTGGTAGATATACAAAAAACAGGCGCCTTTTACTCTAATATTATAGGCTTAGATACTGTACCGGAGCCATTTCACGATGGAAAGCATATCTGGTATAGCACAGGAACACATACCATGTTGCATGTCATTGCGGGCGCAACAGCTAAAAAGGACTATTACAAAAATCAGCACACCTGTTTTACGGTTCCGAATTTTAATCTTTTTATTGAAAAACTAAAGCAACTAAATTGGTCCTATGAAGATGTCGCAGGTAATAAAAATGCCATCACAACTAGGGTGGATGGCGTACATCAAATTTGGTTACAAGACCCGGATGGCTATTGGTTGGAAATTAACGATGATACGTATTAGTCCATATAAATTGAGGTAACTTACAGTTTAAATCATATTTTATAAATAACTGACAAATGATTGTAAAAGAAAAAGCATTTGATTCATTTACTTGGATTGATATTGAAAATGCAAATAAAAAAGAACTAGAAGTCATTGCAAGTAAGTATAATCTAAATTATTTTTTAATAAAAGATGCGCTTGATATTGGTCACTTGCCAAAGTATGAGCAATTACATCAACATGACTTTTTTATTTTCAGGGCTTACACATCCAATGTGAATTTGAATATTGATGAAATTGGAGAGATGTCTAATAAAGTTGCCTTCTTTATATTTGATGACAAATTAATTACGATACACCGTGCTCATTTTTCTTTTTTGAATATACACGAAGAAAAACATATCAAAATAAGTGAGTTTTTTTTAAGAATAGTTGGCTTCATGATTGATTCTTTTAAAAAACCAACAATCGAAATTTCTAATAAAATAACTGAGATAGAAAAAACTATATTTTTAAAAGACTATAGGGTTGTTTTGATTGAAGAGCTTTATTATATTAAGACACAATCGAGGATATTAAAGAAAATAATTTCAATTACTGAGACCACGATTCTAAAATCCCAGGATAAATACAAGGTTTCCTATATCTATCAAGACATTCAAGATCAATTACTGAATCTACTAACAGTGAATGAAGAGTCTGTAGATAATTCTTCGCATTTAATGAATACCTATCTTTCATTAAGCGATCAAAAGAATAACGAAGTAGTTCGATTGTTGACTATATTTTCTGTGTTTTTTCTACCACTAACTTTTATTGCAGGCATCTATGGAATGAATTTTAGATTTATGCCTGAGTTAAATTGGAAATTAGGATACGGATTTGCTTTATGCCTAATGGCAATCGTTGTGATCGTCATCTACCTCTGGTTTAGACGAAAAAGAATACTTTAAATAAATTTGAATATAAAAGGCATTGCAAAAGTTACAAAGGCAGCCCAAACTGCATAGACAGGGATAAATAATGCGATATCCCCTTCTACATCTTGTATAGAAGCTTTACCCTTTAGGTTTTTGAATAAGCCATAGGATACTAATAATAAATGTATAAATACTAATAGGTTCGCGCCTAATACTGCGATTCTGTTAGGTGAAAGGCCAAACTCAGAGAGTCTAAATAAAATGGCAGAAAGTGCAATCGCATTGGCGATGATCGCCAATAAGGCAAGCCCTAATAAAATGATGAAGTTAAATTTTGCACTTGTATTATTTGTTGCCTCAGTTAAAGAGAATAAGATAATGGCCATTACCCCAATTAGTAAGGCATTAAATAGTAATAAAAAATTACGATCATTGTATATATCCTTACCCGTATAGATTAATGCAATTAAAAATACCAATAAAGTTACAAAGACAATTGGCGTAAAAATTTTAGCAATGGTAGGAGAAATTTTATTTACCAATTCGGGATTATTTTGAATTAAATAGGTAGACAGCATGGGCATAGCAGCCAAACCCCAAACAGCTATTTGTTCAAAGTAAAATGTTTGGATATCCATTTTTAATAACCCAAATAGGGCTATTGTGATACCTGTAAAAAACATGCCCGAGATGAATATCAACCCAGTCATGACAATAAAATTACCATTGAATTTTAAAAATGCGATTTTCTTTTGGCTATTGTTTAAATCAGTACCAATAAAAGCGTAGCCTAGTATAGCCCATAAAAAAATGGGTAAATGTATAGTAGATAAAATAAAGGTTGCGCTCTTTTCATTATATGGCAAGCTGTTTATAAAAATAGCAGATCCGAGGAATAAGATAAGCGGTAGGACCAATTTAGTCATTGACAATTGTTCTTTCCATATAAAATAGACCGATAAGATGGGAAATACAACGAACCCAATATTCTTAGACATATATACATCGTATTCTAGGCCAAAAAATGAAGGCATTTTTGCAATAAGTCCACCCACAAAAGCTGCAACCACAATAAAGATGATTTCGTTTTTACTACCCCAAGCAATCTGTTCGTCTTTATAGTTTAGCCTCTCATTCCAAGCCTGCGCAGCGGGCTCGTTTCTAAGTTCTTGGTAGCTATTGTTAAAAGCAATTGTAAAAGCAGTTTTATGTTCACGATACAATTTCTCCAATTGTTTCGGATTGTTGATATTGATTTTTATTTCGTTTTCCATAGCAATGCGCTTTAGTATTATTCTTATTCAAGCTAGATCATCCCAAGTTGTAAAAATATGCATTATGAACTCTAAAATTTGTTAAATAAAGGTTTTTGTCCCTAACATTGCACAATCAATGCATTACCCAGTTCAATTAACCCAAATAAGTGCCGAAAAGGCAATTTATGTCCCCATATATGAAACGGTTAAGGATATCTATACATCCTTATTAAAATTAGATCCCATTACCCCCTTCCCTTTTTGGGCTAAACTATGGCCATCGTCTATTGCACTACTTGATATACTTAAGGCACACCCTTATTTAATTCAAAACAAGCATGTACTAGAGCTTGGCGCAGGAATTGGATTGCCCTCATTAATGATGGCGCCTATTACAAAATCGATTCAAATAAGTGATTTTGATAAAGAGGCGGTTGCACTGCTTCAAAAAAATATTGAAGATCTTGAATTACAAAATGCAGAGGCCTTGCAATTAGATTGGAATAATATGCCAGAAAATATGAATCCAGAAGTCATCCTTTTAAGTGATGTCAATTATGATCCAATACAATTTGATGTCTTAATATCCTTGATTGATAAATTCATACACCAGGGATGCACTATTATTTTATCTACGCCTCAAAGAATTATGGCGAGTCCTTTTATACAAAAATTAGAAGCATATATTATAGAGCAATATGAAACATTGGTGGATGAAAATGGAGTCAATCAAGAAATAAGTATCTTAGTCTTATCAAGATAATTATTGTTAGTATGAAAAATGATATAAATAGATGTTAGATAAAATTAAAATAGAACAGATTAACAATAGCCATATTGAAGCATTGCAACAAATTGGTCGTCAAACTTTTGAAGAAACTTTTGCCGAAAGTAATAGTGCCGAGAATATGGCTAAATACTTAGAAGAAGCCTATTCTTTTGAAAAATTAAATGAGGAAATATATAATCCCAATTCATTTTTTTACTTTGCAATGTTGGATGAAAAAGTGATTGGATATTTAAAACTCAATATGGGCGGATCACAGACCGAGCTCAAAGACAATGATGCGCTTGAAATTGAACGTATTTATGTACTAAAAGCCTTTCAAGGAAAAAACGTAGGCCAATTACTATTTGATAAAGCCATCCAAATAGCAAAAGCGCAGCATGTAGCCTATGTTTGGCTAGGTGTATGGGAAGAAAATAAAAGAGCGCTCTGGTTTTATTCAAAAAATGGATTTGTTGAATTTGATCAACACGTTTTTGTACTTGGCGATGAAGCACAAACAGATATTATGATGAAGCTGCAATTAAATAAAATATAAGGGAAGCGTCCAGAAGGAGCTTTATTTATCATTCAACCCAACGCCCAATCCGAACATCGCAGCTACTAAAGCAAGGTGAATAATCATAACTGCCTTTTGCCAAGTGGGTCTATCGTTCCATTTTTGCTCTGGCTTGAATGGGTCAAATGCTAAACCAATACCCAGAGAAGATGCAGCTTGCATATAGTCTTTAGAGACAACTGCTTGGAATAAGCCTAATAATAAAAATCCAATGTAGAGGTACTTACTGAAAGGAGCGTTCATTTTTGACAATATTTAAATTATATCAAAATTATAAAGAAATTGTCTATTTAGAAAGTTTTCTATTAGTAAACTTATTATCTTTGTGTTGTGTTTAATATTATCACCCGAAGAACGCTACTGGCATATGCCAAAAAATATCCTATTGCAAGGGTTGCTTTATTTGAATGGTATCATGAATTAGTAATATCGGATTTTAAAAGTTTTAATGAGCTTAAAAAGGTTTATGGAAATGTAAGTTTAGTGAGTGATGATAGAGTTGTATTTAATATAATGGGAAATCAATATAGATTAGTAGTTAGAATGGTGTTTGAGTATAAAGCGATACAGATCAAATGGTTTGGAACACATAGTGACTATGATAAAATAGATGTAACAACAATACAATATAAAAAATAAGGATATGGAATTGAAAATTATAAAGACTAAAAAACAGTATGAGCAATACCTTGATTGGGTAGATGTTCAGTTTGAGAATAAGGTAAAATCAACTACTCCACAAGGTGAAAAGCTACAAGTAGCGCTTCTATTAATTAAACAATATGAAGATGCCAACTATCCCATTCCACTTCCAGATCCTATTGATGCTATTAAAGTAAAGATGAACGAATTAGGATTGAAGAATAAGGACCTTGTTGGGAAAATGGGTAGTAAAGGATATGTTTCTTCTTTACTCAACAAAAAGAAACCATTGACCCTGGAATTAGCTAAATTGTTTCATCAAGAATTAAATATTCCGGCTGAAGTGCTATTGTCCTAGCGAGAGCTTGAAGTCGCAAATTACGACCTCAAATATGGACTTGGTTATCAATAAAAAAGCCCTGCAAAATGCAAGGCTTTTCTTTTGTGCGACCCTTACAGACGAAAGATGAAACTATAATGCGATGATTGAGTATGTGACTATACGAAAATTTAAGGATTAGTCTTTTTTTGAATAAAGAATTTTCATTGTCCTACTTATCATAGCCGGAACAACAGAAGTATGTGATTCGTCTTTAAAAATGACAAATTTTGAATTTAAACCATTATATTTTTTTAATAAGGACTCAAATTTTAATAAGTTATTTATTTCAGTTACTGGCTCTAGTTCACCAATTGATAAAAATACACTTGTATTTAAGTTAGTATGTGTTTGAGCATATTTTTTTTCAGTTTCCATAATGTCGTTATCCCACTCAAAAAATGACGGACTATTTATACCAAACTTTGTAAATATCCCATCTGATTTAAATAATACATTCGAAACAAATAGCCCGCTTAAAGAATGACCAGATATACCTCTTTCCTTATTAGTACTATATTTCGAGTCGATTAATGGAATAATTTCATTTTTAATAATTTTATAAAATGTTTCTCCCCCGCCCGAAATCAACCCTGGTGTTTTTATTTGCTCGTTTTTTGTATGAAAAGCGTCATTCTTACTTTTTTGAGTGAATGTGAAATCTGTCCAACGTTTTATGAACCATTCGTAATCATTTGTTTCATCCCCAGCAATAGAAACTAAAATAAAATCATTTATTTCATTTCCCATTTTAAGTGCTTTCATTGCTTCACAAGCAATTGGAAAAGCATAATATCCATCCAATAAATAATAAACAGGATACTTATTTTCTGGATTATAACTTGTTGGTAATGCTACTGAAATCTTATATGTTCTTTTGTTTAAACTCGAGGTGAGATTTATTGTTTCGATTTTGATTGGTGACGTGCTCCATATAAAGTTTGATTGAGCATTGCTGTTAAAAACACTAGCAAGTAAAAACATAACAGCAAAAAAATATTTCATCTCAGTAATTTTTAGATTATAATGTTTGTAATATTAAGATATTTATATTTTATGAACAATAAAAAGTCCTCTGTAATGCCAAATCTACCCAAGTACGAAAGTAGTAAAAACAAAAAGACCTTACATTGCTGTAAAGTCTTTTAAAAAGCTCCCCTTACCGACGAAAGATGCAACTATAATGCGATGATTGAGTATGTGACTATTAGGAAACTGAAGGGTTGAACTTATTTCTTTTCGGCACTCAATTTCTTAGCAATGCTGTCATAATATTCTTGAGTTAATTGCTCTGTCCAAACAGTTGGTTTTGAACCGTCATATAAAGCTAAATAAGTTATCAGGTTTTCCTTACTGGCTGTGTGCCAGTGCTCGGTATCTTTAGCACATCTTATAATATCTCCTTTTTTTATAATAATGGCATCTTTTCCTCTTTCTTGATAATAACCTTCACCATCTACAACTATAAGTACTTGTGGTGTAGAATGTTTATGCCAATCAAGGGTGGAGTTTTTTCTAAAAGTTGCTTTCGTAATATTAAAATTCAATTCTGCATCGCCTTGCAATACTCCATTTAACCAGGCTTCACCTATGTAATGCGTATTAGGCGCCTTTGGCCCTTCTGTTAAATAAGAACTTACGATGTAGTCTGCCTTTTGTGAAAAGGATATAAAAGGAATCAAAAGAAATAACAATACAGTTGACTTTTTCATTTTAATGTTAATTTGAAATAAATATAACATAAAAAAGTGGGAAAGATGCAACTAGCCTAACTCACTGATAGACAAAGAAAAAGCCATCATTGCTGATGGCTTGTCCAGTGTGGCTCCCCCTTCAGGACTTGAACCTGAGACCCTCTGATTAACAGTCAGATGCTCTAACCAACTGAGCTAAGGAGGAGTGTTCCCATTAACGGGTTGCAAAAATAATGAAATTTAGCTAAGTACAAAAGTTTAAAAGAAAGAATTAGGCTTAAAACCAATAAAAAGTCCATTGGGACGCAGTTCTATGGGATAGGTTTTTAAAAAATAGCCCTCCCCAGTTGTATTACGGCCATTTTTCATGTCAAACGCGTATCTGTGTAAAGGACAAACCACTTGACCTAAAGGGTTGATATAGCCCTGTGCCATCCTCCCACTTGCATGGGGACATTTTTGAGCAAAAGCAAAGAAGCCATCCTTGAATTTAGCTAGGGTAATTTTTTTGCCATCTACTTCCAAATCTAATAATTGATTGTCTGGCCAGTCTAAACTCAATGGCGCATCTGTGACTAAAACCCAATGCATTTCAGTAGCTGACATAACTAATAGAATACGGTCTTGTAAGGATATTTAATTTGATACATGTCTCTCACATTATGTAAAATAATGGTTCTTAATTCTTCGATGTTTTGCTTTTCAATGGCCGATACAAAAACACAGTTACTATTGGTTGCATTGATCCATCTTTCCTTTAGGTCTCTCTCTAAATCTTGTTTTACTTCGTCAGAAACCCATTCGTCAAAATAACGCTCACGGTATAAATCCATTTTATTAAAAATAGTCAGCACCGGTTTATTAAATGCTTTTAAATCTTGTAAGGTTTTATTCACCACCGCAATTTGGTCTTCGTATTTTGGATGCGAGATGTCTACCACATGCAATAATACATCTGCTTCGCGTACTTCATCTAAAGTGCTTTTAAAACTCTCCACTAAATGATGCGGTAGTTTACGAATGAAACCAACCGTGTCACTTAATAAAAATGGCGTGTTTTCAAAAACGACTTTACGGGTAGTGGTATCTAAAGTAGCGAACAATTTATTTTCTGCAAACACTTCGCTTTTACTAATTAAGTTCATGATGGTACTCTTACCCACATTGGTGTAACCCACTAGTGCAACGCGTATGAACTCACCACGATCCTTGCGTTGTGTGAATGCTTGTTTATCTATTTCTTGTAAACGCTTGCGCAGTAAATTAATCTTGTCTTTCACAATACGTCTATCTGTTTCAATTTCTGTTTCACCTGGACCACGTGATCCAATCCCCGCACCTTGTCTTTCCAAATGCGACCACATCCCTTTTAGTCTTGGTAAAATGTATTGGTATTGCGCTAACTCTACTTGTACTTTTGCTTGTGCTGTTCTTGCACGACGTGCAAAAATGTCTAAAATTAAATCGCTTCGGTCAATCACCCTGCACTTGGCTTCCTTTTCGATATTTTGAATTTGAGATCCTGTTAACTCGTCATCAAAAATCACTACGTCAATATCTTTGGCCGCAACATATTGTTTAATTTCTTCTAGCTTACCCTTACCCACAAATGTTTTACTGTCGGGATGAGGAAGCCTTTGTTTGAAAACTTTAACCGCTATCGCCCCTGCAGTTTCAGCTAAAAAAGCCAACTCGGCTAAATATTCATTCACCTGTTCTTCGGTATGCTCTTGTAGAATCACACCCACTAAGACCGCCTTTTCTTCTTCCTTAATAATTTGCTTTTTCTCTATCAAAATGAAACTGAATTTGTACAAAGATAACTCAATACCTATGTAGAATAAAAAAACCCTCCCTTAATATAAAGGAGGGTTGTAAGTATTTTTAAAGCAATTATAAACCGCTAATGCTCAATCCAACAGATAGTCTGTTAAATGAAGGACCGTATCCATCACGAAGCACAGGTGTTACTGAGTAACCAACATTGAAAGAAACTAAGCCGTATCCTGCTCTTGCAGTCAAAGTGATGTCATTACTTGTGAAGAACCTTTTGTTGCTAATTTTTTGAACGTATGTTTTGCCGTAAAGGGATGTGCCATTAAATGTTTGGTAATCCTTTGATTTTGTAGAACCCTTAAACAATAATCCTACTTTAAGTCCAGCAGCAAATTTCCAAGACTTAGCCGGATTGGCAGGATTGGAATAGTATCTTACTTCGGCAGGTACCTGTAAGTAAACTGTTGCTACTTTTTGTTTGTCAAAACGATTCGCTAAAGAATCTAATTTTTTAAAACGTATTGAATTGGCTACTTGCGCAAGGTCTACATAAGTGCCTTTGTCGATGTACTGATTGTTGGTACCAAAGCCTAATCCATAAGCCAAACTATATTTATTGTTGGTTCTAAAAGGCTTGTCCAACATGAAATAAATATTAAAGTGACGGCCAGTGCCCGATGTCTTCACACTATCAGGGCCTCCAGTCCAACTATCAGCACCAAATTGAATCATTAAATGATCGGCAGGACGGCTAGATAAGTCGGCCATTTTCTTTTCTGGAGGATTTGTTTGCGCATTTGCTAATCCACTGAATAACAAAATAGTAAGGAGAGATAAAATTACTTTCTTCATTTGGCAAAAATAATTGAAAAAAAGGGTAGAACACTTTAAAAAAGGTTAAAATATTGGGACTTTAAGTTCAATAACAAGGTCAATTTTACTATTTTTGCAGCCTGTCATCGAAAGATGCGGGCCTATAGCTCAGTTGGTTAGAGCACCTGACTCATAATCAGGGGGTCCCTGGATCATGCCCAGGTGGGCCCACAGCCGAAAGGCAACATTATCAAGGGTTTATGCTGTTAAAGGCGTAGACCCTTTTTGTTTGGGTTTAGTTCTGGCCAAGTTTGGGCCAGGTTTTGAAGCTATATATTTATTTAAATAAAGCTATTGTAGTAATTAAACCAGTGCTTGGTTTAAACTCAAAAACTAGACCAGCGTCTAGAGGACCAGATAAATCTATTAACTCTACAAATATTTGATTCTTCAAAGTAGTTTTCCTATCATTCCATGAATTAGCAAATAATTTGCTAACGCTTGAAATAGAGTCACCAACTTTAATACTTATACCATTTGAGAAAATAAATTTGTAATTAGAATTTGTAAATATAAGTGACTTTAAAGTGTCATTCTTAAACCCTGCTTCAGCACCTGTATAAACAAAATTATATGAATAGGTGTTATTAAATTTTGAATATTGGCGTGTTTTTTTAAGGGGTTTACCAAATTTTATCAAAAATTTTGATTGGCTAAGTAAAGCTGTATTTTCAACTGAATAGCCAATACCATAAGGGCACAAATCAAATTGTATAAAGCTGATAGAATCAGGTTTTAAGGTTGTATCTTTTATTTGATTCTTTGTTATAAAAGAAAATGTAATAAATGCATAAAGAACAACTGCACTAAAAATTTTGATTTTTTTCATAATTAAAGTTATTAAATAATACTCTAGAATCCTACTCTTTAGCCATTACTTGAAGTATGATTTTAAGAATGTATAATTGTAAATGAATAATAGTTCATAAAATTAAATATATCAATTTGTGTGGCACCAATTTTTTATTTATTTATATGTAATATCTGCACAACCATCTGCTGCTCTTTTTACGTGCACATCAACCTCATTTGTATGCTTTTGATCCATATATTTTTCAACTTCCTGTATACAAGAGTATGCAGATCTAACTCCACAAATATGACACTTCCCGTCTGGAGCGCTTTCTGAAAAAGATTTGATATTCGAACTTGCATTACTTTTATTATTTTCAATTGGACTTATAACTAAAGAATTATTAAAAATTTTATTTTCATCAATACTAATAATAAATGTTGCTTCATATTGAACTGAACTATTTTTTTTAATCATATTTAAAGCAGTAACAGAGGCATCTAATTTATCGATTAATCTTTTGATAAAGGGGGATGCGGCTTGATATTCTTTTTCGGGCAAACTTTTAAATACGAGTTGATTGTAGGTAGATATTAATGCAAGCGCTGAATTCTGTTCTTTATTTAAACAACTAGATAAAAATAGCACACAACAGATTGATGCGATTTGAAACAAGGATTTAAATTTCATGGTGGATAGTTTCAATAAATTTAAATCAAAACTGAAATACAAATTGTTAAAAAGTACTTTAATAGAATAACTATTTAGAAAATTATCTATGATTGAAAGTAT
>JBBAJV010000002.1:0-1307 GCA_040403925.1 Sediminibacterium sp. | reverse complement strand
TAGTTTAATGAAATAGTTCTTATTTTTTATGAGAAGCCTAACTATATTTAATATTTTTGGTTAAATAATTTAAATTCATTTTATGAAAACCAATTTTTTACTTAAATTTTCAAAAGGAACTTTTGCATTGTTATCATTAACATTAATTTTTTTTATAGTTATAACTTGTTTTCAAGCATGTACTAAAGAAAGTAATTATGTTGAAAAACGTAATCCAGAAGTGGAACTAAAATTACATGCATTTAAGCTTGCTTTAATCAACACAAAATCTGAAATAGCTCAAATGAAACAAAAAGAAGTTGCTTCTTTAAGTACAAAATCAACTTTTTCAGACAATCCATCTTACGATTATTCAAATTATTTCGTAAATTCAGTCCACTATCCTGCTATTGAACTTGTACGATCATATGGTATTACGGATGAAGATATCATGGAAGAGTTAGGTAGCCTTGATACTGCAAAGATAGTTCTTACTGCAGAGTCAATTTTAGCATCAAAATCGTTGATTGATAATGGACAAACACTTACTTTTTTTGAACCAGAAGATCTTTCATATGCTGCTCTTGGATTAATTGGTATACAACCTGCATTTGCTGAAACAATTGGTGGTTGTTTTGCAGATGCAGTTGGTATAGTTGCAGCATTTGAATTTGTTGAACATGGTATTGCAGGTTTAGGCAGAAAAGGCGTAATAAAATTACTTAGAAAGGTAGCAGGTAAATATTTGGGCCCAATTGGAGTTGCTTTGGGAGCTTATGATTTCGCTGAATGTATGGATTGGGTATAAAAATCAAATAACATGACAAAATTTAAAATCATACTTTTTATAATAGCTATGCTAATTAGTATTTCTCGAATCATATGGAAGTTTATGAAAGAAAAACAAAAACCTAGAGTTTATGATTTTCTATGGCCCTTGTTATTTTTATGGTTGACTATAAAGAATATAGACAAACTATAATTTTAATTCATTTCTCATATTTCAACTCTTTTAACCCGTTTTTGGTGAAAACCTGGCTCGGAACTTGGCCCAGATGTTTATAAGCAATAAAACAATTTCTATTTATATAAAGTACCACAAAGTAATTCATATTCGTTTTTAAAGAAGTTAGCCGAACAAGAAAATTGGTAACGTTTATCAATTTTTTGAATTGTTTGTAATGCTAAATCTAATTCATCAGTTTCCACATAATATCTTGTTAGAATTAAGTAATACATTGATAATTCAGTTTTAATATTGAATGGCATATTGTTGTCTAACGTCAGCATAAAGTGGACTAAAAAAGGTCTAAATTAGTAGAGAGTTT
>JBBAJV010000001.1:199301-273541 GCA_040403925.1 Sediminibacterium sp. | reverse complement strand
TGTGCCCAGAACAGGAATCGAACCTGCACTACCTTGCGATAACCAGATTTTGAGTCTAGCGCGTCTACCAATTCCGCCATCTGGGCAATTTACACCTGAGTGCGCGGCGGGCTGCAATATTACATTAATGATGGAAATCTTCCAAAATCCTATCAAGGTATTTTTTCTTGTAGTAGTAGGATTTTATTTGCAGCATTGCTTCTTGGGAAATAGTATCGATCTGATCCATTTCCATATACGTTTGAATTGGTGCATATAGTTCATTTTTAATCTTTTCAACTTGATTGATAATGGCTTGTTTTGCTGTTGTATTTTCTGCATCCATCCATGCCTCATTGTATTCCATCATTTCCATCAAAAAACTTGGTTCTAGGGCATATTTTTCATCTGTGGTCAGTACGCCTAGTATTTCTAGCACATAGGGTAGAATGCGTTCTTTTTGGTTTAAAAGGGTATATCCTTTATTGGCTAAAGAGGATTGTTCTAAAGCAGCTTCTTGTTCCTCGGGATTGCCCTGAGCAAATTTATCGGGATGAGATGCTTTCTGGATATCCATAAAAGCAGCCCTTAACTTTTGTGTATCTACTTGAAAACCAATAGGAAGACCAAATAACTCAAAATAGTTCATGCTGAAATTTCTTATATTGTGCAAAATAACCAATATGCCTGTATTAGGACTTATTAAAGAGGGAAAAGTTCCCAATGATAATAGGGTGGCTTTAACGCCTAAGCAATGTAAATGGCTTAAAGAGCAACATCCAGATTGGGATATTATTGTAGAAGCATCATCCAACAGGTGTTATAAAGATGAGGAATATAGCAGAGAAGGTGTAGAATTAGTAACGCATATTAGTAAAGCGGATATTTTATTGGGTATTAAAGAAGTTCCGAAGGCCCAGTTGATTGCAGGAAAAACATATTTATTCTTTTCACATACCAAAAAGGCACAACCTTATAATCAAGCTTTGTTTCATACCATGATGGATCTTGGTATCACTTTGATTGATTATGAATGTTTAGAACATGAGGATGGACAGAGATTGATTGGTTTTGGTTTTTTTGCAGGTATTGTTGGAGCGCATAATGGCATCATGGCCTTTGGCAATAGAACTAAAGCTTTTCATTTAGGTAGGGTGAAAGAAGTGAAAGATTATCTAGAATTAATCCATACTTATTTTGGATTAAAATTGCCTCCAGTAAAAATTGTTGTCACAGGATCGGGCAGAGTAGCGCATGGTATTTTAGAGATCATGAATTTAATGGATGTGCAACAAGTGGAGCCTGATGAATTTGATCGTCATTATGCTTATCCTGTGTATGTGCATTTAAAAGGCAGAGACTTATACAAGCATAAAATAACGAAAAATTATGAGCGCTATGATTTTCACGCGCATCCTGAAAATTATGATTGTACTTTTAAACAATACTTGCCGCATGCGCAGATATTAATGAATGGTATTTATTGGGAGCCAGGCATTCCTCCTTTGTTTACACACCAAGATTTATTAGAAGAAGAATTTGTATTGACAACTATTGCAGATATCACAGATGATGCACATGGCAGTGTACCCTGTAATTTAGGGGACGCGCCTTCAGAAGATCCTGTGTATGGTGTGAATGTCAATAGCTTTGAAAAGACAGCGCCGTACTTGCCTGAAGGAATAGATGTGATGGCGGTGGGTAATTTACCCAATGAATTGCCGCGTGATGCAAGCAGGTTCTTTGGAGAGCAATTAATTAAATATGTTTTATCGGATTTAGTAGCTGGAGGAAACGAAATTATCCAACGCGCAACCATTTTAGATAATGGGAAGTTGAATCCTCGCTATGAAAATTTAGTAGACTATTCAAAACACTAAAATCTCTTTAGTATTTTATCAGTCCTAGTTCATCTTACTTATTTCATTTTTACTATTTCTATTTTTTAAATGAATGATTTCAATACCACTTATTAAATTATAAGTATAAATAGTACTCCTTCAAGTAATTAACAAACTCAGTGGTGTAAGATTGATCCGTGTTTTTGATGATGATTTTATTTCTTTGTATTGCCACTTCTTTTTGTTTCATAAATTTTAACATGGCCCTGATAGGTAGATGCTTTGCATCATTGTACATCAAGCATTCTTGAGATAATTGTAGTCCATAATTCAATGCTAATTTTTGCATTGTATATGCCCTTAAAGTGGGTACTAAAACAAACCAAGCACCATTTTCTTGCAATAAAGTAGCAACTGATTTTACTAATTCATCCCATGGCAATGCAGTACTATGTGATGCTAAATTTTTTGCGTTGTCTGGTGAATTTAAATCTTGTTCGTAAAAAGGTGGATTGGTAATGATGCAATCAAATAAGTTTTGATTGTTGTTGGATGCATAATCTTGAATTGAATTATGAATTACATCTAATCTTTCTTTCCAAGGGCTTAAATCAAAGTTGGCTTTGGTTTGTTGAAATGCATCCGCTTCAATTTCAATGGCAGTTATATGCGCAGCTGTTTGTTGTGCGAGCATCAAACTTAATAAACCTGTGCCGGAACCAATATCCAATATATTTTTAGCAGTTTGTATTTGTACATCATCAGCAGCCCATGCACCAAATAAACATGCATCAGTACATACTTTCATTGCAGTATGTTCCTGATGCACGATAAATTGTTTACACTGGAAATAGGGATTTGCCACTATTATTCAGAAGTTAAACCAGCTAAGATATACTCCTTGTTTAAACGAGCAATGTTCGCTATTGAAATTTCTTTAGGACAAGCTGCTTCACAAGCACCAGTATTGGTACATGCGCCAAAGCCTTCCTTATCTAATTGTGCCACCATATTGGTTACACGCGTTTTTCTTTCTGGACCGCCTTGTGGTAATAAGGCTAAGTGTGATACTTTAGCACTTAAGAATAACATGGCAGAACTATTTTTACAAGCTGCTACACAAGCACCGCAACCAATACACATGGCTGCTGCAAAAGATTCATCTGCTTTAGATTTTTCGATTGGTAAAGAATTACCATCCACCGCATTACCTGTATTTACACTAATATATCCACCAGCTTGAATGATTCTATCAAATGCAGATCTGTCTACTGTTAAATCTTTAATGACTGGAAATGCATTTGCTCTCCAAGGCTCAATTACAATCGTGTCATTGTCTTTGAATGCACGCATATGCAATTGACAAGTGGTATTGGCTTGCCAAGGGCCGTGTGGCTTACCATTGATATACATGGAACACATTCCACAGATACCTTCTCTACAGTCATGATCAAATGCGACTGGTTCTCCACCTGTAGTAATTAATTGTTCGTTCAAAATATCCATCATTTCTAAGAAAGACATTTCATCTGAAATATTTTCGACACGATACATTTGAAATGCACCAGCAGTTTTTGTATTCTTTTGACGCCAAACCTTTAAATTTAAATTCATAGTAGTATGTGACATGGCAATATTATTTATAGTTTCTTTGAGATGGTTGAATCACTTCATATTTCAATTCCTCTTTGTGTAAAGCCCACTCATGTTCATTTTTCAATTCCCATGCAGCAACATACATAAAGTTTTCATCGTCTCTTAATGCTTCTCCTTCTTGTGTTTGGTATTCTTCTCTAAAGTGGCCACCGCAGCTTTCTTCTCTTGCTAAAGCATCTACACACATTAATTCTCCTAGTTCAATAAAGTCCGCAACACGGTTGGCTTTATCTAATTCAGGATTGTATTCGTTGATCTCTCCAGGAATGCTAACATCTGACCAAAATTCTTTTTTCAATGCTTGTACATCAGCTATCGCTTGCTTTAAACCTGCTTCTGTTCTTGACATACCACATTCATTCCAAATAATCTTACCTAAACGCTTGTGGAAGCTTTCAACAGATTGTTTTCCGTTGATATTTTTCAATTTTGCTATTCTTTCAGCAACTATTTTTTCTGCATCCTCAAATGCTTGATGTGAAGTAGGGATAGGCGCATTGTAAATCTCATCAGCTAAATTGTTACCTAATGTATAAGGAATCACAAAATAACCATCTGATAAACCTTGCATCAAAGCACTCGCACCTAAACGGTTGGCACCGTGGTCGCTAAAGTTGGCTTCTCCCAATGCATATAAACCTGGCACAGAAGTTTGTAATTCATAATCTACCCATAAACCACCCATCGTATAATGCACCGCAGGATAAATACGCATTGGCACTTCATATGGATTTTCACCCGTGATTTTTGCATACATAGTAAATAAGTTGCCATATTTTTCTTTCACGACTTCTTTACCTAAAGCAATGATCTCCTCCTGGCTTGCATTACTTAAACCTTTTTTGCTTATTTCTATTTTACCATAACGCTCAATCGCTGCAGCATAGTCTAAATACACCGCTTGTTTGGAAGTACCTACACCAAATCCTGCATCACATCTTTCTTTTGCAGCACGAGATGCCACGTCCCGTGGTACCAAGTTTCCAAATGCTGGATAACGACGCTCTAAAAAATAATCTCTATCTGCATCTGGAATCTCATTTGCTTTTCTAGTTTCTCCTACATTTTTAGGAACCCAGATACGACCATCGTTTCTTAATGACTCTGACATCAAAGTCAATTTAGATTGGTGGTCACCACTTACTGGAATACAAGTAGGGTGAATCTGAGTGAAACAAGGGTTGGCAAAAAAAGCACCTTGCTTATGCGCTTTCCATGCAGCAGTGACGTTAGATCCCATTGCATTGGTTGATAAATAATAGACGTTACCATATCCACCAGTGCACAATAAAACCGCATATCCAAAATGTCTTTCTAATTCACCTGTTATTAAATTACGTGCAATAATACCTTTTGCTTTGCCCTCTACTTTTACGACGTCTAACATTTCGTGACGCGCAAACATTTGTACATTACCCAATGCAACCTGACGCTCTAATGCTTGATATGCGCCAATTAATAATTGCTGTCCTGTTTGACCAGCAGCGTAGAAGGTTCTTTGTACTTGCGTACCACCAAAGCTACGATTGCTTAATAAACCGCCATATTCACGCGCAAAAGGAACACCCTGTGCGACACATTGATCAATAATATTTGAAGACACTTCCGCCAAACGATGCACATTTGCTTCGCGAGAACGATAGTCTCCACCTTTGATGGTATCATAGAACAATCTAAATACGCTATCACCATCATTTTGATAGTTTTTAGCAGCATTGATACCACCTTGTGCAGCAATAGAGTGCGCACGACGAGGAGAATCCTGAAAACAAAATGCTTTCACTTTATACCCCATTTCTCCCAAAGAAGCAGCAGCAGAAGCACCAGCTAAACCGGTACCTACAACTATCACTTCCATTTTTCTTTTATTTGCTGGGTTGACCAATTTGCAATGGCCTTTATAATCTACCCATTTATTATCAAGATCACCTTTTGGAATTTTAGCGTTTATCATAGTTAATCTTTTATCAATCAGTTAATGAAATTTGTGGTTGTTGAATTGTATTATTTAATCCAATCAAAATAAAAACTTATTGGCATTGAAGCAAAAAGCAATGGAATAAAAATAGCAAAGCCATAACCTAAGCTTGTTAACATGGCATGGTACTTTTTATTGTGCACACCAATTGTTTTAAAAGCACTTTGGAATCCATGTGCTAAGTGATAGCCCAAAGAGCCACAAGCTAAAACGTACAATACAACGATGTATGGATTGGTGAATACCAAATCCATCTCTGCATATAGATTATGTAAGATCACACCATTGTGTTCCACTTCTCCTAATGACTTGATACCACCCATGCCACCTAGTCTACTTGGTGTCCAAAAATGATAAATATGCGCTATTAAAAATAAAAGAATAAGGGTACCTAAAATCGCCATACTTCTGCTATACCACTTACTACCTTTGTCATAACTCACTGCATAACCAATAGCTCTTTTGCTTTTATTTTCCAGGGTCAATAAATAACCTTGATAAATGTGTAAGAAGATGCCAAGGAATAATCCAATTTCTAAGATTCTAGGTACGGCATTACTTCCCATAAAATGTCCAGCTTTATTGAACATCAATCCACCATCATTTGCAAAAATGGTTGCATTTAGTCCAGCATGTACAATTAAAAAAAGAATTAAGAAAATACCTGTGAATCCCATTACCAATTTTTTCCCAACGGAAGAGGTAAACATTTGTTTGAAAGTCATAGTAGATGATTTTAAAAATCTTCGCAAAAATACGAATCAAATAGATAGGATTCGTTGTATGTTGTTTATTTTTAAGACAATAGATAAAAATCTTCTACAAACTGTTCATCGGCCTATAGGTGATTTCAGCCCTTTTATCAACCGCCCTTCAATTATTTAGGGTCATACAAATGAATGTCCTAATTTTACAATATGATTAAAGTTTTAGGTATCCTTTGGAATAGCTTTAAAATGGCCCTTCAAGAGCTAAAAGTAAATAAGCTAAGAACCTTTCTTTCCTTATTTGGTATCACCATTGGTATCTTTTGTATTATTGGCGTTTTAGCCACGATTGACAGCTTAAAATCAAAAGTGAAAAGCGACTTATCTAGTTTTGGAAGCAATACCATCTATATAGACAAATGGGATTATGCAGGTGGGCCTGACTATCCATGGTGGAAGTTTGTGAAAAGACCCTCTATGAAAATTGCCGAAATGGAGATGGTCAAAAAGAAGAGTAGTTTGGCTGCCAATACCGCCTTCTTTGTTTCTACCAATGCCACTTTTACTTATGAAGAAAACGTATTAAAAGGAATTAATATATATGGAGTGACCGAAGAGTTCAAAGACATTCAAGCTTTTAATATTAACTATGGTCGTTTTTTCTCTGAATCAGATTTTCAAAGAGGGATTCCTGTTGGTGTCATTGGTTATAAAGTGTCAGAGGAATTATTTGGTAAGGCCGAGAAAGGCTTGGGTAAAGTGGTGTCTTTTAATGGTCGAAAATTAATGGTGGTAGGTATCATTGAAAAACAGGGTAGTAGCATTATTGGCGGTTTTGATTATGATAGAACTTGTTTATTTACCTACAATCATTTTGCCTCTGTGTACAATCCAGATAATTACAATCCTTATATCATGGTGCAGGCAAAAGCTGGCATCACATCCAAAGCATTACAAGAAGAATTAACTGGTGTCATGCGTCAATTGAGAAAATTGAGTCCTACTCAAGAAGATAATTTTACATGTAATGATGTGGCGCAATTTAAGGATCAAGTGGAAGGCTTCTTTGGCTCTGTGAACCAAGGTGGATGGGCGATTGCAGGCTTATCATTATTAGTGGGCGCATTTGGTGTGGCCAATATTATGTTTGTAACAGTAAGAGAAAGAACCAGCCAAATTGGTTTGAAAAAAGCCATTGGTGCAAAAAGTTCCACCATATTATACGAGTTCCTTTTAGAGAGTGCTTTCTTATGTACCGTAGGTGGATTGGTTGGATTATTCTTGGTTTGGTTATTGACATTAGGATTAAGTTCCGTGCTGCCATTCCCAATCACCATTGCCCCAAATATTATTATTATGGCACTTAGTTTGTGTATTGTGTTGGGTGTGATTTCTGGTATCATTCCAGCAAGAATTGCAGCAAAAATGAACCCAGTAGAAGCTATAAGATCGAAATAATCATACCTATCTATTTAAGCTTTACCTTTACTAGGTGTCAAATTCTATTACCATTTTAGCGATTGAGTCCTCTTGTGATGAAACTGCAGCGTCAATCATCATTGATGGTCAGATCCATTCTAATTTCATCGCCAATCAATTGGTGCATGAAAAATATGGTGGCGTTGTCCCTGAATTAGCGAGTCGCGCGCACATGGAAAATATAGTTCCTGTGGTAGAGGAGGCTTTGAAAAAAGCATTCCCAGATTTATCACATCCAGATCGTTTGTCAAAGCTTGACGCGATTGCATTTACGCAAGCACCCGGACTTATTGGTAGTTTATTAGTAGGTGCACAATTTGCTAAATCTTTGGCACTGAGTTTAAATAAACCATTGATCGCTGTGCATCACATGCAAGCGCATGTATTGGCTAATTTAATTGATGCGCCTCGTCCCAATTTTCCTTTTTTATGTTTAACTGTAAGTGGTGGACATACACAAATTGTTCAATGCAATAACCCATCCGACTTAATCATTATTGGTCAAACCATTGATGATGCTGCAGGAGAAGCTTTTGATAAAATTTCAAAACTCTTAGGTTTGCCTTATCCTGGCGGACCTGTATTAGATAAATTAGCCCAATTAGGCAATCCAAAAGCATTTGAATTTGCGAAACCATTGGTGCCTGAATTAAATTATTCTTTTAGTGGATTAAAAACAAGTGTCTTGTATTTTTTACAAAAGCAGGAACCAGGATTTATTGAAGCTAATTTAAATGACCTATGTGCTTCAGTTCAGTACACGATTGTAGAAATCCTTTTATATAAATTAAAGAAAGCCATTCAGCAAACTGGTATTAAACATGTATGCATTGCAGGTGGAGTGAGTGCCAATTCGGGTGTTCGAAATGGGATAGAAGCTTTAGGGCAGAAGATGGGTGTAACAACCTATCTACCTGCTTTTCAATATTGTACCGACAATGCCGCAATGATTGCGATTACAGCCCATTATAAATACATCAATCAAGCATTTGAGCCTTTGTCTACATCGGCACATGCTAGATCCAATTGGTAAGCGGAAATCACTTAACTTTGCAGCCTCAAAACAGTTGAAAAATGATTAGTGCAAGAAACGTCACATTGGCTTACGGTAAAAGAGTTTTATTTGATGAAGTCAATATTAGCTTCACAAAGGGAAATTGTTATGGCATTATTGGAGCCAATGGTGCTGGTAAATCTACTTTCTTAAAAATATTAAGCGGAGAAATTGAACCGAATAAAGGATCTGTAGAAATCTCACCTGGTGAGCGTATGTCCTTCTTAAAACAAAATCAATTTGAATTTGATGAGCAAACAGTATTGAACACGGTGATGCAAGGTCATAAGCGCATGTGGGAAGTGATGCACGAAAAAGATGCTTTATATGCGAAAGAAGATTTTACAGAAGAGGATGGTTTAAGAGCAGGTGAATTAGAAGGAGAATTTGGTGAAATGGGTGGATATGAAGCAGAGAGCAATGCAGCGAGTTTATTGAGTGATTTAGGTGTTAAAGAAGATATGCATCAATCCCTGATGAAAGATATTCCTAGTAATTATAAATTGCGTGTGTTGTTGGCGCAGTCTTTGTTTGGAAATCCTGATATTTTATTATTGGATGAGCCTACCAACGGATTGGATATTGAAACAATTGGATGGTTAGAAAACTTTTTAGCGGACTACGAAAATATTGTATTGGTAGTAAGTCATGATCGTCACTTCTTAGATACAGTGTGTACACACGTTTCGGACGTGGATCGTTCTAAAATTAAAACCTTCACGGGTAACTATTCTTTTTGGTATGAGTCTTCTCAATTGATGGCGCGTCAGATGTCTGACAAGAATAAAAAGAACGAAGACAAGCGTGCTGCATTGTTGGACTTTATTGCACGTTTCTCTGCCAATGCAAGTAAGAGTAAGCAAGCGACATCACGTAAAAAAGCCTTGGAGAAATTAACAATCGAAGAAATTGAACCATCTAACAGAAAATACCCTGGTATTATTTTTCAGCCATTGCGCGAAGTGGGCAATCAAATTTTAAATGTAGAAAAATTACAAAAAACAGTAGATGGTCGTGTCTTATTTAAAGACGTTACGTTCTCTGTAAGTAAAAATGATAAAATTGCTTTTTTAAGTAAGGATGCTTTAGCGATTACTTATTTCTTTGAGATCATCAATGGAATGGGTCAAGCAGATAGTGGAACTTTTGAATGGGGTACAACGATCACGAAAGCTTATTTACCGATGGAGCACAACGAGGACTTTGTTAAGCCATTGACCTTGATGGATTGGTTAAGACAATTTGTGCCTTCACATGTGACCGATGCAGATGAACCATTTATCCGTGGATTTTTAGGAAAAATGTTGTTCAGTGGAGATGATGTGATGAAGAAATCGGATGTATTAAGTGGGGGAGAAAAAGTGCGTTGTATGGTAAGTAAAATGATGTTACAAAATCCAAATGTGACCATCTTGGATCAACCTACCAACCACCTGGATTTGGAAAGTATTCAAAGCTTTAACGAAGGCTGTCAGAATTTCCCTGGAATTGTTTTGATGACCTCTCATGACCACACTTTCATGCAAACTGTGGCCAACCGTGTGATCGAATTAACACCTAAAGGCATCATCGACAGACTAATGACTTTTGACGAGTATATGGAAGACAATAGAGTTAAAGAATTAAGAGCAGAATACTATTCTTAGCCGCTAAAAAGGGTTAAAAATCAACATTTTAGCAATAAAAGACCTTTTTTCAACGTTTGATAGAAAAAAACATAAAAAAAATGGGACTGTAAGGTATAATTACATACCTTTGCCGTCCGTAAAAAATTATTTCTCATGGCTAGAGTATGTCAGATAACTGGAAAGAAACCGATGACTGGAAACAGTGTATCGCATTCTAATATTAAAACAAAGCGTCGTTTTCTACCGAACTTACAAAAGAAGCGTTTCTACTTTGTTGAAGAAGATCGTTGGATCACTTTAAAAGTATCTGCTGATGCATTAAGAACTATTGACAAAAATGGTTTAGCAGCAGTTGTAAAAGATTTAAGAGCCGCAGGCACTAAGATCTAATTAAATCATCATTAAGTATAACTTATAATATACCATCATGGCACGAAAAGGCAACAGAGTTCAAGTAATATTAGAGTGCACAGAGCACAAGACTACTGGTTTACCAGGAACTAGTCGTTATATTACTACTAAGAACAAAAAGAATACTCCAGACCGTATGGAGTTCAAAAAGTATAATCCAATTTTGAAAAAAGTAACTGTACACAAAGAAATTAAATAATCATGGCAAAAGCAGCTTCTAAAAATGCGAAAATCAAGGATCTTAAGGCTTCTGCTGAAGCAAAAAACTGGACTAAAGTAATTAAAGCAGTTCGTAGCCCTAAATCAGGTGCGTATACTTTTAAAGAGTCTATCGTTTATAAAGACAACGTTAAAGAGTTCTTAGCAGCTAAATAATGACTGCTATTGATACTCTTGATCAATAAGATTCAAAACCTTCATTCATAATGAAGGTTTTTTTTATGTCCATAATAAACAGATAATGGATTATGTGTGGAGGGATTATTATTGTATATAATGCTGTAATTGATTAATTTTGATATCTATGAGTTTTTTAGGAAAATTATTTGGGAAGAAAGAACAAGAATCACTAGATCAGGGCTTGGAAAAGACCAAACAAGGCTTTTTTGAACGTATTTCTAAAGTGATCATTGGTAAGACTTCAGTAGATGAGGATGTCTTAGATCAACTAGAAGAAGCACTCATTGGGGCGGATGTAGGTGTAGATACCACTTTGGCCATTATTGAACGCATTCAAGATAGAGTCAAGAAGGATAAATATGTTTCAACATCCGAATTAAACCAAATTTTACACGAAGAAATTTCAAATTTATTAATAGATGCCCCTCAAGATCTCGCTAGTTTTCAAGTACCCATAGATAAAAAACCTTTTATTACACTTGTTGTAGGGGTTAATGGTGTCGGTAAAACAACGACCATTGGCAAATTGGCGCATCATTTTAAAGCGGCAGGAAATGAGGTCTTATTGGGTGCTGCAGATACTTTTAGGGCTGCTGCAGTGGACCAATTAACCATTTGGAGTGAAAGGGTTGGTGTACCTATTGTAAAGCAAAATATGGGTGCTGATCCTAGTTCTGTGGCTTTCGATACAGTACAGTCAGCCATTGCTAGAAAATCTGATATTGTATTCATTGATACTGCCGGTCGTCTTCACAATAAAACACATTTGATGGACGAGCTGAATAAAATTAATCGGGTCATTCAAAAACAAATTCCAGCTGCACCACATGAAGTACTTTTAGTATTAGATGGCTCTACTGGTCAGAATGCATTAGAACAAGCAAAACAATTTATGGCGGTGACCAATGTGACTGCACTTGCTATCACTAAATTAGATGGTACTGCAAAGGGGGGCGTCCTTTTAGCCATTGCACATCAGTGTAAAATACCAGTAAAATATATTGGTGTAGGGGAACAATTAGACGATCTAATATTGTTTGATAAAGTTGCCTTTGTGCAGAGCTTATTTAAGGGTGTATCGAATACCTAAACCAGCCCATCCACTTTCAAAATAACTAGAACCAACAAAATTAAAAGAAGGTTGCCAGTCTATGCTTAGGTTCAATGGTGCATTTTTTATCTTGTAATCTAGCCCTAAAATACCATCTACACCAACTGCAATACCCGCTTTATGTGTTGGGTTATTCTTTTTCCATTCTTCACTCCAAATTCCTAAATGCCCTCCATATCCGATATACCAACTAAGTTGTTCGGTGTTGGCGAAGGCACTGTATTTCTCCATCATGATCGTCGTTCTAAAGCCGTCTAATGTAAAATAACCAAGCACTTCAATCGCTTTGCTATTCGTCAAAAAAGATTTATAAGAGATGGCACTAGGGTACATTTTGACACCAATTGCTTTTTTATAGCCTGTGGTAAATGGACCAGATTTTTTTTCTGGTTCTAAACTATATGCTTGTGCGATCGTTTGATTACTAAGCAATCCGAATAATGGAATAAGTAAAAGGGGGATTATTCTCATAAGATTTACTGTTTGAATCTTACAAATTTAGTGTCCAAGGAGCAAACAACTGTTTAAAAAATGGTAAAATTTGGGTAAGTTTGTACCATGCATCCTTTTCAAGAACTGATCGAAAAATTCAACCAAGATTTCGATACAGCACATTTTCCTTCACAACCGGCTTCATTGTATGAGCCGAGTGAATATTTTTTAAAAATTGGCGGAAAGCGTATCCGTCCAGTTTTGTGTTTATTAGGGAATGAATTATTCAGTGAATTACATCCAGATGCTTTTTTAGCTGCAAAAGCAGTAGAGCTTTTTCATAATTTCTCTTTAGTGCATGATGACATGATGGACGAGGCCAGTTTAAGAAGAGGTCAACCAACAGTGCACACAAAATATGATGCGAATACGGCTTTACTAGTTGGCGATATCATGGTGATTAGAGCCTATGAATATATCCAGCCAATTCAATCCAACCATTTATCTAAAATTCTTGGGCTCTTTAATCAAACTGCAAGAGAGGTTTGTGAAGGACAACAATTGGATATGGATTATGCAAAAAGAATAACAGTTTCGATGGAGGAATACATCCACATGATTACCTTAAAAACTTCTGTGCTTTTAGCAGCTAGTTTACAAATGGGTGCGATCATTGGTGGTGCTGGCGAACACAATTGTTCCCATTTATATTCCTTTGGAAAAAAATTAGGTATTGCATTTCAAATACAAGACGATTATTTAGACGCCTTTGGGGATGCTGCTGTATTTGGTAAGGATGCTGGTGGAGATATCAAGCAAAACAAAAAAACATTCCTTTTAATACGTGCTTTAGAAACAGCCAATCCTGAACAATTGAAAAATTTAAATGCTTTATTGGCTTCTGATGCCCCAGATAAAGTAGATCAAGTGTTGAATATATTTAAAGCTTGTAAAGTGGATGCTTGGGCAGAAGATCTAAAACAACAATACATGCAAGAAGCCTTAGCACATTTAGAAGCCATTGCGGTCGTAGAAGCGAGAAAAAAACCATTGATTGATTTAGCGAATTATTTAATGAACAGAATCCAATAACATTATGTCTTTATTCAGAAAAAAGTCAATTGAAAAAATTGTACAAGATGCCGAAGCAGGTTTAGTAGACGGACATCATGCAAGTGGATTAAAAAAAGTATTAGGGGTTCGTGATCTTACTTTAATGGGGATAGCTGCGGTGGTGGGTGCAGGTATTTTCTCTACCATTGGTACTGCTGCTTTTCACGGTGGACCAGGCATCTCTATTTTATTTGTGATCACTGCGGTGACTTGTGGTTTTAGTGCACTTTGTTATGCAGAATTTGCAAGTAGGGTGCCGATTGCTGGAAGCGCCTATACCTATGCCTATGTTACTTTTGGAGAACTAGTCGCATGGATCATTGGCTGGGCATTGATTTTAGAATATGCGATTGGCAATATTGTAGTGGCCATTAGTTGGAGTGGTTATTTTATCAATTTATTAGAAGGTTTCCACATACATCTTCCAGGTTGGTTGTCGACTAATTTTGAGACTGCACAACAAGGTTATGAGGAAGCCATGAAACATTTAGCGGCTGGTGGCACTCCGGCTACATTTTCTAAGCTTGCAAGAATTGGATATGATGCAATCACCAATGCACCCATGATTGGTCAAATAAGAATCATTTTAAATATTCCTGCATTTGTCATCGTTGTTTTGATTACCATGTTAGTGTATAGAGGTATTAAAGAAAGTAAAAAGAGTACCAACATTATGGTGATTTTTAAAATCGCGATTATCTTAATGGTAATTGTACTTGGTTTTTTTTATGTGGATACGGCCAATTGGGACCCATTTTTACCCACTGGATTCAAAGGTGTTTTAGCAGGCGTGTCTGCAGTATTTTATGCCTATATCGGATTTGATGCTATCTCTACCACTGCAGAAGAATGTAAAAATCCTCAAAGAGATATGCCAAGGGGTATGATCTATTCCTTATTAATTTGTACTGTATTGTATATTCTGATTGCCTTGGTGTTAACTGGGATGGTGAGCTACACAGAATTAAAGGTAGATGATCCATTGGCTTTTGTGTTTGAAAGAATTGGTCTACATAAAATTGGGTACCTTATTTCTATCAGTGCTGTCGTTGCCACCACAAGTGTGCTATTAGTCTTTCAATTAGGACAGCCTAGAATTTGGATGAGTATGAGTCGTGATGGCTTATTGCCAAAGAAATTTTCTGAAGTACATCCAAAATATGGTACGCCAGGTTTTGCCACCATCATCACAGGGATATTTGTGGGGGTGCCCGCCATGTTTATGTCCATTTCAAGAATGACAGACTTAACCAGTATTGGCACTTTGTTTGCATTTGTACTGGTTTGTTTTGGTGTATTGGTATTGCCTAGATTATCTCCATCAATCAAGGGACAAGCATTTAGATTACCCTATATTAATGGACAATATATCATTCCTGCATTGGCATTGATCTTTCTTTATTTTGGTCAACATAGAATTTTAAATGCGTTGAAGGAAGCAGGGAATGAAGGCTATCAGGAAATTTTATTTTTAGTATTTACAATAATATTCATTGTGGTGGCTATTTTAAGTTATTTAAGACAATACTCCATCATTCCAATTATAGGTGCCATGTGTTGCTTGTATTTGATGATAGAAATTCCACCAGTAAGTTGGTTATGGTTCTTTGTTTGGATGTCAATTGGTTTGGTAATCTATAATTTGTATTCTAAGAAGCATAGTCTTTTAGCAAAAAAATAATCGATGAAGTATCAGGTCGGTGATGAAATATTGGTACTGCATAGCAATGAGGAGGGGCATATCATTGAAATCATGAACAATGAAATGGTGATGATCGAAGTACGCGGGGTAAAGTTTCCAGCCTATATGGATCAAATAGACTTTCCTTATTTTAAACGATTTACTGAGAAGAAATTATTTCCAGAAAAAAAAGCGCCACTAAAACTTTTTGTGGATCAAATTCCTAAGGAAAAGATACAAAAGAACGCCAGTAAAGAAGATGCAGGTGTTTGGTTGAATTTAATTCCAAAATTTAGTTTAGACGATTTCAACGATGAAGTAGTAGAGACCCTTAAAATTTTCTTGTCCAATAAAACAAGAATTGAATACAATTTTGTCTATGAACAATCAGCCCAAGGTGAAGTTGACTTTTCAATTGCTTCTACCATTGCGCCATTTACCGATTTTTATATTCATGATATTCCATTTGCAACAGTGAATGATAGTCCTCAATTTTCATTTGATTTTTCTTTAATGGAACAGCATAAGAAAAAAGCGGATCATTTTGAATCTGTTGTAAAAATTAAGCCAAAACAAATTTTCCAAAAAATCGAAACCTTAAAAGAGGATAATCAAGTGAGCTTGGATTATCTATTGTTTAGTACTTATCCAGACAAAGCAGAAGATAACCATATTGCCATTGATCTATTAAGAAATGCTGGGTATAAAGTGTACGATGCATCTAAAATTAAAGAACATATTCCTGCTGCAAGATCTGTGGTAGATCTTCATATTGAAAAATTGATGGATCGACATAGTCATTTGACCAATGCAGAAATCATCCATTTTCAATTGGAAGCTTTTGAAAAATGGTTTGAGTTAGCGCAATTAAATCATTTGCCTTCTATGATCATTATTCACGGTGTTGGTTCGGGTAAACTTAAAAATGAAGTCCACGATTTACTAAAAGTAAAGAAGGGTGTCAAAAGCTTTATCAACCAATACTACGAATTCTATGGATATGGCGCTACAGAAGTCTTTTTCGAGTATTAAGCACATCCACTTTATTTTACTACCTTTGACCCGACTACAATCCCGAGCTATCGTGGTAAGCAATTACCAAGGAAAGTCCGGACAGCATAGGGTAACCCACCGGTCAATAGCCGGCATCTCAGCAATGAGATAGAGAAAGTGCCACAGAAAATAACTACCTCGCAAGAGGAAAAGGTGAAAACGTGAGGTAAGAGCTCACGAATAAGACAAGTAATTGTTTTATAAGGTAAACCTTGGGTGCTGAAATGCCATGTAAAGGGACGTTTGAGAACGACTCGTTCGAGTTCCAGGGTAGGCAGCAAGACTTTAGCAGTAATGTTAAGGCTAGATAAATGATAGTTTAGAAACAGAATCCGGCTTATGAGGTTTGTAGTTACTTTTTTAATTGAACATAAAATGAATTCATATGACGATTGAGCAGATTAAGCGTATGAAGGACCAAGTGAGTGTCCTGAGGAGGTTTCTTTGACGTTGAGAACCGTTTACAAAAAATACATTTAGACAAACAACTTTCTTTATCTCCAGGTTTTTGGGATGACAACAAGCGTGCAACCGCCACGATGAAGGAGATTAAATTAAACGAATATTGGACAGGCTTGTATCAACATGTTGAAACAAGTGTCGAAGATTTTGTGGTGCTTTTTGAATTCTGGAAAGCAGGAGATGCCACAGAAGAAGAAACAAAAATAGCTTTTGATATTGCCCTTGTTGCCATTGAAGAGGCAGAATTTAAAAGTACACTCAATCAACCAGAAGATGAACTACCTGCCATTTTACAAATTAATCCTGGTGCAGGTGGCACCGAGAGTCAGGATTGGGCAGAAATGCTTTTAAGGATGTACACCATGTATGGAGAGAAGCAAGGTTGGACAGTCCATTCTTTAGATTATCAAGAAGGGGATGGTGCTGGAATAAAATCGGCCACCATTCAGTTTGATGGACCATTTGCATTTGGCTTTTTAAAAGCAGAATCGGGGGTACACCGTTTAGTTAGAATTTCACCATTTGATAGCAATGCAAGAAGGCATACTTCTTTTGCTTCTGTATACGTCTATCCATTAATAGACGACACTATTGAAATTGTGGTCAACCCTGCCGATATTGAATGGGAGTTTTATCGCAGTGGTGGAAAGGGTGGACAGAACGTGAATAAAGTGGAAACCGCTGTGCGATTAAAACACGCATCTGGTATCATTGTGGAATGTCAACAATCAAGAACACAAGGGGAAAATAGGGAGATAGCAATGAAGATGTTAAAGAGTAGATTATACGAGGCCGAAATGCGTAAAAAGCAAGAAGCTTTAAATGCATCCAATGCCACTAAGAAAAAAATTGAATGGGGTAGTCAAATACGCTCTTATGTATTTCATCCATATAAAATGATCAAAGACCACCGAACTGATTTTGAAGTTGGGAATGTGGGGCCTGTGATGGATGGTGAAATAGATGGATTTATTAAAGCCTACTTGATGTTTGAAAAAAATGATGCTTCTTAAGTATTAGTTACCTTTTGGAGAAAGGATGTCAAATTTTGACAATGGTTTTAGATCAATCAGCCATTTAAAATTATTTAGTTTTAACTCATTTTTTGGTAAATCAAATAAAGGAGTCATTTTGCCAGTTAATTGGTTGATGAATACAATTTTTACTGGCTCATCATTGTTGAAATCAATTGTTATGATTTGTGCATTGGAATGATTCACACCAATAAATTTTCCCTCATTATCAGTCGTGAAATAAATATTTTCTGCACTGCCCTTAGTTTGCATTTGGTGTATTTTGCCATCCATAAAATCGACGACAATCGAATTGCCTTTTAGTTGATTAAAATAATCTGTACTGTCAACAGGACTAATGGCCATTGCATTATTTATAATTCTTAGTTGTTCTGCCTTTTTATTATTCAAATGCATATAGATAGTGTCTCCAGTAATTTGATTCTCATTCACCCAAATTATGGGTTCTTTATGTAGACGAATGGTAGAGTCTGCTAGACTATAAAATAAACTATCTGCAACTCCTTGCAAAGAATCGGAATAAATTTTTACATGATGAAAGGCTTCAAAATATTTACTCAAACTAGAATCCTGAAGCACTTCTTCTTTAGCATGTGCTTTTGGTATTTTTCTTTTTAGATCACTTAATCTACCACTATACAAAGTATCAGCACTGACATATAATGTATCATTAGGTTGTTTGATCATTAGGATAGGTAATTCTGTAGCTAGTAAAATATCCTTTTTACGATTGGTTTTTATATTATTTGCCAATAAATCAAAACTTAAACTATCCTTAGATTGATACAATGCATTGCCTCTAAATTCACCTAATCCAAGTGAGTCGTCTATGGCCATCTCGTCTGCAATGAAAAAATAACTACTATCGTCAATAGAGGAGCGTTCATACAGATACCCTTTTTTTGAACCAATATTGTAATTGCCATTCTTTGTTTTAATAATCCTTGAACCACTGATGATTTTAGAGGGGCTAATGAAATTGGCTAATTGAGAATAGGTATTGTATTCTAAGGTATCGGTGTAGATGCTATTGTCAGGATCGATTAAAGAAACTTTATTTCTAAAAAGTACATCTCTTGTAATGCCATAATAAACACCTTCTGTACTTTTTAAAATTGTTTTATTACGAACTAATTTCCCGCCTTTCTTATACACGCCTATTTTAATTGAAACATCATAATCCAAAGAGTCAGTAGTTAAGGTACCACGACCATCTGTTAATTTTACATGCTTTCTTAATTTGGCTTTCTTTGTATTGCCATCGTAGATTAAATAATCAGCATAGGTATGGACAGAGTCTGCATCATTGATATGCACTTTACCAAATCCTTCTAAACTATTTTTTGTGGTATTCACAATAATACTATCTCCAAATAACAAAGTGTTACCCTGTTTAATTTTCACATGTCCCACAAGGATCAGAAAATCCTGACTATCTATTTTTTTGATATTGTAAGATTCGGCAGACAGAAACTCAATTAATTTGCCACTGTTCTTGACGACTGATGTGGTATCTTGACTATTGGCATGAAAAGACACAAGTATGAGTAAACAGAATATAATATAACGCACATATTTATTCATGATCCAAAGTATCCGATAATGGTTTAGTTAAAGGTGTTCTTTTATCCTTTTTGCCAAATACAGATATGCTGATATAGCGTTTAGGATGCACTTTAATATCATCCACTAAGGTATTGACACTTTTAACGGTGCTTTGAAGTTGTGTATACATGGCTGGGTCATTCAACAACTTAGATGCAGTCCCATTGCCATTGTTTAATTGGTTGATTGTTGTATTCAAAGCAATCAAGGTTGTTTGTATGGTCTTAATCGTTTTATACAAATCAGCATCATTGATAGATTTAGTTGTACTATCTAAATTCGTCAATATATTTGAAATCTTTTGATTGTTCTGATTCAAATTAGCTGTAAATGAGTTTAAATTATCTGCTGTTTTTGCAATAGAACCATTCTGTTGATTGACCATTTTTTCAACAGATGCTAAAGTTTTATTTAGATTAACAGTAGTCGTGGACAGGTTTTCAAGTATGACTTTAAAATTTTGTCTATTCTCGTCATTTAATGTTTTATTCACATTATTCAAAACGAGTTCTAAAGAACGAATGGTGTTTTTAACCTGATCTCCAACTGGAGATAATTCATTCATTAAGTCACCTAATAAACTAGTAGCTGGGGCGGATTGAATGGTATCACCACTCACAATCATCAAGCTGCTATTGCCTTGGATGATATTAATAGCGTTCGTTCCTAAAGGGTTTTCTTGTATAGTGGCAATGGAGTTCTTTGGAATTTTATACAATTGATTCAACTTAATACAAACAACTAGTTCTGATAAATTATTGTTTAAATTTTCAATCTCAAAAACAGTACCTACTTGAAATCCATTCACAAAAACTGGATTAGAAACAATCAATCCTTTGGTGTCTGCATATTTTGCATATATCAATGTGCCTGATTTAAAAAACGTTTTTCCTTTTAGAAAATTGAATCCTAAGATCATTAGGCAGACTGCAATTATAGTTAAAGCACCTACTTTAGTTTCATTTGATACACGCATAGTTCAATTACTTGATTACGGTACAAATTTAGCTAAAAATTAGGCTAATTCGAATTTCCTTTCTGCTGATTCTCTAAAGAATTCTTATAACGTTGTAATGCCTTGGTAATGGCTTCGCAGAGTTCATTTTGGCCCATTTCACTATTCAAGTACTCCTCCTCCTCTGGATTGGAAATAAAACCAGTCTCAATTAACACTGCAGGCATTGCAACTGCTTGTAATACCCAAATACCGGTAGGTCTTTGTTTAGCCTCTCTACTTACCCTTCCAGAAGCCTTAAATTCTTCTTCGATGGTTAATGCTAAACTTGCTGCTCTTTGAAAATATTGTTGTGCAAGGATGCTTGCCATCATTTTTTTAGTGGGATCAATTTCTGATTCGTATTCTTTAATTTGTTTCAAGGACACTGAGTCTAATTGCTCTACCACCTCATCAACCATTTCGCTTGCCACTTCTTTTCTAAGGTCAGACTTACCGATATTGTAAATATAAGTTTCTGTACCTATCGCAGTACTAGGGGTATAGGTAGTTTTATAGATGGGCACATCTCTCGTCACTTTTCTTTTTTTACCTTTTTTCTTGATTGTATAGGTCTTCTTTGTATAACCAACCACTTCTCTAACCGCTTTTCCTCTTGCTGCATTGGTATGGATACAAACAAATAAGTCTCCTTTGGCAGCATTGGCGATTTTAGCTTTCTCCACAACTGAATGGTAGATATCGGTGGTTCTTGTCATGACCACTTCAACATCTGGCATGGCTTGTTTTATAAAATCCTCTAATTTTATGGCTATTGCTAGTGAAACCGCAGCTTCAGTAGAATATTTACCTTTTGAACCAATATCGGTACCTCCATGACCTGCGTCAATGACAATACGTTTTAATGATTTTGCTGGGGTCTGGGCCTGTAGACTTAGCCCAAGACTACTAAAAAGGGCAATTAGACTAAAACTAAATGCTAAAATCATTCTATTTTGCTTCATAATCAGTTCCTTAACATTGTTTTACTTTATTTTTGCTAGAGTGAACCTAGCAGGATACAATTATAACGAAAAAACAACCCTTTCTATTGTTAAAAAGCTCATTTTAACGATATTAATTTCTGCTATTCATATCAATTTATATGCTCAAACAGATAGTTTGACTAAAAAAAAGATACAACTTTCTAAAGATAGTGTAGATGCTGTCATTAGTTACAACGCATCAGATTCAGGTGTAATGCTCCTTAAGGCAAAGACTTTCTTTTTGTATGGTAATGCAAAAACAACCTATAAAACAGCTCAATTAGAGGCTGGAAAGATCATATTTGACCAGGAAACACAAAATATCACTGCCTATGGTGCTAAGGATACTTCTGGAAATCTTAAAAGCAAATCAAAATTAATTGAGGGGGACCTGAATTCAATCAATGACTCCATTTTCTATAATCTGCAATCTGGTAAGGGGTTAACCAAGAATAGCAATTTTCAACAAGGCGAGATATTTGTTCAAGCAGCCGCGATGAAAAAAATAAATCCATCCGATGCTTTTGCCTGGAAAGCGAGATTCACCACCTGTAATTTAGATGAACCACATTTTGCATTTAGAACCAATCGACTTAAAATCGTCACTAATAAAATTGGGGTATCTGGACCTGCATTTCCTGAATTTGAGGGCGTACCGATGCCCATAGGTATTCCATTTGGCATCTTCCCATTAAATAAATCTGGTGGGCAATCAGGTTTAATGGCGCCAGCATTTACTTCTAGTGAGGACTTTGGACTTGGATTTGAAGGAATAGGTTATTATAAAGTGATTAACCAACACATGGATGCTACAGTAAGAGCCAATATTTATTCCTATGGGGGTTGGAATATCAATACGAATAGTAAGTACATTCTACGTTATAAATATTTAGGCAACTTCAATTTAAGTTTACAAAATACAAGAGCACTCAATAGAAATAATACCATTGCAGATGAATTTACGGGTGGTAGAACCTATATGTTAAACTGGTCTCATTCAATGGATGCTAAAGCAAGACCTGGAACTAGTTTTACTGCTAATGTTAATTTTGGTAGTACAAAGTACAATCGAAATTTATTAAACAATGCCACACAGAATTTTCAGAACCAGATAAGTTCATCAGTTTCTTATAGTAAGTCATGGAATAATAAATACAATCTATCTGTCAACTTAACCCATAATCAAAATAATAATCTTGGATTGGTGAATATGAGTTTGCCAAATATCAATTTCAATGCTTTAACGATTTATCCTTTTCAGTCAAAAGACCAAGTTGGAGCAGGAAAATGGTATGAGAAAATTGGTATAGGGTACAACGGCAGTATGCAAAATCAATTGTCTTTTTATGATTCATCATTCAGCATTCAAAGAATTTTAGACACCATGCAATGGGGTGCAAATCATAGTATTCCAATTACCTTGTCACTTCCTTCCCTTGGCCCAATAACCATTGCTCCAAGTATTTCATTGGAAGAAAAATGGTTTGGACAACAGAATATTAAATCTTGGAATAGTCGACTTCAAAAAGTGGACACCACCATCAATAGAGGTTTTTATAGAGCAACTCAAATGAGTTTTGGTTTAGGTACGGCTACCAGAATTTTTGGTACCTATAAATTTAAACGTGGTAATCTCAAAGCGATTCGTCATGAAATTAGACCATCTGTTTCTATCAACTATAAGCCGGATATGGCTAAGTCCTATCATTATGGTACACAAGTAGATGCAAGTGGAAGAACCTATCGTTTTTCGAAATATGATGGAAATGGCTTAGGTGGCGCTTTTAGTGAAGGCCAATTTGGTGGGATGGGTTTTGGGGTAGACAATTTTTTAGAGATGAAAGTCAAAGATAAAGTAGACACAAGTGCAGATGCTTTTAAGAAATTTAAATTAATAGAAGGTTTTGGATTTAACTCTAGTTATAATTTCTTGGCTGATAGTTTTGCATTGGGTGGCTTTAGTTTCTATGCAAGAACAACTTTATTTGAAAAATTAAATATCACAACCTCCTTTAGTTTAGATCCTTATGCAACAGATACTAAAGGATTTAGGGTAAATAAAATAGTGCTTGACCCTAGCCGTTTAAAATTTGGAAGTATTACAAATGGGGGGGTTTCATTTTCCACCTCTTTTGCAAGTAAAGCAAAAGATAAGAATAAAGATGCTAAAAAGTTGATCCCACTAGATCCTTTTATGACCCCTGACGAACAACAAAGACAGTTATTATATGTAAAGTCTAATCCTGCTGAATTCACTGATTTCAACACGCCATGGACTTTAAATTTATCTTATTCTTTTCAGTTTTCTAAAACAATACTACCTGATTATTCCGGGTTCAAATTACAAACCTATTCAACGCTGAATTTAACAGGTGACTTTAGTGTAGCGCCAAAATGGAAAGTAGGAGGAAGTAGTTATGTCGATTTATCTAAATTTTCTGTACAACAATTGAGTATGTTTATTACAAGAGAAATGCATTGTTGGCAATTGGCCATTAATGTCATGCCAATTGGTATTTATAGGTCATTCAATATCACTGTAAATCCAAAATCGGGTATCTTACGAGACCTTAAAATCAATCGAAGCAGGACTTTTTCTAATTCAACTTATTAAGCAGGATTGTTCATTTTGTAATGTGCAGACATAATATCAAAGACCGTCTGCTTTAAGGATTGTACCGTATGACCTTTACTAGGAATAGGTGCCAAAATATCCATCTGAATTTTACCTGGTTTAAAATACATGATGGGATAGGCAGGTAAGATCTTTTTTGTGTTCAGCAACACAACTGGTATAATTGGATTTTGTGTTTCAATGGCTAATTTAAATGCACCATCATAAAATGATTTTAATGGCTCAGAAGTTTTATTCCTAGTGCCTTCTGGGTAAATGAGCATGTCTAAGCCGCTATCTAAAACACGCTTCATTTTTTCAAAACTTGTACTTCTGCTTTGATTATTTTTTCGATCAACTATGACTGCTCCAAATTGATAGATCCATCCAAACAAGGGTACATACACAAAACTCTTTTTAGCAATGGTTTTATTGGCTCTAGGTAAAAATGGGGTGCTCACTGGCACGTCAATTAAACTATTGTGATTGCAAATTACAATCGCTGGTGTTAAATTATTAAAATGATATTTCCCCTTGACGGTAAATCTACATCCTACTAAAGTTAAAAATAAACTCATCCATATTTTGGAAATGGTTCTGTGCCATCTAGTTTTAAAAGGTTCTTGCAAAAAGAAACAGGGTAGGTAAAAACATATAAATAAAAACATAGTAGTTACAAAAACAAGTAGTGCCCATAATGCCAATGTTCTTCCTATGTATAAATCTATTTTTTGTTTCATTTTAAATGGACCAATCTATTGGGTCTTTTTTTACTTGCGTTAGATATTGATTCGTTGCGCTAAAATGCTTACATCCAAAAAATCCATTGTAGGCACTTAAGGGAGAAGGATGTGCTGCTTTTAAAATTTTATGTTTTGTAGCATCAATCAATATTTGTTTTTGACTTGCAAAATTACCCCATAAAATAAAAACTAAGTCAGATTTTTCATTGGATAATAATTTAATCACATCATCTGTAAAAGCAGTCCAACCAATTTTACTATGACTTGCAGGTTCATCTGCCCTAACAGTTAATACGCTATTGAGTAATAAAACCCCTTGTTTTGCCCAATGTGTTAGATCTCCAGAAGTTGGAATGGGCATACCAATGTCTTTATTCAATTCCTTATAAATATTCATTAAGGAAGGTGGGATTTTACAGCCAGCTGTTACAGAAAAACTGAGTCCAATTGCTTGTTCAGTTTGATGGTAGGGATCTTGTCCAAGGATCACCACTTTAACTTGATGATAGGGTGTTTGATTAAACGCATTAAAAATGAGATTACCCTTAGGATAAATTGTTCTATTAAGTGCTTTTTCAGTTTTGAGGTGCGCGGTGATTTGTGTAAAATAGGGACGCTCAAAAAGGGGCGACAATGCTTTTTTCCAACTCTCTTCTATTTTAACATCCATAATCACTAAATTACATCATTTAGCGTTAAAATTGTTCGTTTGATATGAAAAAGGGGATCCTTTGTATACTATTATTCTTCCTATCATTTAAGCTATTTGCAGCAACTAGAATGGATGATTCTATATGGAAGCAAAGAAGCACTATTTTAAAATTGATTTCTACTTTACAATTCAACAATCCAACTGATGGATTAAATGGATCTTTCCCTTCCTACAGAAAATATTATTTCAGTTCAAAATTGAAACAAGAGGACAATGTGTTTTTCACTTCGCTTGTTTTATGGAATCTAGGACAATTTAGTCAACAAATGTATCCCGAAGAATTAGCGATTTTTGAAAAAGTAAAAGCAAATGCACTTATTTATATTGAACGTTTTAAAAATCAAAACAACCATTTAACCTATAATTTTTGGCCAAGAAATCCACCTCAAATTTTTCCGAATGGAGGATGGCTCAATAGGTTGAATAAAAAAGCGGCTTTAGCAGATGATATAGATGATGGGGCTATTACTTTATTGGCTTTAGGCGCTAATGATTCGCTCGCTAAAACAATGCAATCTAAATTTGATGATTTTAGAGTTGGATTGGTCAAGCCTAATCAAAGTTTTTACAAGGAATTTAAAAATAGGCCAGTCTATAGCACATGGCTTGGAAACAAAATGCCTAAAGATGTGGATTTGTCTGTGCTCACAAATGTTTTATTGATGCATACAATAGCTAAAATTCCATTGAATGCCACTGATTCAGCAAGCCTTGATTTAATTGTGGATTTAGTGAATGCTAATAAACACTTAACTGATCCAAAATATGTTTCACAACATTATGCCAATAGTGCCACTATAATTTATCATGTTGCTCGATTGATTTATTATACTGACTATCCATCTTTATTGGCATTAAAACCCATCTTATTGAAACAAGCCTTACAATTATCTAAACAGGCTAGATATCGTTTAGAGCAGCTTTTGTTGAATACAAGTGTCTTAAGATTAGGTGGGAAGATTGAATTACCAATGGATGTGAATGAAGCGTCTTTGACGGCTAGTAATTATCCCTATTTTGTTGCAAATATTGCATCTGTTTTAAATAATCCGTTGAAAAGGATTGTTAATAGGACAAATATTGTTCGATTTGACTATTATTCTTATGCATTTAATTTGTCTTTGTTATTTGAGAATTGGATGTTGAGAGGGGAATGATTGTCGACTCTTTCATCAAAAGGATTACCTCCCTTTGGTCGGTGATCCTTTAGGTGACTTTCAACAAAGCCTTTCAAAAAAATGCTTCGCATTCTTTTGGCTTTTTTAACGCTCACAAGCTTACAAGAGCATGTTCGCTTCGCTCATTATGGTCTAAGTGTCGTCTTTGTTTTGAAGCAAGCTTCAACCAAATCCTCCACTCACCCCATCCACTTCGTGACATGCTCTTGACGCTGCTCGCATTAAAAAAGCCTCTCACTTTCGTGAGAGGCTTTGTGATTCGGATTGGATTCGAACCAATGGCCCTCATCTTAGAAGGATGACGCTCTATCCAGCTGAGCTACCGAACCCTACTACCAGTGCAAAAACATTGCCTTGGGGTTGCAAATTAAAGATAATTTGAGCGTTTTTCAAAGAAAATTTGACCCAAATTGGTCTACATCAATCCTTTACCATCAAATCTTGAATCACTTCACTGGCCACAGTACAGCCAAAAATGGCAGGCATATAGCTTAGTGTGCCAATAATAGATTTTTTAGGAAATGCTTTTTCGGTCACGATGATTTTATCCTGGTCTGCCTTCTCGGGGCTAAACACCACTTTTAAACCTTTTTTAATGCCCATAGATTGTAATCTTTTTCTAACATATTTTGCAAGGTTACAAATATAGGTTTTGGAGATATCGGTCACTTTAATTTGACTTGGATCCACTTTACCACCAGCGCCCATCGAACTTACAATGGGTAAATTACGGTCTATACATCCTTTGATTAAGAAAGTTTTAGCAGATAATGTATCAATACAATCTACCACATAATCCCATTTTGTGCTATCCAATAATTCTATGGTCAATTCATCTTTAATAAAGATTTCTAAAATGGTTAAGTCTAATGCAGGATTGATGTCTTTTAATCGAGCTCCTAATACTTGAGCTTTAGCTTGCCCAGCTGTTGAATGTAAAGCCGGTATTTGTCTATTGATATTACTTAAGTCAATTGTATCATTGTCTACAATAGTCATTTTGCCTACTCCAGCCCTTGCGATCATTTCCGCACAAATGCCTCCAACACCACCGAGTCCAATAATTAATACATTTTTCCCCATTAAGGAGGACAATTTTTCTTGTCCTAGCATTAGTTCAGTTCTACTCATCCAATAAGGTATCATATTGTATCTTTATCTTGCAAAAATCATTAAACCATGTCTATTTCAAAAATCTTTTTTATCTGTGCTGTTTTCATCTGTTCAGGCTTGAATGCGCAATATCAAATCAAGGAATTAACTGCACAAAAAGGCGTTAGTATTAGAGCAATGTCTTTGCCTTCTGAAAAAGTAATTTGGGCTAGTGGATCAAAAGGGATGGTGGCAAAATCTACCAATGAGGGTGTATCTTTTGAATGGATGCAAGTTAAAGGATATGAAAAAAGAGATTTTAGAGCCATGCATGCTTGGAACGATCAAGAAGCCATTATTGTTGCAGTGGCTGCTCCTGCCATTATTTTAAAAACGATTGATGGTGGCGCTTCTTGGAATAAGGTATATGAGAATGCTGATACATCTATGTTCCTAGACGCTATACATTTTAGCGATAAAAACAATGGGACAGTTATTGGGGATCCGATTGGCGGACATTTATTTATTTTGACGACTAAAAATAAAGGGGCTACATGGGTTCAAATGCCCAATGATTATTTTAAATCGGATTTAAATAATGGAGAAGCATTTTTTGCATCAAGCAATTCGAATTTAATTCATATTGGTAAAGAACTACTATTTGTAACAGGAGGTTTGAGTAGTAGACTATGGAAGAATGGGGTAGCAGAAGCATTGCCATTGCTTCAGGGAACAAGTTCTACGGGTGCGAATAGTATTGCCATTTCTCCTAATGGTAATAGGGTTGTAGTTGTTGGGGGAGATTTTGCAAATGATACGATAGCAAGTCAAAATATTGTTGGATATCAATTATCTCAAACTCCAAATTCAGATTTAAAATATTTGTCTCAAAAACAAATTATTTGGAAAAAAATAAATGTATCAAATCCTAAAGGGTATAAATCAAGTGTTGAATTTATTGACAATGATCTTTTAATTACTTGCGGTACTTCTGGGGTAGATTTTTCAAAAGACAAAGGCTTGTCTTGGGAAAAAATCAGTAATGCGCCTTTTCATATCGCTAAAAAACATCCAACGAAAAGAGGCGCTTATTTAGCTGGCTCTGGAGGAAGGATCAGTTTTGTTGAATTATAAATGAATAGAGATAAGTTAGTTTAGACATTAATAAATTAAATAGAAATAGTAGGTTTCTTGTAGTTGAAATTAGAAGACTTATTGTAATTTAGAGTAGGATGAAAAAATATCAAGCAATCATATCTTTTGACATGGACGAAGCGTTTATGTCCTTGGTGCCTCCTCATAGAACTTATATCAACTATCTATTAAATAAAGGCGTGATTGAAACCTACACAGTAAGTATGGAGACGCAGCAATCTTGGATTGTGATTAATGCCAATACGAAGGTGGATGTAGAGGAAGTATTGAAAGCATCTCCTTTACATAAATATTGGAGCATGGAAATTGTGGAGTTATTTGTCTATGATAGCCAGTCCAATAGGCTTCCAGCAGTACAATTAAATTAGTTTACCTTTTTTTTGGGAATTTGAAAATACCCCCTTATTTTTGCACCCCTTAGGGAGCATAGCTCAGTTGGTTTAGAGCATCTCGTTTACACCGAGAGGGTCCGCGGTTCGAGCCCGTGTGCTCCCACAAAAAATCCTCAACACATCCTCTAGATTGTTGGGGATTTTTGCTTTAAGGCCTTTCGTCATTTTTGAACTATTTTTATATTATGCAAGTATTCTCCACCCGAAATAAAATCATCATTACCTGTAACAAATGGTTAGCACCTGCTTTAAGATCCGAAGTGATTGGGTTGGGTTTTGATGTAGACCGAGTATTTCAAACTGTAGTAGAATTAACGGGCACCGTGAATGATTGTATCCGTTTAAATTTAAACCTACGTTGTGCAAGTCAGGTGATGTATTCTTTAAAGACATTTATTTGCAACGATCCAGACGAGCTTCATCAAAATCTAGTGACGATCCCTTGGGAAACAATGATCAAGCCTGATGGGTATTTTTCGGTGATCAGCAACGTGTTCAATGATACCATTTCCACTAATTTATTTGCCAACCTTAGAGTGAAAGATGCGGTGGTGGATAGAATGCGTGAAGTAAGCGGGAAGCGTCCATCCACAGGTGCTGAATTAGCTGGAGCAGTGGTGTATTTATTTTGGAAAAATGATGAAGCAGAAATTTTCTTAGATACCTCTGGAGATTCATTAGCGCGTCATGGCTATCGAAAATTACCAGGCAGGGCACCTATGTTAGAAGCATTAGCTGCTGCAACTATTTTGTCTACTAAATGGAATAAGTTTGGCGCATTTGTAAATCCAATGTGTGGTTCTGGCACTTTAGCGATTGAAGCGGCATTGATTGCAACCAAAAGAGCACCTGGTTTATTTAGAAATAATTATGCTTTTATGCATATCATTGGGTATGATAAAACGGTGTATGAAAAAGAACGCACTATCATCGAAGAACAAGTAAGGCATTTACCTAATTTAGTCATCGTTGCTTCTGATATCAGTAAAGACGCTATTAAGATTGCTAAAATAAATGCATCTGTTGCTGGTGTAGAAGACTTAATTGATTTTCAGGTATGTGATTTTGAAGCGACTGAAATGCCTGAACCAGAAGAAGGCGCGATTCTAATGATCAATCCTGAATATGGTGATAGACTTGGTGAGGAACTTGAATTGGAAGCCACTTATGCGCGTATGGGTGATTACATGAAAAACAAGTGTAAAGGGATGACAGGTTATATATTTACAGGCAATTTAGAATTGGCAAAAAAAATTCGTTTGAAACCAAGTCGTCGAATAGAGTTCTTTAATGCAACAATAGATTGTAGATTATTAGAGTATGAATTATACGCAGGTACAAAGAGAACAGATAAAGCGATTGATGCAAATCCTTTATAGTTTTTTCTCCAAATTAAATTGGTAATTCGTACAACAAAAAAGGGGTCATAGTATGATTCCAATTACGCACTTTGATTATTTTAATACAATTTTGAAGCCATTCTTTTAAAGGCAGTTCAAATAATTGCTCCGCATTTTGAATTCCTAATAATAAGGATAAATGATTTTCTCCACTTGGATTTGCATTGGTTGGATAAGGATTCCATTTAAAATCATTTGGATGTAAATCCTTCATTAATTTTAATAAAACAAGTCCATTCATAACTGCTGGATAATGATATGGGTCTTTTACTTTCATTCTAATGCCTTTAAATGTAGATGTTTCATTCGCAACTTGAATTGCTAGGTTGATGGGTTCTAATTTATAATCTTCCCCAAGCATATTAAGAACCATCATCATGATCTCTTTTTGTTTTAACCAAGGAGCACCAATCCATTCAAAAGAGTAGGAGGTACCTCTACCAACCGATAAATTTGTGGCTTCAAAGAAACATAAACCAGGATATAAAATCGTCGCTTCAATATTTTGTAAAGCAGGTGAAGGATTTATCCATTTTTGATTCCAATCAAAAAATAATTGTGCTCTATCCCATCCTGCACATTGAATGACTTTGAGATTTGCATTCCAATTTTGAACGGTGTTAAAATAAAGGGCCAATTCTCCGAGTGTACATTGGTGTTTTACAGGGATATTAAAACGACCAATAAAACATGTGATTGATTCATCCAACATGGGACCTTCACTTAACGCTAGGTTTCCACCTAAGGGATTGGGTCTGTCTAAAATAATGACTTGTTTATTGTATTTAGCTGCTGCTTCTGTCCAATAAGTCATGGACCATAAATAGGTATAAAACCTAGTACCAACATCGGGTACATCAAATAAAAGGATATCAATATCCTTTAAATCATCTGCAGATGGCATATATTTTTCACCGTATAAGCTTACAATAGGAAGCCCAGTTAAATCATCGAGTCCGTCTTTTATCAAGACGCCATCTTTACCAATTGAATGGATACCGTGTTCTGGAGAAAAGATGCTAGTCAAATTAAATCCTGCTTCTTTTAAGGCCAACCTACTAATTACACCTGAAGTTGTCCTTGCCGCATCATTTGTTAGCATCGCAATACGATCCTTTTTCCAAATTGGTTCATTTTGTAATAGGATATCAATTCCAAATTGTAATGCCATACTCTAAAATTGAAAATTAGGAGCTTGCTGCTTTAAATCCTGCATCTACTTTTAATGTTTCCATCACATTAAAGATGATAGGGCATCGATCATAGTGCATATAGGTAGTAAATAACCTTTTTTTGAAATCGGGTACATGAAATGCAGGGAAATCCTTGCAACCTGCAAAACGATGTGAATACACGCTACAGCTATTACCCACTAAGAAATGGCAGGGTATGGCATTGATCACCATTCTGCCAGAGTCACCCTTGTCTAGGTATTTTTGGTCAAATTCGGCCCTTGTCTGTCCTAAATGTGCAGATAAATGGTTGGCTTCCTTTTCATCGATATTGACCATCAAGCTTTTACAGCAATTCCCACAGTCAGTGCATTCTATTTTAGGTGAAATAGCTTCCGATAGCTCAAAAACGGCTTTATCAAGGCTTAAACTATCTACATTCCTTAAAAATTCCTGGAATTCCTGGTTTTCTGCTTCAAGTTCAACGGCCTTGTTTTTGATAAAATCAAGATCAGTAATAGGATATGTAGCTTCTTTTTTGATGGGATAAAGATAATGCTTTAATCCTTTTATCCACATTTGACCAGTTTTGTAAATATTTAGATTGCAAAACTTACTTGGAGTATTAGATTTGCAGCTTGATTAGGGCATTTATTGCTCGTAAAGTATTGATAATTATGGCAGAAGCAAAAATAGGGGCAGAATATAATGAAGACTCCATTAGATCATTAGATTGGAAGGAGCATATTCGTCTGCGTCCAGGAATGTATATTGGAAAGTTGGGTGATGGATCTGCACCAGATGATGGTATTTATGTTTTGATGAAGGAGGTGATAGATAACTGTATTGATGAACATACCATGGGGTATGGTAAACAAGTGGAAATTGCTATCCATGACAAAACAGTAACAATAAGAGACTATGGTAGAGGTATTCCTCTTGGTAAGATTGTGGATGTAGTGAGTAAAATCAATACTGGAGCAAAATATGATAGTAAAGCATTCCAGAAATCAGTTGGATTAAATGGCGTGGGTACAAAAGCAGTCAATGCTTTGAGTGAAGACTTTTTAGTAACTGCTTATAGAGAGGGCAAACAAAAATCTGCTAGTTTTAAAAGAGGGCTTTTGATTGAAGAAACGAAGGAATCAAAAACGACAGAACCCAATGGTACTTTGGTCGTCTTTACGCCTGATGCTACGGTTTTTAAAAACTACCATTACATCTATGAATACATTGATAGTCAGTTATGGAATTATTGTTATTTAAATGCAGGGTTAGTTATTCAGTTTAACGATAAAAAATTTATTAGTAAGAATGGCTTACTGGATTTATTAGAGCGTAAAACCAATCCCGATGAATTAAGGTATCCCATCATGCACTTAAAAGGGGAGGATATCGAAGTCGCCATCTCGCACAACAATGATTATGGCGAGGATATTTTTTCATTTGTGAATGGTCAATTCACCACGCAAGGTGGTACACACCAACAAGCATTTAGAGAAGCCTATGTAAAAGTGATTCGTGATTTTTATAAAAAAGATTATGAGGCATCGGATATAAGAACAAGTATTGTTGCAGCTGTGTCTGTTAGAGTGCAAGAGCCAGTCTTTGAAAGTCAAACTAAAACAAAGTTAGGATCACAGAATGTAGCAGATGGTGGCCCAAGTATGAAGAATTTCATCACTGAATTTTTAGCTAAAGAATTAGATAATTTTTTACACAGAAATCCTACTGTGGCAGAAGCATTAAAGAAAAGGATTGAACAAAATGAACGCGAACGAAAAGAATTGGCAGGGATTAAAAAATTGGCCAATGAGCGTGCAAAAAAAGCCAATTTACACAATAAGAAATTAAGAGATTGTAGAGTGCACTTAAATGACGAAGTACCCACTAAGAATAAAGAAATTTTTATTTCAACACAACAAAATAGTACCTTATTTATTACAGAGGGGGATTCTGCAAGTGGTAGTATTACCAAATCAAGAAATGTAGACACACAAGCTGTATTCAGTTTAAGAGGTAAGCCATTGAATGCTTTTGGTTTAACAAAGAAGGTCGTGTATGAGAATGAGGAATTTAATTTATTACAGCATGCTTTAAATATTGAGGATGGATTAGATGGATTACGTTATAACAATATTGTGATTGCAACAGATGCCGATGTGGACGGGATGCACATTCGATTGTTGATGTTGACCTTCTTTTTACAGTTTTTCCCAGATTTAGTAAAGAGAGGTCATGTTTTTGTTTTGGAAACACCATTATTCCGTGTTAGAAACAAACAAAAGACCATCTACTGTTATGATGAATCAGAAAAGCAAAAAGCAATCAGTGAATTAGGAAATAAACCAGAAATCACTCGATTTAAAGGTTTGGGTGAAATTAGTCCAGATGAATTTGGAAAATTTATCAATGCTGACATTAAATTAGCGCCAGTTATTTTAGAACAAGGCGATCATATTCAACATTTGTTAGAATATTATATGGGAAAAAATACCCCAGAAAGACAAGATTTTATTATCAATAATTTAAAAGTTGAATTAGATAAAGCAAATGATACACATAGTATTTAATACCGCAGATATAGCTGCTTTAGAATCAGCTATTGAATTAGATGAAACCTTATCTGGAAAGATCATTGAGATAAAGGACGACTATGCAGTTGGCCCTTTGATGGATATCTATGAAACAGAGGGGTATCAAGCCAGAAGAGATTGGTGGAAAGCGGTCTTAGTGCATTCTCCATATCAAGATCAATTAGAGATGGTGGATGATACATTAACAATACATCAATTGATTAATTCATTGAACCAAGATGATAATGAAATGATTTGGATATGGATGGGTCAAAACGCGCATGATGTATCGGGCTATTATTGGTTAATGAGTCAGTTTAAAGAATACCAAAGCAGAATGCATGTATTGTATTTAAATAATTTGCCTTTCCTAAATGAAAAAGGTCAATTATTTTATCCGACGCATTTAAGTCAAATAGAACCTAAAGAATTTTTAAAAGCTAAAAAATTAGCTAGGCCAATCACTTTGAGTGAATTTGAATTGGATCCAGATGAGTGGAAAAAATTGTGTCAAGAAAATGAGGGGGTAAGATTCTTAGAAGGGGGTAAGAAATTAGTAAGCATGCATATTGGTTGTTATGATAAAGAAATTCTAGCCTTACTTACAAAAAATGTACAAAAATTACCTAGTGCTTTATCCAATATCATGGCTAAATTAAAAGTGAGATTGGGTGATGCTTTTATCGTATCTCGTTTAAAATCATTAGAAGAAGCAGGTAAATTAGTCATTGCTGGTGATTGGTCTAAAGGTTGGAAAGATATGGTTGTTCAAATGCCTGGTGGATCAACTGTGATAAACGAAACTGAAGCCTAAAAAAGTAAACATGTCTGTACAAGTTCAAGTAATAGATGTAAAAGCAGTTGATGAGCGTGGGGCGCTTCATTATTTTAGTACAGATAGAACAGGTGAATTTTTATTGGTGTATAGAAATGCTGGGACAATAAGTGGACAACATTATCATAAAGGAATTTCGGCAGGTAAAAATCCAGAGGATATGCTTTTAGTGCAAGGAACAGCAAACTTACATTGGAAGGATCTAGTAACAAATGAAGAAAATACAATTGAATTAGTTGCACCTATAAGGGTTAAAATCCCTGCGAACACTTGGCATGAATTAAACGCAATCACGGATATTGTTTTTATTGAATTAAATAGTTTAAGTGACGGAAGTGAAGATACCCATCGGATCTAGTCGGCACTAATTAGTATAGTTATGGCAAAAGAGAAAAATTTAAGTAGGGTTACAGAGAACGTATCTGGCGTACAAGGACAGTATAAAAACTGGTTTTTGGATTATGCTTCCTATGTTATTTTAGAAAGGGCAGTACCCGCAATTGAAGATGGCTTAAAGCCAGTTCAAAGAAGAATCCTTCACGCCATGAAGGAAATGGACGATGGTAGATTCAATAAAGTGGCTAATATTATTGGACAGAGCATGCAGTACCATCCACATGGTGACGCTAGTATTGGAGATGCATTGGTTAATATTGGACAAAAGAATTTATTGGTCGAAACACAAGGAAACTGGGGGGATGTAAGAACTGGTGATTCTGCTGCAGCATCACGTTATATTGAAGCTAGATTAAGCAAGTTCGCATTAGAAGTCGCATTTAACGCAAAAACAACGGATTGGTCACTGAGTTATGACGGTCGAAAAAATGAACCTGTCACTTTACCTATGAAGTTTCCTCTATTATTAGCACAAGGCGCTGATGGTATTGCAGTTGGTTTATCCACTAAGATATTGCCACATAATTTCAATGAACTATTAGATGCTTCTGTTAAATATTTAAGAGGACGTAAATTTGAGTTATTACCAGACTTTCAAACAGGGGGTATGGTGGATGCTTCGGCTTATAATGATGGTAAACGTGGAGGAAAAGTTAGAGTAAGGGCACATATCGAAGAATTAGATAAGAAAACATTGGTCATCAAAGATGTACCCTACGGTGTCACTACAACCCAATTGATGGAAAGCATTACCAAGGCAAATGACCAAGGTAAAATCAAAATCAAAAAAGTGATTGATGTGACAGCGGCTGAAGTTGAAATTCAGATTGATTTAGCGACTGGTATTTCTCCAGATATTACCATTGATGCATTGTATGCATTTACAGATTGTGAAATCAGCTTATCACCTAATGTATGCGTGATTGTGAATCAACGTCCACAATTTTTAGGGGCAAGTGATTTATTAAGATATTCAGTAGATCATACAAAAGCGTTATTAAAAGCAGAATTAGAAATTCATTTGCAAGAATTATTGGATAAATGGCATTTCACTAGTTTAGAAAAAATATTCTTCGAAGAAAAGATCTACCAAGAACTAGAGAAAAAACACCTTAATTGGGAAAAAGTGATTGATGCCATTGACAAAGCATTTGAGCCATTTAAAAAGAAATTCAAAAAGCCAATTGAGCGAGCAGATTTATTGAAATTAACAGACAAGCCAGTAAGAAGAATTTATAAACTTGATATTGAAGAATTAATTGCACAAATTAAAGCTATAGAAGCAGAAATTAAAGAAGTTAAAAACAACCTTGAAAATTTAATAGATTATGCAGTAAGTTATTATGAAAACTTACAGAAGAAATATGGTAAAGGGAAAGAGCGTAAAACTGAATTAAAGGAGTTTGATACCATTCAAGTAAAACAAGTGGCTATTGCAAATACGAAACTTTATATCAATAGATCAGAGGGTTTCATTGGTACAAGTTTAAAGAAAGATGAATTTTTATGTGACTGTACTGATTATGATGATATCATTGCATTTACCAAAGGTGGTACAATGAAAGTGGTGAAAGTATCTGATAAAATTTTTATAGGGAAAGATATTTTACATGCTGCAGTATTCCAGAAAAATGATGAACGTACTACCTACAATATGATTTATGTAGATGGTGCTTCTGGAATAAGTTATGCAAAACGTTTTAATGTGACTGGCATCACTAGAGATAAAGAATACGTTTTAGCCAAAAATTTTGAGAAATCGAAAGTGCATTATTTCTCAATTAACGCAAATGGAGAAGCTGAGTCGGTAAAAATTGTATTGAGTCCAAACTGTAGTGCAAGAATTAAAGAATTTGATTTCTTTTTTGAAACCTTAGAAGTAAAAGGCAGAACCAGTGTGGGTAATCAAGTAACAAAGTACCCTGTTAAATTAGTGAAGTTAAAAGAAGCCGGTAAAAGTACTTTGTTAGGAAGAAAATTATGGTTTGATGATAAGTTTGGCAGGTTGAATACAGAGGAGAAAGGACTTTACTTAGGCACTTTTGAAGATGAAAAATTAATTGTGATTGATAAAGATGGACTCTATGAAGTAACTGATACAGAATTGACACAAAGATTTGATCCAGAGAAAGTCATTTTTATAGAGAAATTCAATCCATCGAAAGTCATCACGGCGGTGTATTTAGATAAAGAGAAATTACAATTCAATATCAAGCGTTTTAAAATTGAAACGTCCACCTTAAAAACACCATTTTCATTTATTAAGGAGGGCAATGGTAATTATGTAGCAGCAGTTACGACCCATATTGAACCTGTTTTGGTGGTAGTTTCCGGCAAAGGGACACAGGTAAGAAAAGCCAAGTTTAAAGTGAGTAAAATGGTGGATGTGATGGGTTCTAAAGCGGTAGGTACCAAATTGGTTGATTTTAGTAAAACGATCGAAATGGGTTGGGAAAATAAAGTAGTCATCAAAGATCCTAATGACGAACAGCCAGAATTGTTCTAATTTTGCATAAAACCAAGTGCTATGTCAACCATCAATGTCGGTCAATTTAATTTAATGCGTGTAGACCGAAAGGTGGATTTTGGCTTTTATATGGATGATGGTGCAGAAGGAGTATTATTACCTAAACGTTTTGTACCATCTGGATTACAAGTGGGCGATACCATTAGCGTATTTGTATACCATGACTCTGATAATAGATTAATTGCCACCACACAAGAGCCTTTTGCTGTTGTGGGTGATATTGCCGCTTTAAAAGTGGTAGACATTACGGGTCAAGGTGCATTTTTAGATTGGGGCTTAATGAAGGATTTATTTGTTCCCGTATCGCAACAATTATCAAGTATGCGACTGGGTGGAAAGTATTTGGTTAAACTTTATTTAGACAAACAAACTGGAAGGGTTGCAGCGACAGAAAAAATTGACAACCAAATTAGCAATGATATCCTAACTGTAAAAGAAGGAGAGAAAGTTAAATTACAAGTGTATCGTGAATCTGATATTGGTTATGTGGTGATTGTAAATCAAGTACACCAAGGACTCGTGTATAAAAATGAAGTATTTACCCATTTGTATATTGGTCAAATGATTGATGAAGGGTTTGTAAAAAAAATTAGAGAAGATAATAAGCTGGATATTGGCATTGGTAAACAAGGAGTGGAGAAATTAGATGATGATCAAGTTAAATTGATTCAGTTATTAAAATTACATAAAGGTTTTTTACCGTATCATGATAAATCTTCACCTGAAGATATTTACGCTTTTTTTGGTATTAGTAAAAAAGCATTTAAAATGAATGCAGGGATCTTGTATAAGGCCAAGAAAATAACTTTAGAAGATGGAGGAATACGTTTGATTCCAGAAGCGCCAGAAAAACCAGAAACTTCAGCATCTCCAGAAGCTTAAAATACTATTTAAAAAAACCTAATTATTTACTTTTAATCATTTTTATATGTCTAAAGAAGTTTTTATAGTTGCAGCGGTAAGAACCCCAATTGGATCTTTTGGTGGGTCATTAAAAAATTGTACTGCAACACAATTAGGCGCTATTGCCATTAAAGGTGCATTGGACAAAATTCAATTAGATACTAATTTAGTAGATGAAGTGTATATGGGTTCTGTCATCCAAGCTGGTTTAGGCCAAGCACCTGCTAGACAAGCAGCAAAATTGGCTGGCTTGCCTGATAAAGTAATTTGTACAACCATTAATAAAGTATGTGCTAGTGGAATGAAATCCATAGCACTAGCTGCTCAAAATATTCTTTTAGGGGATGCAGCTATTGTGGTTGCTGGAGGAATGGAAAGTATGAGCAATGTGCCATTTTACAATATGCATCAACGTTGGGGAAATAAATATGGGGATACCTCTTTATTAGATGGATTGGCTAAAGATGGATTAGTGGATGTCTATGATCAAGTTGCCATGGGCAATTTTGCTGATTTATGTGCTACTGAAAATAAAATTACAAGAGCAGAGCAAGATGAATTTGCCATTGGTAGTTACACAAAATCTCAGGCATCTATAGAAAAAGGATTGTTTGTAAATGAAATTGTTCCTGTAGTGATTCCTCAAAGAAAAGGGGATCCCATCACAATCGATAAAGATGAAGAACCTTTCAATGTTAAATTTGATAAGATTGCTAGTTTAAATCCCGCTTTCAGTAAAGAGGGCACTGTCACGGCTGCGAATGCTAGTACCATGAATGATGGTGCAGCTGCCCTTATTTTAATGAGTGGCGAAAAAATGAAAGCACTAGGATTAAAGCCTTTAGCTAAAATCACGAGTTATGCAGATGCAGCGCATGATCCTAAATACTTCACCACTGCGCCGTCTTTAGCCCTACCAAAAGCCTTAGAAAAAGCTAATTTAACCTCAGCCGATATTGATTTTTTTGAATTCAATGAAGCATTCTCTGTTGTAGGTATTGTCAATACAAATTTATTAAAGCTGGATGCTTCAAAAGTGAATACAAGGGGAGGCGCTGTAGCACTTGGACATCCACTTGGATGTAGTGGTGCAAGAATCATTGTGACCCTTACGCATATATTACTGGACAATCAAGCAAAATACGGTGCTGCAGCAATCTGTAATGGTGGCGGAGGTGCGAGTGCAATGATTATAGAAAGGATATAAGCTCATCCATCATGATACCATAATGGCTTTCATCATAAATACACTCCCCATTTTTAATTAAAATGATTTGAGGTGATTCATGGTGCACTTGAAAAAAGCTAGCTATTTCATTTGAAATTGCTTTATAATTCAGTAGGTCTAAATAATGGAAATCAACCTTTTCTGGGGTTGCAGCACGTTCAAATCTATCCAAAGCAATTCTACTTATACTACATGTAGTACTATGTTTAAAGATGACCTGCGGGGTAATATAGGAGGCTGATTTAATATGTTCTAATTGTTCTGAAGAATTAATTGGATGCCAATTCATTTTTTTTGATTTATCTGGTAAAATTACACCATTCTTTGAAGTATTTTAGCCTGAATCTGTTATTTAGTATACCAGATTGACTAACTTCAATTTATAATATAAAATATGCGATTACAACTTTCCCAACCTATCTGTTTCATTGATTTAGAAACCACTGGTGTCAATGTCAGCACAGATAAAATTGTGGAAATTGCCATTGTAAAAATCATGCCTGATGGATCTAAAACAGTTAAACGTAAATTAATCCATCCAGAAATGCCTATTCCAGCTGTCACCACTGCGGTTCATGGCATTACAGATGAAATGGTCAAAGATGCACCTACATTTAAGCAAGTAGCCAATGAGATTAAGCAATTTTTAGAAGGTGCTGATTTAGCTGGGTACAATAGCAATCGTTTTGATATTCCTATGTTATACGAAGAATTTTTAAGAGCAGGCATTGCTGTAGATATTGAAGATAGAAAATTATTGGATGTACAGAAAGTGTTTCATATGATGGAGCAAAGGACTTTATCAGCTGCCTATAAGTTTTATTGCAATAAAAGTTTAGAAGATGCCCATACAGCCGAAGCGGATGCTACAGCAACTTGGGAGGTATTAGAAGCACAATTAGAACGTTATCCAGCGATAGGCAATACGGTTGAATCTGTTGTAAAATTTACAGGAGAGGATCAAATTGTAGATTTTGCACGCCGTTTTGTAATGGAGCAAGGCGTTGAAATTTTTAATTTTGGCAAGCATAAAGGCAAACCTGTTACCCAAGTATTAAAAGAAGAACCTCAGTATTATGATTGGATGATGAAAGGGGACTTTGCCTTACACACCAAACAGAAGCTTACAGAGATTTTAAATAGGACTATATTAAATAAATAAATTATATTTATACAAGAAAAACAGCTATTTATACTATATCCCCCCAATAGAAAGTGAAAAAAATTGTTATCATACCAACTTACAATGAAAAGGAAAATATTGCTGCAATTATTCATGCAGTCATAGTCCTTGGTAATCAATATCATGTTTTAGTAGTGGATGATGGGTCTCCAGATGGCACAGCCAATATTGTTAAAGAATTGATGCAAGTGCATCCTGATAAAATTTTCATCCAAGAAAGAAAAGGAAAACTCGGTCTAGGCACTGCCTATATTCATGGATTTAAATGGGCTTTAGCCAATCAATATGACTATATTTTTGAAATGGATGCCGATTTTTCTCACAACCCTTTAGACTTAGATAGATTATTAGCAGCATGTGAAAGTGGCGCAGATCTGGCCATTGGTAGCAGGTACGTTAAAGGAGGTGCAACAGAAAATTGGCCCTTAGATAGATTAATTTATTCAAAGGGAGGCTCACTTTACACAAGAATTATAACAGGGATGCCTGTAAAAGACCCCACAGCAGGATTTATATGTTATAAAAATAAAGTTTTAGCAGCTATTCAATTGGATCAAATTAGTTTCATAGGGTACGCTTTCCAAATTGAAATGAAATTTGCTTCTTGGCGATTAGGTTTTAAATTAAAAGAAGTGCCCATCACTTTTATTGACAGAAAAATAGGTGTAAGTAAAATGTCAAAAGGGATTATCAAAGAAGCTGTGCTTGGGGTAATCAGTATGCAATGGCAATCTTTCACTGGACGCTTTATCAAACTTATCAAGCGTGAGCAGCTTTAAGCGATCTTTAATACAATTACATGTATTTGTCTTTTTAGCCGGATTGACAGCACCACTTGGAAATTTAATTCAATTGAATGGGTTGTACCTAGTGTTTTACAGAATGTTATTAACTGTTCTTGCTTTGGTTCCAATCTACCTATTGCATCGGCAGCCAACTAAAGTTCCATTAAAAGATAAAGGAAGATTGATGTTGATTGGTGTTTTGATTGCGATTCATTGGGTTTGTTTTTATGGCAGCATCAAATTAGCGAATGTATCTATTGCATTGGTTTGTATTTCTAGTGTAGGTCTTTTTACAGCAGTCCTTGAACCATTCTTTTTTAAAACAAAATTGATTTGGAACGATATTTTTATTGGTTTACTTAGCCTCATCGGGATTTTATGTATTTTTCAATTTGATATCCATTTTAGAACAGGCATTTTGGTAGGGTTAGTTTCCGCATTTTTTGCATCCATTTTTACTATCATCAATAAAAGATTAACAGATCAGTATACCACACAGACCATCCAAACCTTTGAGATGCTTGGGGGTCTAGGCTTCCTTACAATTGTTATTTTAGGTATTGGTTTCTTCCAACAGACTGCTTTTATCATGCCTTCAAAAAATGATTGGTTCTGGCTTATCATTTTAGCTTTGTTTTGTACTGTATTAGCCAATCATTTGATGCTCAATGCCCTTAAAAATATTAGTGCATTTACCCTGAACATTTCCCTTAATCTAGAGCCCGTGTATGGGATTATCATCGCAATTGTATTTTTTCAAGAACACAAACAAATGGGAATGGGTTTTTATATAGGCATGACCTTAATTGCCATATCAGTGCTACTCCAAATGAGCCGTGTATTGCGCCAGCAAAAGTCCAAATAGTTGATCATAAAACTATATCTCAATTGTTATTTTTTATATCAAACTTATCGTAAATTGGTTATTCAATTTATCTAATATGAAGCATATTTTATGTTCCTGCTTGTTATTGTTATCTATTTCAGTTCAAGCTCAAAAAAAACCATTAGATCATACTGTTTATGACCAATGGCAGTCTATTAAGGATGTGGTATTGTCCAATGATGGCAATTGGATGTCTTATACTGTTGCTCCACAAGAAGGTGACGCAACTTTGTATGTTAGACATCTTAAAACCAATCAAATCATAAAAATTGAGCGTGGAACACAGTCAAAATTTACTGAAAACAATGCCTTTTTGATTGCAAAAATTAAGCCAACCTTCGATGAAACAAGAAAAGCTAAGATTGGAAAGAAAAAACCAGAAGAAATGCCAAAAGATAGTATGGCAATTTTAACATTAGTCAATGGTAATATCAAAAAAATTCCAGCTGTAAAAAGTTATCAAGTACCTGAATTTGGAAGTGATGTAATCGCTTATTTAAATGATCCAAAGACAGACACCAAAAAAGAAGGTGCATCCCTTTATTTTAGGGATTTAAATTCTGGACAAGAAAGGGTATTTAATAATATTAGCGAATATGCCATGCATCCTAAAGGAGAAGGCATCATGCTCTACCAAGTGAAGACTAAATTAAATGAAGCGAAAATTCTTTTAGCCTCCATTGCAGATACAAATTTAAAAACCATCAACAGTCGTTTTTATACTGCAACTAATTTTACATGGGACAAAGAAGGTAAGCAGTTGGCCTACTTAATAGAAAAAGATAGTACTGACAAAGCTTTACAAAAAAATTATACACTCGCTTTTTATAAGCATGAAATGGATACGGCACAATTTGTTTTTAATAAAACAGCAATTGTAATGCCAAATCAATATACCATTGGAGGGGATAAAAAATTGAATTTTAGTAAGACGGGTGCTTTATTAAGTTTTGGTGTTCAACCCATCCTGCAAGTAAAAGATACTAGTTTGCCTGAATTTGATAGAGTTAGTGTAGATATATGGAATTACAATGATGCGAATCTACAGTCTACTCAATTAAAAAGTCTTGAGGCAAGTTTAAAAAGTACAGAGGCCATCATCTATAGGCCTGTAAGCAGTCAATTTACTTATTTAGGAAAAATCAATGATCGTCAAATACAAATGACGATGGAAGGTGATGGACAAGTAGCGATTGCAAATATTGATTCTAATTTCACCATTGCTAGTCAATGGGAAGGTTATGGCAAAAGAGATTTATATGCATTGAATACCATGACAGGTCAAAAGCAACTCATTCAAAAAGGATTAAAGGGCAGTTTAGTAACTCCATCATACGATGGCAGCTTAGTGGTATTTTATGATGAAATATCAAAACAATTTAAGTCTTTCAATACGACCACATTACAGACTAAACAAATTGCAAAAGACATTCAATTCCCATTGTATGATGAGGACAATGACGTACCTGATGACCCTAATGCTTATGGAATTGCGATGTGGATGGACAATCATAAAAGTTTTATCCTCTATGATCGCTATGATCTTTGGTTAGTGGATGCAACTGGTTTAAATGCCTCTCAGCTTTTAACCAAAGGCCGCGCTTCTAAAAAAGAATATCGTTTTGTTAAATTAGATGATGATAAAAAATTCATTGGATTTAAAGATCAAATTTTACTAAGGGTCTACAATGAAGTGGATAAAAAAGAAGGTATTGCCTTATTGGATTTGGGTAATAGGACTTTATTTAATATTACAGAACAACCAATGCATTTCACAACTATTGTAGGTGCAAAAAATTCGAATCAATTGATTGTAATGCAAGAAGATGAAAAAAATGCTGCGAATATTTTTCCTTATACTTTGATTCAAGAAAAGCAATCACCAATTGCATTAACTGCTATCAATCCACAACAAGCTAATTATAATTGGATGCAATCACAATTGGTAAAATGGAAAGCATATACAGGCAGAACTGCAGAAGGTATCCTATACTTACCAGAAGATTTTGATGCCAAAAAGAAGTATCCAATGATTGTTTATTTTTATGAAAGAAACAATCAAACACTTCATAATTATTTAGCGCCATCTCCAACACCATCTAGATTAAATATACCCTTCTTTGTTAGTCGTGGCTATGTGGTATTAGTACCAGATATTTGGTATAAAAAAGGTTATCCAGGTCAGGGTGCATACGATTATATAGTTAGTGGTACTAGAGCAATGGTACAAAAAGGTTTTATTGATAGCACAAGAATTGGATTGCAAGGTCAAAGTTGGGGTGGTTATCAAATCGCCTACTTAATTACTAAAACCAATTTATATGCTGCAGCATGGGCTGGTGCACCGGTTGTCAATATGACAAGTGCGTATGGTGGCATTAGGTGGGGTGCGGGTATCAACAGACAATTTCAATATGAAAAAACACAAAGTAGAATAGGTGCAAATTTATGGGAGCGTCCAGATTTATATATTAAAAATTCCCCTTTATTTGAACTGAATAAAGTGAAAACTCCAATAGTGATCATGAGTAATGATGCAGACGATGCAGTGCCTTGGTATCAAGGAATTGAAATGTTTACTGCTATGCGTAGATTAGCAAAACCAATTTGGATGCTGGTATACAATAACGAAGCACATAATTTAGTAGAAAGAAAAAATAGAAAAGATATACAAATTAGAGAACAACAGTTTTTTGATCATTATTTAAAAGGAGCACCAATGCCAATTTGGATGTCTAAAGGTGTACCTGCGATCATGAAAGGAAGAGACTTAGGATTGGGTTATTAATACCTAATTAATGCTAAAAAATAAAGCCCCAAATTGGGGCTTTATTTTTTATAGGAAATTTTTTTAATTACACATATTGAAACCATTGTCTATTTTGATCCCATTGTTCGAATTCCTTTGCGACTGCTGATAAGAAACTAGAACCCATTGCACCATCTACAATTCTATGATCGTAGCTCATAGATAAATACATCATATGACGAACAAGGATGGCGTCTCCCGAAGGGGTTTCTATCACTACTGGGCGTTTTTTAATGGCGCCTAAAGCTAGAATAGCAACTTGTGGTTGTGGAATAATGGGTGTGCCCATAATGGAACCAAATGTACCCACATTCGTTACTGTAAAAGTACCTCCTTGTGTATCTTGTGGTTTTAATTGATTGTTTCTAGCAGCTGTGGCTAAATTGTTAACTGCTTTACTTAATCCAACTATACTCAATTGATTCGCGCCTTTAATGACTGGAACAATTAAGTTGCCAGAAGGTAGGGCAGTCGCCATACCAATATTGATATCTTTCTTTAAAATGATATTATCTCCTTGTAAACTACAATTGATGTATGGAAATTGCTCTAAAACTTTTGCAATACATTCCATGAATATTGGTGTAAAAGTCAATTTAGTACCTTCTCTTTTTTCAAAGAGTTGTTTTACTTTTTCTCTCCAAACAACCATATTAGTTACATCCGCTTCTACAAAAGAAGTGACATGCGGACTTGTCTGAACGCTTTCAACCATATGCTTTGCAATGAGCTTTCGCATACGGTCCATTTCAATGATTTCTGTGTTCCCAGTAATAACTACTTCATCTGGGTTAGCAAATTTACTGGCACCATTTGATGTGTTAAATCCATGATCAGCAGGTAGAAAATGATTAGAACTTGATGAATTAGTTATTTGTGCTGAACTAATAGGAGCTGATGTATTTGTAGTAGGTTGCGAAACGTTTAAAGTCGGAGCATGACCTGCTTTTTTCTGCGCTACATAATTTAAAATGTCTTTTTTAGAAACACGTCCTTGGTTACCAGTACCAGGAATTTGTTGCAATTCATTTAAATGAATCCCTTCGTTTTGTGCAATATTCAAAACCAATGGTGAAAAGAAACGAACGTCATTGGAATTTTCTTGTTGTATTTCAACATTTGTAGCAGAAGGTGTAAAAGGAACTTCTTCTACAACAATTGATTCTGGAACAATTGGTTCTGAAACAGTCGCATTAGTTGCTGGTGCTTGAATTGTATCAATTGTTGGTGTTGGAGCGATACTACCGCTTGTTTGTATTTTTGCAATTACTGTTCCAATAGGAACAACAGCATTGACTTCAAATAAAATTTCTGTAATGGTGCCTGCAGCACTTGAAGGTATTTCGCTATCTACTTTATCTGTAGCGATATCAAGTAATGTTTCATCTAATTGGATCGTATCTCCTACAGCTTTATGCCATTTTAAGATGGTTGCTTCCATGATACTCTCACCCAATTTTGGCAAAATCAAGTCAACTACAGACATAGGGAATTATTTTAGCAAAAATAAGACTAAATCTTATTGATTATGAGTAACCTAAGTAAATTTATAGCTTGATTGGCGGTGACTTCTATATTCTTTTGTCGATCAAATCTTAGGTAAAATACTTTAGAAACCACTTTTTCTTTATTAGCCACCCCAATCCATACCATTCCAAGGGGTTTTTCGTCTGTTTTGCCTGATGGGCCCATGATACCACTTACTGAAATTCCATAATCAGTGTTCATTTTAGCCCTTATTGCTACCGCCATTTGTTCTACGGCTTCCTTACTCACTGCTCCAACAGTTTTTAAGATACTGGTTGGAACGTCTAAAAATTCAGTTTTAATACGATTGTCATAACTTACGATACTCCCTGTAAAGAAGGTGGACGAGCCTGCATGTTTGGATAAGAGATGTCCAATATAGCCACCTGTGCAACTTTCAGCAGTCGAAACAGTCTGATTTTGGTCTTTTAAAAGACGGCCAACCACCACTTCTATAGGTTCATCTTTATCTGTAACGATAGATGCTTTTACATGCTCCTTTAATTGTTCGAATAAGGTATCTAATTGATGATTCAAACTAGTACCGTCATCACTGCTTCCTGTCAATCTTAACCTTACCATGCCATAAGAAGGGAGGTATGCTAATTTGATATGTACTGGAAGATTTTTTTCAAAATCAAGGATGGATTCTGCTAAAAAGGACTCCCCAACACCAGCTGTTAATAGCGTCCTATGTGCAATTACGCCTAATTTGAATTTTTCTAGAATAATTGGCACCACTTTTTCATTGGTTAACCATTGCATTTCATAAGGTACGCCTGGCAATGAAAAAATCAAACTGTCATTTTTCTTAAAAAGCATACCAGGTGCAGTGCCTGATTGATTGAACAACACTTCACAAACATCAGGCACTTCAGCTTGTTTACGATTGCGCTCAATCATTGGTTTCTTGTGAATCTGCTCAAAGATATACGTGATATGGTCTAATGAAGCTTGGTCTACAATCATCTTCCCACCAAAATAACGATTCAATAAGGGTTTGGTGATATCATCTGCAGTGGGGCCTAATCCGCCAGTGAGGATGACAATCTGGCTTTTTTGAATGGCTGTATCTAATGCATTTGTAATAGATAGCGCATCATCCCCAACAGCAATTCTTTGTTGAACTCTAATTCCGATTGCATTTAACTTTTGAGCAATAAAAGCACTGTTGGTATCTATTACTTGACCGATTAATAACTCGTCCCCAATGGTAATAATAGTTGCCTGAATTTGATCCATCTTATAAATGCTTCAATTAGGTTGCAAAGTAAACCAAAAAAAGGCGGTTTAACTAAAATAGACACTGAGTTTTTCCTTCATTGAGGAAGGCATTTCAATTTTATTGTTCATGTTTGTATCCATAAAATAGAGCTTAACCTGTCCAACGGTTAAAAGCTTACCCGCTTCATTATACACTTCTTGGTCAAATACAATCTTATGGTCGGTAGGTAAGGTCTTAATTTGAGTCTTGATGGTAATCAGATCATCATATTTAGCAGGTCTTAAATACTTAATATTTAATTCAACAACAGGTAGTATAATACCCATGTCTTCTATGTCTTTGTAGGATACACCAAGGTGTCGGATGGCTTCTACACGACCAACCTCAAAATACATGGCATAATTCCCATAATAAACCACATCCATTCTATCTGTTTCTGCATACCTAACCCTAACTGTTGTCGAATGTTCGTACATATTTATTGTATTTGTGAACAAATTTAAGGATTGTATCTGTTTTTCCACAATAAGCTTATTTAACTAAGCGTTTTATAATCATAGCGTATTTTTATAATACTATCCTAAATAAAGGCTCCTATGTTAAAAACCATCTCAAAAGCAAGCCCAATCCCATTGCTTTTATGCTTTACAATGCTTTTCTGTGCTCCAGCATCGAGTCAGTTAATGAAATTTGGTGCACCACTTCACCAATTAGATCAAAATGGGTTAAAGTCCCTCTATCTAGGGGATAGTTTATCGGCTTATCAAAAGATACAATCAGCTCATAATTTTGAACCAACGAATGTAGATATTGCTTTTCACTATCATTTATTATCTGTGGCATTGGACAAAGCAAATGCCATCCCAGTTGCCGAAAATTGGTTGAAAAACAATACAAATAAGATCTATCACTCAAGATTAAATTTTGAATTGGCAAAATATTATTTTAAAAAACAACAAGTTGAATCTGCGATTCAGGCTTATAAAAAAATAAGTATAGATGATCTTGAAAACGAAGAGTTGGCTTTGATGCAGTTTCAATTGGGTTATTTATACTTCAAGAAAGGGGATTGGGACGAATCCACTAATTATTTATTGAGTATTAGACAGGTTCAAACAAGTCCGTTTTACACAGATGCGAATTATTATGCAGGTTTTGTGGCTTTACAAAAAAAAGATTTCAAATTGGCTTTGAGTTGTTTTAAGATTGCTGAGCAAAGCAACGCCTATAAAACTTTAACCCCTTTTTACATTAGTCAATTGTATTATTTTTTAGGGGATATTGATGCAGCACTTAAAAATACAGAACAAGCATTACAAATTAAAGGGCAGTTTTACACCGACCAATTAGCTCAACTAATGGGGCACTTATTGTTTGAACAAAAACAATATGAAAAAGCCTTACCCTATTTAGCAAATTTTGTAAAATCCCAAAAAGAAGTTGAATCTCAGGATTTATACCAATTGTCCTTTTGTTATTTTCAATCTCAACAATGGGACGAAGCCATTCAGGGCTTTAAAAAATTAGCAAATGTAGAAGATTCACTAGGGCAAAATAGTATGTACTTATTGGCTACATCTTATTTGAAGGTCAATAATAAAATAGGGGCTAAAAATGCATTTTTACTATGCGCCACTAAAAGCCAAAATTTATCCCAAAAAGAAATTGCTTTATTCAATTACGCAAAGTTATCTATTGAGTTAAAAGAATATAGTGTCGCCATTCAATCGATCGAAAAATTCAACCAATTATATCCTAATAGTAGCTATTTTAATGAAGTCAAAAGTTTATATGTGACATCATTGGCCTACAGCAGTGATTTTAATAAGGCCTATGATGCGTATCAAAAAATGGATACCTTAAATGAAGCACTTTTAAAAATATATCCTAATATTTTATATGGTAAAGCTGCACTTTTGATCAATGATGGTCAAAATGAAAAAGCCTATGAGCTCTTTAACCAAGTTAAAAATTTACCTTATAATGATAAAGTTTTAGCACAAACATATTTTTGGATAGGGGAGCTTGCCTATAAAATGGGAAGAATAAATGAGGCAATCGAACACCTAGAAAAATATTTATTAGACCCATTCGAAATTGGTGAAATCTCAAAAAAACATGCCAACTATACTTTAGGTTATTGTTATTTAAAAAACAATAATTATTCAAAAGCGTTGCAATTATTTACGATAGCTTCTGATTTTAATCCTTATATCGAATCCTCTCCCTATCAAAAAGATGCATTGGTGCGATTGTCAGATTGTCAATTCATGACAAAACAATATAAACAAGCGCTTAAATCATACCAAAAAATAATTGATTTAGGCTGGAATTTTGAAGATTATGCTAACTTACAAAAAGCCATTATTTATGGAGCGCTAGGTTTAAATAAAGAAAAACTTAAAATATTAAATGACTACGAAAAAGATTTTAGTCAATCAATTTATTTAAGTGATGCCAGAATGGAATTAGCAGATTCTTATACAAGCAAAGAACAATTTAAAGAGGCAATTAGTCCATTATCAAAAGTATTAATAGACAATAAGGCCACAGAGTTCTACCCAATGGCTTTTTATAAATTAGGTATTGTATACTTTAATTTGAATCAAAATCAAGAAGCCCTACAAAATTTTAGATCACTATTTAGTGCTTATCCGAATGCGGAGGAGAGTAACAATGCTTTAGAATACATCCGTAACATTTATATAGAAGAACAACAACCAGAAGCCTATGTTCAATTTATGAATGATTTTGGTAAGACTTTATCTTATAACGAGCAAGATTCTTTAATCTACAGATCAGCAATCATTCAATATGAAGACAAAAGTTTAAGCAATGCAGCTTTAGCTTTCAAAAAGTACTTATTTCTTTATCCAGAGGGTAAATATCAGTTGAATGCAACCAATTTCTTAGCTGAGATGGCTTATTCTATGGAACAATACGACTCTGCTGCCATATATTTTGGGAAAATAGCAATGAAAGCACCTAATCAATTTGCCGAAAGAGCAGCGATTGTTGCAGCAAGATTGCATTATTTTAATTTGAAAGATTACGTTGGAGCAGAACAATATTTTAAGATTGTTTTACAGTATGCGACGCAACAAGAACAAAAAAATGAAGCCATTAAAGGTTTATTGAGATGCCAATACAAAGCCGAGCATTGGGCAGAAGCCTCTAAGACTGCTGTACTTATTTTAGCAGAAAAAAATAGTGCTTCGGATGATATTTTAATGGCCAATATGGCTTTATACCATCAAACTATAACAGAACAGGATACGGTAAAGGCTTTACAATTATTAAATGTCGTATTAAAGTCAAATAGTTCATTGTATACAGCTGAGGCACATTATTTAACAGCTTTGATTTATTACAATCAACAAAAGTATAATCTTGCTGAAAAAACAGCCTTTGATGTCATTAAAAAACAAGCTTCCTATGAATTTTGGGTGACTAAAACATATATTTTACTAGGTGATATCTATTTAGCACAAAATGATTCGTTTAACGCCATCGCAACTTATAAGAGCATTGCTGAAAATGCAACTATTCCATCTTTACAACAAATTGCTTCGGATAAACTTAAAGCAATTAATGAAACAATTAAAGCTCAATAACATGATCAAATCTATTATAAGACTCGTTGTATTCACCATCGCTTTAATTTGTTTTAGCAATTTAGCAATTGCTCAAAAAAAGAACAATAAGAAAGCTAAAACATCAATAAGTTCTAAGAAAAAGAAGCAGTCTAGTAAAAAAACCGTTTCAAAAAAGAAAAAACCAATTCGAAAAAGACCTGCAGTAAGCACCTATATCATTCCTGAATCCAAAATTGCTAAAACAATTGACCAAATAGTTCCAATAACTAATTTGCCTCTCAGAAATTATATAATTGATAGTGTACCAGAAAAAGTGGTGACCATTGTGTCTGCTTTTAGGCCTCAATTAAAGAATGTGGCAAAAATAGGTTTTATAAATGCCACAGCAATTGTTGATACCAATTCAGTGTCATTGTCCTATCAAGTGCCAAGTCAGAATTTAAGTTTTCAATATCAACCAATTGCGTTAGTTCCGAGGGCAATTAAAATTGATCCAAATTTAAAGATAACTCGATCTGCCAATTTTAAAATTGGCATGGGAAATTATTTTAATCAAGTTATTCAATTAGAGGGTAGTTATGTAGACTTAAAAGACCAAGAACATCAAATAAGTATTTTAAATGAATCAATTGCTGGTGCACATCCGATTCAAAAATGGAATACCATTGGTATGATCTATAATGGTAGTTTGTCTATGAATAAAAACAAGCTTTTACATACACAATTCTTCGTAAATCAATCCAATAGATACCGCTATGGTTTAGTCCCAGATACAACTAATTTACCACTCAAAAATTTCGAACAAAAATTGACCGTCATTGGCGCTAACTTTTCAATTTCCAATAAACAACTTTCAACAAAGCCGTTTAGTTATTCTCCAATTTTAAAGTTGAATCATAGTTATTTATTGGATCAAGCTAAAAATTTAGTTATTGACTTGAACAGTCCAATAGAGTATAGATACAATAATGAGATCAAATTACACGCTGATTTCAACCTTAGTTACAATCAATATCTTCCTACTAATAGCCCATCTGTTCAAAATACAATTATCCAATTAGACCCTTCATTTGAAATAGATAAAGCTCAATTTCAACTTAATGTGGGTATGAGACCAACATTAGCAAATGGCGAATTTGCAATCTATCCTAAGCTTGAATTGACTAAGCAATTAAAAGATACCAATTATGTTTTACATGCTGGATGGCTTACTAGTATCACAAACAACCAGTTAACTCAATTAATTGGACAAAATCATTGGATGTCGGCACCTGCTAATTTACCAATTAGTTCTATTGAAAAGAAATATATCAATTTACTTGTGACAGTCAATAAGCGATTAAATTATGGATTCAATATGGCTTTAAATGATTACCGCGAATTGCCGTTTTTCAATCAAACCAAATTATTGAATAAACCAATACAGGAAGGTTTAAAATTTGACGTATTATTTGAAAAAAGAGCCATTGCAATTGAATTAGATGGGGATCTCAGGTATCAATTGAGTGACAAACTATTATGGAAGAATCGTTTTAAGTATATTCAATTTAATTTAATTCGTGAAAATACTCAAGCATGGGGCGTATTGCCTTTTGAATTGAATTCACAGTTCAATTGGTTGTTTAATAAAAAAATGCAATTGGATGCCTCTGGACAATTTTGGACTGGTGCTAAAACCAGTGCAGGTTTAGGGAATGCATACCAATTAAACAATACCTTTGTCCTCAACGCTGGAATGCAATATGCCATTTCAGATCATTGGACTTTCTGGGCTAAAGGGGAGAATTTGTTAAACCAACAATACCAACGCTGGGCTAATTATCCTTCACTAGGAGTTCAATTTGTTGCAGGAGTTCAATATAAATTTAGACAATAATGATGCTACCAATTTTAGAAAAATATTTTTTAGCCCATGGGCAATTGGTTTTACCAGGTATTGGTCAATTAAACTTAAGCCAAACAGATTCTATTCATTCTAATGGCGTATTTCAACCACCCGTACATCAAATCAATTTTGATGCTATGATAGAACCAACTACAAAACCAAGTAAGTTATTTTATATTTATTTATCAGATCATTTAGATTGTACCATTGAACAAGCCATCATCGATTATACCGCATTTTTCACCAATCAATTAGCAGTATCTAGCAATATAGATTTAGGTAATTTAGGGCAATTAACTATTTCTAATGAAGCCTATACCTTTAAGTCCAATTTTGATAGTGCTCATTATTTTCAAAGTATCCATTTAGAAAAAGTACAATTAGAAGATCAATCTCAAAATAACTTCAATACCTCATCAAAGCAATGGTGGATTTTGCCTTTGATAATTGCTATCATCGCCATTCTTGCAATCTTTTTAAAATAAAAAGTATGAATTGTCCAGTTTGCAATCATTCCAATCCGCAAATCGCATTAGAAAGTCAAGACTTTTCATTAACACAAGCAGCCTTTTCAATTGTACATTGTCCAAAATGTAGTCTACGATTTACATCACCAGTTCCAGATCAAGATGAAATTGGGCAATACTATAAATTCAAAGAATATATCTCCCATACGGATGTAAAGGAGGGGTGGATGAATCAGATGTACCATTTTGTAAGAACTAGAACATTAGCACAAAAAACTAAATGGGTTCAATCACTCTTTACAGGGCATAAGGGACTTTTATTAGATATTGGAGCTGGAACAGGTGCTTTTGCGCATGCTATGCAGCAAAAAGCTTGGAAAGTAACTGGTTTAGAACCAGATGCTGTAACTAGAGAAAGGGCATTAGAAATTCATAAACTGAATTTAAAATCTACAGAAGCCATCTTTGATTTACCTGAGAATGAGTATGAAGTCATTACCATGTGGCATGTTTTAGAGCATGTACATGCATTAAAACCATATCTACATCAATGTTTTAAAAGTTTAAAATACAATGGTAGATTAATCATTGCTGTACCTAACTATACCAGTTTTGATGCTAAATACTACAAAAAATATTGGGCTGCTTATGATTTACCAAGACATTTATACCATTTTTCACCTAAATCAATGACTACTTTATTGAATGAAATGGGATTTGAAATTGTATCTATGAGGCCAATGTGGTATGATAGTTTTTATGTAAGCTTATTGAGTGAAAAATACAAACAATCAGGAAAATTGGGCATGCTCTTAGCTGGTATAATAGGGATGCTTTCTAATCTGTTTGCCATCAAGGATGCTTCAAAAGGGAGCAGTATCATTTACGAATTTAAAAAGCAAATCAATTCAAGTAACAATTAGAGTAATTAGATTAATTAGTTCAATTTAACTTCAACAACAATTGGCCAACATTTCCCTGTTAAAAAATAGGTATCGGTTGATTTCCTATAAGCAATCCCATTTAATACAAAACCAGCATCTATCGTTAAAGGATTGTAATTCACTTTTGCTTGTGCTAATAAATTACTACAATCTATCGTATTGGTAATTTTTCCAGAATTTGGATCTATGACAATTATATTATTTTGACCATAAATATTAGCAAAGATCTTTCCATCCACATATTCTAACTCATTGAGCATACTTTGGTAACCATATTCATTAAAAACACCTAGTGTTTTTTGGATTGAAAAATCTGTTGGATTTATAAAATAAAGATTACTACCGCCAGTGGAGACAATTAATGCAGTATCGTTATGTGTCAGCCCCCATCCTTCATATGGCCAATTAAGTGTTTTGATCTTCTTGAATGTGGTTGCATCATAAACAAATACAGTATGTTCTTCCCATGTTAATTGATAAATTTTACCGTCGAAAACAGTAATACCTTCACCAAAATAGGGTTGGTCTAATTTGATTTTTTTTCCAACTGGTTTAAGTTGACCATCCATTTGATATAAAATACTTTTGCCCCTTAAACCTGTTCCCTCAATTAATCTATTATTATCCCATGCTAAGCCTTGTGTATAGGCTGTCGTATCATGAGCATAAACCTTTTGTATGGTATAATTCAATGCGATGGGTGCAGTAATCGTAGTATTCCCTTCACTTTGATCATTAGAAGTATCAGCATTGTTTGTATTGTTACAAGCAATTGCAAATAAACCAATCAATACGGTTAAGTTTTTTTTCATGTTTTATTAAACATTAAATCTAAAATGCATTACATCTCCATCTTTTACAATGTATTCTTTTCCTTCTATTCTTAATTTACCATTGTCACGACAAGCAGCTTCACTTTTTAATTTAATATAATCGTCAAATGCTATGACTTCGGCTTTAATGAAACCTTTTTCAAAATCTGTATGGATCACACTTGCTGCTTGTGGTGCTTTCCAACCAGAACCAATCGTCCAAGCACGCACTTCTTGTACACCAGCTGTAAAGTAAGTTTCTAATTTTAATAATTTATAGGCTGTTTGAATCAATCTATTCAATGCAGGCTCTTTCATTTGGTATTCTTCCATAAATAAAGCCTTATCATCGGGGTCTTCCATTTCAGAAATTTGTGCCTCAATATTATTACACATCACAATCACTTCTGATCCTTCTTTTTTTGCCATAGCCACCAATTCTTCAGAATAGGCATTGCCTGTATGCATGGATGCTTCATCTACATTAGCTACATACATGACTGGTTTAGCCGTTAATAAAAAGATATCTGCAATGGCTGCATGATCCTCCTTGGATAAATCTAAAGAACGGATACTTTTCCCAGCTTCTAAATGTGTTCTACATTTTTGTAAAACTTCTAGTTCTACTTTAGCTTTTGGATCTGTTTTGGCCATTTTCTCTGAACGTTGCATCTTTTTCTCAACACTATCTAAATCTTTTAATTGCAATTCGGTTTCAATGATGTCTTTATCACCAATGGGATTGATTTTACCTTCTTCTCTCAATACATTTTCATCTTCGAAACAACGAATCACATGGATAATGGCACTCACTTCTCTAATATTAGCTAAAAATTTATTACCCAATCCTTCGCCCTTGCTTGCGCCTTTCACTAAACCAGCAATGTCAACTATTTCTAATTGGGTCGGAACCACTCTTGTTGGATTAATCAATTCTGCCAGTTGGCCAATACGGATATCTGGTACATCTACTAAGCCCACATTTGGCTCGATGGTACAAAAACGATAATTACTTGCCTGTGCTTTTGCACTATTACTTACTGCGTTAAATAAGGTTGATTTGCCCACGTTTGGTAAACCTACAATGCCTGCCTGTAAAGCCATGTTATTTTAGATTGTTTTATGGTTGCAAAAATACAAATCTAATTGCAAAATGGGCTATATTAGTACCATAAACAATTAGATATGGCATTGAATATCATCTGGATAGCATTTTTTGTAATCGCTTTTGTAGTGGCGCTCTTTAAATTGATCTTTTTAGGAGATACAGAGATATTTAAGCTATTAGCAGATGGTTTATTTGATTCCGCTAAATCCTCAGTCATTGATGTGGCTTTCCCATTAGCAGGTACCATGGTCTTTTTCTTAGGATTGATGAATATTGCAGAGAAAGCGGGGGCTATTCAAAAACTGGCTAAATGGATGAACCCATTCTTATGTCGTTTATTCCCAGAAGTGCCACAGAACCATCCTGCAATGGGCCATATGGTGATGAATTTTAGCGCCAATATGTTAGGTTTAGACAATGCAGCCACGCCATTTGGTTTAAAAGCCATGGAAAGCCTACAAACTTTAAATTCTGAGAAAGAAAAAGCCACCAATGCGCAGATCATGTTCTTAGTATTGCATACAAGTGGCCTCACTATTATCCCATTGACAATTATTTCTTATCGTTTGGCAGCAGGTTCACAAGATGCAGCAAGTATTTTTATCCCATGTGTTTTAGCAACCATTGGTACCACTTTAGCATCTATCATTGTGGTTGGAACTTATCAAAAATTGAAATGGGATAGGGTATTGATCAGTTGGATAGTTGGATTGGTATTATTGATGGGCACAGTCTTATTTGCGGTGAATAGCCTTTCACCTGTTCAAAAAGAATTATTTTCTAAAATAGCAGGATCGAGTATTTTAATTGGAATTGTTGTTGCTATTATTTTAGGAGGAGCCTATAAAAAAGTTTCGGTCTTTGATGCATTTATTGAAGGCGCAAAAAACGGTTTTGATGTCATTGTAAAAATTATTCCCTATTTAGTGGCCATGTTAGTCGCTATACGTGTATTTAGAGACAGTGGTGCCATGGTATACGTATTGAATGGGATTAGTTTTTTAATTCAACTTACTGGAATGAATACGGATTTTGTTGGGGCATTACCTGTTGCCATCATGAAACCTTTAAGTGGGAGTGGGGCTAGGGGAATGATGCTTGATATTTTTCAAACACAAGGGCCAGATTCATTTGTAGGTAAATTAGCCTCTATCTTTCAAGGCTCTGCTGATACCACTTTTTATATCATTGCTTTGTATTTTGGAAGCGTCGGTATTAAGAAAGTGCGGTATGCAGTTTGGGCAGGATTGTTTGCAGATCTAATAGGCGTAGTCATTGCCATATTTATTGGCTATTCCTTTTTTCATTAAGAAGTAAGATCAGTAAATGATCTTTTAAAAGATATTATTTTCCTAAGCTCATCTTCATCACTTCCTCCCATTCAGCATCCGTAACAGGTTGCACGGATAACCTTCCTAGTCTTACTAATGCCATATCTTTTAAATTAGTATTGGCTTTCACATCCGCTAGTTTCACTGGATGTTTTAATTTTTTATGTGGTGCAAAATCTACCGCTAACCATGCTGTTTCTTCGGTAGTAGGATCTTGATACGATTCCTTAACCACTTTTGCAATGCCCACAATTTCCATGCCTTCGTTGCTATGGTACCAAAATGCTAGATCTCCTTTTTTCATGGATCTTAAATTATTTCTTGCACTATAATTTCTTACACCATCCCAAAAAGTACGTTTGTCTTTATTGAATTGATCCCAAGAGTATTTAAAAGGTTCCGATTTGATTAGCCAATAAGCCATAGGAAAATATTTTATTAATTAATATCCATTTGCAAGTATATCCGCTAAATGAATGACTTTAATTTGTTGTCCATTATGATTGATACGCCCATCTATATGCATCAAACAACTCATATCTGTGCTAATAATATATTCTGCTTCAGTGGCGATTGCATTGTCAATTTTTTGATCGGCCATAGCGACACTAATGGTATCATATTTTACAGCAAAGCTTCCTCCAAACCCACAGCAAGTTTCGTTATCATTCATTTCCACCAGTTCAAGTCCTTCTACTTGACTGAGTAATGCTCTAGGCTCTGCTTTGATATTACATTCTCTTAATCCAGCGCAACTATCATGGAAGGTGGCTCTACCAATAAAGCTAGCACCTAGATCGGTCACATTTAAAATTTTCACTAAAAATTCAGATAGTTCAAAAATTTGCGAGGAAACTTTTTTAGCTGGACTTTGAAAAGCATTGTTTTCAAAAAGTTTTCCATAATTATTTCTAATAAATCCAGCACAACTTGCACTTGGACTTACAATATAATCTGCACCATCAAAATCTTGTACAAATTTTGTACAAACATCTTTTGATTCTCCCCAAAATCCTGCATTGAAAGCTGGCTGCCCACAACATGTTTGTTGAGTGTTATACGCCACTGTACATCCCGCTTTTTCTAATATTTTAACGGTATTAAATGCAACTTGAGGGTACAATTGATCTATAAAACATGGAATAAAGAGTTGAACTTTCATCCTCTAAATTAAGGAATTCTTTCCAAAAAATAAAAAGGCATCCTTTAAAGAAAGAATGCCTTTTTTTATATGGTATCAACCAGATTAAGGTTGAACTTGAAGTCTTGAGATATATTTATCAATACTAAATCCTTTCTCTGACTTTGGATAATCTTTTTTGATTTGCTTATAGATTTCTAAAGCAGCATCATTTTTACCATTTAACTCTAAGAATGACGCAGCACGGAATAAATATTCAGATGAAATGGCTTCATCTTCTGGAAAATGTGTTCCTGCTTTTTTATAATATTCTATTGCTTCATCATTTTTCTTTAATTCAGAATAAGCATCCCCAATAGAACCATAGGCAACAGCTTGTACTTGTTTCGCATTCGTTGAAAAATCTTTCAAATACTCAACTGCCTTATTGTAATCCTTTAATCTATAATAGCTCATACCTGCATAATACTGAGCAAGATTAGCTGCTTTAGTACCACTAAATTCTTTGATGATGTATAAAACACCTTTACTTGTACCATCACCTTTTAAGACCAACTCAGAAGAATCATTGGCAAAATATTTCTCTGCAACATACATTGCATCTGCCGCTTTTGCTTCTAAAGGTTTTTGGTATAACTCAGTATAACCAAAAAAACCTGCAACAGCAATGATTGCTCCGGCAAATAAATAAATGATTAATTGTTTGTTCTTTAAAGCAACTGGTGCTTGTTCTTGTTGTACTTCGCTCATATAATTTTATTAAAATAATTAGTCTACAATAAATGGATAATTCTGATCAATATACACATCCTTCAATAGTTCGCTATCATCTGGCCAAGGACTTTCTTCGGCAAATTTTACAGATGCTTCCACAATACCATTGATTTTTTCATCAATCTCTTGTAAGGTTGCTTCTGTTGCATAATTATTGTCTAAAATGGTCTTTCTGACTTTAATAAGTGGATCTTGATCTTTATATTCTTCTACCTCATCCTTGGATCTATATTTTTGAGGATCTGATACAGAGTGGCCTCTATATCGGTAGGTTTTCATTTCTAATAAAGTAGGGCCTTCGCCATCTCTTGCACGCTTAACTGCTCTAGCGACACCTTCGTGGACTATTTCTGGCGTCATCCCATCTAATTTATCAGAAGGCATTTCATAAGCGTCCGCTAATTTATAGATATCAATCACATTGCTAGTTCTTTCAATAGATGTACCCATAGCGTAATTATTGTTTTCACAGACAAATACAACAGGTAATTTCCATAACATAGCAATATTAAATACTTCGTGCAACATACCTTGTCTTGCAGCGCCATCACCAAAGAAACATATAACCACATTTTTAGTTCCTCGATATTGTTCAGCAAAAGCCAAACCAGCACCTGTTCCAATTTGGGCACCTACAATCCCATGTCCACCAAAAAAGTAGTTCGCTTTATCAAAAAGGTGCATGCTTCCACCTTTACCTTTTGAACATCCTGTTGCTTTACCATACAATTCGGCCATCGCAGCATTTGGACTCATACCTTTAGCAAGTGCTAGTCCGTGGTCACGGTAACCGGTGATAAATGGATCTTCATGGTTGGTAGCAGTCATACAACCTGCAGCAATTGCTTCTTGGCCATTGTAGACGTGGAAGAATCCGCGGATTTTACCCGCCATTTTATACATTTCCTCTGATTTGGATTCAAATTGACGGATTAATTGCATCAATTCGTACCAATATAGATAAGTTTCTTTAGAAAATTTTTGCGCCACAGTCCTTGTTTTTTGAGTAGCAAATATAGTATTTTAAGACTATAATTTTGCCTTATGCTTCGTTTAAAAATGGATACTTATAATCGGTAGGAGGGTTAAAAGTTTCTTTGATTGTCCTTGCACTTAACCAACGGTATAAATTCAAGGCACTACCTGCTTTATCATTTGTACCAGAACCTCTTGCTCCACCAAATGGTTGTTGTCCAACCACGGCACCTGTTGGCTTGTCATTGATATAAAAATTTCCAGCAGCATGACGTAACACATTGGTTGCTAATTCTATAGAAGCTCTATCTTGGGAAATAATTGAACCTGTTAAAGCATATTTAGAAGTACTATCCAATACCTTTAAGGTTTTCTGAAATTGACCAGCTGGATAAGTGTAAATGGTTAAAACTGGCCCAAATATCTCTTCACACATCGTGAGCGATTTTGCGTTCTTAGTATCAATGACAGTCGGCTCCACAAACCAACCATTCGATTTATTTAAATTACCCCCAACTAAAATCTTTGCTTGCTTGTCTTTCTTTACTGCAGCAATGTACTTTGAGATATTATTAAATGACTTTTCATCAATGACAGCATTGACAAAATTGCTAAAATCTTCTACCGTGCCCATTTTCATGGTCTGTACTGTTTTAACCAATTTCGCTTTAACAGCAGCAGCTATATTACCAGGTAAATAAGCTCTTGATGCAGCGGAACATTTTTGACCTTGGTATTCAAATGCACCTCTTGCAAGTGCTGTTACCACTGTATCTACATCGGCACTTGGATGCACCATGACAAAATCTTTACCACCTGTTTCTCCTACAATTCTTGGATAAGATTTATAGTTTGGAATGTTTTCACCAATCTGTTTCCACATCTGGTTAAATACACCAGTTGATCCTGTAAAGTGCACACCTGCAAATTCTGGATGCTTAAAACACATATCACCCACTGTAGGGCCACTTGTATAAACTATATTGATCACACCATCTGGTAATCCTGCTTCTTTCAAAATACGCATGAATAATTGTGCAGAATAGATCTGAGTATTAGCTGGTTTCCATACCACTACATTTCCACACATGGCAGCAGATGCAGGCAAATTACCACCAATAGCTGTGAAATTAAATGGTGTAATGGCCAATACAAATCCTTCTAAGCCTCTCCATTCCATTCTGTTGTGGATTCCCGGAGAGGAGATAGGTTGTTGTTGATAAATTTGAGATAAAAAATGCACATTGAATCTAAGGAAATCAATTAATTCACATGATGCATCAATTTCGGCTTGATAAGCATTTTTACTTTGCCCTAACATGGTTGAGGCATTCATTTCGAATCTATATTTTGTAGCCAATAATTCTGCCGCTTTTAAAAAGATATGGGCTCTTGTTTCCCAGGTCATATTCGACCAATTTTCACGCGCTTTCAAAGCAGACTCAATGGCTTTTTCTACATGCACTTTAGTTCCAATATGAAAATGTCCAAGTACATGCTTGGTTTCATGAGGTGGATGTATTGACATTGTTTTACCTGTTCTCACTGCTTTTCCATTGATATACATCGGAATGTCCAATGTTTTTTTCTTTAGGGAAGCCAAAGCTGCTTTTAATGCTTTTCTTTCTGGAGAACCTGGTGCATAATTTAAAACAGGCTCGTTTACTGGTAACGGATAATTAAAATAACCTAGTTGCATAGTGTAATGATTAGAACACAAAAATAAGCATTAAATTAACATGCGTTAGGAACTTATCTATTTTGATTTTGACTTTAACGTATTTTTGTTCCTAAAACCTCCTTTATGCAATTTGTCTTAGTTGACCTGCCTGATCGTGTACATTTTTACCCTTTTAGCTTAACTAGAAGTTTGACTGAAATTAGGGTGGGGATATTTAGCATAAAAGAGCGCTGGGATGACCTATTGTTAAGCGAATCTCAAGTATTTACAATTCCCTATTTACAAGGTTTATATCATGCACCCTTTTTAGATAATGAGGATGCCGTTTTATATATCAATGCCACTTGCATTCCGAATGAAGCAATCAAAAAGGCCCTATTGAATTTGAAAGATGGAGAAAGCTTATTGGGTGAAGATGGTAAATGGATTGCCTCCAACACAAAAGAAAGGGCGATTGGTAATATCTTATTGGGAGACCCCAATTCAAAGAAAATCATACCAGCAAATTTTATTAAAAACGCAATACATTTATTACAATTAAATGCAGCAATGATTCAATCCGATTTTAATCAAGTAAAAGCAGATCATACTTCAATTATTATAGATCATTCCAATCGTTTAATTTGTCCAGAAAATATTTTTATTGAACAAGGAGCAGTTTTATCAGGGGTGAGTTTAAATGCAACGGAAGGTCCTATTTATATTGGTAAAAATGCATTATTAATGGAAGGTGTAGCCATTAGAGGCCCCTTTGTTTTGGGAGAAAAATCGGTGGTTAAAATGAATGCAAGTATTTATGGAGCAACTTCAATAGGTCCATATTGTACCATTGGAGGTGAAATAAAAAATAGTATTCTTATGGGCTATTCCAATAAGGCACACGAAGGTTATCTTGGGGATAGTATCATTGGACAATGGTGTAATGTTGGTGCAGGTACCAGTAATAGTAATGTAAAAAATACAGCAGGTCCAATACAGATTTGGAATCAATATCTAAAATCATGGGATACAATAGGAAATAAAATGGGCATGTTGGTAGGTGATTATGCCAGATTTGCAATTCAATCGAGTATCAACACTGGGTCTTATATTGGGGTATCCTGCAATATTTATGGAAATGGACTGCTTCCAAAAATGATCCCAAATTTTAGTTGGGGGGTTATAAAAGGATATGTCTTGGACAAAGCAATTGAAGACATTCAAAATTGGAAAAAAATGAAAGGATTTCAAATCACTGCTGCCGAAAAGGAGGTCTTATCTGCCTTGTTTCATATGGAATAGCGCTATTTTTTTGTTATCTTTGAGCTTTCAATTTGATATTTATGAGAAAACAAATAGCTGCAGCAAACTGGAAGATGAATCTAAGCCATCAAGAAGCTGACAGCTTATTAGATCAATTATTAGCAACCGAGCATCCATTATCCTCCAATCAAGCAGTTATTTTTGCTGTACCAGCTATTTATATTCCTTTAGCAGTCCAGAAATCGAAGGGCAAACCAAACGTTTTTGTAGCAGCTCAAAATTGTCATCAAAAAGCCAATGGTGCTTATACAGGAGAAATTGCAGCATCGATGTATGCATCTTTAGGAGTAAATCATATTGTGATTGGACATTCTGAAAGACGTGAATATTTTAATGAAACAGATGCCTTGTTAGCCGAAAAAACAGAAGCCGTTTTAGCCATTGGAAGTACTCCAATTTTTTGTTGTGGAGAACCATTGTCAATTAGAGAAGCTGGAACACAGAATAGTTTTGTTGAAGCACAGTTAAAAAATGCCTTATTTCAATTATCAGCAGATCAAATTGTAAAAGTGGTCATTGCCTATGAACCAATTTGGGCCATCGGAACTGGTAAAACAGCCACAAGTGAACAGGCGCAAGAAATTCATGCTTACATCAGGTCTGTATTTGCTACTCAATATGGTCAAATTGTTGCGGATCAAATTTCAATACTATATGGAGGTAGTGTAAAAGCTGCCAATGCAAAAGAAATTTTTTCTCAACCAGATGTGGATGGCGGATTGGTTGGTGGTGCTTCATTAATCGCCACTGAATTTACAGCCATCATCAACGCACTTAAATCGTAAAAAAAGAACCCGAATTATTACATGAAGCATATAAGAAATTTTTGTATCATCGCTCATATTGATCACGGTAAGAGTACTTTGGCAGACCGCTTATTAGAGTATACCAAGACCATTACAGAACGTGAGATGATGAACCAGGTGTTAGATGATATGGATTTAGAGCGAGAGAAAGGTATTACCATTAAGAGTCATGCAATTCAAATCAATTATGTCTACAAAGACGAGACCTATACTTTAAATTTAATAGATACTCCAGGACACGTTGACTTTAGCTATGAAGTAAGTCGTGCATTGGCTGCCTGTGAAGGGGCTTTGTTGTTAGTAGACGCCTCTCAAGGGATACAAGCACAAACCATTAGCAATTTGTATTTAGCCTTAGACAATAATTTAGAAATCATTCCGGTGATTAATAAAATTGACATGGATGGTGCTAAGATCCCAGAAGTGACAGATCAAATTATTGATTTAATTGGATGTAAACAAGAAGATATTTTATTGGCAAGTGGTCGTTCAGGTATTGGTATCGAAGAAATTTTACAAGCTATTGTGGAAAGAATACCGTCACCAAAAGGAGATACAGAAGCCCCGTTACAAGCATTGATTTTTGATAGCGTATTCAATAATTTTAGAGGAATCATCGTATACTATAGAATCATGAATGGTGTCTTGAAAAAGAATGATAGAATTCAATTTGTTGCATCTGGTAGAGAATATATTGCGGATGAAGTAGGTGTTTTAAAACTAGCAATGACACCAAAGGCCGAAGTAAGGGCAGGAGATGTAGGATATATTATTACTGGTATTAAAGTGGCTAAGGAAGTTAAAGTTGGAGACACCATCACTTTGGCTAAAAATCCTGGTCCAATGATTCACGGTTTTGAGGAAGTGAAACCAATGGTCTTCTCTGGTATCTATCCAGTGAATACAGATGAATTTGAGGAGTTAAGAGAATGCATGGATAAATTACAATTGAATGACGCATCTTTAACTTTTGAATTAGAAACTTCGCAAGCTTTAGGTTTTGGATTCCGTTGTGGATTCCTTGGACTATTGCACATGGAGATTGTACAAGAGCGTTTAGAACGTGAGTTCAATCAAACAGTGATCACAACGGTACCTAACGTAAGTTTTATTGCGTATACCACAAGAGACGAAAAGATCATTGTAAATAATCCTTCAGAAATGCCAGATCCAGTTAAGATCAAGCGTATCGAAGAGCCATTTATTAGAGCACAAATTATTACTACCCCTGACTATATTGGTAATATCATCACTTTATGTTTAGGCAAAAGAGGGATGTTGATTAATCAGAGTTATTTAACTCCAACAAGGGTAGAATTGATTTTTGAAATGCCATTGACAGAGATTGTGTTTGATTTCTATGATAAATTAAAGAGCCAAACAAGAGGCTATGCTTCTTTTGATTATACGCAGATTGGTTTTAGAGATGCAGATATTGTGAAGATGGATATTTTATTGAACAATGAAAAAGTGGATGCCTTGAGTGCTTTAATTCACAGAGGAAAATCTGCTGAGTTTGGTCGTAAGCTTTGTGAAAAATTAAAAGAGTTGTTAACAAAGCAACAATTCCAAATTGCCATACAAGCTGCTATTGGAGCCAAAGTAGTGGCAAGAGAGAATATCTCTGCCATGCGTAAGGATGTCACTGCAAAATGTTATGGTGGTGATATCAGCCGTAAGCGTAAATTATTAGAAAAGCAGAAAGAAGGTAAAAAGAGAATGCGTCAAATAGGTAATGTTGAAATTCCACAAGAAGCTTTCTTAGCAGTATTAAAATTAGATTAATCAAAATACAATTTTGATTAGAATTAATATCTAATCATTCGTTTTAAAAAATCGTTGTACTTTATATTGCTTCTGCAAACTGTAATAGATGATCATAACGGTCATCTATTTTAGTATCTGGGAATGGGGCTTCGGGATTGGTAGTTGCTAAGTAGACAGTATGCATGCCTGCATTGCGTCCGAATTCCATATCTGACATTCGATTACCCACCATCACTGACTTTGTAAAATCAATGGAAGGAAATTTTTCCTTGGCTTGAAAAGCCATACCAGGTTGAGGTTTCCTGTTATAAGATGCATTATCTAAGTCCGAACAATAAAATATAGCATCTATTCTGCCACCCAATTCAATAATATACTGTGTCATATTTTCATGAATCATGGCTACATCTGCATCGGTCATCCACCCTTTACCTATACCTTTTTGATTGGTTGTGATAATGATTCTAGAAAATTTTTGAGCAAGAAGGGGTAGCGCAGTTAAGCTTTCTGTGTAAAATTTAAATTCAGACCAATTCCGAATGTAATCGTCTTTTTTTTCATGATTGATCACGCCATCACGATCCAGAAATAAGGTCCAATCTTCTGTGATATGTAAATTGCCCAACATCTATTTACTAAAAATATTTTCTTCGACTAGTTCACAAATGATGTGACCCACTAAAATATGCGACTCCTGAATTCTTGGGGTAGTTGTAGAAGGGACATTAATCAAGAAATCGCTTAGTGGTTTCATCTTTCCTCCTGTAGCGCCAGTGAATCCAACAGTGACAACCCCAATCGATTTTGCCATTTCAAATGCTTTAACAATGTTTCCAGAATTACCAGATGTGCTAATACCCACCAAGATATCGCCTGGCTTCGCAAGCCCTTCTAATAATCTTGCATAAATCACATCATAACTATAATCATTGGCCACTGCTGTCAAATAGGAACTATTACAATGTAAGGCGTCCGAAGGAAGTGCTTTTCTGTCTTTATAAAATCTGCCAGAAAATTCTGCAGCTAAATGTTGTGCATCTGCGGCACTTCCACCATTGCCAGCAAAATAAACAGCGTTCCCATTTTTAAAAGCAAAAGTAATAGCGTTCACAGTCTTCTCAATTTCTAGCATCAATTGTTCATCTTTCAATAAAGCTTGCTTTACTTGAATAGAACCTTCTATGATTGTTTGTATTTTTGAATTTGACATAGCGAAATGATTTGAGTGGTCTAAATATTGGTTTATTAACCTTTAGAAATTATACTTGCTGATACAAAGTTAAAAAAGATTGTCTCATTTGTTCCCAACTATATTTTTTCTTTTCGGTAATTAAATGTGGCATAAAGTGTGCTGTACCTCTTTCATACAATTGAATAATGCCTTCTGCAATGGCTATTGGATTAGGCGAAACAACTAAACCAACTTTATCATGCGGTACCGTGTCGGCTAAACCACCCACATTGGTGACTAACATTGGCTTTAAAAAATGATAGGCCATTGGAGTGACCCCACTTTGAGTTGCATTGCGATAAGGTTGTATGATAAAATCTGCTGCTGATACATATAATTTCACATCTCTTTCACCTATATATTCATTATAAACGGAGATCGTATCAGACAATCCTAATGCTTTAATTTGTTCTAGATAAGGTGTAGGGGATTCGTAAAATTCTCCCGCAATCACTAACTTAATGCCTGCTGCTTTAATTGAAGGATGCGACATGGCTTCAATCAATAAATCTAATCCTTTGTAGGCCCTTACAAAACCAAAGAATAAAATCACTTTATCAGTGTCTTGAAGATGTAATAATTTCCTTGCATCAGTGGTGGGCATAGCTTCACCAAAATGATCATAAATTGGATGTGGTGAAATACAGGATGGTTTATTTGAAAATAATTTCACATCTTCTTGTACTTTTTTGCTCATGGTGACAAAGCCATCTACAGCGCGTGTAAAATACTTAGTCAGTAAGGTATCCCCAATTCTTTTCTCATGTGGAATCATATTGTCCACAATGGCAATCACTTTGGTATGTTTATTCCATTTTACAATACTTAAAATAGTGCCTAAACATGGTGCTAAAAATGGAATCCAATAACGTACGATAATTAAATCTGGTCGTTCTTTTTTTATTTTTAAACCAACTTTAATCCAATTAAATGGATTGATGGAATTGATTGCTACTTCAATTGAAAGTCCTTTAGGTGCAGGATCAGTGGAATACTGTGTGGATCCTGGGAATAAGAAATCTGGATATTGTAAGGAGAAAGTATACAGCTTGGTTTTGATGGAAGCTTGTATGAAATTTTGGGCTAGTTTTTCATCAAAAGCAGCAAGGTTGCCTCTTAATGGCCATGCTGGCCCCATAATGATCAATTGATCTATCATCCTTGTGTCTCCTCAATTAAATATGAATTTCTGTCTACTGCACTTCGGTTCACTAATTCAGCAATAAATCCTGCTAAAAATAATTGCGTACCAATGATCATAGAAGTCAGTGCAATAAAAAAAGCAGGCTTATTGGTAATACTTGTGATAGGGTCAATGAACTTTCCAATAATAATATATAATACAGATACAAATCCTACAAAAAAGAAGAGTGATCCAAGCAAACCAAAAAATTGCATTGGTTTTTTCCCAAATTTGGATAAAAACTGGATTGTCAATAAATCTAAAAATCCATTGACAAATCTTTCCCATCCAAATTTAGTATGTCCATATTTTCTTGCCTGATGTTGTACCACTTTTTCACCAATTCTTTTAAATCCAGCCCATTTGGCAAGGATAGGAATATAACGGTGCATCTCTCCAAACACTTCGATGCTCTTGACCACTTTTAATTGATAGGCTTTAATCCCGCAATTAAAATCATGCAAATGAATGCCAGAGCTTTTACTAGCGACTGCATTGTATAATTTAGAAGGAATATTCTTTGTGAAAGTGTTGTCAAAACGTTTCTTTTTCCATCCACTTACTAAATGATATCCTTGATCTATGATCATGGTATAAAATTCTGGAATTTCATCGGGACTGTCTTGCAGGTCTGCATCCATCGTCATCACCATATCACCTTGTGCAGCTTTAAAGCCCTCATTTAATGCAGCAGATTTTCCATAATTACGTTGAAACTTAATAGCTTTTAATTGAGGATATTGATTGCGTAAAATGGATATCACCTCCCAGCTTCCGTCATCACTACCGTCGTCAATCATAATCACTTCATAGGTGTATGCATTATTTTCCATGACACGATGAATCCAGGCCATTAATTCTGGCAAAGATTCAGCTTCATTGAATAAAGGTATAACGACAGATATCTGCATGTTGAATTTATTGAGCTGTATCTTGTTTAAATGGGTCTACTGGGTTTTTCTTTGCAACAGCTGCTCCAATTAAAGAACCAAATGCGCCCAAAAATCCAGTTCCAAAAATAGCACCAGCAATTGCAAAAGGAAGGAATAATTTCTTAGTCATAGATATTCCTTGTTCTATCATCTCGTCTGTCAATTTTGGATTTTTCACCATTTCTGTTCTAGAAATTTCTATAATTTTATCTACCATATCAGGAAATAATACATACAATGCTAAAACAGTATACAAAACTGTAATGACTATGACCACTGCAGTTGTTTTAAAACCATGTGCAAAAATGTTACCAAAAGTGACGTTGTTCTCATTTTGATTCGCGAATAAAATATTACCATAAATGATCCCACCAATTAAGATGGCATAACTTAACCAGCTTAACCATTGAGTCGTATATAAGTTAAACACATAAATAATAATGCTAAATAAAATAGAGATTCCACCCAAAATGGCGCCTTTAAGTATATGAGAAGTGATTTGTTTGTCCATGTGTTTGTTTTTTTAGAAAATCTTGTCGATGCTATTTATTGATGTATAATTTCTGCTTATTCTTTATTTAGATGAAATTGTCCTTTTGCATAGGTTCCAACTACTTTACCTTTTAATACCTTATCCCAGAATGGATTGTTGGCTGATTTACTTTTTGAAGATGCTTTTAAAGGCGTATTGGCTATTTCACGATTGAATAAGGTAAGATCAATTTTTTGACCTTCTTGAATAACAGTTTTACCTAAGTTGAAAATTTGTCTTGTATGATTGGATAACAAATTAGCAATCGCATCGTCTTTAAGTTTTGGAAATAAATGATTGATGGTTGAAAAAGTTGTTTCAATACATGCGATACCTGCATGTGCATATTCAAATTCGATTGTTTTTCCATCCCAGTCTTGTGGTTGATGGTGCGCACTAATACAATCTACCACACCTCTTTGAACTGCATCTAGTAAAGCTGCTTGGTCTGCCTTGGTTCTTAGTGGCGGATACACTTTCAACAAGGTATCATAGGTAGTTAGATCTGTTTCATTAAAATATAAATGGTAGGGTGTGACACTGCATGTGAGTGCTAGTCCTGCTTTTTTGCCTGCTTCGATTAATGCGATACCTTTTGCAGTGCTAACCCCTGTGATATGTAGTTTTGAATTGGTATATTTCAATAATTCAATGTCTCTTGCAATCATTAATTCTTCGGCAATCGCTGGAATACCTGGAAGTCCAATTTGAGTAGACGTAATGCCTTCATTCATTAATCCTATACTTCCCATGCTTTTATCAATGGGCATTTGAATGACTACGCCATCAAATGTTTTGACATACTGAAGTGCTTTTAAGAAAAGTAAACTGGATTGAACAGGATATAGACCATCACTTAAAGCAACTGCTCCAGCTTGCTGCATATCGATCATCTCCGCTAAATCTTTTCCTTCTATTTTCTTAGACAGTGCCCCAATGGGTAAAATTTGAATCGGTAAATGTTGTTGCTGTTGAACAATATAATTCACCTGTGTTTTATTATCTATGACAGGTTGGGTATTCGGTACTACAAAAACAGTGGTAAAACCACCAGCTTGAGCTGCAGCGGCACCTGTCATTAAGGTCTCTTTATGTTCAAAGCCTGGATCACAAAAATTGGTGAATGGATCTACCCATCCTGCGCTTACAATCGTGCCTGGTATGTCCACAATTTGATCTGCTTTTCCGTCGTAATGATCTTGAATGGAAACTAATACTGCGTCTTGAAGAAGAATATCTTTTACTTGGCCGTTAAATGGCGAATGCTGGTCAGCAATTTTGACTTGCCTGAGAAGAATTGTCATCGAGTCAATGAATTTGATGCAATATACTTCGTTTTTGCTAATTGAGGGGATATTTAGGCCTCAATTAGCATGATTTTAGGTGAATTCCTGTATCTAATAGATTCGTATTGGATAGATGCTCGTCCATCTTATGTATGGGTTTATTGAGTTAACTTCGCCCCCATGACTTTTGACCAATTAAATATCAATTCTCCCTTAGCGAGGGCCTTAGAAGACTTAGGATATACCCATCCCACCACCATTCAACACCGTGTTTACCCAGTAGTGATGTCCGGAAGGGATGTTTGTGGTATCGCCCAAACCGGAACGGGTAAAACTTTTGCCTATTTGTTACCCTGTCTTAGACAATGGAAATTCGATAAAAATAAAGATCCACAAATTTTGATCATTGTACCTACAAGAGAATTAGTGGTACAGGTGGTTGAAGCGGTTAAGAAATTAACACCCTATATGAGTGTCATTACAGTAGGTGTATTTGGTGGTGTGAATATCAATACACAGCAAATAGAAGTCGAAAAAGGAGTAGATGTATTGGTGGCGACACCAGGAAGATTGTTTGACTTAATCATGAATGGGGCGCTTAAAACAAAGTATATTAAAAAGGTAGTCATAGATGAAATGGATGAGATGTTGAATCTAGGATTTAGAAAACAGATCACCAATATCTTAGAACTTATCCCTGCAAAAAGACAAAATTTATTGTTTTCTGCTACGATCACAGACGATGTAGAAAAATTAATGAATGATTATTTTAATGAACCAGTTAGGGTAGAAGCAGCACCAACAGGAACACCACTCGAGAACATCATTCAAATAGGATACGACCTACCTAATTTTAATACCAAAGTCAATTTATTAGAACAGCTTTTAAGTGAAGACGAAAGCATGACCAAGGTCTTGATTTTTGCTGCAACAAAAAGTTTAGCTGACCAATTGTATGATCAATTGATCGAAAAATTCCCAGACATTGTTGGTGTAATTCACTCTAATAAAGAACAAAATTATCGTTTCAATACAGTCAATCAATTTAAAGCAGGTGTTTTTAAATATATTATTGCAACAGATGTAATGGCCCGTGGTATTGACGTTGCGGAGGTAACACATGTCATTAATTTTGATACACCTGATGTGCCAGAAAATTATATCCATCGTATTGGACGAACTGGACGTGCAGATAAAAAAGGAATTGCGATCACTTTTATTACAAAAAATGAAGCCAAACAAAAACTAGCTATTGAGACCTTGATGAAGCAGCCAATACCAATGGGAGTATTACCAGCAAATCTTGAAATATCTTCTGTGTTGACTGAGGATGAGATTCCAAAAGTGAAGATGAAAATCATTCAAATTAAATTACCAAAGAAAGAAGATGTAGGCCCAGCTTTTCATGAAAAGTCTGAGAAGAATAAAAAAGTGAATGTTCGTAAGAACTATAAGGAGACAATGCAGAAAAAATATGGTAAACCAAAAACCAGAGGTGCCAAGAAATAAATTAGCCCTTAAAGAATATAAGGGCTAATTTATTTTA
>JBBAJV010000001.1:105346-199201 GCA_040403925.1 Sediminibacterium sp. | reverse complement strand
TCTAATGAATTTTTCAAGGCCACCCATAAACGGTGGCCTCGATTTGCTTTACACCCTTAAAGAATATAAGGGCTAATTTATTTTAGTCTAATGAATTTTTCGAGGCCACCGTTTATAGGTGGCCTCGATTTCACTTAAAATTTTTCTAAACCTGAAAAGAAGAAATTACCTTCAATTGCTGCGTTCTCATCACTGTCACTTCCATGAACTGCATTCTCACCAATCGAGGCTGCGAACTTTTTACGGATTGTACCTTCTTCTGCTTGAGCTGGGTTCGTTGCACCAATTAGGGTTCTGAAATCTGCAACCGCGTTGTCTTTTTCTAAAATCGCTGCTACAATCGGGCCACTACTCATAAAGTCAACTAATTCTTGGTAAAAAGGTCTTTCCTTGTGTACTTCATAAAATGTTCCAGCTTGTGCAGGTGATAAATGAATCCACTTCATGGCTTTTACAGAAAATCCAGCTTTGATAATTTGATCTAATATTGCGCCAATATACCCTTTAGAAGTCGCATCTGGTTTAATCATTGTAAATGTTTTGTTGTTCATATCTATTTTTTATATTGTTTCTAAATGTGCGTGCAAAATTACCTAAAAACATCCGATTTATCCTAAATTTGTGCACTTATGCAATCAATTGAACATTTCTATCCTTTTTTTCAACAACCATTTAAAGCTGTAATCACTGCACATCAGAAACCTGATGGAGATGCAATGGGCTCTAGCTTAGCTTTATACCATTTTTTAATCCAATTGGGCCATGATGTAACAGTTGTTTCGCCTACCAATTGGGCACCCTTTTTAGATTGGATGCCTGGGACGGACAAAGTCGTTGATTATGAGGGTAATAGACCTAAAGCAACAGTATTGGTTCAAGATGCAGACTATATATTTTGCTTAGATTTCAATATACTTCATCGTACCAAAAACATGGAATCAGTGATTAGAGATGCAAAAGCAATTAAAATATTGGTAGATCATCACCAACAACCAGATACACCAAGTTTTGGCTATGGCATTAGTGATGTAAAAAAGAGCTCCACCTGTGAAATGATTTATGATATTATTGTTCAATCAGGCCATAGTAATTTGATCAATATAAATATCGCAACTTCATTGTATACTGGTTTAATGACAGATACGGGATCATTTAGATTCCCATCCACCACAGCATCTGTGCATAAAATTATCGCCCATTTGAAAGAAGTAGGACTGCAACATTCAACAATTCACGAAAATATATATGATCAGTCCTCAGAAGGTCGTTTAAAGTTTATGGGGAACGCATTTTTAAATAGAATGCATGTATTTCCTGAATTTAAAACTGCTGTGATGGCCATCCCTAAAACGGATATCTATAAATTTGAATTAAAAACAGGGGATACGGAAGGGTTGGTAAATTATCTTTTATCCATTCACGGCATCAAATTTGCTGCTATTGTAATTGATAGGGAAGAGGAAAGAAAATGGAGTTTTAGGAGCAAAGGTAACTTTGATGTTAATATATTTGCAAGAACACATTTTGAGGGTGGAGGCCATGCCAATGCAGCAGGCGGAAGTTCAAAAAAATCTGTTGACGAAACATTCCAAGATTTTAAAAACATATTAGAAACATATAAATCTCAATTAACACAATTAAACTAAAATGATCAAAACAACATTAAAATTAGTAGCTGCAATTGTATTGTTTGCAAGTTGTAACAGTTACGAAAAAGCACCTTCAGGCATGATGTATAAAATTGCACATGGTGAGGGCAATCAAAAGAAATTAGAACAAGGACAATTTGTAAAAATTAATATTGAATACAAATTAAAAAGTAAGGACACCACTTTAAGTTCTACTTATGGTTTAATCCCAGTATATTTTCCTGTGGATACAGCAAGCTTAGGTAAATACACATTTACTGAAATCTTGATGAAATGTAAGAAAGGGGATAAAATCGAATTCTCTTTAAGTATTGATACACTTGCTAAAATGGGTGTATTACAGTTAAATGAAATCTTTAAAACAAAAGATATTGTTTTAGGTAAAGCTGAAATCTTAGATGTATTCACTGATGTTGCAAAAGTAGATGCGGATTACAAAAAAGAAACAGAATCAGAAAAGAAAAGAGAAATTGATGCAATTAAAGCACATTTAGCAAAAAATAAAATCACTGCAGTTGAATCTCCAGAAGGTGTATTCATTGTATTGAAAGAAGCAGGAGATGCTGCTAATAAAGTAGACACCACTACGATCGCTAGTGTTTATTACAAAGGATATACCATTGCTGGTGAAACCTTTGATACAAATATCAAACCAAACGACCCTACAGCAAAACCATTTGATGTAAATATTGGTACTGGTGCAGTTATCCCAGGTTGGGAAATTGGATTAAAATATTTTGGTAAAGGTGGAAAAGGTACAATTTATGTTCCTGCTATGTTGGCTTATGGCCCTCAAGCCAATGGTGCTATCAAGCCTTATACTAATTTAGTATTCGATCTTGATATACAAAACGTAACAAAGAAATAAGTTGAAAAAAATAAGTTGAATTGATTCAACAAAAAAGGCCAAATTTTATTTGGCCTTTTTTTTATGCATTCATTTTTGCTATAAGAACAATCGCTTCCTTCGCTTCTTGCACATCATGCACCCTTAAAATAGTAGCACCTGCTTGTAATCCAATTGTATTCAACACCGTTGTGCCATTCAATGCAGCATCTGCATCTACTCCTAATATTTTATAAATACTAGACTTTCGGGATACCCCTAAAAGGATGGGTAAATTCAAGGATTTTAATTGTGCAAGTGATTTAACAAGCTCAAAATTTTCTTCTACGCTTTTACCAAAACCAAAACCCGGATCAATGATCCATTCTGTCAATCCAATTTCAGCAAATTGCCTTTTTTTAAGCATGAAATAATCCTTCAAGGTTTCCATGATATTGTTTCTAGGTAACACCTCGTGCATGGATCCTGGCCCACCAGTTTGATGCATACCAATATATCCAACCTGATTGGCTACCACCATCGGAATCATCTTTGAATCAAAATTGCCACAACTTATATCATTGACAATGATTGCTCCAGCATCTATTGCAGCTTTGGCTACACCAGCATGATAGGTATCTATGGAGATGGGAATTTGAGGTAGCACTGCATGTATCGCCTTGATCATGGGTACCACACGTTCTATTTCAATTGCTTCAGTTATGAGTTCAGCGCCTGGTCTTGTACTTTGTCCTCCAATATCAATGATACTGGCACCAAAATTGACCATCTCAATGGCTTTTTGTACCCCTAAGTCAATTGCTTCCATTCTGCTCCCCTTAAAAAAAGAATCTGGTGTCGCATTTAAAATACCCATCACGATGGGGGTCGTTAAGTCGAGTACTGTATCCTTTAAATGGATTTTAAACATAGTTTTAATTTAAGGGCCTTATTGATTATATTGCAACTGTTCAAAGATATTAACTAACCGTGTAATTTATTGTTATTTCATGAGTCAAACTTCTGCACAATATGACCAAGCAATCGCTTCTTGTAGCGATATTTTTATTAAGAAGACCAAAGATTATGGTACAGCATGGCGAGTGCTAAGAATCATATCAGTGGTAGACCAAATTTTCATTAAGGCTTTAAGAATTAGAACTATTCAAGATAAAGGCTTCCAAAAAGTAGACGACGACATACAAGATGAATTTAAGGGCATTATCAATTATGCTGTGATTGGATTGATACAATTAAAATTAGATGACCCTAAGGTAGAAGATATGCCTGTTAATCAAGTACAAAGCTTATACCAACAAAATGTGGATTTCGCTAAATTGACTATGATGGATAAAAATCACGATTATGGTGAAGCTTGGCGTGATATGAGTCAAGAAAGCTATGCGGATTTAATCCTGGTAAAACTTTTACGTATTCGACAAATTTTAACCAATGATGGTAAGACTTTGATCAGCGAAGGCATTGATGCCAATTTTGTAGATATCTTAAACTACGCCACTTTTGCTTTGATACAAATTTCTGATGGAAAACATTAATACCATGCAAGCATTTTTGAAAATTTTAAGGTGGTCTGTAGGACTATTATTTATTTTCTCTGGATTGATCAAAGCGAATGATCCATTGGGCTTGAGTTACAAAATGCAAGAATTTTTTGAAGTTTGGGGCATTGCTTTTTTAGATGATTATAGCCTTGTATTTGCCTTATGCATGAATACCCTTGAAATTGTAGCAGGTATCGCTTTGTTAATTAAATTTCCTTATAAACAAACCTTATGGTTGTTATTGGGTTTAATTGTGTTCTTTACTTTTCTTACTGGTTACGCTTTGTTTTCTGGAAAAATTAAAACATGTGGTTGTTTTGGAGATTGTATCCCATTGACCCCAAAAGTTTCATTCATTAAAGATTTGGTATTGATGTTTGCCATCATCATCTTACTCATTAATCATAAAAAAGTAAAAAGCAATTTGCATAAAGCATTGGGTATTTTTTTATTAATACTTTCCACAGGGGGAGTGGGCTATAGCCAATATTATGTGTTACAACATCTACCATTCATTGACTGCTTACCATATAAAAGAGGCAATGACATTCAGGAACAAATGAAAACCCCAGACGGTGCAGTTCCAGATAGTGTGTCCATTCAAATGTCCTTTAAGAAAGATGGTAAAAATGTTCAATTTGATATCAATCAATTTCCAACTGATTTTGATAGTACTTATGTGTACCAAGAACGTAAGGAACTGTTGATTCAAAAAGGGAATGGTCTAGTGGCTAAAATTGTTGATTTTAGTTTGTTCACCATGAACAATCTAGATACGACAGAAGCATTGTTCAACACCAACAATCCTTATGTACTTATTTTTGCTGGCAATATAGATGCCTCTATTCCTTGGGAAACACTTATTTCCACGATCCAACAAAAACACCAACAGGTCTATTTAATCACTGCGGATAAAGCTAATGCATTGCAACTTAACCTCAATATTCCTGTCTTAGTAGGAGATATGACCATGATCAAGACTGCCGCCAGGGTTTGGCCAACTGTGGTAATTATGAATGGATCAAAGATCATGGAGAAGCAAAGCTATATCGACTTCCTAAAAAAATAGGTCATTAGTGCTATTGATTTAAATCGTAACTTAGGAAAACAAGTCTACCTAAATTTAGCATTATGTCAAAAATTAAAGAAATATTAGAAAAAAAAGGGCCTCATTTTAATATTGTCGCTTCAACTACACCAGTGTTGGCTGCTTTAACGATTATGCAATCCGAAAATTTAAGTTATGTAGTGGTTATGGATAACAATCAATTTCTTGGTATCATGTCAGAAAGAGACTATTCCCATAAAATTAAATTACAAGGACGTCATTCAGATTCAACCACTGTGAAAGAAATCATGACAGCTGATTTACCTGTCATTGGATTACAAGAAGAGTTAGAACGTTGTATGATTTTAATGAATGTTTATAAAACAAGGTATTTACCTGTTTTTGATAAAATTGAATTCAAAGGTGTCATTACCATGAATGACTTAATGCGGGATGTTTTGGAAAAGAAAAAGTAGCAATACTTTAATTATTTAATGACCACATCTGTAATTATTTTTTCACCCATTTTTTCATTGACCCTTTCAATGATCTGAACTTTTTGAAAACCCAATTCATTTTTAAGTGGGCCTACATTGGTATGAATAAATAATTTTTGATCAAAAATATAAATCTTGTCAGTGTACTTGGCAACAGTAACCCCCATAATTTCTTCCCAAACAGCTTCAATCTGAACCGCTCTAATACCATTTTTTAATTTGGTATTCTCTTGCACCATTTGTTTTAATGCATCTCCAATTTTGAATGTCGCCATTTTGCTAAATTACTATTTTATAATTCAATCAGTTGGAATTTTTCTACGTATCTACCCAAAAGATCTGCTACACGGGCCTTATGTGTATCCGTTATAAACACAGGGCCATCCGTAGATGTAGCTACCCAACCCAATAAATGGGCCATTCTTTGTTCATCTAATTTTTCAAAAATATCATCCATTAATAAAATAGGAGAGAAGCCTTTTGCCTTTTTTAATAATTCCCATTCAGCCAATCGAATGGCAAACAATAAACTTTTTCTTTGCCCCTGAGATGCTTCTTGTTTAAAAGACTGTTCTTGTATGGTGATGATTAAATCATCTTTATGGATTCCTACTGTTGTTCTTTGCATCGCTCTATCTTTTGGTAAAGCTTGATGCAATAAATCCTTTAAATGATTATTTTGAAGGCTAGAATGATATTGAATTTGAATCGCATCCGCATAGCCTGCAATCGATACATAGAGTCGAAGCACTATGGGCAGCCACTCATTCAATAGCTTTGTTCTTAGTTCAAAAATAGGTGCACCATATTCCACCAATTGTTGATCCAATGTGTCCAATAAAGTTTCATCTATACTGCCTTGTTCTGCAGACCATTTTAAAAGGCTATTTCTTTGCTGAAGTACTTTATTGTATTGTATCAATAAATGTAAATAATTAGCATCAATTTGTGACAATAAACTATCCATCAACTTTCTTCTTTCTTCACTTGTGCCAGTAATAATTTGTACATCATCTGGTGCAATCATCACAGTTGGTATTTTTCCAATATGTTGTGACAACTTTGAATATAGCGCTTCATCAAAATAAAATTCTTTCTTACCTGTTTCTCTTAAAATACAAGTGACTTGAGCCTTATTTCCAGTAAAATCAAATTGACCATCTACCCGCATTCCTTGAAAAGCATGATGGACATTTTGCGCATCGGGTCGGTTAAAGTAACTTTTTGTGAAAGAGAGGTAATAAATGGCGTCTAAAATATTGGTTTTCCCTGTACCATTCGCACCTACAATACCCACTATTCTAGTATCAAATTCAAACTGTTTTTGAATATAATTTCTAAATTGAGTAAGTGTTAGTGTTTTTAAGGACAGCATAGCTGCAATTTACATCCAAAAAAGCTGTATTTTTAGTCAAATTTTAAGGAATGATCCTAATCAGTGAGCAACAACTTCCAAGCATTATCAAAAGGCTGTCTCATCAAATTTTGGAGACCCATCCAGGCTTGGATAATACTGTAATCATAGGCCTGCAACCAAGAGGTGTATTTTTAAGCGATCGAATTGTAGCTGCCTTACACCAAGAACTTCCTGCAGATCAGGTGGTTTATGGTAAATTAGACATCACTTTTTATAGGGATGATATTAGAAGGGAATTACATGTAGCGACCCAGACGGATCTACCGTTTAGTATTGAAGGTAAAACCGTGATTTTGATAGACGATGTCCTATTCACGGGGCGCACCATTCGGGCTGCTTTAGACGCTTTAATGTCGTTTGGACGCCCTTCTAAAGTAAAACTATGCGTCTTAGTAGACCGTAAACCAAGTAGAGAATTGCCTATACAACCCGACTTTTCAGGTAAGGAAATGGATACTTTGACCCCTTTTAAGGTAAAAGTTAGATGGAAAGAAAATGACGGAGTGGACGATGTAATCTTGTTAGATCAATAAAATATATTAATTTTGTTTTTTAATGGCACTATTTACCAAACATCTTCTTGGTATCAAGGACCTCCAAACGGAGGATATCCAACTTATTTTATCTACAGCAACGCAATTTAAAGAAGTCCTTCAGAGACCAGTTAAAAAAGTCCCGACGCTAAGAGACGTCACAATTGTCAATCTTTTTTACGAAAATTCAACAAGAACTAGAATTTCCTTCGAACTAGCTGAAAAACGCTTGTCTGCGGACGTAGTGAATTTCACAGTTTCAAATTCCTCTGCAGCTAAAGGAGAAACATTGTTGGATACGGTGAATAATATCCTGAGCATGAAAGTGGATATGGTGGTCATGAGGCATAGCGCTTCAGGCGCCCCACATTATTTGTCAAAACATATTGATGCACCAATCATAAATGCAGGAGATGGTATCAATGAACACCCAACACAAGCCTTATTAGATGCCTTTTCGATGCAAGAGCAACTGGGCAAGATTGCGGGTTTAAAAGTGGCCATCATTGGAGATATCATGCATAGCAGGGTTGCATTAAGTAATATTTATCTTTTAAAGAAAATGGGCGCAGAGGTCATGGTTTCTGGACCACCAACTTTAATTCCAACTTACTTACAAGAAGCAATGGGTATTCAAGTAGAATATAACATTGATAAAGCGCTTGCTTGGTGCGATGTGGCGAATGTCCTAAGAATTCAATTAGAACGTCAAAATCAACCTCTATTCTCTTCTCTAAGGGAATACAACCTAGCCTATGGCATTACAAAGGCAAGACTTCAAAAATTAAATAAGGAAATTTTAATCATGCATCCTGGCCCAATTAACAGAGGGGTAGAAATGGATAGTGATGTGGCAGATAGCCAGCAATCCATTATCTTAGACCAAGTTGAAAATGGTGTGGCCGTGCGAATGGCTTGTTTATACCTTTTAACAGGACGAACCAACCCTTAAATTATGCAGATACAAAGAATTTGTTTATTCCCAGGTACTTTTGATCCTGTTACACTTGGACACATTGATATTATCAATCGTTCTCTACCCTTATTTGACAAAGTCATTGTTGGGATAGGGATCAATGCCGCTAAAGATCCCATGTTTAGTGCAGAGCAAAGAAAACAATGGTTTGAAGAAATTTATAAAGATGAACCCAAAGTAGAAGCAGTGACCTATGATGGTCTAACCATTAAATATTGTCAAGCTATTGGTGCACATTTTATTTTAAGAGGGATTCGATACGTGAGTGATTTTGAATATGAAAAAACAATTGCTGACGCAAACAGAACAATGGATCGCCGTATAGAAACGATCTTTTTAACAGGCGAACCTAAATATACCTCAGTGGCATCTACCATTGTAAGAGATATCATTCGTAATGGGGGTGATGCTTCTCCATTCTTACCAGATGAAGTTATTCATGCATTGAAGTAAGAAAAGCTTCCATCACTTCTTTTATGCTATCATAAGTTTTTGCTAAATAGGGGGCAAGATCGGACTTTTTCACCCAAGCAATGGCTTCTATATCTTCCTCGGTTTGTGGAATTCCATCTTGTAATTGATCTGTTGACATTTTGTACCAATAAGTCGTTTTCTCCACTTCGGAATTAAAATAGATGTCATGGTAGCGATGTGTAGTTGTTATAATTAAGTCGCCCAAAACAAGATTACTTATTCCAGTTTCTTCCAAGACTTCTCTTAAAGCACATGCCTCTATTGTTTCGTTGGGATCTAGTTTCCCTTTTGGTAAATCCCAAAAGCCTCTTCTAAAGATCCACAGCATTTCCTTATTTGGATTGACTACAATGCCTCCAGCTGCAATAATTGGTGTCAACATAAAATGTGTATAGTATTTAGTAACTCTTGCAAAAATATCGCCTTTTTGACGGTAAATTCGTGCCAAATCTAGGATATGACAAACGAAAAAGCTGTCGCAGAAAAATTATTACAAGTTAGTGCTATAAAGTTAAACCCAAATGACCCATTTACCTGGGCAAGTGGATGGAAAAGCCCCATTTATTGTGATAATCGTAAAGTACTCTCTTTCCCTTATGTCCGTGACTTTATAAAAAGCGAAATGTGCAATGTCATTTTCGAAAAATTTGAAGGGGCCGATATGTTAGCTGGAGTAGCGACTGCCGGTATTCCTTGGGGTGCCATGGCAGCTGACCAATTAAAATTACCTTATATCTATGTGCGTCCTAAACCAAAAGAACATGGCTTAGGCAATCAAATAGAAGGGGCTTATGCAAGCACGAATAAAATTTTGGTGATAGAAGATTTAATTTCTACAGGAAAAAGTAGTTTACAAGTAGTAGATGTCTTAAGAAATGCTGGATTAGAAGTAGTGGGAATGGTGTCCATTTTCAATTATGGTTTTCAAATTGCAGAAGATGCATTCAAGGCAGCTGGTGTGCCATATGTTTCCTTAACAAACTATGCAAGTTTGATTGAATTAGCAGTAGAGAAAGGATTGGTGGATGCCAATACACAAAGTACATTAATGGAATGGAGAGATAGTCCATCCACCTGGAAACAATAAAATAAAAAAAATTTATTTCATTCCTGACAATGCAGCACCCAAATTTAATTTTTGTGTTGTCTCGTAAGCTATAGGAACTGTCTTAGTGAAGATACCTTTACTTAAAGTGGCTGTACCTGTAATATTTAATTTCACTGGTTTGTTTAACAAGAGTTCCATACTATTTTTTACCAAGTCTGACATTTGAAATTCAAGTTGTGCTGGAAGTAAAAAGTCTTTATTTGGAGGTATGGTAAAGTTCGTATCTAATTTTAATTGTGTAAACTTTCCATTGTTCAATAAAACTTTACAATCTATTTGTTTTAATACCAAAGAAAAAGGATTTGGATTGTAGTATTTAATATTGGCTCTAATTATATTTTTACCCATCGTTAATTTCTCTAACTGAATATCTTGTAGTCCTTTGAATTCGAAAGATTGTGGATCAGAACAAGCTGTTAATAATAGCATAACAATTAAAAGCCCATAATTAAATTGCTTCATGGATAAATTTTATTAAAATTACAAAACAAAATGCATTCATGGTTTATACAGATCTTCATTATTTTGGTTGTTTATCCTATTATCAAGTATTTGCAAAACATGAACAGCTTGTATTTGACAGTATTACAGCCTTTAGTAAAATGAGTTTCAAAAACAGGATGGTCATTGCCACTGCACAAGGCCCTTTGCATTTAACCATTCCAATTGTTGGGGGAAGGGACCAGAAAACCCCAATGAATGAAATTCGGATAGCTTATGATAGTCCATGGAGATCACAACACTTTAAAGCTATATCTATCAATTATAAAAGAGCTCCTTTTTTTGAATATTATGTAGATAGCTTAGAACAATTATATTCCATAGAGCATGTCTACCTCAATGATTTTTTATTGGCTACACAAAATTGGACCAAGGTGCATTTAAAAGCAAAATGGTTCATTGAAATAGCAAATGAGCATACATCCATCCAACAAGCATTGAAATGGGTGGACCCAATGAAGCCTAATAATTTTGAGACTTCAAACGATGCATTCCAGTACCAACAAGTATTTAATAATACCACTGGATTCATTCAAAATGCCTGTATTTTAGATGCACTGTTTGCAATGGGAGGCAAACAAGTCCTTAGTATGATATCATAAAAAAAATCCCCCCAATGAATTGGAGGGATCAATAAGATTGAACTTATATTCAAATTATACTACTTCTTTTTTAAATAAGTAGCGTATTTTTCATTTTGTGCATCAGTTAAGGCAGTTCCATTTACTGAAATTTTACCAATCGTAACTTCAATTTTTACATTGTATGTTGGCGCTAGACCATCTTCTTGTAAAGCTTGAACCAAAGTTTTAGTATCAGCAGAAATTGTTACAGTTGTTGCAGCATCAGTCATATTTGCAGTAGAGTCAGTATTGATTACTGAAATCTCCATTGTTTGAGATTTGACCTCCATTGCTTTAGTTGGGTGCAATTGCGCTAAACTTGGAGCAATCACCAATGAAACAATAGACATCAACTTGATTAAGATATTCATTGAAGGACCAGATGTATCTTTAAAAGGATCACCCACCGTGTCTCCCGTTACAGAAGCTTTATGTGGTTCAGATTTTTTATAGAACATCTCACCATTAATCTCAACACCTTTTTCAAAAGATTTTTTAGCATTGTCCCAAGCACCACCTGCATTGTTTTGGAATATACCCATTAACACACCACTTACAGTAGCACCTGCTAAGAAACCACCTAAGGCTTCAGGGCCCATTACAAATCCGATTAAGATAGGAGAGATGATGGTGATTGCACCAGGCAACATCATTTTTTTCAAAGATGCTTCAGTAGAGATAGCCACACATTTTTCATACTCAGGCTTTCCTGTACCTTCCATAATACCTGGAATCGTACGGAACTGACGACGTACTTCTTCTACCATGGCCATTGCAGCTTCACCTACAGCGCGAATAGCTAATGAAGAAAAGATGAATGGAATCATTCCACCTACAAATAATGCAGCTAATACATCCGCTTTATATATATCAATATGTTGATTGTCTGGCATGGCAACACCTACGAAGGCCGCAAACAATGCCAATGATGTTAAGGCAGCAGAAGCAATGGCAAAACCTTTACCGCTTGCAGCAGTCGTGTTTCCCACCGCATCTAAAATATCTGTTTTCTCACGCACTTCGGCTGGTAATTCACTCATCTCCGCAATACCACCCGCATTATCTGCGATAGGACCAAATGCGTCAATCGCTAATTGCATAGCCGTTGTAGCCATCATACCTGCTGCAGCAATCGCTACTCCATATAAACCTGCGCAATAAGAAGCACCAAAAATACCAGCAGCTAAAACAATAATAGGCATGAAAGTAGATTCCATACCAATTGCTAAACCACCAATAATATTCGTTGCATGTCCAGTGCTTGATTGTTTGATAATACTTAATACTGGACGCTTGCCCATCGCTGTGTAATATTCAGTAATAATACTCATTAATGTACCTACGATTAAACCCACTGCTATGGCACCTATTACACCATTTCGTGTAAACTCAATACCACGAAGTGCCATGTTTTCTGGAAGAATATAACCTACTAAAAAATAACAAGCAATGGCTGTCAAAATCATAGAACCATAGTTACCCATGTTCAATGCTTTTTGAACTGTTGCTGTATTTAAACCAGCGGTCTCACTTATTCTTACAAAGAAAGTTCCGATGATGGATAATAATATACCTACACCTGCAATCATCATAGGTAATAAAATAGGAGATAGACCATCAAAGGCATCCACTAATTTACCACCACCTACTGCAGTGACTTCTTGTCCTAATACCATTGTAGCCAAAACGGTAGCCACATAAGAACCGAATAAATCGGCACCCATACCAGCCACATCACCCACATTGTCTCCTACGTTATCTGCAATCGTTGCAGGGTTACGAGGATCATCTTCTGGAATACCTGCTTCTACTTTACCTACTAAGTCAGCGCCCACGTCTGCAGCCTTGGTATAAATACCACCTCCCACACGTGCAAATAAGGCAATTGATTCAGCACCTAAAGAAAATCCAGTTAATACTTCAATGGTTCTTAGCATTTCAGAAGGGTCGCCATTTACAAAAAATAGTTGTTTTAGCACTAAAAACAAACCACCTAAACCTAATACAGCTAATCCAGATACGCCTAAGCCCATCACAGATCCGCCAGTAAAAGATACTTTTAGAGCTTGCGCTAAACTTGTTTTAGCTGCTTGTGCAGTTCTTACGTTTGCTTTAGTAGCTACTTTCATTCCAATATAACCAGCAGTGGCACTAAATACAGCACCAATTACAAATGCGACAGCAATACTCCAGTGACTTTCTGCATTTTTAGTAGCCATAAACCCTAATAATAGGGCCACAATTACCACGAAATAGCCTAAGATTTTCCACTCCGCTTTCAAGAATGCCATTGCACCTTCAGCGATATAAGTGCTAATTTCTTTCATACGGTCATTACCTGCGTCTTGTTTAGATACCCAATTGAATTTCAAGAGTGTATACAATAATCCTACAACACCCATTGCCGGAACGGCATAAAATAGAAGATCTTTCATAGCAATACTTATTCTTTTGTTTTCTGTTTAGATTCGTTTAAGGTCTGCAAAAATAGGGGGTAAAAGTCAAAAATGGGCAAAAAAGGGCAACTTTACTCGACCAGAGAGGTTGTATCCTCTTTTCCGGTAAATACAGCAGCAATCTCCTTGCCTTTATAGATGGCACGGTTAAATTTATTACCTAAGATGATAATGGTTGCTGTTTGACCCACTAATCGAGTGAATACGGTATTATTTCCATGCCACCATCCATTATGATAAATCAGCTTTTCTTCGTTTGGCTTTGCTAAAACTCGCCATCCTAAGCCATAATTATGCCAATACTTATCGGTTGGACTTTTGGGTTCATAAGCCATTTCTAAAGTGGATGGCTGTAAAAAACGACCTTCTGTTAAAGCTTTGTCCCATAAATAGAGGTCTCTTGCTGTACTATAGACATTTTTATCCCCATAAATCATATCGTATTTTTCCATTTTATAAGGCACCATTTGTGCATTGTAGGATGGCAGGTATTTGTCCATACTTTGTTGACTCATGACAAAACTATGCTCCATTTTCAAAGGCTTAAAGATGGTTTCTTGAAGGTAAGTAGGGAAGTCTTGGCCAGTGATCTTTTCTATAATCAAGGCTAATAAGACGTAATTGGTATTACAGTACTTAAAAACACGGTCAGGATTGGCAGCAATGGCAGGTTTTTTTTCAATCATAAAATCCAACACATCTTTGTTGGTATATAAACTTGTTCTAAAAGGTGTTAGGTATTTAACCAATACCAATTTCTTAGCCCAACGACCTCTTTTGGTTTTGTATCTAATCGATTTATATTGTTTAGTCTCCAAGAAATTGGCATAATCAGGTAGGCCACTTCGATGGGATAATAACATTTCAATGGTTACATTTTTATAGGGGAATGCTGGCAAATATTCGTCTACAGTTGCTTTCAGATGTAATTGATCCTTTTCCCACAATTGAAGGGCGGCCATACCCGTAAAGGTTTTAGAGACAGACGCTAAATGAATAGGGGTTGCTGCGACTAAGGCATCTTTAGTTTTATAGTTGGAAAAACCTTTATAATCTTCAAAAATGATTTCACCATTTTTAGCGACTAAAATTTGGCCACTAAAATTTTTATTCCCTAAAATGGATTGGTATTTTAATTTAACCGCTTCGGCATATTGTTCTTTTTCTCCAGTAGATATTTTATTGTAAGCGAAAGGATTGGCAGCACCTGAATAATTAGGACCTTGACTGGATCCACAGGACGCAGTTAGTAATAAAATTTGTAACAATAAAAAGCATCGAACGATCATCTGTTAGTTTTTATAGGGTATAGTTATATAACGTATAATAGATATAAAATATTGTGATTGCGGTCAAAACGCCAATTTTAAATTAACTTTGTAATATGAGCAAAATTGACCATACCAGCTATCCCAAAGATAGAATTAAAGTACTTTTTTTAGAAAACATCAGTGATAAAGCGGTACAATACTTTAAACAACAAGGGTATGCGGATGTGAAGAAAGTAGCTGGGGCTTTAAGCGAGGAAGAACTGATTAAAGTGATCAAAGACGTACATATTTTGGGCATTCGTTCAAAAACATTTATTTCTAAAAAAGTATTGGATAGTGCAAAAAAATTGCAAGCGATTGGATGCTTTTGCATTGGGGTCAACCAAGTAGATTTAAAAGCATGTAAACAAAAAGGGATTGCTGTTTACAATGCGCCTTATAGCAATACTAGAAGTGTCGCTGAATTAGTGATTGGCGCTTCCATCTTATTGATTCGAAGAATTTTAGATAAAAATAAAGCAGCACATAATGGCATTTGGAATAAAGAGGCTAAAGGAAGTTTTGAATTAAGAGGCAAAACAATGGGCATCATTGGTTATGGCAATATCGGTACACAATTAAGTGTGATGGCCGAAGCCATGGGGATGCGTGTGCAATTTTATGATATTGAAACGAAGTTGCCATTAGGAAATGCGCAGGCAAGAAAATCGATTAAAGAAATTGTGAGTAGTTCAGACATCATTTCATTGCATGTGCCAGAAACAAATCAAACTAAAAATTTGATAAACAAAGCAGTGTTAAAGCAATTTAAATCAGGTTCTATATTAGTCAATTATGCTAGGGGAGAAGTGGTGGATTTGGATGCTTTAGCAGAAGCCATTAAAGAAAAACAAATTGCTGGTGCAGCAATTGATGTATTCCCTGTGGAGCCAGAAAAAAACGGCGATCCATTTACGACCCCTTTACAAGGTTTATCCAATGTCTTATTGACGCCACATATTGGCGGATCTACAGAAGAAGCACAAGAAAATATTGGTGAAGATGTAAGCATTAAATTATACCAATACTTGGAGCGAGGTGTTTCCAATGGATCTCATACCATACCGTCATTAAGTTTACCACCAGTAGATGGCGCACATCGCATTTTACATATCCATAAAAATGTACCAGGTGTATTGGGCGCGATCAATACGTTATTGTCTAAAAATAAGATCAATATTGTTGGTCAATACTTAAAAACAAATGATGAAATTGGCTACGTGGTGCTAGATGTGGATAGTAAATTATCCAAACAAGCCATTGCGCTATTAAAAGAAGTCAAAGAAACCATCAAGGTTAGGATGCTGTATTAATTGCAGAAAGCATTGCTTTAATTTCATCTAGGTCTACATCAAAATACTGCATATTTTCTTGCATACTTGGTTGATTAAATGCCATTTTAGAAGGCATCGCTTTTCTTGCAGAACTATGCATTTCCTTCGCACCAGTTTGCGCAACAATGGTTGCAATATTATCTGCTCGTACACCACTTCCAGGTAAAATAATGATTCTATCTTTTGCTTTTTCAACCAATTGTTGAATCATTGGAATGGCATTGCCTACATTCGGCACTTGGCCACTTGTTAAAATCCGCTTGCAACCAATGTCTATTAATTGTTCTAATGCCAAAAATGGATCTTGACATCGATCAAAAGCCCTATGAAAACTAATTTCCATATTGCCTGCCGCTTGAATCAAAGCACTTGTTCTTTTGGTATCAATATTTCCGTCTGCATTCAAAAGTCCTATCACTGTTCCTTTAAACCCTAATTGCTGACAAGCCATTAAGTCGTTCTGCATCACCTGAAATTCTCTGTCGGTGTATAAAAAATCTCCCCCTCTAGGACGAATGATTGGGAAGACGGGTTGTTTGATTAACTGAGATAATAATAATAAACTTCCATAAGAAGGCGTTGTACCACCTTCCATTGGATTCTCACAAAATTCAATTCTGTCTGCCCCTGCATTTAAAGCATTCAACGCAGCTTCTATACTAAATGCTGCAATTTCAAGTAACCTTTTTGACATCTCTAATTATATTTTTGAATTTTATTGAACGAATTTAAGTTTAACAACTTTAACAATGAATGCTTTTTAAATTCAAATCAACTGTTAAATTAAATATCCTGCATCATTCAATTGATTGCCTTCTTTATTGCACACAGAAAAATTAAATCCTTTTTGCAAAGCATAAGCACCTACAATACCTTTTGTATTGATGGCAACAAAACAAACTTGAATGTCTTTTGCCTTTTCTTTTTTAATTCGATTAATTTTTTCAACGACAAGCTTACAAGCTTCTTCTGGACTTTTACCCTGACGCATCCATTCCACCACAGCACTAGCGCCAGCAACTCTTATAACATCTTCCCCCTGACCAGTTGCCACCACTGCACCTACTTCATTGTCTACATATAAACCTGCACCAATGATAGGGGAGTCACCTACACGACCACGCATTTTAAAACCTGCACCACTGGTGGTACAACTACCACTTAAATTGCCAAATTGATCTAATGCAATCATACCAATGGTGTCGTGATTCCATTCACCATCTGTTAATTTTGTTGGCGCATTGAAAGCAGGGTCATTATAAGTGACAGATTGATTTTTCTCTACATTGATAATGGGTTGATAATTGGATTTCTTCAACCAATCTTTATAATTCTTATTGGCTTGTTCTGATAAGGCACCCGATTCTAAAGTAAATCCATTGGCTAATGCAAATGACTGCGCACCAGCACCAACTAAAAAAACATGGGGAGATTTTTCCATGACTTTTCTTGCCACTGATATAGGATGTTTAATTCTTTCTAAAAATGCAACAGAACCACAATTGAATTGATGATCCATAATAGATGCATCTAAAGTAACAAAACCATCTCTATCTGGGTTGGCATCTAAACCAACACAACAATTGATTTCATTTTCAGTCACCATCACACCTTGTTCTACCGCATCCAATGCATGACCTCCATTTTTTAACACTTCCCAAGCAGCTACATTGGCTCTGATTCCAGCATCCCAAGTAGATGCAACTATGGGTTGAATTAAATTAGATGGATTTGTTGATTGGATGAAATTGGGTATCGAAAAACTGGTGACCCCTAATCCACTTAAATTGATAAATTTTCTTCTGTCCATGGTGATGATGTAATTAATATTCAGTTCTTAAAGATAGTCAGTAAGCTGTTAATTTTGTACATTTATCAAGATTATGATGCAATCAATATTTGATCAGTATGGATGGGGAAATGCGACGGCTATCCCTTTAAAGCAAGGGTTAATCAACGAAACTTTTGAAGTACATTCGGTGCAAGGTGATTTTATTCTACAAAATATCAATACCCAAATTTTCAAAGATCCTTTTGCAATTGATCATAATTTCAAAGCCATTGGTCAGTATTACAATACCAATCAACCGGATCAATTATTTACACATTTGGTGCCAAATTTAGTAGGGGAGACATTGATCAAATGGGAGGGGAAACACTATCGTGCATTTAAAAAAATAGACGGTATTGCCTTAGATGTATTATCAACTGCATCTCAAGCAAAAGCAGCTGCCAATCAATTTGGACTTTTTACTGCAAGTTTAATTGAATTCCCAATCTCACAGCTTAAAGTAACCATCCCACAATTCCATGACCTTGATTTAAGATACCATCAATTTGAACATGCTTTGATACATGGAGATGCCAATAGGATTAAACAGGCAAAAGACGCCATTCAATTTTTACAATCCCATCAAGCGTATGTAAAACAATGGTTGCATTTTACAGGGCATCATGATGCGCATTTAAGAGTCACACACCATGATACAAAAATTAGCAATGTCTTATTTAAAGAAGATGCTGCTATTTGTGTGATTGACTTAGATACCACCATGCCAGGCTATTTTATTAGTGATATTGGCGATATGTGTAGGACCTACCTTTGTCCAGTCAATGAAGCTTGTGAGGATTTAAACCTAATAAAAGTGCTACCGGAAAGATGGACTGCAATACAAGAGGGCTATTTAGAAGCGATGGGGGAGTTCTTGACAAATTTTGAAAAAGACCATTTTGCATTTTCAGGACAAAGTATCATTTATATGCAAGCACTCCGATTCTTGACCGACTTTCTAGAATTTGATAATTATTACCGTGTAGAAAGACCTAATCAAAATTTAGACCGAACCAATAACCAGATTCAATTATTGAAAGCATTCAATCAAATACTTTAAAACTGGTCATCCATTGCAAAATCTGGCTTTCTATTTTTCCATTTTCCTCGGGTGAAATCTGGGATTTCTTGCACCTGACCATTCTCTGCAATCGATTTTTCAGATAATGGCGTAATCGCATACCAAGTCGCTAAATCATATACATCCATCGGGAATGGAACGGCTCTTTTAATACACTCTAAAAAGGCATTGATCACAAAAAAGTCCATTCCACCATGACCAGCACCAGTGGCATCTGCCTCAAAACGCTTCCATAATGGATGGTCGTGTTGCTTTAAATAGGCTTCTGGGTTTTCCCATTGATGTGCTTTAGGGGAAAGTCCTTCTATATAGATATGTCCCGATGTAAATTGACCAGCTGCAAAATCCTGCCAAAGGCCTTGTGTTCCTTGAACTCTAAAGCCCAGGTTATAAGGACGGGGAGAATTGGTGTCATGCGTTAATAAAATTGTCTCTCCATTAGATGTCTGAATACTGGTTGTTACAATATCCCCTAATTTAAAATTTAATTTAGCATTATAATGATTTTTACCACCTTGTGGGTGGTTAACTATATATTTATGTAAACCTCTTGCCTTAGTTGCTACAGAAGATAGTCTTGTTAATTGATTCCCTCTATTGATATCGATCATCATTGCAGCAGGTCCTAGTCCATGGGTAGGATACAATTCGCCATTCCTATATAAGGAGTGGTTTGTTCTCCATTTTGCCTCACTATATCCTTTTTCACCGAATTCCGCCCCTGAATTATAGGCAGTTACACCATTATTGAACTTAACACCCCTTAAATCGTGCTCATAACCACCTTGTAGGTGTAATAATTCCCCAAATAGGCCTTTTCTAACCATATTATAGACCGCCAATACATCACGACGATAACATACATTCTCCAAACACATGACAGGTATATTGTACTTTTCACTTGCGTTCACTACATCCCAACACTCCTTAATATTAATAGCACCACAAACTTCTACGCCTGGAATGATGCCATTCTTTATGGCTTCTATCGCCTGGGGAATATGCCATTCCCAAGGAGTGGCAATAATCACTGCGTCAATATCCGTTCTTTTTAATAGGTTTTTATAGTCTTCCTTGCCATTTTTATACTCTATAGCAGCTGTTTTTCCAGCCTTTTTAAGGATGTTTTGGGCGTCTGCCATCATCTTATCATCCGGATCTGCAAATGCGACAAGCACCACATCTGGACGTTGCACCAATAATTCGATATGATTTTGACCTCTAAACCCGGTTCCAATCACACCAATTTTAATGATATCTTTTTTAGCATTGGATTGTGCTTTGATCAACTGTGGACTTAAACTTAAAGCGATGGATGCTATACCAGCGTCTTGTACAAATTTTCTTCTAGATGAATGTGATGGCATAGTGTCATATGTTTATCCTACAAAATACAACCTATTTCGTATTGAACAAACAGTATAAAGATAGATTTAAACCTATATTATTTGCTTATAATTAACATTATGTTAAATAGTATATTGAAGATAATACCCTGTTTGTAGTTGATTGTGCTTACTGTATACCGAATCCATTTATATATTAGTTTGTATAAGTAACAAAAAAGCCCTCCCGTTTGGGAAGGCTTTAATATTTTTAAGTTCTTGGGATTAACCAATGGCTTAATTACTATTGGTATTTGTCATGAAGCATATCATATTTGGTAAACTTCGCATCTAACTCGTCGTATAATTTTTGGTTGGCTCTGTTTTTATCTCTTTTAGCAGCATATAAAGTCGCTAAGAAATCCACTGATCTAGAAGCTACATTCTTCTCATTTCTATTTAAGGTTGCTTTATCCTTAATAATATTGAAGGCATTTTCGATCCACTCAATGGCTTGGTCCACTTTTGCTTTCATGGGTGCATCCAGGGCTAGATTCAATTTTTTGATAGAATCTTGTTGTGCTTTGAATGCAGCATCAAAAGCCAATTTCTTCTTTGGATCTTTAGGAGCAACTGGCTTGTTGGTGTTTAATAGTTGTAAAGCCCTGATATTATTTCCAAATTGGTCATCTAAGACCGTGTATTGATTATAATAACTAATCCCTACGTTAAAAGCTGCAGCAAAGTTTGTAGTGTTCAATTTATAGGCTCTCATATAAGCATCCGCTGCTTTATCTAAGAAATAATTTGCTTTATCGTCAGACAATCCATCCACGTTTCTGGAAGCCATGAACATGTCGCCATACATTTGACATTCTGTTTCATTGATCGTATTCGCAGCTATTTGAGCTTCATAAGCAGCCACTTTTTCCTCAGCAGTCAAATTTTTATCTATATAATCTGCTCTAAATTCAAACCATTTTTCTTCTGGATAATTCTTCTCTGAAATGGTATAGTATTGATCAAATAAGGCTTTGTCGTTCTTCTCGGCTGCCTTAATTAAAACAAATTTATACATGTCCAAAAGATCAGGCGCTTTCATGTTTGCATTAATCATTCTAGTATAATACTTGATAGTAAGGTCATCATTACCTGCATTTTGGTTTGAATAACCTGCATACATTAATGTTGTGGTATCAAATGGTTGCTTGTTAGTAGACCATCCTTTTGAAAAAATGATATCACTTAAAACTACACCTCTATCAAAATTAGCAGCAGCATCTTTCCATTTCTTTTCTCCAAAAGCAGCTACACCATCTTTAAAACTTTTAATATACACTTCAAAAAATGGTTCTTGACCACTTTTAATGGCAAAAGTGAATTCAGGATCGGCTTTAATATAGTCTTCTAAACTTTTGTATAATTTCTCAGCTGCATCTGGATATTTAGCAGCTGGATCCTTAGATAAACCTGCATAAATTTTTGATTTCCAGTAATACCCTTCTGCAGTTGTTTCTAGGCTCGCTTTTTTAGCAACAGCTTTTTCGTATTCTGTCTTGGCAACCTCAAAATTACTTAATAACAAGCCTGTCTCCACTTTTTTAAAGTCTTGAGTGAAAGCTGTTTGCATCAATGTCATCATAAACATTGCACCAATCCATTTTTTCATAATGATTATTTTATAGTTCTAAGTTAATTAATTTATGCTTCGGGCGTATCTTCCCCTTCGTTATTAATAATATCATCAAATTCAGCAGGTGCATCATCCCCTACATTTAGGTCTGATTTAGTTGAAGTATACTCTGCAATAGCTTCTATATCAGCAATTTCACCTTCTTCTGGAACGTCCTGTTCTTCGATCTTAGAAGTGGCAGCAATCTCATCGTTTTCGTCTAAACGAATCAATTTAACGCCCTGAGTTGCTCTACCCGCTTCTCTAATATCAGCAATACTTGTTCGAATGGTTACACCAGACTTACAAGTGATGATTAGATCCTCTTTTTCTAACACATCCATTAAACCAACCAAGGATCCTGTTTTTTCGGTCACATTGATGGTTTTAACGCCCTTACCACCACGATTGGTGATACGGTAGTCATCAATTGGAGTTCGCTTACCATAACCTTGTTGACTCACTACTAATATAGTACGGTCCTTATCTTCTCTGCTTACGCAAACTAAACCAACCACTTCGTCCGTTTCATCATCCACTTCGATACCTGCAACACCAATCGCACCTCTTCCTGTTGGTCTTACTTTTTCTTCTGGGAAACGAATGGCACGACCAGACTTCACAGCCATCATTACTTCGTTGTTACCATCCGTTAAACGTGCGGCTAATAATTCATCGCCTTCGTTGATGGTAATAGCATTCACACCATTCACTCTTGGACGACTAAATTCTTCCAAACATGTTTTCTTGATGATTCCCTTCTTAGTACATAAAATGATATAATGATTGTTCACATAATCCTTGTCAGCCAAATTACGAACTTCGATAATTGCTTTTACTTTATCGTCTTGTGGAAGTTGAATTAAATTTTGGATCGCTCTACCCTTACTTGTTTTTTCACCTTCTGGAATTTCATACACACGCATCCAGAAACATCTTCCTTTTTCCGTAAAGAACAACATGGTATCGTGGGTAGATGCAATAAATAAATGCTCTACATAATCTTCTTCTCTTGTCTTTGAACCAATAGCACCGCGACCTCCACGTTTTTGTTGACGATATTCAGTGGCAGATGTACGCTTGATATATCCTAAATGAGAAATGGTAATCACCACATCTTCTTCTTCGATTAAATCTTCGATACGCATTTCATCCGCTAAGTATTGGATCTCAGATTTACGCTCATCACCAAACTTTTCTTTCACTTCTAATAATTCTGTTTTGATGAGTTCAAAACGTAAATGTTCACTGCCTAATAATTCTTTTAAAGAAGTAATCAATTTCATTAATTGGTCAAATTCTTCTTTAATTTTTTCACGCTCCATGCCCGTTAAACGTTGCAATCTTAATTCTAAAATTGCTTTCGCTTGGATATCTGAAATACCCCATCCTGCTGTGATTAAAGCTTCCTTTGCTGCCTCAGGATTTGGAGAATTCCTGATCAAACGAATCACTTCGTCTAGGTGATCTAAGGCAATTAAATAGCCTTCTAAAATATGTGCACGCTCTTCGGCTTTTCTTAATTCAAATTTAGCACGACGAATCACTACTTCCATTCTAAAATCAACGAACTCTAAAATTAAATCTCTTAGATTCAAAATTCTTGGACGACCTTTTACTAAAGCCACATTGTTGATACCATAACTGGTTTGTAATTCTGTGAATTTAAATAATTGGTTGATGATCACCTGCGCCACTGCATCTTTACGTAATTCAATCACAATACGTGTTCCTTCACGTTTGTTACTTTCATTGTTGACATGCGTAATCCCTTCTATTATTTTATCCACTACCAATTGACCAATACGATCAGTTAAGTGATCACGATTCACTTGGTAAGGAATTTCATTGATCACGATCATCTCACGTCCATTGGCTTTTGTTTCTACATTGCATTTTCCACGCAACACCACACGTCCACGACCTGTCATCAAACCTTGCTTCACGCCTTCCATGCCATATATCACACCCCCTGTAGGAAAATCGGGCGCTTTTACAATGGCAATTAATTCTTCAATCGTGATATCTTTATTGTTAATGTAGGCGATACATCCATCCACTACTTCATTTAAATTATGTGGCAACATATTCGTAGCCATACCCACCGCAATACCAGATGATCCATTTACTAAAAGCTGTGGAATCCTTGTAGGAAGCACACTTGGCTCAGATAGGCTATCATCAAAGTTCAATTGATAATCCACCGTATCTTTTTCTAAATCATCCAACATTGCTTCGGAAATCTTTTGCAAACGCGCTTCCGTATAACGCATGGCTGCCGGTGGATCTCCATCTTGGTTACCAAAATTACCCTGTCCATCCACCAATCTATAACGCATTGTCCACTCTTGTGCCATACGCACTAAAGTGTCATAAATAGCGGTGTCACCGTGTGGGTGAAATTTACCCATCACTTCTCCAACAATACGAGCAGATTTTTTATATGCTTTATTGCTGTTGTTTCCTAATTCATGCATCGCAAATAAAACACGACGGTGAACAGGTTTAAAACCGTCACGTACATCGGGTAAAGCTCGACCTACAATCACAGACATAGAATAATCAATGTAAGAGGTTTTCATTTGCTCTTCGATGTTGACTCTAATCACTCGATCATTGTCTTGGGTCTGTTCTAGACCTAAATTTCCACCTAAATTTTCTTCCATATTTTTTGTTTCTTATAGTCTATTTCCTGTGCCCAAAAAGACCTAGGATACGAACGCTCACGAATATACCTTTTTGACCCCTTTTTTATGCTTAAAATCAGTATTAATTTACACAATTTTATCCACAGTAATTGGTAATAAATACTAACTTTAACCCATACATTTTTAACCACTTATATATTCAAAAATGAGCCAGACAATTCTCATTATTGGAGCCGGCAAATCTGCCACAGTTTTAATCCAATATTTACAACAAAAAGCGGTTGAAAATGACTGGTATATTGTCCTAGCAGACGGTGATGAAGCAACGGCTAAAAATAAGTGGAATAATGCCCCTAATGGCATTGCGCTTGGTATCGACATCAAAAATGAATTAAATCGCCAAAATTTAGTTCAAAAAGCAGATATCGTGGTCTCCATGCTGCCTGCGCAACTGCATTTTTTAGTGGCTAAAGATTGCTTGCATTTTGAAAAACCATTGTTCACAGCGTCTTATGTAGACGATAATATGCGTTCCATTGCCTCAGCAATTGAATCTAAACAACTTTTATTCCTCTGTGAAATGGGTTTAGATCCCGGAATTGACCATATGAGTGCCATGGCTATCATAGATGAGATTCATGAAAAAGGAGGCAAAATTACCAGCTTTAAATCGCATTGTGGCGGATTGGTTGCACCAGAAAGTGATGACAATCCATGGCATTATAAGATTAGTTGGAATCCAAGAAATATCATTTTAGCAGGAAAAGCAGGAGCCATTTATCTAGAAAATGGTGCTACAGTTTCTAAAGATTATGCAATAATATTTGAACAAGCACCTTTGGTGGACTTGCCAGTAATAGGCCATTTGGCTTATTACCCCAATAGAAATTCCTTATCCTATATCGACACTTACCATTTACATGGAGTGCACAATTTTGTACGCACTACCCTACGCTATCCTGCATTTTGCATTGGCTGGAATGCTATTGTGCAATTGTATTTAACCGATGAAACAGTGATTGAATTAGCACCAAATACCACTGTTCAAAATTGGTTTGCAACACATATTCAAGAAAATAAATTAGAGCAAGTCTTATTAAAATTTAATCAAGATCCAACCATTAAAGAGCAACTTGAATTCATTGGATTGTACGATGCTAATTCAATTCCAGCCCAATTTAATTCCAATGCAAGCATCTTGCAATGGTTATTAGAAGACAAATGGAAGCTAGCAGACACAGATAAAGATTTAGTGGTGATGTTGCATGAAATTGAATACAGCATTGGTGATCGTCGATTCAAATTGGATAGTAGTATGGTATTTACTGGAACAGATGCAATCCATACAGCCATGGCCACCACAGTGGGTTTACCATTGGCAATGGGTGTATGTGCTTATTTAAAAGGGGAGATTCAATTGACAGGATTGCATATTCCAATTGACGCAAGAATCTACCAACCTATTTTAAAAAGCTTGGCAGAAGAAGGGATTGTTTTTGAAGAAACCTTGACAGCTTATTAATTGCAAATCAATCTTTTTTATTCAGCATCCCATTCACTTCCCATTCAAAATCTAATTGGCGTTTATCTAAATTGGCTGCAGCTACTTTGACAATGACTTTATCTCCCATATTGAATTTTCTGCCCGACCTTGAACCTACTAAAGCATAATCTGCTTCAATCAATCTAAAGTCGTCAAATTTAGAGAGGCTAGCAATGGTCACTAAACCCTCACACTTGTGCTCCACTGTTTCTACAAAAAAGCCGAAACTAGCCACTCCACTAATGATGCCTTCGAAACTATGTCCCAAATAATCACGCATGAATTCAACTTGTTTGTACTTATTGGCAGCACGCTCTGCTTCCATCGCAGCTCTTTCGCGCATGCTACAATGTGCACATTTTTCTTCTAATCCTTCGTCATTCATCGCATTGCCCATTAATACACTTTGCACGATTCTATGCACAAGCACATCAGGATACCTGCGTATTGGAGAAGTGAAATGACAATAATGTTCAAATCCTAATCCATAGTGGCCAATATTGTTGGTGGTATACACCGCTTTTGCCATGGTGCGAATACCCAATTGCTCTAATACATGTTGCTCAGGTTTGCCTTTTGAAGCCAACATTAAATTGTTAAAACTATGCGCAATATGTTCGGGAGAATCAATATTAAAAGGGTATCCATACTTTTTAGCAAAGACCACAAATGGATTTAATTTATCTTCATTAGGTTGGTCATGCACACGATAAGGGAAAGGCAAGACTTCTTTTTTAACTTTCACAGTACCCATTTTTTCTGCAATCAATTGATTCGCTTTTAACATCAATTCTTCGATCAATTGATGAGATGCTTTACTTTCTTTTACATTGATTCCAATTGGTTTCCCAGTGGCGTCTAAAGTAAAACGAACTTCCTGAGAGGAGAAATTGATGGCCCCATTTTCGAAACGTTTTTTTCTCAAATTTTGGGTATAGTCATGCAACCATAAAATCACTTCTTTATGGTCTCCTTCTTTTGTTTCTATGATTTCTTGTACATCTTCATAAGTAAATCGGCGATCAGAAAAGATCACTGTTTTACCATACCAGGTATGCACAATCTTACCAGTAGTATCTATTTCAAATGTGGCTGAGAATGTTAATTTTTCTTCCTTTGGTCTTAATGAACACAATTCATTAGAAATTCTTTCTGGTAACATTGGATACACCCTATCTGGTAAATACACGGATGTAGCCCTTTCATAAGCTGCTTTATCCACTGCGGTACCTGGTTGCACAAAATGACTTACATCAGCAATATGCACCCCAATTTCTATATGACCGTTGTCTAAATGTTGAAAAGAAATAGCGTCATCAAAATCCTTCGCGTCCACAGGATCGATGGTGAATGTCAAAATTTTTCGGTAGTCTTTTCTTTTTGCAATTTCTTCTGGGGTGATTTTATCAGAGAGTGTTTTTGCAAATGCCAATACTTCCCCATCAAATACCAACGGGAATCCAGATTCTGCCACAATCGATTTCATGGCCATATCATTCTCTTTCTCAGGTGTAAATATTTCTAAAACTTCTCCTTCTGGTTTTTTATTTGAATTTTCCCATTTGGTCAATTGTACAATCACTTTATCCCCCGTCTTTGCCCCTTTTAATTTATCCATTGGGATATAAATATCTGGCATTGGATGGATAGTATTGGGTAAAAAGAAAGCATGGTGTTGCATGATCTGCATCGTGCCAGAAAATGAAACTTGTTTTCTTTTTACAATCTCCATCACCTTGCCTTCTTTTTTCCCAGAGCCTTGTCTTATTTTGGTGATTTTAACACGGACTTCGTCTCCTTTAAGTGCGGTATTAAAATCGGTAGGGAAAACTAATATATCTTGTTCTAATCCTTGTACGATAATAAAGCCCATACCTGATTTAGCGATGTCTAATACCCCTTTATACGTTGTCGTTAAATGGGTTTGTTTTGTAGTTGTTTTTGACTTCTTCTTGTCTTTTTTACTGTTCATTTGTTTGTTGATGATATTGTGCTACAAAATCAATGATCAATTGATTAAATTCAGTTGCTTGATTAAATAGAAAAAAGGGTTTGATCGGAAGTACATACAATGGCATATCATTTAATTCATTGGAATACTTCACCAATCTAACCGCATCTTTTTCTGTGGTAAGGATGAGCTTACTCTTGGCGTTAATCTGTTCAAATTTATTGCGTATTTCATTTAAATCTTCAATAGAAAAAATGTGATGATCGCTGTAACTTAATTGATAATAAGTGTGTGTGTGTTCGTGTAAATAATTTTTTAAAGGGAGGGGGTTGGCAATACCGCAAACCAACAAGACCTCATCTCGCATGGTCAATACCCATTGGTCGGATGGATTGTAAATATGATAAGGTGTTTCATAAGCAATGGCTGTGAAAAATACAGATTGGTGTTGTGCTGGATTCAGCTTTTCCAATACCTCGGCTTTATCAGCCTCAGTCATATCCAATGGACATTTAGTCACTACAATGATATTGGCACGTTTAGCTGATTTTCGTTCATCCCTAAGATCACCAGTTGGGAAAAAGAAATCATCGCAATACAGGTTATCATATTCGGTTAAAAGAATACTAAAATGTGCATCAATCTCGCGATGCTGAAAAGCATCATCCAAAATAATGGTTTGTAAATCGGGGATGTCTTGTACCAATTGTGGGATGGCTTCTATGCGTCGCTCTCCTACTGCCACTGCTACCTTTGGGAATTTCAAATGAAACTGCATCGGCTCATCCCCAATTTCTAAAGCAGTGGATTGCTCCCCCGCTAATGCATAGCCTTTGGTTTTTCTTTTATAGCCTCTACTTAATGTGGCTGTTTTATAATCGTTGGAAAGAATAGATAATAAATGCTCCACCATGGGTGACTTTCCAGTGCCACCTAAAGAAAGATTGCCAACACAAATAATAGGCAGGTTAAAATGAACTGATGTCAAAAATTTTTTAGTGTACATCCAATTGCGAAATGCCACCATCCAACCATATACTATAGCAAAAGGTAAGAGCAGTACTCTAAAAGATTTTAAAAAAAGATTATTCAAATTCATAGGTATTCCACGGCGTGATACAACTAGATAAAGGTACGTCAAATTCGTTGGTATCAGTGAAATTGTCCATCGGCTCAAAGTAAGAGACACCTATTTTTTGCATCCCTTTACTCGCTTTTACTAAGTAGCGATCATAGTATCCCTTACCATATCCAACACGATATCCATTTTGATCAAACCCCAATAAAGGGACTAATATTATATCAATACTTTCTGGTGCTACTTGGTTAAAAGGTAAAGGTTCTTGAATACCATATGCATTCAATTGTAAAGTTTCCGTTTCAAAATAAAAATCCATTTGATGTTGTTCGAAATCCACAATAGGATAACAGAACTTAATGAACGGGTATAAGGTCTTGATGTATTTTTCGAATAGTAAGGTATTGGGTTCGTTCTTATTAGCTAAAGGATAAAAGCTAGCAAGGATTTCGGTGCTTGACCAATCAATACGCTGCAACTGAATCAGTAATAAATCATCTAATTTCATGCATTCAGCGTCAGTCAGTGCAGCTCTTTTTTGGGATAATATGGTACGCGCTTCGGCTTTAGTTAGATGCATTCAAAAAAACTAAAAATGGTGGCACCATAATTTCTTTGGAAACTATAGCCTTCAAATGTTTTATAGTCGTTACGAGGGGTATGTTCCAATATAAAATAGCCCTTAGGACTGATCAATTTCTTTTCAACAATGATTTTTGGTAAATTATCAATGGTATTTAAAGCATAAGGTGGGCCAGCAAAAATGATATCATATTGTTGATGGCAAGTGGCTAGAAATTGAAATACATCCATCTGAATGGTCATTGCATTTTCAATCTTCAAAAAATCAATATTCTTTTTAATAAAATCAAGCATTGTCTTATCCTTTTCCACAATGGTCAATTGTTCCGCCCCTCTAGAAGCCAATTCGTAACTAATACAGCCCGTTCCACCAAATAAGTCCAATGTAGTGGCCCCATCCATCGCCACTCTATTATGTAAAATATTAAATAAACCCTCTTTTGCAATATCCGTTGTAGGTCTTGTATGTGGCATATTGGTAGGTGGATGAATCCTTCTGCCTCCATATTTTCCTGAAATAATTCTCATACTTACGACTTAAAAAATAAAATAAGGCGCGTAATGATGATTTGGATAATCTGCATTTAAAGAAGCCCCAATACCTGATTCTGGTGCGTGTTGCATTTGTGCGCCTGCAAAATAACTAGCCAATTCCTGCATCCATACATCTCTTTCGGCACTATACCCTATCACATTTAAATTCGAATCCTTAGGTTGGATATTTGCTTGAACGCAAGCGTTCAACACCAGGTATTGATTCTGTTCGTCACTACTCCTATTAAAATAATTGACAAATTCTGGTTTGCCATTTTGCAAGATTAAAACAATAAAATACTCATTAAAAACAGCAACACAAACACCATCAGTAAGGTTAGAGCTAATTAAACTACTTAGATAATTGATCCATTTACCTGTTGGAAAAGACCTAGTTAGTAAAGTGCTTAAAGCATCTGGTACACTATATACCAATACTTGATCTTGTCCAATTTTTTGTAGCTGAATTTCTTCTTCCATTTTTGTGCCAACTACCAAACTAAATTCATTATGGTAAAAAGCATCTGCACTCGAGCTCACAGATTTAGTTAATACCGTTCTTTTTGTATTCATCACAAATTGCACTTGTCTATAAAAAGATTGAATCAGTTTTGAATTATTTTGCAAATAACCTAGTAGTTGATTCCACCCATTTTGATCTGTAGTGTTTTCAAAATATTCAAAAGCAATATATGCAACATCGATATGGTTTTTAACCACAAAACAGATAGACTGTTCGTCCACGATCAAATAAAGATCTTCTACCTTATTATTTGCTGTACTTTCTTGTACGCCGTAAATGCCAATTTTTTTCATAGTCAATTTCTACTGCAATGATACAAAAAAAAGAGCCTATGTATTGCTAAAACTAGTTGTAGATTTGTAAATATATGAGTCAACCAGCAGCGACCCCATCCTTACAGGTCAATATTAGTAGCAAACAAATACTGACCATCTCTATCCCTATCGCCTTGGCTATTTTGGTGCCTCAGTTTAACTTCATCATCAACAATATCTTTCTGGGTGCTTTAAGCAAGCAAGCACTCGCTATTGGAGGCATTACAGGGGTCTATTATTTGATATTTGGGGTCATGGGTCAAGGACTCAATAATGGATTACAAGCCCTTATTTCTAGAAGAGCAGGTGAAAACAGGGTAGATGAAATTGGTATCTTGTTTTCACAGGGCGTCATCATTTCTATTTTCTTATCCATCATTGGTATTGGTTTTACCTATTTTATTGCCCCTACTATATTTCATGCTTTATTAATTGATTCCTCAAGAGCCGATACGGTGATTGAATTTCTTAAAATTCGTATTTGGGGAATCCCCTTTTTATTTATTTATCAAATGCGCAATGCCTTATTAGTGGGTACCAATCAAAGTAAATTCTTGATCATTGGAACCGCTACCGAGGCATTGTTCAATATCTTTTTTGATTACAGTTTAATTTTTGGGCATTTTGGTTTTACTGCCATGGGTTTAAATGGTGCAGCTTATGCTTCTATCATTGCAGAGATCATGGGTTTATTGGTGATTTACCTTGTCATACACTACCAAAAGATTGGCGCAAGATTTGATTTATTTAAAAAGTTTGAACTCAAATTGGATTATGTAAAACTGATTTTGGTGCAGTCTTCTCCTTTAATCATGCAATACATGATTAGTATTATTAGCTGGGAATTCTTTTATATCCTAATTGAACATAGAGGAGAACAATCCCTTGCAGTATCGAATGCCATGCGTAATATTTTTGGATTTTTTGGTTGTTTTACCTGGGCATTTGCAGCTACGACCACTACCATGGTGAGTAATATCATTGGACAAAATATGCAAGATAAAGTCATTGAACTGATTTATAAAATCATGCGCTGGAGCTTTGGATTTGCCTTCATTGTAGCGATTATGATCAATGTATTTGCTGCACAATTTCTTTCCATCTATGGACAAGGTGAAGGTTTTTTAACAGAAGGAATTCCTGTCTTAAGAATCGTTTCTATTGCACTGCTCTTTATGTCTGTATCAACTATCTGGTTAAGTGCAGTGACCGGTACAGGTCAATCCAAAGTGACCTTGCTCATTGAATTTGCTGCCATCATCATTTATATTATCTACAACTATCTAGTGCTTGAATATTACCAACTACCTATTACTAATGGATGGTTTAGTGAGATCATTTATTGGGTAAGCTTATTACTACCTTCTTTCTTCTACATTAGAACAATGCGATGGAAGGATAAAAAAATATAAACCTAAATGGACGATGTTGATTTGGAATAATTTAATCTACTACGTTCAATATCAACTGCAGTTGTCCCTTCAAAATAAGGTACTGATAATTGTAGTTTGGTGATTTTTACATAGACCAATTCAGCAATAGGATGCGCTGCTAAAATTTGATCTGCAATATTGGCTACAATGGTTTCAAGTAAGGGCGTAGGCACTGCCATGATTTTTTGAATCAATGCATACACTTGCACATAATCAATGGTATCCTCTAATTTATGAATGGTTTTTGTAGCAGGTGTCATTTGAATACGGACATCTACTTTAAATGTATTTCCAATTTTTTTTTCAGCAGGATATACTCCGTGAAAACCATTGAATAATAAATCATTTAAATAGATGTGCATAGAATAAATTTTGTCAATTAATGACCCTTAGATGCTAAGAAACGTTCAGCGTCTAAGGCGGCCATACAACCGCTACCTGCAGCTGTTACAGCTTGACGATAATTTTTATCTTGTACGTCTCCAGAAGCAAACACACCTTCAATATTTGTTTTAGTTGAACCAGGTTCTGTTATGATATACCCTGTTTCATCCATCTTTAAATAGTCTTTAAAAATACCACTGTTTGGATTGTGTCCTATCGCCACAAAGAAAGCACTTACCGGAATCTCTTCCATAGTATTTGTTTGATTGTTTTTGATACGCACCCCTTCTACTTTCTTATCACCCAAAATTTCGTCTGTTTCAGAATTAAAATGCATAATAATATTTGGGGTATTCATGACTCTATCTTGCATCACTTTACTTGCACGCATTTTTTCCTTTCTTATAATCATATGCACCGTGGTACACATTTTTGATAAATAATGTGCTTCTTCAGCAGCAGTATCACCAGCACCCACAATGGCTACGTCTTTTCCTTTAAAGAAAAATCCATCACAAACAGCACAAGCACTAACCCCAAAACCGTTCAGTCTTTCCTCACTTGGAATACCTAACCACTTTGCACTTGCGCCTGAAGAAATAATTACCGCACCTGCTTCAATGATTTTTTCATCATCTATCCAAACCTTATGCGGGTAACTGCTGAAATCAACTTTAGTCGCCAATCCATAACGGATATCGGTACCCATTCTTGCAGCTTGTTTTTCAAAATTGACCATCATTTCTGGCCCTTGAATCCCATCTGGAAAACCTGGATAGTTTTCCACATCTGTCGTAATGGTTAATTGTCCACCTGGTTGAATACCTTGGTATAATAAAGGTTTCATGTTTGCTCTAGCTGCATAAATTGCTGCTGTATAACCTGCTGGTCCTGATCCAATAATTAAGATGTCTACTTTTTCTGTTTCCATAATCCTTTTCGCTTTTACTGCTACAATGTAGCTAAAAAAAAGCCCCGACAAATCTGTAGGATCGTTGGGGCTTTTATGATATTGTTAAATTTTTACTAGCCCAAGTAAGCTTTCAATGCATTACTATATCGAGCTTTTTGTAAACGTTTAATGGCACGTTCTTTAATTTGTCTAATACGTTCTTTTGTTAAATCGTATTTAATCCCAATTTGTTCGATCGTAACGCCATTTTCGCCATCTAAACCAAAATAGGCATTTACAATCTCCGCTTCTCTTGGACTTAAAGATTTTAAGACTCTTTTAATTTCTTCTCTTAAAGAATCTTTCATCACATCTTCATCTGTATGTGATCCGCCTTCTAATAAATCACCCATGGCCACATCTTCTGCTTCATGCACGGGCGCATCCAATGAAGTATGACGTGTATTAGATTGGAAAATATTATTGATTTCAGTTTCTGACATCTCCAAGATACCTGCTAGTTCCTCTGTTGAAGGCTCGCGCTCATGTTCTTGTTCGAATGCCATATAGGCTTTATTAGCTTTATTATAAGTACCAATTTTGTTCTGTGGTAAACGAACCAAACGGCCTTGTTCTGCTAATGCTTGTAAAATAGATTGACGAATCCACCATACCGCATAAGAAATGAATTTGAAACCTTTAGTCTCATCAAAACGCTGAGCGGCTTTGATCAAACCTAGATTTCCCTCATTAATTAAATCACTCAAGGATAAACCTTGGTGTTGGTATTGTTTTGCCACAGATACAACGAAACGTAAATTGGCTTGAACCAACTTGTCTAATGCACGTTGGTCACCCATTTTAATACGTTGAGCTAGGGTTGTCTCTTCCTCGGGATTAATCATAGAGATTTTAGAAATCTCCTGTAAATATTTTTCAACCGCTTGAGAATCTCTGTTGGTAATCTGTGTAGCAATTTTAAGCTGCCTCATGCAAAGGATTTATTTATAAGTATAACGATGGAAAGTCCAAAATAGTATATCCCTTTCGGGAATCTGCAAAGTTAAGTTTTTGGAGGCAATAATACAAATAAAGCCTAGAATACCCTTCAAAATCACATTTTAGAAATATTTATACCCAAAATGGTCATTTTCATCGTTTATCGACGGCCTAGATTTATCTTCGTTGCATGATAGATTTTAGATCCGATACGGTCACTAAGCCTACCTCAGCCATGTTAGCTTATATGCAAGCTGCACCTGTTGGAGATGATGTGTTTGGAGAAGACCCAAGTATCAACAGTTTAGAGGAAAAAACGGCCAAGATGTTTGGATTTGAAGCTGGATTGTTCTGCCCTAGTGGCACTATGACCAATCAATTGGCCATCAAAACCCATACTCAGGCAGGAGATGAAGTGATTTGTGACGAAATTGCACATATTTATCAGTACGAAGGAGGAGGCATCGCCTATAATTCTGGCTGTTCGGTTCGCCTGTTACACGGAGACCGAGGTCTTTTGAATGCAGCGCAAATTCAAGCCGCTATCAACCCGATAGATGTGCATAAGTCTATTACTAGTTTGGTGAGCCTAGAAAATACCAGTAACCGAGGTGGAGGTGCTTGTTATGATTTTAATACTTTTTACGAGATTCAAAAGGTGACCAAGGCCAATCAGTTGGCACTCCATTTAGACGGCGCCCGTATTTTCAATGCCATTGTCCACAAAAAGGAAAATGCAGCAGATTATGGTAAAGTCTTTGATTCAGTGTCTATTTGTTTGAGTAAAGGTTTAGGTGCACCAGTTGGAAGTGTTTTAGTAGGATCAGCTCCTTTTATTAAAAAAGCAAGACGTTGGAGAAAAGTTTTTGGAGGCGGGATGCGTCAAGCGGGCTATTTAGCTGCTGCTGGTATGTATGCCATAGAAAATCATGTGGAGCGTTTGGTAGAAGATCATGTACATGCCATTGCATTAAAAGACGCATTAGAAGCAACCTCATTTGTAGATCATGTATTACCAGTTGAAACCAATATTGTCATAGCAGTCATGACTGGCGCCTACACCCCTGCCGCATTTGTTCAAGCACTTAAGGAACAAAATATATTGGCCTATGTAATGACCCCTATCCAAGTTAGATTTGTATTACATCTTGACATTTCCCCAGAAGCTTTAGCTAAAACAATCGAAGTCATTCAAAAAATTAAGTAGAATAGATATATATTATGTTAGAAAGAATTAATCCAACCACCACACAAGCATGGTTTGTGTTGAAAAAGCATTTTGAAGAAGAAATGAGCCGTAGACAAATGAAAGATTTGTTTGCAGCCGCTCCAAATAGATTTGAATCCTATTCAATCAAAGAAGCGAATATATTATTTGATTATTCAAAGAATATTATTTCAGATAAAACCATTCAATTATTATTTCAATTAGCCAAAGAATGTGGCTTAGATAAAGCCATTGAATCACAATTTGCTGGACAGCCAATCAATGAAACCGAAGGCAGGGCTGTACTGCATACTGCATTAAGGAATTTTAGCGGAGCACCTGTAATCTTAGATGGCAAGGATGTGATGCCAGGAATTCAGAAAGTGTTACAACAAATGAAAACATTTTGTAACAAAATTCATCAAGGCGAGCACAGAGGTTTTACTGGAAAGAAAATTACTACGATTGTCAATATTGGAATTGGAGGAAGCGATTTGGGCCCAGTGATGGTGACTGAGGCTTTGAAGCCATATTGGATAGATGGCATGCAAACTTATTTTGTAAGTAATGTGGATGGAACGCATATTGCTGAAACTTTGAAAAAAGTAAATGCAGAAGAAACCTTGTTTTTAATTGCTTCTAAAACATTCACCACACAAGAAACCATGACCAATGCCCATACGGCTAGAACTTGGTTTTTGGAGCACGCAAAAGAGGCAACACATATCGCTACCCATTTTGTTGCATTAAGTACGAACGAAAAATTAGTGAACGCATTTGGTATTGATAGTCAAAATATGTTTGAATTCTGGGACTGGGTGGGCGGTCGATATTCTTTATGGAGTGCTATAGGAATGTCCATCGCTTTAAACATTGGATACGACAATTTTGAGGATCTTTTAAAAGGGGCGCATGAAGCAGATCTGCATTTTAAAACTGCGTCATTTGAAAAAAATATACCAGTGATTATGGCCTTGTTAGGTATTTGGTATACCAACTTTTTTGGCGCTCAGAGCGAAGCCATCCTACCCTACGACCAATACCTGCACCGATTTGCTGCCTATTTCCAACAAGGGAATATGGAGAGCAATGGTAAATTTGTAGACCGCAATGGCACCACAGTGAATTATGCCACTGGTCCAGTGATCTGGGGCGAACCAGGTACCAATGGACAACACGCTTTTTATCAATTGATCCATCAAGGGACTTTAGTGATTCCTTGTGATTTTATTGCCCCAGCTAAAAGTCACAATCCAATTGGTGACCATCATGATAAATTATTGAGTAATTATTTTGCTCAAACAGAAGCTTTATTGAATGGCAAGAACGAAAAAATTGTTGTGGAAGAATTAAAAGCAGCTGGTAAATCAGATGCTGAAATTGAAAGCTTATCTCCATTCAAAGTTTTTGCTGGTAACAAACCAACTAACTCATTCTTAGTAGAAAAAATTACACCACATACATTAGGTTTCTTAATTGCATTATACGAGCAAAAGATTTTTACACAGGGTATCATTTGGAATATCTACAGTTTTGATCAATGGGGTGTGGAATTAGGCAAACAATTGGCCAATCAAATTCTACCTGAACTAAGTAACAATGAACCTGTAACAGAACATGATAGTTCAACCAATGGATTAATGAATCAATACAAGCAATGGAAAGCATAAGATTGATTGAACCAAAAGACAATGCTTCTTTAGCTGCGGTAATTCGTGCTGCATTAACTGAATTTGGAGCCAATAAACCAGGTACTGTTTATTATGACCCAACCACAGATCATTTATTTGAATTATTTCAAACTGCAGGATCCATTTATTATATAGCAGAAATTGAAGGAACCCTGGTTGGTGGATGTGGTATTTTCCCCACCGAAGGATTGCCTGATGGAACCTGTGAATTGGTAAAATTATATTTAGCACCCACTGCAAGAGGAACAGGACTGGGAAAAGCATTGATGCTTAGAGCAATGGCTTGGGCAAAAGAAAATGGATATGCACAAGTGTACCTTGAAACAATGCCTGAATTATCTAATGCAGTAACGATGTACGAAAAATTAGGTTACAACAGACTGACAAAATCATTGGGTAATTCTGGTCATGATGGTTGTAGTATCTGGATGCTAAAAACCTTGTAGTTTTTTACACTTTTGAATCTACTCTTACCATTTATCTACTTCCTCTCCACTTAAATTATCTCCACTTGCTTCAGGAGCAATTGTCGTTTCAATTGATTCATTCAATTCAGTTGATTCAGTCGCAGGAGTTTCATTTGAAACAGAAGGCTTCAATTCATCTTCATTCATTGTGATTGCAGCGTTTGAAGCTAATGATGGAGTTTCTGAAGTAACTGATGGATAAGTATTTTGATATTGTGGTGGATTTTCTGGATCAAACTCATGATTGAATGCATCAAAATCAAAGTCAGGCATCAATTCTGTTTTCACATAATCCAAAGATTCTGTTAACGCTTTTAAAAATTTATTAAAATCTTCTTTATATAAGAAAATTTTAGAACGATCATAGCCATTGTCGTCGAAACGTTTTCTACTCTCTGTAATGGTTAAGAAATAATCGTTGCCCTTAGTGGCTCTTACATCAAAGAAATAAGTTCTTCTTTTTCCAGCACGAATTTTTGAACTAAATACACTCTCAATCTTTTTGTCGTTGTTTTCGTATTCCACAATATCAATTTTAGTTAATTATAATCTGTTGCTAAAATATAAAATGTTTATGAAAAATTGAAATTTTAAACAAAAATCGTAAAATCGAGCAAAATTGAACCTATTGTTGATTTTGGCTTAATTGGGTATGATACAATTCCGAGTATAAACCCTGTTTTACTAACAAACTTTCGTGTGTACCAGATTCAGCAATATGGCCATCTTTGATATAGATAATTAAATCAAAATGGAAATTGAAAAAGATGCGGTGGGTGATAAATAAGGCCGTTTTATCGTGCATTAGATGACTAAGAATAGCCAGAATTGTCTTTTCAGTATTAGCATCCACCGCACTTAAGCAGTCATCAAAAATAAATAGGTCTGGCTTTTTTATGATAGCTCTAGCGATAGAAATTCTTTGTTTTTGCCCACCACTTAATGTCGTCCCACGTTCCCCTACCATCGTCTTAAATCCTGCTGGCAATTGTTCAATTTCATTTAAAATATGTGCCGATTTTGCAGCAGCTTGAATGGTTTCATCAGAGGATGACACTCCAAACTGAATATTATTTTGAATGGTATCGCTGAATAAAAATACGTCCTGTTGCACATAACCAATTTTTTTTCTTAAAGCTAAAAAATCAATGGATTCAATTGGTTGACCATCTACCAGCACTTGTCCATGATTGACATGGTACATTTGATTTAATACTTGGGCGATAGAAGATTTTCCAGAACCTGTTTTCCCAAGTATCAATACTTTTTGTCCTGCTTGAATGTCTAAATTAAAATTATTCAAAGCTTTAATACCGGAATGAGGATATATAAAATCAACATTTTTGAATTGGATATCCCCTTTTATCTTGTCTATTTTTTGGGTACCCTTATTTTGGATGGTTGGCTCAATAGACAAAAACTCATTCAATCTTTTTTGCGAAGCTGCTGCTCTTTGAATCATGCTTGCTGTCCATCCAATCGCACTCACTGGGAAAGTCAACATATTAATATAGATGACAAACTCAATAATGGTTCCAATCTGACTTGGGTCTTTAATAGCTTGTAATCCACCTAAATAAATGGTCAACAAAGTGCTCAACCCAATCATTAAAGCCATGGTAGGCGTATAAAAAGCTTCCACTTTAGCCAAGCTAACAGCATTCTTACGGTACAATTCACTATTGGTTTTAAAGAATCCCAACATCGCTTTTTCTTGCACAAAAGATTTAATCACTCTTATGCCAGAATAAGATTCTTGCGCATTGGTGGTTAAATCTGATAATTGTCCCTGAATCTCCTCACTCTTTTTATTAATGATACTGTTGACTAAATATATAGTGATTGCTAAAATAGGTAATGGAGAAAGTACATACAAACTCAGTCGCACATCTTTTGAAAACATATTGTACAAACAAAAACCAATCAAAGAAACTAAGTTGATTAGGTACATTAAGGAAGGGCCGGTGTACATCCTCACACGACTCACATCCTCTGTGATACGACTCATTAAATCACCTGTACTATGGGTCTTGTAAAATTCTGTGTCGAGTGCTTGATAATGTTCGTAGACTTGATTTTTTTGGTCATATTCAATATGCCTACTCATTACAATAATCGTCTGACGCATAAAAAACATGAACACGCCTCTTAAAATTGCCAAGACTAAAATGGTGATACTGCAAAATGTGATTAACCAGCCAAAGCTCAATTGATTCGCTTCACTGATACCTGCAATAGCTCTTATAATTAAGTCATTTGATGCGCCTGCAACAGGCTTTCCTCCAGGTAGTTTTGCTTGCACCAAACCAACTACATAACCAGTAATTTGAGGAGCTAAAACGGCCAAATAATTGGTCGCTATCACCAATAGCATTCCTATAAAAAAACGAAATCTATACTTCCAGAAAAATTGATTTAAAGCAGCTAATTCTCTCACTTGGTCCTTTTTTGTAAAGATACATGGTAGTCAAGTAATTAGAACTATTGAATTCATGAATAAATTGGGCATTTTTTTGCAAAATTGCTTTTCCCTTCCTACATTTGCCGCGGAGAGATGGCAGAGTGGTCGATTGCGATAGTCTTGAAAACTATTGACTGTTACAGGTCCGGGGGTTCGAATCCCTCTCTCTCCGCCAAACGAATTCAAAACCACGTACTTACGTGGTTTTTTTTGGACAGAATCGAGGCATTTTCACGAAGTGAAACCTAAGGTGTAAAGAAAATGAGACCCAAATCTTGATTTGAGGTCGAAAATGAATTTATACATTAGGTAAATCCAAAGGATTTATAATGCCGTATGATGGACACAAAAAACAGCGGCGAAGCCGCAGGTTTTGAATGAGTTTGAGCCCCTCAAAAAGGATCACCGACCGAAGGGAGGTAATCCTATTTTTCCGTTTGAATAGCTATATTAAATAACTAACTTTAAACAATGGAAAAGATGCCTAATATTCAATCTATTACATTCAAACAGAATTCAATGATCATTCATATTAATGGTATTGAATATTTTTTTGAACTTGATAAAGTATCAAGTAAATTGTTAAATGCTACTTCGATAGAAAGAAACGAATATCAAATTTCACAAGCAAACTATGGTATTCATTGGCCATTAATAGATGAAGATTTATCTATTAAGAAATTATTAGAAAAATAAAAAGACCACCAATTAGGTAGCCTTTAATATATAAGTCTAAGAATATTTTCATTGCTGCACTCCAACTCCAGAGAAACTAACTGTCTTAACTAAATTATCACTCAAAAAGATAGTCGCGCTTTTTGAAAAATTACCCATCGAAGATCCATTAAATCCTAAGGTAACTGTCGTTTTCTGACCAGGGGCAATCACCGCACCAGTTTGAAATTTTGGTGTAGTGCACCCGCAACTCACTTGAACATTATTTAAAGTGACTGGTGCAGCACTGATATTCTCTATTGTAACACTAAATTCAGTTGGCTTACCATAAGGGATATTACCCATATTGTAATTATCATTGGTAAATTTCAACACCTTATTGATATCCTTTTGAACTTGTGTGTTTGCTGGTGCAGTTTGAGCAAAAATTGGTACAAATGCAAAAAACATTCCTATGATTAAAATTGAATTTTTCATCTTTTTTGAAATTTAAGTTTTTCAAAAATAAACATTTTAAATTAAAGAGTTACTTAATGAATCATATTTAGAAATAAAGCGTTGATTTTAAACAACTTAGTATATTCTTCATAAAATAATATGAATACAATAGGATCATGCTTAAATAATGATAAATTTATGAAGCAAATAGATCAACCAATCATGATTACTATTACAGAAAACGTTAAAGACGGCATACTAGAAATTCAATTTTCTGGTGATGAGACTAATAGCAAATTTTATAAAATTATTTGTAGTCAAGGTCATGTCTTACAACAAGGCAAGATTTCTGGTTATACACAAAGAACATGTTTATACGTGGGTGATTTAAAAAAAGGAATCTATACTTTTAAATTAGATGAAGTAAATTTAAAATCATTTAATATTATTTAAAATGACTTCCTTAGTCCACTTTTACTTTCATAATTAATTTTCGAATTCTACTCTCTCCTATCATGGGTGCGTGTACATCGTCTGGAAAATAAATACCAAACTGACCAGGATGCAGTTTGAAAAAATGATCTGGTGCATCTTCAAAAAATAATACATCTTTTTCTTTACTGTAAGTACCTCTTGGTTCAACACAAGAGCTGCGTGATTTCCATCCCACCGTTTCCACGCCGTTAAAACAAACCTGAATATCAATATAAGTATTATGACATTCAAAATTAGCGCAAGAATCTAACATAGCTACTCCATCTTCGTCGGAAATGATTGCCAAAATATGTTGTCCATCTACTTCCTTTTTTCCAACTGGCATGCCATCAAAATTAGTATTCAAAATATAGTCAAATGCTGCAGCGAATCTAGGATGCACTGAAACATATTTATTCAATTGAGTGAGTTCGTCTAGTATCATTATTTTTTCTGTTTAATCTGTTTTAGTTGCTTAAGCTCTTTTTCTGCTTGTGCAATCTTGTGCTCATCAATTTTTTCAATGACCAATAAATCCTCCACGTCTATATTCATAGGCAACTGCCCCACTTTTACAATCGCGCGCTTTCCTTTAAATCCAATGACTTCGCCCACTTGGTAGTTCTTCTTTAATTTCACAGTGGATCCAATTTCAATTGGCCCAGCAGCTTCCTTATACTGCTTGTCAACTTTTTTAGCCAACTTATTAATGACAATGGCGTCGTTCTTTTTAAATAACAAATTGTACAAAGTCTTCATCACTTCCTCTTTCTTATCCGACTTCTTATAATCCAATGCAATTTGTTTCAAATTACGCTCCATCTCTTTTAAATAAGTGAACTTCTCTTCTGCTACCCTATTTTGTTCTCTTAAAAGCGTTATCTGTTGTAAATGCTTTTCTTTGTCTAATGTCTTATTCAATTCTGCCTTAAGAAGATCGTTCTCTTTAATTAGTTTATGCAAATCCTTACGCTCTTTTTGCACCAATTGTAAATCCTGTTCGGTTCTGTTCAATAATTTATCCAACTCAAAATGATGCGTGTCTACTAATTTTCTTGCACGGTTAATTAAATGCTTAGGCAATCCAATTCTTTCTGCAATTGCAAAAGTATAAGAGCTTCCTGGCTTGCCAATCACCAATTGATACAATGGTTCTAATTTCACTTCATCAAACTGCATGGCACCATTCACAATGCCTTTATTATGATTGGCCATCACTTTCAAATTCAGATAATGTGTGGTCACAATGCCTTGCGCATGTTTATGTGATAGTTCTTCCAATATCACTTCGGCAAATGCACCACCTAAATGTGGATCAGATCCGCTTCCAAGTTCATCAATAAAAAATAAGGTCTTCCCATTTGCATTTTCAATAAAGTACTTCATGTGCGTCAGATGACTGCTATAGGTACTTAATTCAAAAGCTAAATTTTGGGTATCACCCAATTGAATAAATAATTGTTTGTAAATGCCCATTTGAGAATCGGGATGTACTGGTACCAATAAACCCGACTGTAACATCACTTGATTAAGCCCCAATGTCTTCATGGATACGGTCTTACCTCCCGCATTAGGTCCACTGATGATCAAAATCCTTGCTTCATCATCCAATTCCAAATTAACCGGTATTGTTTTTTTACCTGATGCTTTATTGTATATATACAACAAAGGATGGTAGGCTTGAATTAAATGCGAAGTCGCTTTATTTTCAACCACAGGCAAGTGCGCATTCATATCTATCGCCAATAGGGCCTTGGCTTTGATAAAATCATAGAGCCCCACCATTTGCAAATAGCCCATCATCAAGCTTGAGTATGGCGCTAGTTGTGCAGTTAATTGTCTTAAGACCCTTTGCACTTCCTTCGTTTCATCCTGCTCTAAACTAAACAAATCATTATTTAGTTCAATGGTTTCCTCAGGTTCTATGAATGCGGTTTTACGACTATCACTTTCACCATGTAAAAATCCTTTCACTTGTCGCTTGTATTCCGAAAACACTGCTACCACACGTCGACCATTGCTAAAACTTTCATCAATATCTGCTGTATAACCAGACTTGGCCAAACGACCCAATACTTTTTCAAATATGCGTCTTAGGTCCTGTCTTTTTTTGTACAATTGAGCACGGATCTTTGCCAAGTCTTGGGAGGCATTGTCTTTGACTAAACCTCTATCATCAATCACATCGTCAATGGATTCTATTATCGTTTTTTCAAAATAACTTTCTGCTATCACCATATATAAATGACTATAGGCCGCTTGACGCTCTGAATCAAACCATTTAAATAGTTGTCCCACATGATCCACCAGTTTACGCACCAATAACCATTGTTCACCTGTTAATTGCGCACCCGGAATACCCAATAGCTTCAAATCCTTCCTGATGTCTAAAATAAAATCACTTGGGAAATACTGATTGGCCTGTTTAATAAATTGGTATTCCTGCGTTTGCCTTAATGTAATCTGGATATAATTCAACTGTGTATGTATCCGCATGGCATCCACCTGCTCCTTTCCAATAGTGGATTGACAGTAATTGAGTAAGATGGTCTTGATCTTATCAAATTCTAATTGGGAAAGGGCATTTTCAGGATATACTTTCATGGGTGCAATAGTTGCAAATTTAGCTAAAAAAAACATTAACAACCTTAGAACAAATTGGTCTATGATTTGTTGTATTTTTAACTATACTATTTATATGAAAACAATCAAATATATCACAGCCGGTTTGTTCAGCATTCTATCTTTATACGCATGTGCTCAAACCTCAAAAAAACAAGCAAAAATTCAAAAAGTCAATATGGAAAATACCCAAACAATCACATTAGGATCGGGCTGTTTTTGGTGCACAGAAGCCGTTTATCAGCGTTTAGAAGGGGTGGTTAAAGTCACAAGTGGCTATAGCGGTGGTCATGTTGATAATCCAACCTATGAGGAAGTTTGTTTAAAAAATACAGGACATGCCGAGGTTTGCCAGATTGTTTTTGACACCACTAAAATTAGTTTAGACGATATCTTATCTGTTTTTTGGAAAACGCATGACCCTACTACACCCAATCAACAAGGCAATGATGTAGGTCCTCAATATAGATCGGCTGTTTTTTTCCACAATGACCAACAAAAGGCATTAGCACTTAAATACATCAAGGAATTAGATGCGAGCAAGGCATGGGATAAGCCAATCATTACAGAAGTGACTGCGTTCACTAAATTCTATTCTGCAGAGTCTTACCATCAAAACTACTATAATAACAATACCAATCAAGGTTATTGCAGGTATGTGATTGGCCCAAAATTGGATAAATTTGAAAAAGTATTTAAGGACAAATTAAAAAAAGAGGAGGATTAATTCCCTTAGTTCATTTGAGATAATTATATACCTTGAGGATTCAAAGCATTCCTTAAAATATAATCTCATTTTATGAAGACGACCCTATTATTTCTAATTACGTCATTGTTTAGTGTATCCCTTTTTGCACAACCCATAGTAAATGAGACAGATGTATTAAGAGGTAGTTTGAATGAAAACAGAGATTGGTTTGATATCAAAAGATATGTGATAGATGTGACCCCAAATTATGAAGTAAAATCTATTGTTGGTGTTGTCAGCTGGAAAGCCATAGCAGTAAAGCCTTCCAAACAAATTCAAATTGATTTACAAATGCCCTTGGTGATTGATAGTATTTTGTTATGGCCTAATATCAATGATAGCTCGAATGCAGTTCGTTTAAATTTTACAAGATCTAATAATATCGCAATTGCGCAAATTGAAAAACAAATTCCAAAAGGACAAGGGTTTGGATTAACTATATTTTATCATGGCGTTCCTAAGGAAGCGATTAGACCTCCTTGGGATGGTGGATGGATCTGGAAGAAAGATGCCAATGGACAACCATGGATGTCCGTGGCTTGTCAAGGTCTAGGCGCTTCAGTTTGGTATCCTTGCAAAGACCATCAATCAGATGAACCAGAAGAAGGAGCACAATTAACTATTCAAGTCCCTAAGTCCCAAAATTTAGTTGCCATTGGTAATGGCAGAAAAGTTACAGAGACGAATATGGTCAATATGAATAATAACAATCGATTCAGTTGGCAGGTAACCAATCCAATCAATAATTATAATATCATTCCTTATATTGGAGATTATGTTGGATGGAAGGAAACTTATAAAGGATTAAAAGGAAAACTCGACCTTAGTTATTGGGTACTTCGTTCAGATTCTGCCAAAGCAGTTGAACAGTTTAAACAAGTGCCAAAAATGTTAGAGGCATTTGAATATTGGTTTGGGCCTTATCCTTTTTATGAGGATGGATATCAATTGGTACAAAGTCCGCATTTAGGCATGGAACATCAATCTGCTGTGGCCTATGGAAATAAATTCATGAATGGTTATTTGGGTCGTGATTTATCTGGATCTGGCTGGGGTCTTAAATGGGATTTTATTATTGTGCATGAAAGTGGACACGAGTGGTTTGCAAATAATATCACAACCAAAGACATTGCGGACATGTGGGTGCACGAAGGCTTTACCAATTATTCTGAAACTTTATTTACGGAATATTTTTATGGTAAGCAAGCGGGAGACGAATACAATTATGGCATCCGTAGAAATATCAAAAACGATATTCCAATCATTGGTACCTACGGCGTGAATCAAGAAGGTAGCGGAGATATGTATTCTAAGGGCGCTAATTTAATACATACTATTCGTCATGCTAATAATAATGATAGTTTGTTCAGAAATATTTTAATGGGATTGAACAAACAATTTTACCATCAAACTGTAACTACTGAACAAGTTGAAAATTATATTTCTTTGCGCGCAGGGTTTGGTTTTCAAAAAGTATTTGATCAATATTTAAGAACAACACAAATTCCTGTGTTGAATTACAGCTACAACGAAAAGGAAAAAATATTCACCTACGAATATAAAAACTGTGTAACTGGTTTTAACTTACCTCTTCACTTTAGTTATTTAGGTAAAAATTATAGTTTCATGCCAATGGACTATCAGCCTCAGCAACGTTTAATTCAAGAACCCAATTTTAATCTGCAGGATTTTGTAAAGACGATCGAAAGTCAATACTACATTAAATTAGAGTAAGTACAATAATTTATAAAAGTTCAATAAAATTATTGTTTAAGCACCCTTCCTAAACTGTACAACCTTTTTTGCCAATAAGGTTCTGATAAATCACTAATGGTTACACCTTGGCTTGTAGAAGCATGTGCAAATTTATTATTGGTCATGTAAATGCCTACATGAGAAATAGAACGACTACCATCTGTTTTAAAGAAAATCAAATCCCCTTCTTTTAAATCTGACCAATCAATTTTTTCACTTTGTGTATATTGTTCTGCTGCTGTTCTTTTTAAATTGGTATTGTAAATGGCGTTCATTACATCCAATGTAAAATAAGAACAATCCACGCCTCTTTTACTTGATCCACCAAGCACATAGGGTGTGCCCCACCACTCGTCTATTTTTTGTAGTAAGGGGATATTGTTAATCTCTTCTACTGCGATATCCATTTGAATAGAATACTTTAATTGCAACCAATTGGATTTTTCTACATCCGTTAAATTATCCGGCATTCTATCTGTTCGTTCTGGTTTTGCCAAAACAGGTTCAGCTTCTAAGGCATCTGATGCTTTTTTTAAATAGATTCTACCTGGCTTAACTGATATATTATCTAAAAATTCAATGTCACTATTATTAAGTCCATTATTGGATTCAGGAACAGCCACAACAGCGGGCAAACTTCTTTTAGGCTTTGCTTTGAATTGAGCTGTTTTTGCTTTCACAGACTGACTGAACTTAGACATAAAGGTACAGCTTGACAAAATTGCCATCATACACACCAGCCCTAATATCGTAATCTTGCCTTTTTGCATTAGCGGCAAGATAAGTCAAGAACGGTAAAATTGCCTCAATCAAGCTTATTTTAACCCTTTTTTGTGGAAAATTAAGCCCCTTCAAGCCCCCCTTTTTTACGATATTTGTGCCTTATCCCGATATCCCGAATGCCCAAATTTTCACATTTACACGTTCACACACAATATTCATTACTAGATGGTGCTGCATCCATTGATGGTTTGTATAAAAAAGCTATCAAGGACGAAATGCCTGCACTCTCCATTACCGATCACGGTAATATGTTTGGTGCATTTAATTTTGTAAGTCAAGCATGGAAAAATACCAAAGTCATTGGCAAAGACGATAATGGAAAAGATATTTTAGCACCCACTGTAAAACCAATTGTTGGTTGTGAATTTTATGTGGTGAAAGATAGGCATATTAAACAATTTACAAAGGAACATAAGGACGATCGTTTTCACCAAGTCTTATTAGCAAAAAATGCGGTGGGGTATCAAAACTTAATCAAACTTACTTCATTAGGGTATATCGAAGGGATGTATAGTAAGTACCCAAGAATCGATAAAGAACTCATTGAAAAATACCATGAGGGTCTTATTGCCACCACCTGTTGTATTGGTGCGCACGTACCTCAAGCCATTTTAAGAGATGGAGAAGATGCCGCAGAAAAAGAATTTAAATGGTGGTTGGATTTATTTGGTGAAGATTATTATATCGAAATCCAAAGACATCAAATACCTGAGCAAGAGATCATCAATAATACACTTCTCAAGTTTTCAAAAAAACACAAAGTAAGTGTGATAGCGACCAATGATAGCCATTATGTCAACGAAGACGACGCGAATGCGCATGATATTTTATTATGTATCAATACTGGCGAAAAACAATCTACTCCAGGCTTCGATGATTTTGTGAACGATGAACTTCAAGTAAAAAATAGAAGATTCAAGTTCCCAAATAATGAATTTTATTTTAAGACCCAATCCCAAATGATTGAGTTGTTCAGTGATATCCCTGAATCCATCGACAATACCAATGCCATTGTAGATAAAGTGGAAGTCTTGAATTTAAAGAAAGACATCCTCCTACCCGCTTTCCCTATTCCAAAAAGTTTTCAGATTCACAAGGAAGCCAACATGAATCAGTGGGAATTCTTAAAACATATTACATGGGAAGGTGCACATAAAAGGTATGATGCCATCACTGCAGAAATTCAGGAAAGAATTGATTTTGAATTGTTCACTATTCAAACCATGGGCTTTGCGGGTTACTTTTTAATTGTGAGTGATTTTATTAGAGCTGGTAGAGAGATGGATGTGTTTGTGGGCCCTGGTCGTGGCTCTGCTGCAGGCTCTGTGGTGGCCTATTGTATTGGCATCACCAATATTGATCCAATAAAATACCAATTACTATTTGAGCGTTTCTTAAATCCAGATCGTAAGAGCATGCCCGATATTGATACGGACTTTGATGATGAAGGCCGTCAGAAAGTGATTGATTATGTGGTAGAAAAATATGGGAAGGAACAAGTTGCACAAATCATTACGTATGGTACGATGGCGGCTAAAAGTAGTATCAAGGATGTGGCACGTGTGATGGATCTTCCTTTATCCGAATCCAACTTATTAGCAAAACTAGTTCCAGATAAACCAGGCACAGAACTCAATCGTTGTTTGCATGCACCTATCACAGTAAAAGAAGGAGAAAAATCTTTAGCCGAAAGAGAAGGCTATCAGTCGGACGATATAGACAATATAAAAAAGTTAAGAGAAATTTATGCAGGCAATGATTTAAGAGCAGCCGTATTGCATGAAGCAGAACGTCTAGAAGGTTCAATTCGTAACACGGGTATTCACGCAGCGGGTATCATCATTGCACCAAGTGATTTAACAGAGATCATGCCAGTTGCCACTGCAAAAGATTCTACTTTATGGGTCACACAAATTGAAGGATCCGTGATTGAAGAAGCAGGTGTCATTAAAATGGACTTCTTGGGTTTAAAAACCCTTTCTATTTTGAAAACGGCTTTGCAATTAATCAAACAAAACCATGGCGTCACCATCGACTTGGATAAAATTCCATTAGACGATGAAACCACTTTTCATTTATACCAAAGAGGAGAAACCAATGCCACTTTTCAATTTGAGAGTGTGGGCATGCAAAAATATTTGCGTGAATTAAAGCCAGATAAATTTGCAGATCTAATTGCGATGAACGCCTTGTACCGACCAGGCCCCATGGCATATATTCCAAATTTCGTTGAACGTAAACATGGTCGTGAAGCCATTCAATATGACTTGCCTATCATGGAAGAAATATTAGCGGACACTTATGGGATTACGGTGTACCAAGAGCAGGTGATGTTACTCAGTCAAAAGATTGCTGGATTTACCAAAGGCGACGCGGATGTACTTCGAAAAGCCATGGGTAAAAAACAAAAATCAGTATTGGATAAAATGAAAGCGCAGTTTGTGGAAGGCGCTGTGAAAAATGGACACGCAGAAAAAGCATTGAATAAAATTTGGACGGATTGGGAGGCATTTGCACAATACGCCTTTAATAAATCGCACTCTACATGTTATGCCTATGTGGCCTATCAAACAACTTACCTAAAAGCACACTATCCCGGAGAATATATGTCTGCTGTGTTAAACCATGCCGGTAGTATCGATAAAATTACCTTCTTTATGGAAGAGTGTAAACGCATGGGCATAAAAGTATTGGGTCCAGATATCAATGAATCCTTACAAGGTTTTTCTGTGAATAAAAATGGAGAAATTCGTTTTGGATTAGGCGGATTAAAAGGCGTTGGCGAAGCTGCAATTGAAGCCATTATTATTGAACGAGATAAAGGCGGACATTTTGAAACCATGATTGATTTTATCAAAAGAGTGTTGTCAAAAGCAGTGAATAAAAAATCGTTAGAAAGTTTAGCCTACTCGGGTACTTTTGATTGTTTCCCTGAATACCACCGTGCACAATATTTTAATACGGGAGATGGGGATCGCACCAATGGCATGGAAAAATTAATTGCCTATGCGGGGGCCATCCAATCTATGACCACTGGAAGCACCAATACCCTATTTGGTGATTTACCTTCGGCCATGCAAGTGCCGATTCCTAAATTAGCACTTTGTGAAGAATGGACATTGACTGAGAAACTAGACCACGAAAAAGATATTACGGGTATGTTCATGAGTGGGCATCCTTTAGACCATTTTAATTTTGAATTAAAACATTACGCCTTCACGCCCATCAATGAATACAACGACGTAAAAGACAACTTGATTAGTTTCCCCAATAATCTTGGGAAAAACTTTAAGCTAGCAGGTTTAGTGACAGAAGTACAACACCGAATCACTAAAACTGGTAAGAACTTTGGTTCATTTGCGATTGAGGATTTTACAGGCAAGACAGACTTTATCTTATGGAGCGAGGATTATGTCAAATTTCAGAATTATTTAGAAGTGGGACAAAAAGTCTGTATCAACGGATCTTTTAGAAACAGATTCAATCAACCTAATAATTTTGAATTTAAGGTTCAGACGATGTCACTTTTAGAAACAGTGAAGCAGCTACAAACACGAACTGTGGAATTGAGTTTACATCCAGCGAACCTAAGGGCCGATATGATTGAATTTTTTGAGAAGAACATTAAAGCAAACCCAGGAAGGACTTCCCTTAAAATTACATTTGTAGAACCAAGGGAGCAACTTGCTGCAAGTTTATTAACGATTGAGAAAGGCTTTTTAGTGAACGACGACTTTGTTCAGTTCCTAGACCTGAACCCAGAATTGAACGTTCAAGTGAAACTAGCCAACTAATTGTCCCCAATGAGGGATATTAAAGTGGAAAAGTCAAGATGGCAGATATTAAAGTTTGGAGCTAATTTTGTACTACAATAATTGAGAACAAGAAAAATATAAAAATACAATTATGGCATTAGAATTTACAGACGCGAACTTTCAACAAACAGTCATTGAGAGTGATAAATTAAGTGTGATCGATTTTTGGGCAGAATGGTGTGGACCATGTCGTGCAATCGGACCAGTTATCGAAGAATTAGCTGTTCAGTACGAAGGCAAAGTGAATATTGGTAAGGTGAATGTGGATGTGAATCCTACTTTAAGCATGAATTTTGGTATCACTTCCATTCCAGCTATCCTTTTTGTAAAAGGTGGAGAAGTGATAGACAAGCAAATTGGTGCCGTTCCAAAGGCTGTTTTAGACAAGAAGATCCAATCTCATATGTAATTGAAATAACGACTTTAATGAAATCCTGCTCCTTCAACCGAGTGGGATTTTTTATGTACGCTAATCAAAAAAATAACAATAATTTAATTACCTTCCTTTCCTAAATTAACCCCATGGATAGATTCCAAGGCCTGATTGGCATTGTATTGATTTTAATGATTGCTTTTTTGTTTTCTAACAATAAAAAGAACATCAACTATCGTTTGGTACTTAGCGGTTTAGCCCTTCAGTTAACCATCGGTATTTTGATCTTAAAAATACCTGCAATTACAAGATTCTTTCAAATTTTAGGAAAAGGGATGGGGAAAATTGAAGAATTTGCGCGTCAAGGTGCGGCATTTGTATACGGAGGTGTTGCAGCAATGGGTCCTGCTGGTGCAACTGATTTTACCAATGGTGGATTTGTATTTGCTTTCAACGTAACTGCGACCATTATATTAGTATGTGTTTTAGTTGCTTTATTTTATCATTTTGGTATCATGCAACGCATCATATCGGTGATTGCAAAAGCAATGAATTTTATTATGCGCGTGAGTGGCGCTGAAGCATTAAGTAATGTGGCAAGTGCATTTGTTGGACAGGTAGAAGCACAAGTGATGATTCGTCCCTATTTACCAACCATGACCAAGAGTGAAATTTTAGCAAGCATGAGCGGAAGCTTGGCATGTATTGCTGGTGGTATCCTTGTAGTATATGCCAACATGGGTGCGCAAGCAGGTATGGATTTAGCCCCAAAATTAATCACAGCAAGTTTGATGGCCGCACCTGGTGCATTGGTGATTGCAAAAATATTATTTCCTGAGACAGAAGCTTCTCAAACCATGGGTAAAGTCACTTTAGAAGTGAAGAGCCAATACAGTAACACCATCGATGCTATCACACATGGTGCTGGAGATGGATTTAAAATTGCCATGAATGTGATTGCGATGTTGATTGGTTTTATTGCATTAATTGCATTGGTAGATTGGAGCTTATTAAAAATTGGACATCTTTTTAGCGCCAATCTAGATTTAAGCTTGAACTTTATTTTTAGCAAATTATTTTATCCAATGGCTTGGGCCATGGGGATCCCAAATATAGACGTGCAAAATGCTGCTACCTTACTTGGTCAAAAATTAACCATCAATGAATTTGTTGCGTTTAAAAGTTTAACCAGCAAGGTGATCCCAATTGTAACCGAAAAAGGTTTGTTGATTGTGAGTATTGCTATTTGTGGTTTTGCCAATTTTAGTAGTGTAGGTATGTTAATTGGTGGCATTGGAGAATTAGCACCATCTCGCCGTAAAGACCTTGCCGAATTAGGCCTTAAAGCACTATTGGCTGGAACCTTAGCCTCTTATTTGTCTGCAAGTATTGCAGGTATTTTAATTGGGTAATACTTGTTTACTAGTAGTATAATCAAGGTTAAAGCTTAGCTTAAATATTGCTAAAGACTTTAAACATAAGATGGTAATCAAGCGCTTATAGACTAACTTTGTGGCCTAATTTCATAGTTTATGAACAAGGCACAAATTCAAGTGTTGGTGGATGCTCAAGAAGACCTTACATTAAAAGCAATTGGTCAAAAAATCATTCAAAACGAACGCATCAGTTTTGAGGATGGCGTGGCTTTGTTTGAAAAATCTTCGCTCCCCTATGTAGGTGCTTTAGCCAACTGGAAAAGAAATGAATTGCATGGTGACCTTACTTATTTCAATCGCAATTTTCATATCGAACCTACCAATGTTTGTGTTTTCTCTTGTAAGTTTTGTTCTTATTCCAAATTATATGCGCATAAAGAAGAAGGATGGGAATTAACGATAGACCAAATGATGGATATCGTAAAATCCTATGATGGCAAACCTGTAACAGAAGTACATATTGTGGGTGGAGTGCATCCTAAATTAACCTTAGCATTTTTCTTGGACTTAATGCGTGCCATCAAAGCACATCGTCCGGCATTACATATCAAAGCATTTACGCCAGTTGAATTGGATTATATGTTCCGCAAAGCAAAAGTATCCATTCAAGAAGGGATGCGTTTGGCACATGAAGCAGGATTGGATTCTTTACCTGGCGGTGGTGCAGAAATTTTTCATCCCGATGTTCGTACCATTATTTGTGATGATAAGGTAGATGCCAATGGGTGGTTGGAAATTCACCAGACAGCCCATGAGCTTGGTATGCATAGCAATGCTACTTTATTGTATGGCCATATCGAAAAATATGCACACCGTATAGATCATATGGAACGCCTTAGACAATTACAAGATCAAACAAAAGGATTCAATACATTTATTCCACTCAAGTTTCGCAATAAGGACAATGCAATGCATGAAGTACCAGAATCAACCATGCTCGAAGATTTGAAAATGTATGCCATCTCAAGATTGTACTTGGATAATTTCCCACATGTCAAAGCTTACTGGCCAATGCTAGGAAGACAGGTAGCTCAATTGACATTGAGTTATGGTGTGAATGATATTGATGGCACCATCGACGATACCACTAAGATTTACTCCATGGCTGGCAGCGAAGAACAAAATCCTGCGATGACAACTCTGGAATTGGTAAGACTTATCAAACAAGCAAAAAGAACTCCAATCGAAAGAGGTACTTTATACAATGTGATTCAAGATTTTAGTTTGGTAGATGAAGCGGCTATCGAAGCTTAACATTCCGCTAATCCAATTGGAATCTGCATGGCCAATCCACCGTCTGCAGTCTCTTTGTATTTTACATTCATATCCAATGCGGTTTGCCACATCGTATGAATCACTTTATCCAGACTTACCAAAGCATAATCTGGTTTACTTTGCAATGCTAATTGCGCTGCAGTTATAGCTTTGATCGCACCCATGGTATTGCGTTCAATACATGGAATCTGAACCAATCCACCCACCGGATCACAGGTTAAACCTAAATGATGTTCCATGGCAATCTCTCCAGCCATTAAAACTTGTCTTTGGTTTCCACCTAATAATTCTGTTAATCCTGCTGCGGCCATCGCTGACGAAACCCCAATCTCCGCCTGACATCCACCCATCGCTGCAGAAATAGTTGCCCCATTTTTAAATAAAATACCTATCGCATTCGCAGTCAACAAAAATTTATGAATGTCTTGTTGACTTCCTTTATTACAAAAATTAATCGCATACATCAACACAGCAGGAATCACACCAGCAGCGCCATTCGTTGGTGCAGTGACTACCCTGCCAAAACTTGCATTCTCTTCGTTCACAGCCAATGCAAAACAACTTACCCAATCTAAAATATAAGAAAAGTCACCGCCACCAATTTGAATTTGCTGCATCCACTGTTCAATATTTTTAGAATTTGAATCAGTCACTATATCAGCTTCAAGATTATTTTCTGTACCAGTCTTATCTGCAGTATTTTCTTTATTTAATAATTTAGTATTCAAATCGGATGCTCTTCTGTGTACTTGTAATCCACCAGGCAAAATACCTTGGGCATGCACACCTTTAAAAATGCAATCGAGCATCGTCTTCCATAAACGATCCAAGCCTTCTTCTACTGCTTGTTCGGTATGTAATTGCTTTTCATTTTCTTTTACAATATCAGATATAGGTAATCCTGTTTTGATACACCAATGAATTAAATCATTGGTTGAAAAAAAATTAAATGGCACTTCGATATTTGTTTCCTTTTTATCTTCTATTAAATGACCCAGCTCTAAACCATCTTCTGATGCTTCGGTTTCTATAAATCCGCCTCCAACCGAATAATAAGTATAGGTTTTTACAGCATCTTTTAATTCAACCACAAATTGCATGGCATTGGGATGATAAGGCAAACTTTTATCCTTCAAAAAAACTAAATGATTATTGTAATCAAATTGCACTGAATGCACTCCGTCTAATAAAATGGTTTGTGCATCTTTAATGGTTTGCACTTTTGATGCAATCAACCGCGTATCTGTTGTGACAGGGTCTTCACCTTGTAAGCCCATTAAAATGGCCGTATCTGTTCCGTGTCCCTTCCCAGTTTTAGCCAAAGAACCATAGAGGTATACATGCAATGCATTGATATTTTTGACATCAGATACCGCACTTACCCTTTTTATCATATGCTTTGCAGCCAACCAAGGTCCTAGCGTATGGGAACTAGAAGGTCCTACGCCAATTTTAAACATATCGAACACAGAGATAAACTTTTCCATAGGTAAAACAAATGTAAGTGAGTTTACAGTAGATATGCACAATTAGGGCATAATTTAATGCTAATTGCAACGTAAAAAGGATGGCTGTTTGGCAATAATTTGCGAAATTTGAATTACAAAATTTATACTATGGAATTATCTTCTCTTTTAAACAGATTTAGTGAACCAGAAACTTTAAAAATGGCCAAATTAGGTCGTGAATTAAGGGCGAAAGGCGTTGATGTAATTGACCTTAGCTTGGGTGAGCCAGATTTTGATACCCCACAGCATATTAAAGATGCAGCGATCAAAGCCATCAATGATAATTTTAGTCATTATACCCCAGTGGCAGGTTTTTTAGATTTAAGAGAAGCTGTTTGTACAAAATTAAAAAGAGACAACCATTTAGATTATACCCCTGATCAAATCATCACATCCACTGGTGCAAAGCAAAGTTTAGCCAATGCATTATTGGCTTTAGTGGACGAAGGTGAAGAAGTCATTATCCCTACTCCATATTGGGTAACTTATTCTGAATTGGTAAAAATTGCGCGTGGTAAAGTAGTTGAAATTAGAACCACAGTAGAAGCTGGATTCAAAGCAACGCCTGCACAAATAGAAGCTGCCATTACACCAAAGACAAAAGTATTCATGTTCTCCTCTCCTTGTAATCCTTCTGGTGCTGTATATAGCAAAGCTGAATTAGAAGCGTTGGCGAACTTGTTTAAAAAATATCCTCAAATCACCATCTTATCGGATGAGATTTATGAATACATTAACTTTATTGGCAAGCATGAAAGCATTGCGCAGTTCACTGATATCAAAGACCAAGTGATTGTCATCAATGGATTGAGTAAAGGTTTTGCAATGACCGGTTGGCGTTTAGGTTATACCGCATCTAATATTACTTTAGCAAAAGCGATGGAAAAATTACAAGGTCAATTTACATCAGGAACTTCTTCTATCACCCAAAAAGCTGCCGTGTCTGCCTTAGTGGGCGACTTGAAACCATCTATTGCAATGACAGAAGAATTCACCCGTCGCAGAACAACCACTTTAGCATTGGTGAATGCCATGCCTGGATTTAAATGTTTTGCACCCGAAGGTGCTTTCTATGTATTCCCAGACGTGAGTAGTTATTATGGAAAATCTGATGGACAACAAACCATTACCAATGCCTCAGACTTTAGTATGTTCTTATTGAATACGGCGCATGTATCTTCTGTGATGGGCGATGCATTTGGTGAGCCTCAATGTGTTCGTTTCTCTTTTGCAAATAGTATGGAGAATATCGAAAAAGCTTGGGCAAGAATTAGAGCTGCATTGGCTACTTTAAAATAAGTCCTCTATACATGACGCCAGAAAAATTTCAAATGTTTGAAAATCGATTGCTTAAAAATTATAAGCATCGTTTAAAACAAGCTAAGCGACTCCATGTTTCTTGCTGGAGACTTTATGACCATGACTTGCCTGAGTTTCCTATTTGTGTAGAATTGTATGAGGAGTATATCTACATTGCAGAATACAATAGACGTCATGCACTCAACGACGAGGAACATGAAATTTGGTTTAACGAAACCAAAAAAATCATTGCCAACATGACGGGTGTTCCTATTGACAAGATGTATGTGAAATTGCGCAAGCGTATGTCACATCGTGAAGGACAATACGAAAAAGAAGCAGTCACGGAATCTAAGATCATCACCGTAAAAGAAAATGGATTACAATTTTTAGTTAACCTCACCGACTATTTAGATACCGGCTTATTTTTAGACCATCGTGACACAAGACAAATGGTACAAGCAGAATCAAAGGATGCCCATTTTTTAAATTTGTTTAGTTACACTAGTTCCTTTTCTGTATATGCTGCAAAAGCAGGTGCAAAATCAGTGACCTCGGTCGACTTATCTAAAACCTATTTAAGTTGGAGTGAAGACAATTTTAAACTCAATCAAATACCTCCATCTTCGGCCTATCAATTTATACATGCAGATGTCAAACAATATTTAAAAACATTACCAGTTAATTTTTATGATTTAGTGGTGATGGATCCGCCTACTTTTAGCAATAGTAAAAGAATGAAGGATATTTTAGATATTCAAAGAGACCATGTGGAATTGATCAATGATATGCTAAAAGCAATGAAGCCAGGAGGCATCTTATATTTTAGTACGAATTTTACGCAGTTTATCATTGACACTGAGCAAATAAAGAGTGATCAAATCAAAGACATCACCAAAGCCACTACCCCATTTGATTTTGAAGGAAGATTAAAACGTTGGTGCTATAAAATTATAAAGCCGCTCTAATCGCTTTATCTATTTCCAAGACTTGCGGAATCACCATTTCCTGATTGTTATTTTCAATCACATAATCGCATAAGCGCATTTTAATCGTATCCGAAATTTGATGTTGCATACGCGCTTCTACTTGCTCTTTTGAAACGTCATCTCTTTGCATGACTCTTTGTATTCTTAATGACAACGGTGCAGTCACACCTATGACTTTAAATAAACCATCTGCAGCAGCTGATTCAAAAATCAATGCAGCTTCTTTAATCACATAAGGACTCGTTTGTTTTGCCGCCCAATCTTTTGCTGCTTGAATGGTAACTGGATGCACAATGGCATTGAGTAATTGTAATTGAAAAGGATCGTTGAAAACAATGGCCGCTAATTTTTCTTTATCCAATCCAAGCTCATTGTATATATCATTACCAAATTGTTGGATCAATTTAATTTTTATTTCAGGACTGGTTTGCATGATCTGCTTAGCTGCTTCATCGGCATTGAACACAGGAATACCAAGGGTAGAAAATATTTTTGCTACCACTGATTTCCCAGATCCAATCCCTCCTGTTAAACCAATCATTTTTGTCATAAGCAGTTCAAAAAAAATCCGAAATCAGTTTCCAATTGTTTGGAGGCTAATTTCGGATTGTATCATTTAAATCATTGTCTTATTTGTTGATCGCTTGAGACCACTCTAAGCTAATGGAAGATCTTTCAATCTTTAAATAACTTCCTGGGCTCACTTCCAATTGAATGGTATTGTCTTCGTTCACCTTATTGATTGTACCATGTATACCTGCAATGGTCACCACTTTATCACCCTTCTGCATTGTATCAATAAACTTCTTTTGCTCTTTTGCTTTTTTAGCTTGTGGACGGATCATGAAAAACCAGAAAACCAAGATAATACCACCTAACATGATCAATTGAAAAGTACCACCTTGTTGTGGTGCTTGTAATAAAATTTGTGTCATTTTGTTTTGTTTATGTTTTAAACTTGAATATAAAGATAGTGCAAACCAATTACTTTGCTTTGTGACTTATCTTTTGAATTTGACCATTTCCCACTAATTCTTTGTGGATACTATCTAAAATACCATTGACAAAATGGCCACTTTGTTCAGTGCTATATTCTTTTGCCAGATCGATGTATTCGTTGATGGATACTTTTGTAGGAATGGTATCAAAATAAAGCAATTCGCAAACGCCCAATCTTAATAAAATCATGTCAATGACAGCAATACGTTCTGGATCCCAGTTTTTTAATTTAGGTACAATCAAGGCCTCTGTTACCTCCTTTTTCTCAATAGCTGTTCGTAATAAATCTTGTGCAAATTTCATCTTTTCATCCCCTACTAAATCTAAGAAATCGACTGATCCTGGCTTTTGAAAATAACTCAACATAAAACCTATAATCATATCCCCGTCATCATCCCAATTGGAAAAATGTGACTCAATTGTTTCAATCGTATTACTAGACTTCAAAATCAGTTCTCCAAAAATGAACTTTAAAATAGCGGTTTCCTGGGCTTTTTCTCTACTTTCTTCAAGTATATACACCTTATATTCTGGAGACTCCACCAATTGACGGAAAATGGATTTAACCATATCATTGTCAATCCATTGCTGTGGCTTAATGATCTCGATGGCTTTTTTGAATTTTTCGGATTCAAGGGTTTGCCAAACGATACTATTGCCGGCTAATTTGATATTGACAGCTAAATCTGCTTGGTTGGGAAGGTTTTTAGAGGCTCTTTGTAAGGCCTCAATCTCTGCATAACTTGCAATTTGATGCATTAAATGAACTAGGTAAACGAATAAATTACGGGACTTATCAAACTCTCTTTGAAGTAAACCAGCTGCAGTTGAGACGTTTTGAGCATCTAACATGTACATAACCTGCATTACTTTTATTCGTATATTTCTTCGGTTCATCATAATTATAAGAGCTATTGGGGTGGCAAATCTATAATAAAAATGCTTAAAACTGACATTTTTGGCATTAATTTGCTGTCTTGTAACAAAATTACAACCAGAACTGAAATTTTGACCTATCTATTTGCTTTTAAGACAGATGGCATGGTTATAGCAGTTATGTTAATACCTTTATTAATCAATTAAAAAGATAAACTATGGCTAAGAGTTCGGCAAAAAAATTAAACATTACCCCGCTACATGACAGAGTAATTGTTATGCCTGCCGCTGCTGAAGAGAAAACAGCTGGTGGAATCATCATCCCTGACACTGCAAAAGAGAAGCCACAACGTGGAACAATCGTAGCGGCTGGTCCTGGTAAGAAAGATGAGCCTGTAACTGTAAAAGTGGGTGAAACTGTATTATACGGCAAATATGCTGGTACAGAAATCCAAATCGAAGGTCAAGACTTATTGATCATGCGTGAAAGTGATATCCTTGCAATTATTTAATTGTTAGGAAAGAATTTTATTTAAGAATTTAAAAAATAACTGAATATGTCTAAAATGATTTTTTTCGACTTAGAAGCGAGAAATAAAATGAAAAAAGGGGTTGATACTTTAGCCAACGCCGTGAAAGTAACTTTAGGGCCAAAAGGTCGTAACGTGGTGATTGAAAAGAAATTTGGATCACCTTCTATTACTAAAGATGGTGTTACTGTTGCCAAAGAAATTGACTTAGAAGATCCTATCGAAAATATAGGTGCTCAAATGGTGAAAGAAGTTGCTTCAAAAACAGCTGACTTAGCTGGTGACGGAACAACTACTGCCACTGTATTAGCACAAGCTATTATTGGAGAAGGTTTAAGAAACGTGACTGCTGGTGCAAATCCAATGGATTTGAAACGCGGTATTGATAAAGCAGTAGAAAAAGTAGTAGCAAGTTTAAAAGCACAATCTCAAACTGTTGGAAACGACGCAAAAAAGATTGAGCAAGTAGCTTCTATTTCTGCGAACAACGATAATGAAATTGGTAAATTAATTGCCCTTGCAATGAGCAAAGTGGGTAAAGAAGGTGTGATCACAGTAGAAGAAGCAAAAGGTACTGATACAACAGTTGATGTAGTTGAAGGTATGCAATTCGATCGTGGATACGTTTCTCCTTACTTCGTTACCAATAGCGAAAAGATGGAAGCTGAAATGCAAAATCCTTATATCTTAATTTATGATAAGAAGATTTCTGCAATGAAAGACATCTTACATATTTTAGAGAAAGTTGCACAAACAAGTCGTCCATTAGTGATCATCGCTGAAGACTTAGAAGGTGAAGCAATGGCTACATTGGTGGTGAATAAATTACGTGGCACTATCAAAGTTGCTGCTGTAAAAGCACCAGGTTTTGGTGACAGAAGAAAAGAAATGTTGACTGATATTGCAATCCTAACTGCAGGTACTGTCATTAGCGAAGAGCAAGGATTCAAATTAGAAAATGCAGACTTAACTTATTTAGGTCAAGCATCTTCTATCACAATCGATAAAGACAATACAGTGATCGTTGGTGGTAAAGGTAAAAAAGCGGATATCACTTCTCGTGTAAATCAAATCAAAGCACAGATCGAGAATACAACTTCCGATTACGATAAAGAAAAATTACAAGAGCGTTTAGCGAAATTAAGTGGTGGTGTAGCTGTTTTATATGTAGGTGCTGCAACAGAAACTGAAATGAAAGAAAAGAAGGATCGTGTAGACGATGCTTTACACGCAACACGTGCAGCAGTTGAAGAAGGCATTGTACCTGGTGGTGGTGTGGCTTATATCCGTGCCGTTGCAAGTTTAGAAAAATTAAAAGGTGCTAACGAAGATGAGAATACAGGAATTCAAATTGTACGTCGTGCAATTGAAGAACCACTTCGTCAGATTGTGAAGAATAGCGGTATCGAAGGTTCTATTGTTGTTCAAAGAATCAAAGAAGGTAAAGACGACTTTGGTTTCAATGCAAGAACAGAAGTTTTCGAAAACTTATTCAAAGCAGGTGTAATCGATCCTACTAAAGTAACAAGAGTTGCTTTAGAGAATGCAGCATCTATCGCTTCTATGTTGTTAACAACAGAGTGTGTGATTGCGGATAAACCAAAACCAGAAGCTGCTCCACATGGTGGTGGCGCTCCTGATATGGGTGGTATGGGTTACTAGTCACTTTAAAGAAAGTATAAAAAAAGTCCTCCAAGCAATTGGAGGACTTTTTTATTTTCAATAATCGAAAATATTTTATAAAAATATAATTAAGCTATGGTTGATTGTTTAGCAAAATACAATTGGAATCCTTTTACCAATAATAATTGTGCAATACCATAAGTCGCCATCGTGACTATACCTATATTATCTATTGGACTTTGTGTAGACCAATAAAACTTATTAAATGCCAAGACCGCATCGGATGCTATATAGAATAACATACCTGGGGTCCAAAATAAATCGGCAATTGTTGTTGCTTTTGAATTCAATGATGCACGTACTGTATAAATAGCAGACGTAGAAATTAAAAGCATGTACACTAATATTGGATAGATTAAAGCCCCCATCGCATCTTTCAAAAATAAATAAACAAAAGCACAAAAGGCTGCTAACAAAATAATGGCTAGATAGAGTTTAACTTTAGACGCCCCTTTTGTTGGGGTCAATGGATGAAAAAATAAAATATTAAAAATATGGGTCGTCATAAATGCAATCATCCCTGGAATAAATAAGGCATCCGACAATAAAAACGCATCCCCTAAAAATGATCCAAACAATCCAACTAAAATAAGGTACTTGGTGTTGGGAGCTGCAGCAAAAAATGGTTGTACATAAAAGTACAGCATCAACAAAGGCAATAAGATTAACTTAGACCCATATTGTATACTTGTATAGCCTAGCAATTGTGCAAATAAATGAAGCATCAACACTAGCATATATACGGTAAAGCCAAATTTTTGAATGAACAGTTTCATTTGTTTTGATTTTCGTAAATAATTACACTAAATATAGGCAAAGCAAGGGAATACAGATTTCAATGCATAAATTTGCGCATGATTCATCCAGACGAAGCTGCATTTTTTGCCTATTGGGAAAAAGAACGCACCCTGCTCCATTATAAACGCAAACCCTTTTTGAGGGGGTTCAGTGTCAGTTTATTGATGGGTATTGTGGTCTTATTGATCGCAGAAATGGGCTGGTATGAAAGAGCCAATATGGTGGCCAATTCTAGAGGTAATATCATATGGATTTTAATCGCCATAGTACTCATCTCCTTGGGATTTGGATGGATTTACCAACAATTTACCTGGGAAATGAATGAACAACGTTTTAATGAAATCAAGCACTTAAAAAATAAAAAATCATCCTAATGATCCATTTGACATCAAAAAACAATCTAAAAACAAGTTTATACACCTTTTCAAGCCTGTTTTTACTCCTTGTAGGAATAGTCCTTTTTGCGGCATGTAGTAAATCAGATAAAACTGAACCTCAATCCACTGCTTGTACTTTAAAAGCAGAATATAAGAATGATAGTTCTGCTACTCAAAGAGCACTCATGATTGCTTTTTGTAACAACAATGGCATTACTTATACCATACACCCAAGTGGCATTTTATACCAAATTATTACTCCTGGGGATACCGCAAAGCCTAATCTATGTACTTCATTGACAATGACTTACACCGGAAAATTGATGACTGGGATTCAATTTGACAAGGGCACCATCACTTATGCATTAAAAGACTTAATTGTTGGATGGCAAATTGCTGTGCCTTTGATTGGCAAGGGCGGAAAAATCAAAATGGTCATTCCATCCTCTTTAGGATATGGCCCAAATGCCAATGGTAGCATTCCAGCCAATTCTCCCCTCTATTTTGAAATGTCCCTCGATTAGATGACTTGTCAAGCTATTTTCACCCCAAAATAATGGTCAAATAGGGCTTGTTTTAGGCTTGTTTCCACTATATTTGCCGACTAAAAAAAGTTAACCAAACTACTATGCAACTCAAAGGATTAGTGCGCTTTTTTACATTTGCGCTTATTTTAATTTGTCTTTACCAATTATCTTTTACTTGGTTCGTTAGAACACATGAAAAAGCAATGGATGCTAAAGCAACCGCTTGGGTCAACAAACTACCCAAAGCAGAACAGGTTTATCCAAGTGATAAAGACCAACAATTTTTATACAACGATAGCGTAGCTGATGCTAAAAAAGTATACTACAAGCGTTTATTAGACAGTACAAAAGAAACTAAGCTATTCTTTGGCTTGACAACTTATGCTGCAGCTAAAGAAAAGGAATTGATGTTAGGTCTTGATTTACAAGGTGGTATGAGCGTTACCATGGAAGTTGGATTAGATGGGTTAATTAAATCTTTGGCCAACTACTCTAAAGAACCCGCTTTCAACACTGCATTAGCCAACGCAGTAAGCAAAAAAGCAAACAGCAATGCTGATTTGATCACTTTGTTTACTTCTGAATATAAAACATTAAACCCTACAGGGAATTTAGCCCCATTATTTGCTACCAGAAGCAATGGTAAATTAAAGTTTGATGCCTCTGACGCAACTGTGACTACTTATTTACAAGAACAGGCTATCCAAGCGTTTAACAATACCTACAGAATTTTAAATACCCGTATTGACCGATTTGGATTAGCGTCTCCATCCATTAACCCAGATCCTGCCAAAGGGATTATCAATATCGAATTAGCAGGTATTTCAGATAAAGAGCGTGTACGTTCTTATTTACAATCTACGGCTAACTTACAATTTTTTGAAGTGTATACTTTTGAAAACAGAGATTTCCAAAATGCTATTTTAGCTGCTGATAAAGCAATTGAATTGAGCATTGCAGGTATCGTTGATTCAACAGTTATTGCAAAAATAGATACGGCTAAAGCAAATGCGGCTAAAAACCCATTGTTAAAAATTGTTCAGTTTACACAACCTTATCAAGGAAAAAATGGCCAGTACGTTTTCCCTGCCGAGATTGGTTATACTTTGAAAAAAGATTCTGCTTTATTGAATGCTTATTTAGCATTACCAGAAGTAAAATCTAAGTTCCCATCGAACTTGGTATTCATGTATGGTAAGCCTGACGAATCAGATCCTAAAGCAAAAGACGTGTTAGCTTTATATGCCATCAAAACTTTGGAAAATGGTTTAGCTGAGTTAGAGGGCGACCATGTTGCGAATGCTGCACAGGATTTTGATGAGCGTGGAAAAGTAGCCATCAAAATGAATATGGATAAAATTGGTACTAGCATTTGGGCTAAGATGACCACTAAGAATATTGGAAAGCCTATTGCAATTGTATTAGATAATATTGTTTATTCTGCACCAAACGTAAACGACGCCATTACAACTGGTAATTCTTCAATATCTGGAAACTACTCATTAAAAACAGCACAAGATTTAGCACAAATTTTAGAGAGTGGTAAATTACCTGCTCCAGCTAAAATTGTGGCAGAACAACAAGTTGGTCCAACATTAGGAGCCGCATCTATTCAAGGTGGTGCAATGGCATTTGGAATCGCATTCTTAGTAATTTTTGCCTTGATGTTGCTTTACTTTAACACTGGTGGATGGGTTGCGAATATCGCGTTGATCTTAAACTTATTATTTACAATAGGTATTTTAAGTGCATTAGGTTTTACATTAACTGCACCAGGTATTGCCGGTTTGGTATTGACCATTGGTATGGCCGTGGATACGAACGTAATTATATTTGAAAGAATCAAAGAGGAATTAACAAAAGGAAAAAGCTATCAATTGGCTGTAGCGGATGGTTATAAGCGTTCTATGTCTCCAGTATTGGATGCACACGTTACTACCCTTTTAACCGCGATCATCTTAGCTTATTTTGGTTTAGGTCCTGTATTAGGATTTGCTACCACTCAGATCATTGGTATCTTATTGTCTTTATTCTGTGGTATCCTAGTTTCTCGATTGATCACTGATATCTACACAAGTAAGAATAGACATTTCCAATATTTCACAGCTATTTCAAGAGGTGTATTTAAGAATGCAAACTTCAAATTCATTGAATTCAGAAAGTATGCTTACATTTTATCAGTAGTTGTATTGATTGGTGGTATTGCTTCTTTCTTCAATGGTTTTGACGAAGGTGTTGAATTTGCTGGTGGACGTAGCTTCACAGTTAAATTTGATAAAGCTGTCAATATTGAAGAAGTAAGAACCGATTTGAAAGCAGTATTTGGTGAAGCACCTATCATTAAAACGGTAGATACTAAAAACCAAATCAATATCACGACATCTTATAAAATCAAAGATCAAGGCAACAATATAGATCAAGAAGTGGAGTCATTATTATTTAAAGGTTTATCTAAGCAATTACCTGCTGGAACAACTTATAAAGAATTTGACGAGCAGTACAAGCAACAACAACAAAAAGTATTGCCATCTATCTCTGATGATTTAAAAGCAGGTGCAACTAAAGCAACTCTTTTCGCCTTAATTGCAATTTGTTTGTACATCTTTATTCGTTTCCGTGATTGGAGATATTCATTAGGTACCATCTTCTCATTATTACACGATGTATTTGTGACATTGATTGTATTTAGTTTCTTAAGAAATTTTGTTCCATTCCCATTAGAGATTGACCAGCACTTTATTGCTGCGATTCTTACGGTGATTGGTTTCTCTATGAATGATACAGTGATTGTATATGACCGTATTCGTGAGGACAGTCATTTAATGAAAGGTCAAGACAATGCGACTATCATTAATAAAGCGATCAACCAAACATTATCAAGAACAGTGATGACTTCATTGACGGTATTCTTAACCATCTTAATCTTATTCATCTTTGGTGGAGAAGTAACAAGAGGTTTTGCATTCGCCATGTTGATTGGTGTAATCACAGGTACTTACTCTTCTATCTTTGTAGCGGCTCCAGTATTAGTGGACTTTGCTAAGAACAAGCCATTGGGTACAGAACCAAAAGCAAAAAAACAAACTGCTAGCAACGCATAGCCTAGTTTGATTGAATCTTAAAAATGCCCCTCGAATTTCGAGGGGCATTTTTTGTGCTATGCACTAATGTTTTATGAAATTTGGTAACTAATTTTTAGATAAGAATACTCATTTGAGCAAACTTTTGAGCAAAGCGATAGAGAGCAAAAATGATGTATTGTTTCTAAAAATCTATACAGCAAATGAAGTTCCGCATCCACAAGTACTCGAAGCATTGGGATTGGTAAATGTAAATCCACGGCTATTCAATCCACCCTGCCAATCTATCTGCATACCATATAAATAAATCTGATGCGATGTTTCTATGCAACAAGGGATACCCTCAATTGAAAATAAAAGGTCTTTATCAGTAGTGACATCAAAACCCAATACATACGTCATCCCGCTGCATCCACCACCTTTTACCCCCACTCTTAACCTTTGTTGTTGGTCAAAATCAGGAGCATGCATTAAACGCTCAATTTCTTGAATCGCACCTGCAGTAAAACTGACTGGCGTTGTAGATGTATCGGTTATTGTAGACATAAATAATTAATTTAAGGTATTGTGCAACTAGAAAAATTCAAACTACACAACTTATACAAAATTAACACTTATAAGGGGATTGTATGGATTCAAATTTATCGACAAAGGAAAATTATTAGGTCTAAAAACAAGCAAATATTCGTAATTTGAACTATGAAATTAAACAAGAAGCAAACGGACAGTGGGATATCGATTCAACAGGTCTATACCCCATCGGATCTTCCAGATACAGCAAAGGCAATTCCGGATCCAGGCACCTACCCTTATATTAGAGGAGTGCAGAAGGATATGTATCGTGGAAAACTATGGACAATGCGTCAGTATGCCGGTTTTTCCACAGCGCAGGAAAGTAACCAACGCTATCATTATTTATTATCGCAAGGGGTCATGGGCCTAAGTGTTGCTTTTGACCTACCAACTCAAATTGGATATGATGCAGACCATGCTTTGGCAGACGGAGAAGTTGGAAAAGTGGGGGTTTCTATTTGTTCTATAGAAGATATGGAGATTTTATTAGATGGTATTCCTTTGGATAAAATCAGTACTTCCATGACCATCAATGCCACTTCATTTATCTTATTAGCATTGTATGTGGCTGTTGCAAAAAAAAGAGGGATTGATTTAAAACAACTTTCTGGAACCATTCAAAATGATATTTTAAAAGAATACGCAGCAAGAGGTACTTATATCTATCCGCCAAGACATTCCATGCGTATCATTACAGATATTTTTGAATGGTGCAGTTCTAATTTACCAAAATGGAATAGCATTTCTATTTCTGGTTACCATATACGTGAAGCAGGAAGCACTGCTGTGCAGGAAATTGCATTTACCTTGAGCAATGGTAAAGCATACGTTGAAGCTGCATTAGCAAAAGGATTAGACATCAATGTGTTTGGAAAAAGACTATCCTTTTTCTTTAACGCACACAATAATTTATTTGAAGAAGTTGCTAAATTTAGAGCAGCTAGAACCATTTGGGCAAAGATGATGAAGGACTTAGGCGCCACAGATGAAAAAGCAATGATGTTGCGTTTTCATACACAAACAGGTGGAGCCACTTTAACAGCGCAGCAACCACTAAATAATATTACAAGGGTGACCATTCAAACCATTGCAGCAGTCATGGGTGGTACACAGAGTTTACATACCAATGGATTTGACGAAGCATTAGGTTTACCAACAGAGCAAGCTGCAACGATTGCATTAAGAACACAACAAATAGTGGCATTTGAAAGTGGTATCCCAGAAACTGCAGATCCATTAGCAGGTAGTTATTTTGTAGAAAATTTAACTGTAGAAGTAGAAACCAAGGCACTTGAATTAATCCAGCAAATTGATACAATGGGTGGATCGGTTGCTGCCATTGAATCTGGATGGATGCAACAAAAAATTAGTGATAGTGCCTACAAATATCAAAAAGACATCGAATCAAAAGAAAAAATCATTGTAGGTGTCAATGAATTTATTTCAGATGAAAATAATAAGATCCCAGTTTTTAAAATAGATACAAGTATCCAACAAGCTCAAATTGAGAAAATTAAAGTATTGAAATCAAATCGTGATCAAGCACTTGCATTAAGCTGCTTGGGAGCGATTACGGCTGCGGTCAACTCAGGACAAAATATCATGCCATCAGTGATTGCTGCTGTAGAAGCGAACTGCACTTTGGGAGAAATTGCAGACGTTCTAAGAAATATCTTTGGAGAATACAAAGCTTAACAACATCAACCCTATATAAATATTTATCACTCATAATGCATTCCAAGTAAATCAAATCAATTTTTTAAACATCCTATTTTATACATTCAAATTCTTTCATCATAAAAACCTATCAAATGCGTAAACTGTTATTCGCAATCAGCTTATTAATTGCAGGCAATTCAATAGCACAAGAACTACCAAAAAATTATGCCCAACTTCTAGAAAAAGTGGAGCCTGAGTTAATTCAATGGAGAAGACATTTTCACCAAAATCCAGAATTATCCAATAGAGAATATAATACAGGAAAATACATTGCTGATTTCTTAAAAACATTACCTGGCATTGAAGTGCGCTATCCTGTTGCTAAAACGGGCGTTGTAGCTGTATTAAAAGGTGGTAAGCCAGGTGCTGTTATTGCATTAAGAGCAGATATAGATGCATTGCCAGTTTTTGAAAGAAATGACTTACCATTTGCCTCTAAAGTCACAACAGATTTTGATGGTAAAAAAGTCTCAGTAATGCATGCTTGTGGTCATGACTCACATACATCTATCCTTATGGCTACGGCTAAAGTGTTACACGCCATGCAAAAAGACCTTCCTGGGACAGTTGTATTCTTATTTCAACCAGCAGAGGAAGGTGCACCAGCGAATGAAGAAGGGGGTGCCCAATTAATGATGAAAGAAGGCGTATTAGACAATCCAAAAGTAGAAGCAGTATTTGGTATTCATATCAATTCTCAAACTCCAGTGGGTACTTTAAAATATAAATCTGGCGCATTCATGGCAGCTGCAGATTGGTTTAATATCAAGGTAAATGGAAAAGGTAGCCACGGTTCAGAACCTTGGGGTGGTATAGATCCTATTGCAGCGTCTGCACAAATTATAGAAGGATTGCAACATATTGTAAGTAGACAAATGGATTTAACTACTGCACCTGTAGTGATCACAGTGGGTATCATCAATGCTGGTGTTCGCCAAAATATTATTCCAGAAACTGCAGAGTTGAGTGGTACCATTAGAACACTTGACAGTAAAATGCAAAAAGAAGTGCATGAGCGAATCAAGTATACTGCACAAACCATCGCAGCAAGTTCTGGAGCTACTGCCGAAGTGAAAATTGAAACAAAAACTTTGGTAACTTATAATGATCCAAGTTTGGTTAAAAAAACATTACCTGCATTAATGAAAGCAGCAGGTGCTGACAATGTATCTGAATCAACTTGGGTTACGGGTGCAGAAGATTTTTCATTCTTTGGTGAAAAAGTGCCTAGTTTCTTTTTTAATTTAGGTGCTTTACCAAAAGGTACTGATCCAAGTAAAGCAGGCCCGCATCATACACCAGATTTTTATTTAGATGAATCTGGATTTATAGTTGGTGTAAAAGCATTTTGTCAATTGGTTTTTGATCATTCAAAAACTAAATAAATAAATTATTTTGGTGCAGGATAATTTCTTGCACCAAATAATAAGCTACCAATGCGAACCATTGTGCTACCTTTTGAAATGGCTAACGCATAGTCTGAACTCATACCCATACTAAGTGTATCAAATGATCCATCAGGGAAAGCTGGTTGGGCCTTATCAAAATACAATTTTAAAGTCGTGAACTCCTGATTCAATAATGCTTGGTCTTGAGAAAAACTAGCCATACCCATCAATCCTCTGATTCTAATATTTGTATAACCATTAATTCTTCCACTCATTATTAATTCATGAAGGGCAGGTCCATCAAATCCGAACTTTGTTTCCTCTGTCGCAATATGAATTTGTAATAAACAATCAATGATACGATTTTGCTTAATGGCTTGCTTATTGATTTCTTGTAATAATTTTTCTGAATCAACTCCATGAATCATATACACAAATGGAGCAATGTATTTCACTTTATTAGATTGTAGATGCCCAATAAAATGCCATTGAATATCCTTTGGTAATGTAGCTTCTTTATCTACCAACTCTTGCACATAGTTTTCGCCAAAAGCACGATGACCTAATGCATATAATTCCATTAGCTCCTCCTTAGGCTTGGTTTTACTCACAGCTACAAGTGTAACTTGTTGGTCTACTAATGTAGTTTGAATAGATTGATAAGCTGAAATATTAACTGGCATAGGGTACAAAGGTAATTAGAACAACCCAAATAAGCAATCCATTATGAGCATACTAGTAATCCATTATTTAGTGATAGAACGTCCGATCACCATTTTTTGAATCTCTGAAGTGCCTTCATAAATTTGTGTAATTTTTGCATCCCGCATTAGGCGCTCCACATGAAACTCTTTCACAAATCCATATCCACCATGCACTTGAACAGCTTCTATAGTCACCCACATGGCCGTATCACTTGCGTGTAATTTTGCCATAGCTGCACTCATCACATAATCCATATCGTTGTCTTTCTCCCATGCTGCTTTATAACATAATAATCTTGCTGTCTCAATGCGAGTTGCCATTTCTGCCAATTTAAATTGTATCGCTTGGTGTTCATGAATTGGTTTACCGAAAGATTTTCTTTCTTTACTATAAGCCAAAGCCAATTCGTAAGCACCACTAGCAATGCCTAGTGCTTGCGCTGCTATACCTATTCGACCACCATTTAAAGTTTTCATTGCAAAATTAAAACCAAAACCATCATCTCCTATTCTATTTTCTTTTGGCACAATCACATCCATGAATGAAACTGAATGGGTATCACTTCCACGAATTCCCATTTTATTTTCTTTAGGGCCTACCGTAATACCTGGTGTATTTTTTTCAACGATAAATGCATTGATCCCTCTTGATCCTTTAGATGCATCCGTTTGCGCCATCACTAAGTATACCGATGCTGTAGAGCCATTGGTGATCCAGTTTTTTACGCCATTCAATACATAATGATCTCCTTTATCAACAGCACTTGTATGTTGATGCGTTGCATCACTACCCGCCTCTGGTTCACTTAATAAAAAAGCGCCTACATATAATTCCCCGTCTTTCTTCCCTTGAGCCAACGGGATTAAATATTTTTGTTTTTGTGCCTCGTTACCATATTTTTCTAAACCCCAACAAACTAAACTATTGTTGACACTTACACTTACACTCACACTTGAATCTACTTTACTAATTTCTTCTATTGCTAAGACATAACTAATCGTATCCATCCCTGCACCACCATATTCTGTTGCGGTCATGATCCCCATAAATCCAAGATCGGCTAATTGTAATAATTGTTCTTTAGGCACTTTTTGGTGTTCATCTCTTTCTATTACACCCGGAAGACACTGTTGTTGAGCAAATTCACGCGCTGCTTTTTGAATCATTAATTGCTCCTCTGATAAACTTAAATCCATAGTCAAAAATATTTGTTCAAAATTACACTAACAATTGTTAGCAGACAAAATAATATTAACATTTTTTAGCATCATAGATTCCAAAAAAGATGGCCTAATAAAGACGGCTAAATAAAGATTAATTAGAAAGTTTTGCTTGAATTAGTTGAGACAAAACCGAACTATCTGCTTGATTCATTAAACGGGAGCTGTCTTGTCTAAAGTGACGCTTAAAAGCAAGTATTGCAGCGATGCTGTCTTTGGTTTCATAGCCCACTATACTCAATGCTTGTTTTATGGACAATCCAGCCTGCAGTTGAATGTTTGCATCTGGTTCAAACCAAATACCATAGCCTAAATTAGCTAAGGTTTTCCATGGGAAATTGATATTGGGGTCTACTTTACGTCTTGGTGCAATATCACTATGTCCAACAAAATGATCCACTGGAATTTGATATTTATTTTTTAGTTGTTCAAGCAATTTTAAAAGGCTAGTGATTTGAGCTGGTTCAAAAGGCTCAAAACCATTGTTGTCTATTTCTATACCAATTGAACTTGAATTAAGGTCTGTATTGTTCCCCCAGCTGCCAATCCCACCATGCCAAGCTCTCATATAATCGTTCAACATATGGTGTACTGTTCCATCTTTACAAATCACATAGTGTGCACTCACCTTCGTTCTTTCCAATGTAAATGTTTTCAAGGTTTGCTCACATGAATTTTGTGCCGTATGATGGATGACTACAAAATTTGGTTTACGTAAATCAAAATTGGTGGTGCCTACCCATTTTTCGGCAAGCGGCAATTGATTCTCTGATTGTGTTTCAGGAGACAGCACTATTTTTTTGGATAATAGTTTTGCTTGTCGAATATATTGACGATTGGTTTTAACATAAGGAAAACTACTACAGGCATAGATGCCAATGATGAGCATCAAGAAAGTAAAATATTTTAAACGCATGATTTAATTGATTAAAATTTAAAAGAATAAGATTTAAGTTTTGTTAACCCTTATTGTATCGATGATTCTTGTTGACTCAAACAATGGAAGCTACCCAATCCCCATATAATATCGGTTGAATCAATACCAACAACAGTTCTTGTTGGAAAACAATCCTGAATAATGCGCATTGCTTTATCATCCCTATCGCAACGAAAGGTTGGAACCACCACATGCGCATTGCTAATATAAAAATTGGCATAAGAGGCAGGCAGGAACTGGTCTTCGTAAATCACATCTGCAGGCATTGGTAATTCAACAATATTCAATTGCTTACCATTGATCAAACGCATTTGTTGCAACTCTTTTAAATTGTTTTGCAACAACGCATAATTTTCTGAATCCTTATTGTTCTCTACTACAGTCACAACCGTATCTTCATTCACAAAACGAACGGTGTCATCAATATGTCCATCTGTGTCATCACCTACAATACCTTCAGACACCCATAACACTTGCTCTACGCCATAATAATCACATAAGTATTGTTCGATTTGTGTTTGATTCAAATGCGGATTTCTATTTTCATTCAATAAACAACATTTGGAAGTCATTACGGTACCCGCTCCATTAAAATCAACCGACCCCCCTTCCATAATAATATTTGGATAAAACACAGGTAAATTCAATGCTTCCGCAATACGTGTTGGAATGACATCATCTAAATCATAAGGAGGATATTTTCCACCCCATGCATTGATATTCCAATCCACAATTACTTTAGGCGCAGCTGGATGATTTCCAATTAAAAAACTTGGCCCATGATCCCTACACCAAGCATCATTGGTTGGATGTAAATAAAATTGAACCTTCGTTAAATCTACTTGTAAAGCCTGCATCATTTTTGTAGCAGTGGCTTGCATTGACGCATCCACCACATTGATACAAACCTTTTGTGATAAGGTTAAAATTTTAATGAACTCAATATAAGATGGATAGATACTATCTATTTTCCCAGGCCAGCTAGCCTCTTTATGTGGCCAACTTAACCAAGTGGCATCTTGCTTTGCAAACTCAGACGGAAAAGTATATCCCAATGCTTTTGGTGTCGCTCCTTCCAATATGGCTTCTTGTATATTTTGATGCATACTATTGCTCATCGTCTAGATATCTTTGAGTGATGGGTTGGTAAGAATCAATTCGGCGATCACGTAAAAACGGCCAATGCGTTCTATAACTATCCGATTTTTCAGTATCAATATCCACCACTGCAATTTCTTCTTGATCATGGGATGCTTTGTACAATAAAGTTCCAAATGGATTACTTACAAAACTACCCCCCCAGAATTGCATTAAACCATTTTGCTCTAATCCAATACGATTCACACTAATTACTGGAACACCATTGGCTACCGCATGACTTCTTTGAATGGTCTGCCATGCATTGTATTGTTCTGTGTTAGTTGCTTCGTCCTGTGCTGTTGCCCAACCAATTGCTGTTGGATAAAACAACATTTCTGCACCCATTAAACTAGTAATTCTTGCAGCTTCTGGATACCACTGATCCCAGCAGATCAAAACACCAATGGTAGCAAATTTAGTTTTGAAAACCTTATACCCTAAATCACCTGGTGTAAAATAAAATTTCTCATAATAAGCTGGATCATCCGGAATATGCATTTTACGGTACTTTCCTAAATAAGTGCCATCTGCATCCAATACGGCTGTGGTATTATGATATAAGCCTTCTGCTCTTTTTTCAAATAAGGAAGCAATGATCACAATATTTAATTCCTTTGCTAACACAGCTAATTCGTCTGTTGTTTTACCAGGAATGGGTTCGGCTAATTTAAAATTTTCATAGGCTTCTACATCACAGAAGTACAATGAACTGTATAGCTCTTGCAAGCAAACAATTTGAGCACCTTGCTTTGCTGCATCTTTAATTTTTACAATTGCTTTTGCTTTATTAGCTTGTACATCTGCAGTACAAGACATTTGTATTAAACCAACTTTTACGATTGCCATATTACGTCTTTTTAAAAAATCTTTTAAGTAGTTTTTTGAACCAATCCATCAAAACTTTGTATCCCAATCATTTTCTCTGAAATAAACCCTTCTGCATACTGCACTCCAATTTGTTGTCCAAATTCTTTAGCACGCCCTTTAATAAAAGCTAAAAAAGAATCACTAGAAATAAAGGTATTCGGCTCATTCGAATTTGGATTGTAAAACTGAGAAGTATACGCAAGAATTGATTCCATCTTTTTATCCATGTAGGCACTTATATCCACTACAAAATTAGGTTGTAAATTTCTGGACTGAATATAATGAAACACATGCGTTGGTCTCCAAGCAACTTGTGCAACTCCGTTATGTGTTGTTTGAACTTTAACCAATCCAGCTAAAAAAGCAGCATCTGCAACTAACTTAGCAGCTCTAGCGTGATCTGGATGACGATCTTCGGGGGCGTTGCATAAAATAATATCGGGTTGGTATTTTCTTATCATTTCAATCACCCCCATTTGATGCGCTTGATCATTCATAAAAAAACCATCTTGCATTCCTAGGTTTTCTCTAATAGTCGCACCTATGATTTCACCTGCTAACAATGCTTCCTTTGATCTATCAGCAATAGTACCTCTTGTTCCTAGTTCTCCTTGTGTGAGGTCTATGATGCCAATTTTTTTTCCTTCAGCTACAGCAGCTAACAAAGTACCACCACATCCTAATTCTACATCATCTGGGTGTGCACCAAAGGCCAAAATATCTAATTTCTGCATGGTCTATTTATTTAGTAATTCCTAAGACACAAAGGTAAGTATTGAATAGGAAAGATGGGAAAATTGTATCCTGAACAAAAAACCCTTTCCGACTGATGTTGGAAAGGGTTGATAAAATTAAATGCTTTGATTTATTTTGCTTTTGCGTAACGCTTGTTGAACTTATCGATACGACCAGCAGTATCTACTAACATGTTCTTACCTGTGTAGAAAGGGTGAGATGTGTTTGAGATCTCCACTTTGATGACTGGATACTCTTTACCGTCTTCCCATAGGATTGTTTCCTTAGTGTTTGCACTAGACTTACCTAAAAAAGAAGTTTGGTTACTCATGTCTTTGAAGACAACGAAACGATACGCTTCTGGATGGATACCTTGTTTCATATTATGATGTTTAAGGCTGCACGGTTTTTGCCGTGACAATTATAAAATAGGTTGCAAAAGTAGGCTAAAATGCCTTTTCAACCAAACTTTTGACTCGAAAGTCCATGAATTAGGACTTAATAAAGACATAGTTAGGACTTCATATTGATATATTGCAATGGAACACCAAAGTTTTCGGTCCTACAAGCCGCTATAACTTCCTGTAAATCATCGATTTTCTTACCAGTACATCTAACAATATCATCCATAATTGCGGTTTGCACCTTTAAACCCTTGTCTTTGATGTACTTAACTATTTTTTTGGCATCTTCTTGCTTTAAACCATTTCTAACTGGGACATCTTGTTTAAAGGTCTTACCACTTGGTTGTGGGGTTTTTGACAAATCAAATGCATTGGCGTCAATGCCCTGTTTGATAGATCTACTTAAAAGCACATCCACAATTTGTTGCAGTTTCATCTCAGAATCAGACTCTAATTTAAGCATGAAGTCTTTTTTATTAAGATCAATCACCACATGAATTCCTTTAAAATCAAATCGATTGGTGATTTCTTTTTTCACCACATTTACAGCGTTGTCTAATATTTGAACGTCTACTGAACTTGCGATATCAAATGATGGCATAATGAAAATTTAAAGATGAATAAAATGAATTGAATTTAAAAATATTGGGATTAAGCTTTTTTTATTGGGAACCAACTTTTTGATTTAACAATAAACAAACCGCCAAGCAATATTAAAATTACGGAAATCAATTCGGCTTGCGTTGGTTGAAATGGTAAAAAATCATATTTATTGTTCACCCTAATCTTTTCTATAAAAAACCTTTCCCCTCCAGCAAAAATAAAATAAATGCCTGTTAGAATACCTGGCTGAGTTACTTTCTTACGGAAGCTCCACATGATGGCAAATAAGATGAACATGGAAATGATCTCATACAATGCTGTTGGATAAACTGGCAAAGGCAATTGATTACAATATGCCCCTACGCAACCAGGAATTGCCACCCCTTCGTTCACTACATTATGTGGATATTGATAGGCCCATGCCCAATCTGGAATCCATCCAAACGGTTTTGGATTGGTATTCATGATACCCCAATCACCGTCACCACTAATTTGACACCCAATTCTGCCTGCGGCATACGCAAATAACATAGTAGGCGCCATAGCGTCTGCAAAATGTATGACCGAAATTTTTTGCTTTTTTAAATAATAAACAATCCCAATAGTGGCTAAAATTAATCCGCCAAAAAATGTTAAACCACTAAATGAAATGATTGAACCAATTGGATCTTTACTGAATTCTTCTAGGTTTTCTAAATTGTGAAAAATCTTTGCCCCAAGGAAGCCCCAAAGTGCTGCCTTTAGAACAATATCACCTACTCTATCCTGCGGCCACACTTGTACAGTGCGGATTTCAGGCTTTGTCAATTTTACTTTGTCCTTTTCTTTCCACTTTAAATAGACCATGATGGCAGCTACTAAAATACCTGCCCCCATGCTTCCTTGTAAGGATAAAATAAAAGCTTGTGGATTATTTAAAGCCTCTGCAATGATAAATGCACCCAATAATTTGTAGCCAAATATAAATCCAAAAAATCCAGCACTTAATAATTCGCCAGTGGTTGCTGGGGCGCCAATAATTTCCTTTTCTTCTGTATAAGTAAACTCCCCTAAAGCTGATTTTCTTTTTAATTCAAAAAACAATACATAACCAGAGGCCACAAATGCCATTGCCACAAAAAAGCCAAATGAATTAACCAATTTTAAAGCATTGAGTTCAATTCCTAGAAGGTCTTTTATTAAGTAATATAAATTAGGATACATAGTCTCATTTAAGTACTGCAAAGTAAGTGATTATTAGCAAAAAAAATGGCCACACTAGAAAGTGCGGCCGTAATTACTAACCCATCTAAAAACAAAAAGCGTTCAATATATTTCTAATTGCAATGTTCGTTGAACAAAGAAATTAAGTGTTGTGCGATCACTTGAGCAGGGCTTCCTTCAATCTGATGTCTTTCTACCATGCTCACCAATTTGCCGTCTTTAAACAAAGCAATAGCTGGTGAAGAAGGTGGATAAGGCATATGTAATGCTCTTACTTGATTGACTGCCTCGATATCGAAACCTGCAAATGCGGTTGTGATATGATCCGGTTTTTTTGTTGCGTTTGCTACTGCCATTAAAACACCTGGTCTACAAGCTCCAGCAGCACATCCACAAACCGAATTGATCACCACCATTGTTGTACCAGTTGCATTCACCACATTTGAAACTTCAGCAGCTGTTGTTAAATCTGTGAATCCGTTATCAACTAATTCAGCCTTCATTGGTAATACAATCTCTGCAGGGTACATATCTTCTACTGTTTGACCCAAAATTAGGGATTTTAAAAATCACTTACAAATTTGTTTTCAAGTCATTATGGCAGTTAACAATTAAATAACAGGACGTAATGGCGTATAAAAATGCGAAAAGGGAACATTTTATCTCAAATAGCCTAATATTTTTAACATGGACTGCGCTGATTGCTCTTTTGCATAGACCCAATCAACCAATTTACCCGTCTTCTCATCCATTTCGACAATGACGTGTTTTGGGGATGGAATTAAACAGTGTTTGATCCCTCCGTAGCCACTAATTTGATCCTGATAAGCACCTGTATGGAAAAATCCTACATATAAAGGTTCATTATTCTCTTCGGCCTTGTCTTCTAATAAGTCATTTTTCAATTTAGGTAAGAATACCTCATTGATATGTTCTTCTGAATCATAATAATCATGACTATCGCAAGTAAGCCCTCCTAATACCACACGTTGGTAATCATTCTCCCATTTATTGACCGGCAACATCAAAAACTTTTCACCAATACCCCATGTATCTGGAAGTGTTGTAATGAATGAGGAGTCAATCATATACCAACACTCTCTGTCGTTTTGTTTTTTCTCTGCAAGCACTTTATAAATATGTGCCATACTCTCTCCTACTGTATAGCTTCCAAATTCGGTATAGATATTAGGCATAGGTACTTTTGCCTTTTTACACGACTTCTTGATATTAGATACAATTTCATTGATGATGAATTGATAATCATATTCAAAGCCAAGTGAATGCTTGATTGGAAAACCGCCGCCGATATTGATTGAGTCTAATTCAGGACAGATCTTTTTTAATTGACAATACAAGTTGATGATCTTATTCAACTCTGACCAATAATAGATATCATCCTTAATGCCTTTGTTTAAAAAGATATGCAACATCTTTAACTGAAACTTATCTTCATACCCTTCTATCTCGTCCACATAAAATTCTAAAATGTCTTTTGCACGAATGCCTAAACGTGAGGTATAGAAAGGAAAACTAGGCTCTTCCTCTGCAGCAACGCGAATACCTACTTTAAATGGCACTTTAGCATTGCGCTTATAAAATTGTAATTCTTCTACATTATCTAGTATAGGTATCACATTTTTGAATCCTGAATTGATCAATTTTGTGATTCTACTGGTATAAGTTTTTTGTTTAAACCCATTGCAAATGATAAAAATATCTTTATTAATTTTTCTTCTTTTATACAATTGATTAATGATCTCGATATCATATGCATAAGAAGTTTCTAAATGTACATTATGAGACAAAGCCTCTTCTACAATAAAAGAAAAGTGTGAACTTTTAGTACAATAACAATAATAATACTCCCCTTCGTATTTATGTTTTTTGAAAGCATCTGCAAACATCTTTTTCGCCTTGTTAATTTGCATCCCAATTTTTGGCAAATAAGTGAGCTTTAAAGGCGTGCCATGTTTTTCGATAATCGCTTTTAAATCTAGCCCATTAAATTCTAGGTAACCATTTTCATTTTTATTAAATCCTTCTTGAGGGAAATGGAATGTTTGTTTTACCAGAGAAGTGTAGGTATTGTTCATGGATGTAGCTGGGGTTGTTTCTTGTTAATTATATTTTACAAAAATAGTTGTTTGAATGGATATTAGGGTTGCTTTTTTTAAGCGGGTCATAAAAAAACCGCCCCAATAATTGGAGCGGTTTTTAAATTTATTTTGAGCAGCAATTAAGCCTTCACTGATTGAACAATCTTTTTGAAAGTTTCAGGCTCATTCATTGCCATATCAGCCAATACTTTACGGTTCAAATCAGAACCTTTCTTAGCTAATAAATTAATGAACTGGCTGTATGTTAACCCTTCTTCTCTTACTGCAGCATTGATACGTGCGATCCACAATGTGCGGTATTCACGCTTCTTCAACTTACGAGAAACATAAGAATAAGTTAAACCTTTCTCTAATACGTTTTTGGCAACGGTATAGACGTTTTTACGCTTACCATAGAAACCTTTGGCTTGATCTAAAATCTTTTTTCTTCTTGCTCTAGATGCAACGGCATTTTTTGAACGTGGCATAATTAATATTTTTTTGAATCGGCTATTGAAAGCTTCGGACTCGGTGAATTAAATGGTTGGAATGTTAAGGAATGATTATCCTTTTAATCTTAATAAACGAAGAACGAAGTCTTTGTTAGTTGATCCTACTAAACCTTTCTTTCTCATAGCTCTTTTACGCTTTGTAGATTTCTTGGTTAGAATGTGTCTTTTGAACGCTTTTTGGAAAGTGATTTCTCCTGTTCCAGTAACTTTAAAACGCTTTTTCGCGCTTGAGTTAGTTTTTACTTTTGGCATTATTATAATCTTATCGATTACTCCCTACTGGCGGTCTTGCACGGGCGAGACACTTTTTGAGCCTTGTGGGAAATGGAGGGCGAAGGTAGCATAAGTGTAGTATATAGCAAAAACAAAAGCCACATAATTGTGGCTTTTGTATAAAATATTCATTGAAAATCAACCTATTAGCCGTTTCCGATCTTTAAAATTAAGCGGTTGGCTTCTTTTTACCCCCTGCTTTAGGTTGAAAAATGGCAAACATTCTCTTTCCTTCCAACTTGGGCATACTTTCTAAAGTACCTGCATCAGCGAGTCTTTCTGCGAATTTCAATAAAAGCAATTGACCTCGGTCTTGGAACATAATAGCTCTACCTTTAAATTGAACATAGGCTTTTACCTTATTTCCATCTTGTAAAAACTTTTCGGCATGTTTAGCTTTAAAATCAAAATCGTGGTCATCTGTACCCGGAGTGAAACGAATCTCTTTAATTTCTGATTGCTTTGAATTCGCTTTCATCTCTTTTTCTTTACGCTTTTTCTCGTAAAGAAACTTTTTATAATCAATGACTTTACATACTGGGGGATTGGCTGTTGGAGAAATCTCAACTAAGTCTAAACCTTGTTCAGCAGCTATTTTTAGCGCATCTTGTGTGTTGTAAACGCCTACGGTGATATTCTCACCAACCAGTCGTATTTCTGGTACTCTAATACGATCATTGATACGGTGCTCAGGTTCTTGTTGTCTTTGAAACCTTGGATTAAATCTTGGTCCTCTGTTCGGTAATGCCATTAATTGTTAAAACGTTGTTTAAGTTTGTAAAGATAGTCAATGTTATGCTTCAGGTGCTTTTCTTTCGGCTATTTCTTGATGGATCTGAGAAATAAAGGCTGTTTTATCCATCATACCTAAATCTCCTTTGCCTTGTCTTCTGATAGATAATTGACCCTCAGAGGTCTCTTTTTCTCCAATCACTAGCATATAAGGCACTTTCATCAATTCGGTATCGCGGATTTTTTTACCAATTTTTTCATTTCTATCATCAATCTCGGCACGAACACCCGCTTTACGCAATTCAGCCAATACTTCCTGCGCATAAGGCATAAATTTATCACTAATTGGCAATATCTTGGCTTGTAAAGGCGCTAACCAAACTGGGAATTTACCAGCATAATGTTCTAATAAGAAACCAATAAAGCGTTCATGTGTCCCTAAAGGTGCACGGTGAATAATCAAAGGGGTTTCTGGCTCATTGTCTTTATTGGTAAAACTCAGATTAAATCGTTTCCCTTGTGCAAAATCCACTTGATTGGTAGCCAATGTAAACTCTCTTCCTATGATACTCCAAATTTGAACATCAATTTTTGGTCCGTAGAAAGCACCTTCATCCTGTACTTCCACAAATGGCGTGCCTGTTTCAATCAATACCTCACGGACCATTTGTTCTGTTTCTAACCACAACTTAGGTTCGTTGATATATTTCTGCCCCAATTTTGCTGGATCATGTAAACTTAAACGCATCACGTATTTGTCAATACCAAAAATATTAAAGTACTTCAAGTACATATCATTCACAGCTCTAAATTCTTGTGCGAATTGTGCTTTAGTACAATAGATATGCGCATCATTCATGTGTAAACAACGCACACGCATCAATCCAAATAATTCACCAGATTGCTCATAACGGTAACAGGTACCATATTCTGCAAGTCTTAGTGGCATTTCTTTATAGCTCTTTGGCTCTGCATCAAAAATTTTATGGTGATGCGGACAATTCATTGCTTTCAAGTAATATTTTGTGCCATCCAATTCCATTGGAGGGAACATACTATCTTCATAATAAGGTAAGTGTCCACTCTTAATATACATACTCTTCTTAGCGATATGTGGAGTCACTACACGCTTATATCCTGCAGCTTCTTCGGTCTCTTTTGCAAGGCGTTCCAATTCTTCGATAATGATGGTGCCATTTGGCATCCATAAAGGCAATCCTGGTCCAACATCATCATCCATCGTATAGATACCAAGTTCTTTTCCTAATTTTCTATGATCTCTTTTCTTTGCTTCTTCTAATAATAACAAGTACTCATCCAATTCTTTTTGATTCGGAAAAGTCACGCCATAAACACGCGTCAACATTTTATTTTTTTCATCCCCTTTCCAAAACGCACCAGCAATATTGGTGATTTTAATGGCCTTAATTGCACTTGTATTGGGTATATGTGGTCCACGGCATAAATCTGTAAAGCCGCCTTGTGTATAAAAAGTAATGGTCCCATCTTCCAATCCAGATAATAAATCTAGTTTGTATTCGTCTCCCTTTTCGGTAAAATAAGCCACTGCTTCTGGCTTTGACATTTCCTTACGGATATAGGCATTGGCTTGTTTTGCCAATGCATTCATTTTCTGTTCCAATAAAACAACATCTTCTTCCTTAATGGTCTTTCCTCCTAAATCTATATCATAATAAAACCCTTTTTCTAAAGCAGGGCCTACCCAAAATTTAGCACCGGGAAATTGCATTTCTACCGCTTCTGCAAGCAAATGGGCAGAAGAATGCCAGAAGGTATTTTTGCCATCGGCGTCATCCCAGGTCAATAATTTTAATGCAGCATCATTGTTAATTGGACGGGTTGCGTCCCAAACTTCCCCATTGATAGAAGCAGCCAATACTTTTTTTGCCAAGCCTTCACTAATTGATTTAGCGATACCTAATGCAGTGATACCTTTTTCAAAGGATCTGACTGCCCCGTCTGGAAATTGAATTTGAACCATGTTTGTACGAATAAATATATAGTTACAAAGATAACAAAAAAAAGGATGCTTGTTTATACTTAGATTAATACTTAAATTTAAAGTTCTAATCATTTTATGACAAGGTCAACCCTACTCCTCTTTTTATGCATATTTTTTACCCAATTAAGTGCCCAAAACTTAACTGGCAGATGGCAAGGTAGTTTTATAGCCAATGGGGATGCGTTAATCAATAATTATAGCTACGAGCTGGTGATTAAAGAAAATACAAGTCATCAAATTACAGCACAAACTATTACCAAAAAAGGCGATCAGTTTTATGCAAGTGCCTTTGCTAGAGGCAGCCATAGTCCTCGTACCCAATTGGTGCAAATTGATGAAACTAGTTTTGATCAAATTAAGATAGCCAACGAACTAGAGGCTTGTTTGATGTCCATTTTTTTAACCTACAAAAATATAGATGGACATGAAATTTTAGAAGGTAGTTATATGTCTTCGGTTGTGGATGGCAAGCGAAATTGTGGAAGCGGGAAAGTTTTTGTTGAAAAAGTATCCAGCTTATTAAGTATTAAAAATACTAGGGTAGAAAATAAAAAAACAGATACCCCAAAAACAAAATTAGCAACCACCCAAAATACGCAGCCAAAAACTAAGCCTATAACAACTTTTTTAGCTAAACCAAGTTCGACTACTGCAACTAAAAATGCATCTAATTCCACCAATAAATTAATTGCCCCCGTAGAAAATAATACTACAAAAAACACAGTAAATCCAACTACAGAAACAGCTACAGATGATGTGATTGTTGAAAATGAAACTATTTCCACAAATACAATTGCTCAAAATACAATTAGCAATCTACCCATCAATCTGCCTTGGGTATTGGTGGGTAGAGAAAATAAATTGGTTAAAAAAATCATTACCAATAGTAAAAATATTAGCCTCGATTTATTTGACAATGGAACCATTGACAATGATACAATCATTGTTTTTGACAATAAAAAGTTATTGGTTAACAAAAAAAGATTAAGCTACAAATCGATCCACCTCGAATTTAATTTTACTGAAAATTTGAGGGAGCATGAAGTCATCATTGTGGCACATAATATGGGCACAGTGCCACCCAATACGGCATTGCTTTTATTTAAAGACGGTAAGGTTAGACAGGAATATTTTATTACTTCTACCAATAAAATCAATGCCAAAATATTGATTGTCTATGAGCCTCCAATCCCAGATTAGTGCACCCTAGTGAATGATCTTAGTGGATGCCCTTATTGAAGTTCCTGCAAGATTTGTATTGGCTTGTATTGCAGATCCATCTGTTTTTGATAGGGGTTGGTCCCTTTATTTTTCAGACCCATCCAACAATTTTCTTCATTGTCTCTGAAAATATAGATTGTTTGCTTTTGATATCCAATAGCAGCCAAGAACTCAATCCACTGTAAGCTTAACATTTGTGCACCCATAATGCGCGCATCTGGATTGGATTCCATTAAAATAGCGGTCATTTCGTTTTGAATATTCATTAAACCTTGTATCGCCGCATGATTGGTCGCAGTGTCAAGGGATACATCCTGTTGGATCAAACTATCAGCTATGAAGATCATATTTGTGCCATATAATTGCAAATTGACACTATCCTGTTCTTGCAAGTGCGCCATGACTGCAAAATATTGGTTCAATAAAGGTTGAATTTGTTGATCCAACATGGGGTCATGTCTTAGACCCACAAATTTGGTGGTAAGTTTATCTGTTGGTTCATTTACCTTATTCCCACAAGCCATTAAGCAAGTCATGAAAAGCAGTAGGAGCAATCTTGACATATACATTTTTTTCAAAAATATGCATAAATAGCCACCACAACTCTGTAACTTTGCGCACTGAATTGAAATAATATGTTAATAGGCTTACAAAATGTCACTTTTGAGTTTGGTGCTAGAGCAATCGTAACGGATGCTTCTTGGCATATCCAACCAGGTGAAAGAATTGGATTAATTGGATACAATGGAACGGGGAAATCAACCCTTTTGAAGCTATTGGTTGGACAGTACACCCCTTCAAAAGGTAGTGTAGAAAAAGGCAGAGACACGACGATTGGCTATTTGCACCAGGATTTATTGAGTTTTGATACAAGTGAAACCATCACAGAAGTCGCATTAGGCGCTTTTGAAAGAGTACGTGCATTAGAAAAAGAAATTGAGGCCCTTGGCATCGCATTAGAAGCCAACCCCGAAGACAATGATATTTTAATTAAGTACACGGATGCATTACATGAATTAGATGTGTTAGATGGCTATAATATTGAACATAAGGCAGAGGAAGTATTGCATGGTTTAGGTTTTACAAATAAGGATTTAACCCGTCCCTACAAAGAGTTTAGTGGAGGATGGAGAATGCGTGTGTTATTAGCTAAAATGATTTTACAATCGCCTGATGTACTATTGCTGGATGAACCTACCAACCACTTAGATTTACCAAGTATTGAATGGTTGGAAAAATATTTATTGCATTATAAAGGCAGTGTGGTCATTGTGAGTCACGACAAATATTTCTTGAATAAAATGGTGAATAAAATTGTTGAAGTATACCAACAACAACTTAATTTTTATACGGGTGATTATGCTTATTATGAAGTGGAAAAAGTGCAAAGAGTAGAGATTCAGCAAAGGGCATTTGAAAATCAACAAGATTATATCAGACAACAAGAGCGATTTATTGAGCGATTTAAAGCCAAAGCTTCTAAAGCGGCACAGGCTCAATCTATACAAAAAAGATTAGACCGATTAGATGTCATTGAGGATGTACAAATTGAAAGACCCAATATCAGGATCAATTTTGCAGTGGATAAAACCCCTGGAAAAGTATTGGTAGATTTAAAGGGAGTCAGTAAAAGCTACCCTGCCCAAACCATTTTAGAAAACGCATTTGCAGAGATTGAAAGAGGTGATAAAATTGCCTTAATTGGTGCGAATGGTAAAGGAAAATCTACCCTATTAAGAATTGTGGCAGGCATGGAAAGCTATGAAGGAGAAAGGGTTTGGGGCCATAATGTGGATGAAAGTTTTTATGCACAGCACCAATTAGAATCTTTAAACTTGAATAATACTATTTTACAAGAAGTGCAAGAATGTGGAACTAAAAAAACAGATTTAGAACTTCGTGCTTTACTAGGTTGTTTCTTGTTTGGTGGAGATGAAATTGATAAAAAAATTAAAGTATTGAGCGGAGGAGAAAAAGCAAGGGTGGCATTAACAAAAACTATTATTAGCAAGGCTAATTTTTTAATGCTGGATGAACCTACTAATCACCTTGACATGGCCACTGTGGAGCTATTGGCAGAAGCCTTGACAAAATATGATGGCTCTATTATCTTGGTGAGTCACGATCGTTATTTTATTTCAAAAACAGCGAATAAGATTTGGGAAATTGAAGATGAGCAAATCATAGAATTCAAAGGTGATTATGACGAATGGGTTGAATGGAAAGAAAGAATGGCAAAACAAAAAGCTGCCAATCCAGAAGCACCAAAGCAAGCACCAAAACCGGTCGAAAAAAAAGTTGAGCCAGTCGTTGTTAAGGAAGTTAAAACAGGTCCAATTGACAAAGACCAACAAAAATTAGTGCAGAAATTACAAAAGCAAATTGCACAACTAGAGGAAAAAATGGGGCAAACCCAGTCCGATTTAAAAGCGATTGAAGTAAAAATGGCAGATTCAAGCATCTATACCGACATAGCTGGCTTTCAATTAATAGAAAAAGACTACCAATCCAAACAACAAGCACTCCAACAAATGAATCAAGAATATGACCAATTGTTCAGTGAATTATTGGATTTAGAAGGGAAATAAATGGTGAATTGCTTTCAATTGTTTAATTTTGAGGCTCCGTTCTTTTGGTAACCAATTGGTTTACGATTGTAAATCAACCTATTAAATGACAAATTGAACCAATATGTCTACAAAAAAAGTACATAAAATTGCTGTTTTAACTTCTGGTGGTGATGCCCCGGGCATGAATGCCGCCATTAGAGCTGTTGTAAGAACAGGATTGTATCATGGATTAGAGGTATTTGGGGTGACTAGAGGCTACAATGGAATGATTGATGATGAGATTTTTCAAATGGATTCAAGATCGGTTGCCAATATCATACAAAGAGGTGGGACAATTTTAAAAACAGCAAGAAGCAAAGATTTCTTTGAAGTTGAGGGACGTAAAATCGCATACGAAAATCTTAAAAAAAGAGGCATCGATGGCATCGTTGTCATTGGTGGAGACGGAAGTTTCAAAGGCGCACAAAAATTTAGCCATGAATTCGATATTCCTTGCATTGGAATACCAGGAACAATTGATAAAGACATTGCAGGTAGTGATTTTACCATTGGTTTTGACACAGCAGTCAATACTGCTGTAGAAGCGATTGATAAAATCAGAGACACCGCAGATGCACATGATCGATTATTTGTGGTAGAAGTAATGGGACGTGACGCCGGCTATATTGCTTTACATAGTGGTATTGCTACTGGTGCGGAAAATATTTTAATTCCAGAATCAAAAACAGATATGGAGGCGTTGGTTGCTAATTTAACCGAAAAAGAAAAGCGTAGAAAATTAGTGAACCTTATTGTAGTGGCCGAAGGAGATGAATTTGGCGGCGGAAATCAAGTGGGTGATTATTTAAAATCTAAACTACCAAATGCAGATATTCGTGTTTGTATATTAGGTCATATTCAAAGAGGAGGCGCACCAACTTGTTTAGATCGTTTAATTGCTAGCAGAATGGGCTACCATGCTGTTGAATGTTTATTGAATGGCACGCACAATGTCATGGTAGGCATATCCGACAATAAAATGAAATACACCCCTTTTGATAACGCAGTAAAAGCAAAGCAAAAAATTTCAGAAGAATGGTTAAAGATTGTAAAAATCTTAGCTAGTTAACATATAAAAAACAACCCCAATTAGTACAATGAGCACACCCACTTACAAACAGATACACCATAAAACAAAAATCGTTGCAACAGTTGGTCCTGCTTGTGAAACCTATGACCAATTAAAAAATTTAGTGATTGCAGGTGCGAATGTATTTAGATTAAATTTTTCTCATGGAACGCATGAAGACAAAAAGAAAATCATTGACAATATTAGAGGCATCAATAAAGAATTAAATTGTACAATAGCTATCCTAGGTGACTTACAAGGCCCTAAATTAAGAGTAGGTGAAATTGAAAACAATCGTTTAGAAGTAAAAGAAGGCGATATCCTAACATTCACCAATACAAAATGTGTAGGTACCCTTGAAAAAATATATGTATCCTACCCTAACCTTGCAGGAGATGTGGTTGTAGGAAATACCATCATGATTGATGACGGCAAGATCGAAGTGTTGGTACACAGTGTAGAATCCAATGGTGACGTTAAAGTAAAAGTAACCTTGGGAGGTATTATCTCTTCTAAAAAAGGAATCAACTTACCTGATACAAAAATTTCTTTACCAGCATTAACTGAGAAAGATTTAGAAGATGCCGCTTTCATTATCAAAGAACAATTAGACTGGGTTGCGTTGAGCTTTGTAAAGCGTGTGGCTGATATTGAAATGTTAAGAGCGATTTTGAATGAACATAAAAGCAACGCTAAAATTATTGCTAAAATAGAAATGCCAGAGGCTTTGACCAATATCCGTGACATTATTATTGCAAGTGATGCCATTATGATAGCTCGTGGTGATTTAGGTGTTGAATTACCAGTAGAGAAAATTCCTTTGATTCAAAAAGAATTAATTAGAAAATGTATTCATAGAGCGAAGCCAGTAATTGTGGCAACACAAATGATGGAATCCATGATTGACAGAGTGAAACCAAACCGTTCAGAAATCACAGACGTTGCCAATGCGGTGATTGAAGGTGCTGATGCGGTGATGTTGAGTGGAGAAACTGCAACAGGTCAATTCCCAGTACTAGTGATTGAAACCATGCGTAAGATTATCACCGAAGTTGAAGAAAATGGATACAAATACAATCGTTCTGAAGATTTAAAACCACAGCCCCATTCTCCTTCTTTTTTAAGTGATGCGGTTTGTTACAATGCCTCTAAATTATCAGAAGATAGCAATGCAAATGCACTCATAGGTATGACCCAAAGTGGTTATACTGCATTTATGTTAAGTAGTTTTCGCCCTAGATCTCCCTTATTCATCTTCACAAAGCAACAAAGCCTAGTGAACCAATTGTCATTGAGCTGGGGTGTGAAGGCTTTATACTATAATAAGGAAGAAAGTTTAGATGAAATTATTAAAGATCAAATCCAAGTGTTGAAAGCGCAAGGTTTTGTAAATACGGGAGATGTAGTGATTAATACAGGCAGTACCCCAATTCAATTACACTTACCAACTAATATCATTAAGATCAATAAAGTTGATTAAAATTTAGGCCTCATTATTGAGGCCTTTTTTATAACTTTAATATTCAAATTTACAAATCATAATTATGCTTGAATCATTTGAGAAAATTCCAGTAAAGATTTACAAAGATCTAGCTACTGGCTCAAACGCAGTTGCTGCTCAAATAGCAAAATTAATTAAAGAAAAACAAGCACAAGGCCTCCCATGTGTTTTGGGTATGGCGACCGGTGCCACCCCTATTTTATTGTATAAAGAATTGGTAAGATTGCATAAGGAAGAAGGACTTAGTTTTAAGAATGTAATTACTGTGAATTTGGATGAATACTACCCTATTCCTAGAGATGCCTATCAAAGTTATTGGAGTTTCATGCATCGTCATTTATTCAATCATATAGATATTGATCCAAAAAATATTCATTTACCTAGTTCTGAATGGAGCATGGATGAATTGAAAGAAAAATGTATTGCTTACGAGCAAGCCATCGAAAAATTAGGAGGAATTGATTTACAATTATTAGGCATAGGTAAAAATGGGCATATTGGTTTTAATGAACCTGGTTCTAGCTTTCACTCTAAAACAAGAGTGATTCATTTGGATCAATTAACAAGACTAGCCAATGTATACGAATGGCATGATTTAAATAAAGTACCAAAACTAGCCATCACTGTAGGCATTAGCAGTATCATGAAAGCAAAAAAAATCGTTTTACTTGCATGGAGTAACAAAGCTGATATTGTGGCAAAAGCTGTTGAAGGAATTATCACGGAGCAAATACCTGCTAGTGTCTTACAAAATCATGATGACTGTACTTTTGTCATTGACGAATTAGCTGCAACAGAACTTACAAGACATAAATCTCCTTGGTTGACCGGAGCGAATGATTGGACACCAGAGATGATTAAAAAAGCGGTGATTGATTTAGCATTGAAATTAAATAAAACGGTATTAAGCTTAACCTCTGATGATTATAAAGAGAACAGCTTATCTGATTTATTGGTGATTAAGGAATCGGTGTACGATATCAATTTGCAGGTATTTTATATGTTACGTGATTCCATCACAGGATGGCCTGGTGGTAAGCCAAATGCAGTGATTCCTGCACACCCAGAACGAAGTGAACCACATTCTAAAAAAGTTTTAATTTTCTCGCCACATCCAGACGATGACATCATTAGTATGGGTGGTACATTTATGCGCTTACACGATCAAGGACATGATGTGCATGTGGCTTACCAAACCAGCGGTAATATTGCTGTGACAGATGAATTTGTAACAAGATTTTTAGATTTTGCAGTTGGATTTGAAGACCTTTTTGGAATCGATAATCAAACCAGTCAAGAGATTCTTACAAACGCAAGGGCCTTTTTAGCAAATAAAGCAACCAACCATTTGGATAGTGCAGAAATTAGAGCCATCAAAGGTTTAATTAGAAGATGCGAAGCGAAAGCGACTTGCAGGTATGTGGGTATTGCAGAAAATAATTTTCATTTTATGGATCTTCCATTTTATGAAACAGGCATGATTGATAAAAAACCATTAAGCGAATCAGATATTGAAATTACCATGGCGCTTTTACGCAAAATTCAGCCGCACCAAGTGTATTGTGCAGGTGATTTAGCAGATCCACATGGTACCCATAAAGTTTGTTTAGATGTGGTATTTGAAAGTATGCGTAGATTAAAAGCTGCCAGTGAAAGTTGGGTGAAAGACTGTTGGGTTTGGTTGTATAAAGGTGCTTGGCAAGAATGGGATATTTCTGAAATAGAGATGGCCGTTCCAATGAGCCCCGACCAGGTTTTGAAAAAACGCTTTGGGATATTCATCCACCAATCTCAAAAAGACAGTGTTCCTTTCCAAGGCACTGATTCAAGAGAGTTCTGGCAAAGAGCTGAGATTCGAAACGCCAACACCGCTAATTTGTATGCTAAACTTGGTTTAACCAAATACGCAGCAATAGAGGCTTTTGTTCGCTGGCATTATTAATTGATAGTCTTAACGGTATTATTTGCCCTTTTCCTTTGGTAAAATGGTATTTTGAGGTATATTTGCACCCCTTATTGATCTGGGTTAGTAAGTGGAATGGCCCCGTAGCTCAACTGAATAGAGTATTTGACTACGGATCAAAAGGTTTCAGGTTTGAATCCTGACGGGGTCACAAAGCCCGCACGAACAGTGCGGGCTTTTTTGTACATATACGCGAAACAAGCTCGCTTGATTTTGCGGATAGGTGCAAAAAAGTAAAAACATCAGCACAGCTGATGTTTTTAAAGGGCTTTGGGTACAACCAATGCGAAAAGGATGTTGCGAAGCAACCATCCAGGGCTTTGGGTACAACCAATGCGAAAAGGATGTTGCGAAGCAACCATCCAGGGC
>JBBAJV010000001.1:4227-105246 GCA_040403925.1 Sediminibacterium sp. | reverse complement strand
AGGGCTTTGGGTACAACCAATGCGAAAAGGATGTTGCGAAGCAACCATCCAGGGCTTTGGGTACAACCAATGCGAAAAGGATGTTGCGAAGCAACCATCTTGGTTAAATTAGATAGATTAATTAAAATATATTTTCACCAGGATGATAACTAATTTCTTTGTTCTTTAACACATCTGATTTATAAAAGTTAACATTTTTAAACTCATGATTAATGTACCCATTTGCTTGATCAGTAAAATGTTTTGATGTTGGATTAGAACTATTCCCTCCTGTAAAAATGGATTTAGCTTTCAATTTAGAGCCAAAGGAAACCACGGCAACAAAAGTATTACCAGTTGTACCATATCTTGCTTTTGTGTTCTTTGCCTTTTTGCTACTATACGCATTTAAGGAACCCATAAATGAAGGCGTTGCAGTTACTGCTAAGCTAAATAATGAATCCGAAGGCTCAACACCAGGAGCATTTCTTTGGAATCGATTTATTTTACCCCATGGGATTAACCAAGAGCCCCAATCTTTATTTAGATCACTGATAACACTATCCAAAAAAGCTAATTGCAGACTAGGTGAAATACTATCTAAACTAATATTAGAACCATTTGCTAATGGATAATTGATTTCATTTGTTAGCGGACGTTTTAACTTAGATAAATTATACTGTAATACCTTCTCTACCCATAATACTGATATGGTGGTTGCGATACTATTGGTATCGGCTATAAAATCCCAATTGCGTAAAATTTGAATTGGTTCTTTTAATCGATCATTATTGGTACTTAAGTCATAAGATTTAACTAGGGTTGGAATAAACTTATTACCATTGGCTAAATATGGACTATGGCTTTTAGTAATAATGGTGTCAATCGTAGCATCTTTTATGTTTGTTAAAAGTCTAACTGCATTCACAGCCCTTGGAGTATGTCCATCTGGGAGCATATAATAAGGCTTTTTGGCCATTATGGTATCATAATAACCATTCCCAAATAAAGGCGTTGAATTACAATTTTGAACCCAACCATTTATGGGATTTACATAATTAGGAATATCATTTAAAGCGTGTACTCCTTTCCAATTGGTAGCGGACGTATTTCCGTGAACAGGTAAGGTGTAATCTAGTTTAGCATCTCTAATAGGAACAAAATTCCCATGCCAATAGCCAATATTACCAGCCTTGTCAGCATAAATAGTATTGGTACCTGTCATGACTCTTTTATCTAACCAACTTTTAAATTCAGAAAATGTTTTACTTTTTGTAATATTCCAATGAACATTCAATAATTCATTATTCTCATTAATCGACTTAGCAGCTATCCATTTATCATTTCTTTTAGCAACGATTGGTCCATGTAAAGTCTTGTATGTGATAAATGAAATACTATCTAATTGAACCCCATTTTTATACTTAATTGTAATTGTAGAAGAATCAACAGGAAGCCAATTATTATCGTACTCATAAACATAAGATCCATTGATTGATTTTATGTTTTCTATAAATAAATCTTTAGCGTCAGATAAAGTAACCGTATGCATCCATCCACAGAATTCATTGAAGCCTTGGAAGATACTGTATTCACCTAAAAATGGTGCTCCATAGACATTCAATCCTTCTTTACTAACTAACTGTACTTCGATACGATTATAAAATTCAGAATGCGGATTTATAAGTAAAATGGGATTTTTATCCCTTGTGTTCTTACCACTAATAGCCCAACCATTAGAGCCTGCTTTTGGATCTTCTTTTGCAATTATATTATTTTCATAAGCAATATTACTATTAACAGGCAAAGGATACATTTTCTTAATATCCGCGTCGGTTAAATTTGAATTATTAAGAGAAGGAATATTATTTAAAAAAGGAACCCAAGGTTGAATTCGATGTAATAATTTAGGCTTTTTATTAGGATGTGTGAGTATATAGTAATTAATCCCTGCCGCATATGCATCACATAATTTTTTTTGAGCAGGACTAGCTTTTAAATATAATTTTTTAGCTTGGAGTGTGTCAATATATAATCTTGACCATAAATCTTTATAAATAGATGATTTACCTTCCACTTCAGCATCTCTTCCCATTCTAGAAATAATCATATCCTCTACCTTACTAAAATATTCTTCGCACTGAACATACATCATGCCAAAAACAGCATCTGCATCCGTATTTGTATAAATATGTGGTACACCCCAATTATCTATAATAATTTCAATCCCTTTAGCTTGTTTTGCCCAATTGATTTTTTCTGCACTGGTAAATGCTTGTGAAAATACCGTCAAAGAAAAAATTAAAAAAGTAGATGATAGAATGATTTTTTTCATTTAAATTAAATTAGTAGCGAAATATATTTTTTAACTTTGTTAAGTTATAACAAAATACCTAAATTTATATTGTAATTACATTTATATGAGGGCAAAAATCATCAAAAAGAGCAGGATGGGAAGAAATTTATAAATAATAAAATGAAACTCTCCATCTACACTGTTGGCAAAGCCAACGAATCCTATATTAAAGAAGGCCTGGAACAATTCACCAAAAGAATTGGGCATTACTACCCTATCGACTGGCAATTGATCGTCCCATCCAAACTGACAGAACCAGCACAAATTAAAAAAGCGGAAGCTGCGAGTATATTAAATGCAATCACCCCTACAGATGTGTTAATTCTATTAGACGAAAAAGGTAAAATGCTGAGTTCTCCTGGACTAGCCAATCTAATCCAACATAAAGCAAATCAAAGCGCACAGAAAATCATTTTCTTAATTGGCGGTGCTTATGGCGTGGATGAAACAATACAAGAAAGAGCCAATTTCACCTGGAGCATTTCTGAACTTGTTTTCCCACATATGCTAGTTCGACTCATTCTTGCCGAACAAATTTACCGCGCTTGTAGTATCTTAGCCAACGAAAAATACCATCACGAATAATGAGCATTACTTTATATATCACTGTAGTTACAGTCATTATATCTGTCTTAGCATTTTATAATGCAGAAATAATGGACAAATTAATTTTCCACCCCTATTCTGTAAGTAGAGACAATGAATGGTACCGTTTTATTAGTTGTGGATTCATTCATGCCGATTTTATGCATTTAGCATTTAATATGTTCTCCTTTTATATGTTTGGTGATTATGTTGAGCAGTATTTTAATATGCTATTTGGTCAAAATGGAAAAATGCTTTATTTATTTTTATACTTATCTTCTTTAGCGGTATGTTTAATTCCAACCTACCTTCAACAAAAAGATCGTTACAATTATAATAGCTTGGGGGCATCTGGAGCCGTATCTGCAATTGTATTTGCGGGTATCTTTTTAATGCCTACCATTCAAATTGGCTTTTTCATTATCCCACCCATCATTCCTGGATTTATTTTTGGTCCAATTTATTTAGGGATTACAGCATATTTAGCAAAACAAGGACAAGGAGGTATTAACCATAGTGCACATCTATGGGGATCTTTATACGGAGTTATATTCTTGATTGTTGCAGCTTACTTCATTGCACAGTTTAATGTAGTCGCAAGCTTTATAGAGCAGATTAGGATGTACTTAGGAATGTAATCTTAACCACACGTTTTGTATTTGGTGTAATTTTGAATCGCTCATCAATTCTTTGGCCAATGACCCATGCAATTTTACTATCAGAACAAAGGACGGTTGTCCTTGCCTTGATTGCTGGACTTAATTTTAAGCTACCTAAAAAATGATTGAGTTTCTTTTTCTTACGCAGCCCTAATGGATAAAAATAATCTGTCAAAACCCAAGAACGATTTAATAAAGGCCAGCTTAATAAATCTGCATCCAAATAAGCCATGGTAGCACTCTTATCTACTTTAAGTGCTCCCATATTGTCAATCCATTCCAATTGCAATTTTCCAAATAAAGTATCTACAACCAGTTGATCTTTTGAAATGGTCTCATAGACTTTGTCTTCTTGGTTGGATACGATTTGAATTTGGTTGTCCCATTTGATCAATCGATGGGAACTAGATGCAATAATTGCACCTTTACTAGCTCCAGTAATTTTATGAATCTCTTTTAATTGTGTGGCTTTAAATCCATAAGCCTGCACTAATCCCCAAATATAAGTGGCATTGCCATTCAGTAGATTCCATGTAGACAAATCAATGGTAGGTATCCCCTTAGGAAAATGGATATGCTTTTTCCAATAAGCTGTCACAGTCGTATTTACAATGACTTCTGCTTCTTTTAACCTTGAAATGGTGTCAAGAACTTGTTGATTCACGTTTGGATAAATGGTCTCCATTTGTGGAATCAATTGATTGCGAATTAAATTTCTGGTATAATCATTTTTAAAATTAGAACTGTCTTCAACATATTCTAACCCATTTGATTTTGCAAAATCTTTTATATTGGCTTTACTAAATGGTAGTAATGGTCTAATTAAATTGATATAATCTGTTGTAAGTGGATTTTGTTGATGCGTCCTAATAGCTGGAATCCCAGTCAATCCATGCAAACCTGTGCCTCTGAATAATTGCATGAGTACCGTCTCTACTTGGTCATCTGCATGGTGTGCTGTTAGCAATACCAGCTTGGTGTTTGCTTGCAGATCCATTTCCTTCATTAAACTTTCAAACCAAGCATAGCGTATTTCTCTAGCAGCTTGTTGGATACCCATTTTATATTGTTCTGCAAAAGCCAATGTGTCGAATCGTTTTGTCAAAAAAGGCATACCCATTTTTATGGCAAAAACTTGTACAAAACTTTCGTCCCGATTACTTTCATCTCCTCTTAATTGAAAATTGGCATGTGCAATAGAACAATTTGCACCCATTTGTTGCATCAAAGCTGCAAGCACAATACTATCCACGCCGCCACTCACTGCAATGATAAAATGCGTGTTGTGGGTAGTGATACCTGGAAAAGTAGTTGCCCAATGGCTTTTAAATTGTTCCAAGTCCAATAACATCATCGTGGTTTGAATTATTTCTTTTGTTCCTTCGCCCAAGCGTCTTTTAGGGTAACTGTTCTATTGAATACCAATTTGTCTTTCGAACTATAGGTGTCCTGATAAAAATAACCCTTTCTTAAAAATTGGAAACGCGCTTCTAATGCATCATTTAACAAAGCTGGTTCTCCCCATGCAGTTGTTACAGTATGCAATGAATGCGGATTAATATAGGCCTTAAAATCACCTTCTGCACTGCTTGGATCTTCCACATTGAATAAACGATCATACTCGTTTAATTCAACCGGAATAGCATGCTTAGCGCTTACCCAATGTAAGGTACCTTTCACATGAATGCCCGATGTATCAGATCCCGATTTAGAATTAGGGAAATATTTTGCATACACCGTTGTCACTTTCCCGTTAGCATCTTTATCAAAACCTTCGCACTCTACAATATAGGCACTCTTTAATCTTACAGACAATCCTGGGCCTAATCTAAAATATTTTTTAGTCGGCTCTTCCATAAAATCATCTGCTTGAATCCATAATTCCTTACTAAATGGAACAGGTCTTGTACCACCATTCGGATCTTCTGGATTGTTTTCTGAATCTAATATTTCTTCGACTTGATCATAGTTGGTAATGACCAATTTAATTGGGTCAGTCACCACCATTCTTCTTTGTGCAATTTTATTTAAATGCTCACGAACACAAAACTCTAGTAAACTAAAGTCAATGATATTTTCTCTTTTTGCAATACCAATACGATCACAAAAATCACGGATACTTTCTGCAGTATAACCTCTTCTGCGCATACCACTAATGGTTGGCATTCTAGGATCATCCCAACTTTGCACATGCCCTTCTTGTACCAACTGTAATAATTTACGCTTACTCATGACCGTATAAGTCATATTTAAACGCGCCATTTCATATTGATGCGATTGGAAAATACCTAATTGTTCGATACACCAATCATATAAAGCCCTGTGTGGGATAAATTCTAGGGTACAAATAGAATGGGTAATATTTTCGATGGAGTCACTTTGACCATGGGCAAAATCATACATTGGATAAATACACCATTGGTCTCCTGTGCGGTGGTGATGTGCTTTTTTAATACGATATAAAAGTGGATCACGCATGTGCATATTCGGACTTGCTAAATCTATTTTAGCACGTAATACTTTTTCGCCATCATTATACTTTCCTGCTTTCATTTCGGCAAACAAGGTTAAGTTCTCTTGGATGCTTCTTTCCCTGAATGCATTTCCAGTACCAGGCTGGGTAGGTGTGCCTTTTTGTTGCGCAATTGCTTCGGCTGTGCTGTCATCCACATAAGCTAATCCTTTTTCAATCAATTGAACTGCAAAAGCATACAATTGATCAAAATAATCAGACGCATAACATTCTTTGATCCAATTAAAACCCAACCATTTTAAGTCAGCCTTGATACTATCAACATACTCCGTCTCCTCTGTGACTGGGTTGGTATCATCAAATCTTAAATTCGTTGCACCACCAAAAGTTTCAGCCAGCCCAAAATTTAAACAAATACTTTTTGCATGACCAATATGTAAATAACCATTCGGCTCTGGAGGGAACCTTGTCAATATACTTTTGTGTTTCCCAGATGCTAGGTCTTGGGAAATAATTTCTTCAATAAAATTTAAACTTTTTTCGTCGCTCATAGGATCGTATCTATTCGGGTAAAGGTACAAAAACCTGCCCCAAAAACCTATCCCATTTTAGTATTGTAAATTACCCCTTAGTACCGTATACTTTTTGTACTTCTATAACCAATTTTTCAATCTCTTGGTCTTCCCCATTTGGGCTATAGGGTTGCTTTAAACTACTTCCAAACACAAAGGCAACTGTTTGCCATAAACCAGCATTCAATCCCCCTTTATATTCCTTAATTAACTGGTAGCAATTATTACCGGTTTCTCGATTGATTAACTTCATAAGGACCTTGCCTTGATACACCGATAAACTGGTCACCTTATCTGCAAAATCCCTTTTCAATTCTTTTTCTCTAGACTTGATAATCTGCTTCCTTAATTTTTCATCTTGTACATTGGCTAATTGTGCATTCACTGATTGAATGACTTTACTTGCTGTTCTTGCATAAGGATAAGTGACATACACTGCATTGCGCAATCTTGTCCAATTTTTCCAATAGTTTTTTAACGCATTTGTTTGAACAGCAGCCACCATCACTGTAGGTAACCAAGATTGAGGAATGGTATCACCTTCTGCTGTAATATAGGCTTCCACCCTTACTGTATCGTACTGGCTATTTTGGGCAAAAAGCTGCTTTGGCAAACTTGTTGTTAAGACGAAGAGCAGTATACAAAAAATGGTTCTCATATTCATTGATACGCTAAGATACTAAAAGTAACCCTATTTTTTAAAACGATAATAAGCACCCATCATGAAGCCAATCGTTGTGACAATGACCCCCAGCCATAACAAATTGATCCATGGGAATTCATAGACTTTTAAAGTAATGAGATTGGTTAGGGCGGTTGACTCTTTCACGCCTATTTCTAAAATACCTTTTTCTTGGTCAATGACTTTATTAAAACTCAATACTAAGTTCTGTGCCTTCACCGTATCCACTTTCGAGGTCAGGTTCAAACCTTCCAATAAAATACCTGGTTCTGCGACATATCTTAACCCTTCTTTAGAGACCACATTCAATTCTAATCTTAATTCATTCACACCTGCTGGTCTATCCCCTGGAGGATTCACATTCACTTTCTCTAATTTAATATACCCATTGCTGTAAAAAATAGAATCTCCTACAGTAATATTAATAGGCTTAAAGCTCGTGGTATCTTCTTCGGTATGGTCTTGAAAAGAAGTCACATACACAAAAATGTCTTTATGCAAATAATGCTTCGAAGATGGATTGGCAGAGAAACCCTCCATACCCTTATTATTTTTTAACACATCAGGATATAAATTAAAAGTCTCTCCTGTCTTCTTTTCCTTAAAATTCAATTCAAAAAATCTTTTTCCTAAAGCATCAAATGTATCTCTTACATAAGTCACATTGTATTTACCCATATCCGTTTCGATGGTCTCAAATAAAGTCAAATTCTCTCTTGGGTCTCCTACTGGACTATTTTTTTGCGTGGAGTCTACTCTTAAAGGACTTATTCCTGTTGTATTGTAGCTTAAAGTGGTTTTGTTGGCAGAAGAAATAAAGATACCTGCCAATACCAAACCAAATCCAATATGACCAATGGATGAACTGGCAGATTTTAGTTTTCCTTTCAAGACCACAGACCAATAAGAGATATTTCCAACGATCGCAAAAACAGAAGTCACAATAGCAATATATATAGCACCTAAAAATCCAGCACCTTTATCATCATAGGCAACACCAACAAAAACAAATATGATGATGCTAATGAAGATGGTGATGATCAATGGCCACAAGATTTGCTTTTTAAAATAAGGCATTGGTGTTGTTTTGTATTTCAAAAACTGCCCAATTGCTGTTAATGAACCAATGATGATGGCGACAAAAATTTGTACCTGATTGTGTGCAAACTCTGGATCTTCTGGTGGCGCAATCTTCGTATCAAAAATTTTATTGAACACCGGTGTCGAAGTCTTTATGATAATCACCGCTGCAGAAAGCACAAGCACTAAAGAACCAATCAACATCCAAAATTCCCTGCTATCTATTGCATCTTCCTTTAAAGGCTCTTGCATGTGTTTGTAACGCACAAAATATAAAACAAAGAAAGGAATCACAAAAATGGATAAGAAAAATAGTAACTGTCCATTCATACCTAAATCGGTGAACGCATGTACAGATGTATCTCCCAAAATACCACTTCTTGTTAAGAAAGTTGAATACACAATTAACAAGAAACTAATGCCAAGGAATAAATAAGTTGCTTTTAAACTAGCGCCTGTTCTGCTATAAATCATTGCGGTATGAATCCCTGCTACTAAAGTCAACCATGGCACCAAGGATGCATTCTCTACGGGATCCCATGCCCAATACCCTCCAAAGGTTAAACTCTCATAAGCCCATGCAGCGCCCATCATAATACCTAAACCCAATATACCAGCCGAAAAATTAGCCCAAGGTAAAGCAGATTTAACCCAATTATGTTCCTTCTTTAATAAGCCTGCAACAGCATAAGCAAATGGCACAATAGTGCTAGCAAATCCTAAAAATAAAATAGGCGGATGAATGACCATCCAGTAATTCTGTAGTAAAGTATTTAAGCCAGTACCATCTTTTAAAAGTTGCACATAATCTGGTCTGGATAAAATTGGCCAATCCATTTCATGTCTTAATAAAATAAATGGACTTGAACCAATTTTCACATCAAACACATACAAGCCAATGACCATAGTGGCAAGCATTAATTGCGCAAAGCTAATCACCATCATCACGCCAGCCTCATGTACTTTCGCTGTCTTTATTAAAATCAAACCCAACACGGCATGCCAAAAACTCCACAATAGAAAACTGCCTTCCTGTCCTTCCCAAAAACAACTCAATAAATATTCAAAAGGTAGATTTTTATCGCTGTGCGTGTAAGCATATTTATATTCAAACAAATGATTGTAGATCACATAAAATAACACTACAAAACTTCCAACAACAGTCAAGGCCTCTATTAAAAAAGCAGTTCTAGCTAATTTTTTCCAACTTGCTTCCACCACCATCTCCTTTGCATAAAATGCTTTAGCAAAAGAAAAAGTAGCCACCAAAGAAGCTACAAAAGATAAGATAGATAAAAAATAACCTATTTGACCAGGTAACAAATGTTCCCCAATAAACTGAGTTGACTGCATGTTTTAATTTTGATTAGTTGGTAATGGTTACCGGTTGTTCTTTCATAGCATTTGGATTGTCCTTGTATTTTGAAGGACATTTCATGACAATTGAGCTACATTCAAATGCATCCCCTTGAACACGTCCTTTCAAGACCAAACGTTCAGACTTTTCCATATCTGTGGGCATGGTATTGCGATACACCACTGCAATTTTGCTCCCCAAGCTATCTTCCACATTAAATTTTAACAGATTAGGATTTTTTACAGGATCGTACTGTACGGGTACAGATTTATCCATTTTTACAATCAAATTCACATATTTGCCTTCTTTTTGCTTGGCAGAAGCCACTGTTTCATAGCTACTTAAATCGCCTGTATAGCTTATTAACACTACAATTGCGGCCGCAATCATGACCAATAAAATAAGATGTGTTTTCTTCATACCGCAAAGTTAACCAAATGGCCTTAAATTGCACCAAATTTTACGCATCTCATAAATTTCAATTATGCGCCTTTTTGACTATATCATTGTTTGCAAAAGTCCCGATTTTAAAAACGTAGACCGAATCAGCCAGTTGATGCTTTTCATCACCCTTATGGCGCTTTCCTATTCGCTTTATGCAGGTTTATATCCGAGTCCTGCCCTATTAATTGCAATCATGACTTCGGTGGCTAGTTGGTGGATTTTTTGCGTCTACCAAAAGATTAAAGGGGGTGCACCCTATTACCGTTTAGGTTTGGTATTTGCTTCTTGGGGATGGTTTTTATTGCCCAACGCATTATTGATAGCTGGCGTATACTTAATAGCAGCCTTGTTTGAGCGTCAAGTGAAATTCCCTTACGAAATTGCCGTAGACCCTGCTGGTGTCTTGGTGAATACCTTTCCAAAAAAGTTGTATCCATGGGCAGAAATCAACAATATGCTGATTAAAGACGATTATATTACAATCGATTTCAAGAACAATCAATTGATTCAAAAACAGATCAATGAGCCAGTGACTGAAAAGATCAAAGACGAATTCAACGCTTTTTGCACGGAGCATCTAGCTAAAACTAATTAACTATGGCATTAACTGAGTCCCCTTATTTAATGTATTCAGACGGCGAAGGCAACATCTTTGAAGATGAATCCTTATTTGTAGTAGGCAGGGCTGGATGGGACGCCTATCCCATTCCGGAGGAAGATTGGATCCCCTTACCAGAAGGTGGAAGCTTGTATGAATTACCTGGCAGAAGAGGCATTGGCATTGATGTAGATAGTGGTGAAATGCGTTTATGTGAAAAAGGATGGGCAGTCGCAGCTTTCATACCGCCTGCGCATACTGGATTGTATATCGCTGCATATGAGTCTTTGCCAGAAGCCCCATTGTTACCCTTATTTTGTTATACCGCTGTGGGTTGGTTAGATGGCATTCATTATGTGCCTGCTGTTAGAATCGAACAAGATATTCGCCAGGATGCTGAAGGATATGATCAAGAAACCATTGAGTATGGTACAGCACATTTATTAAAAACATATAGTGAAAATAGATTGGTGCAACACCTGATGCAAAACTGTTGTATGACTTATCATTGTCCTGCTGCAAGAAATTTCGCCATGGGAAGATGGGAATGTCCTATCCCTATTTCACCTGCTTGCAATGCGAATTGCATTGGATGTATTTCGTTCCAACCAATCGAGGAAGAAATTGTTTCTAACCAAGAACGTTTATCCTTTAAACCTACTGCAGCCGAAGTGGTAGAATATACAGTGCCACATTTAATGTCTTCCCCTTTTCCAATTGTAAGTTTTGGACAAGGTTGTGAGGGCGAGCCATTGTTAATGTGGGAGACGATTAAAGAAGCGATTATTGAAATTAGAAAACATACGGACAAAGGCAGTATCAATATTAATTCAAATGGCTCTAACCCAAAAGCAGTTGCAGAATTAGCTGCTGTTGGTTTGGATAGTTTAAGAGTCAGTACCAATTCTGCCAGACCTGATATTTACAATGCGTATTACCGTCCAAATAATTACAGTTTCCAAGATATTGTTGAAAGTTTAAAAGTGATGACTGCTGCAGGTAAGTGGACGAGTATTAATTATTTTGTTTTCCCTGGCATGACAGATACCGTTGCAGAATATGAAGCACTTAGACAATTGATCAAAGACACTGGACTAAAAATGATTCAATGGCGTAATTTCAATATTGACCCAGATTGGTATCTAGGCAAAATTGGCGTGACAGAACCAGGAGAGATCATGGGTGTTAAACAAATGATGGAATTAATTAGAGAAGAATTTCCTGATTTAAAATTTGGTTATTTTAATCCTCCAATAGAAAGAATCAAAGGAGATTTCACAACTGAATTTGCACATCATTAATGTAACGCAATTTTGAAAAGACATTACAATAAACAAGTTCAAATAGGCACCATTTTGGCCATTATTACATGTGTCATTTGGTCTGGTAATTTTATTGTTTCTAGGTATTCCATACAATTAGCTGGCCCTATTAGTCTTGCGTTTTTTAGATGGTCTATTGCCACTATTACCATGCTTCCTTTTGCAATCCAAAATTTTAAAAAAGAAAAGCAATTGTTCAAAGACAATTTTAGTTATTTTTTCTGGATGGCACTGGTGGGCGTAGCGGTTTACAATACAATGATCTACCAAGCTGGTCATTCTTCGACTGCCATCAATATGGCATTGTATGGATCCATCATTCATCCGATTGTAGCCACATTATTAGCTTCATGGATAGTACAAGAAAAATTAAATTGGAAAAGTATTACAGGTATTGTGCTTGGTGTAATAGGCATCATTGTTCTATTGAGTAAAGGTGATCTTAATACCTTATTACAATTTAAATTTACTAAAGGTGATTTATGGATGATTGGCGCTGGATTATGCTTTGGGACTTATAACGTTTTTGTTCGTAAAAAACCAATCGGTATTTCAAATAATAGTTTTCTACTTGTGCTTTTTGCGATTGGCACTATTTTATTATGCCCATTTGCTATTTATGAAATGAATTATGTTCAACCTGTTCATTTTAACAAACAACTTTTATTCATTGTTTTATATATAGGAATAGGTAACTCAACAATTGCGTATTTATTATGGAATAAAGCCATACACATATTAGGATCAGCAAAGACGGCCTTGTTTGGCACTTTAATACCCTTCCTAAGTTCCATTGAAGCACTGTTTATTTTGAATGAACAATTCAACATTTTTCAAATCATTAGTGGCTTAATTATTGTCTCAGGAATAGTCATTAACACCTGGCCTTCAAAAATAAAACATGGAGCTTAGTACGATTCTGTTTTTATGCTTGATTGCCTTTTTAGCAGGCTATGTGGATGCGGTGGTGGGCGGTGGTGGCTTGATACAAGTTCCTGCGGGATTGATTATGATGCCGACGCAAGCAGTATCAACAGTCATTGGCACACTTAAAGTACCTTCTTTTATTGGAACCTGTTTTGCTACCTATCAATATTTAAAAAGGGTTAAAATTCCATATTTAAGAATACTTCTATTTACGAGCATTGCATTTACTGCAGCTTTTTCGGGTTCTTTATTATTAACTAGAATGAGTAGTCAGTTTATGAAACCAGTGCTCTTTTTTGTATTACTTGCTTTAGCGATCTACACTTTTACAAAAAAAGACCTTGGACAATCCATACAGAAAGAAGACATTCAATTTCCTATGCTAAAAGGCATCCTAATTTGCCTAGTCATTGGTTTTTATGATGGTTTTATTGGACCTGGCGCAGGAAGTTTGTTTGTACTTGCATTTATTGCTATTTTAGGATACGATTTTATGCAAGCAAGTGCGCATGCAAAAATTGTAAACCTTTCTACGAATCTTGGTTCTTTGATCTTATTTATAGGAAAGGGCGTGATCCTTTGGCCAGTAGCCATCCCCATGTCTGTTTGTAATGCCACTGGTGGATTTTTTGGTTCTAGAATGGCTTTAAAGAAGGGCAATCAGTTTATTCGTAAAATTTTCTTGTTGGTAATCGTAGCTACTTTGTTAAGATTGGGATATGACGTTTTTTTGCATTAATTTTAATCCATGCAAATGAGTTTTGAACAAGAAAAGAATATTAAAGCTGGTGTCTATACTGGACTCATCTGTCTGGGACTTTCACTGATTTTTTTTATTTCAAAATTTCAGGAACCTGCACCTAATGTAGTTCCCCCATTGCCCGAATACATGGAGGTGAACTTAGGCAATAGCAATACAGGTGCTGGGGAGATTCCTCCAATGAGTAAAGCAGCGCCTGCTCCTGAAAAAGGTGCTAATAAAACAAAAGTAGCATCCAGTGTCGCTTCAAAAATAAATGCAGTTTCCAATGATGCAAATGACGAGGCCATTCGTTCTGGCAAAGTAAAAAATACCAAAAAAAATAATCCAGTGCCTATCCCTGCTAAACCAAAAGCCTTAATGGGAAAATATGCGGGCGGAAACGGTGCTGGTGGAAATAATCAAGACAGTTATAATAATGTGAAAGACCAAGGCATAGCTGGAGGCAAAGGAGACCAAGGCGTTGAAAATAGTTCTATCAACGGGAAAGCATATACTGGCAGTGGTGGCCCCCTAGTAACAAAAGGAGACCGAAGGGTTACAAAGTCCTATTCATTCAATGGTGATGTGCCTCCTGCAACCATTTATGCAGAAATAGAAGTCAATCCAAATGGTGTGGGAAGGTTTATTCAAATCACAAGAGGCTCCTCCTCCAATGACCCAAAATACAAAAGCGCAATTAAAGAATATTTAACAAAAATTAGTTTCAATTCGACTGATCATAGTTCTACAGTAACTGTGAAATTCAAATTCGATCTCCAATAAGCCAACCAATTGCTATGCGGTATCAAGAAACGATTGACTATTTATACACTAGACTCCCTATGTTTAGTAGGATTGGTGCTGCTGCAATCAAACCGAATTTAGACAACACCATTGCCATTTGCAAATTTCTTGGACATCCTGAAAAGAAAATCAAAACGATACATATTGCAGGTACCAATGGCAAAGGTTCCACCAGTCATATGCTTGCTTCTATTTTTCAAGAAGCGGGATATAAAACAGGATTATACACTTCGCCTCATTTATATGATTTTAGAGAGCGCATCAAAGTCAATGGGCAAATGTGTAGTCAAGATTTTGTAATTGAATTTACCAATAAAATAAAACCCTGTATTGAAAAAATAGAACCCTCTTTCTTTGAAATCACAGTAGGCATGGCTTTTGATTATTTTGTACAAGAAAAAGTGGACATCGCTATCATTGAAACAGGATTAGGTGGTAGGTTAGACAGTACCAATGTGATTGAGCCAGAACTATCCATCATTACCAATATTGGATTTGACCATATGGCTTTACTCGGAAATACATTAGAAGCCATTGCATCTGAAAAAGCGGGCATCATTAAAAAGGATACCCCGGTTGTAATCGGTGCTTTAGATACTGCTACAAAAAAAGTATTTGAAGATAAGGCCAACAAAGAAAATGCACCAATTTATTTTGCAGAAGATTTCATTGAATTTAAAAACTTTCAAAACAATTGGCAAAATGCCTTATTTGAATTCAACCAACCCTTGATTCATCTATTAGACGCTCCAATATTTCCAAAAAATTTCACCGTTGAATGTGATCTACCTGCTAAATACCAAGCTAAAAATTTAAAAGCAGTCTTAGTAGCTGCGCAATTGCTTTCGACCATGGGCTGGAAGCTCACCGCAAGTAAAGTGATGAAAGCATTGTCACAAATCAAAAAAAACAATGGCTTAATGGGCAGATGGGAATGTATTCAAGACAGCCCAAGAGTGATATTGGATGTAGCGCATAACGAACATGGCGTGCATGCATTGTTAGAACAATTAGATTCCTTACAATATCAACAATTACATTTTGTTACAGGGATGGTGAAGGACAAAGATGTACAATCTGTACTCAAATTACTTCCAAAAAATGCCTTATATTATTTTACGCAATCACGTATCCCAAGAGCATTACCTGTAGAAGAACTAGCAGTACAAGCAAAAGCCATTGGTTTAAATGGAACTAATTTTGAAGATGTGAATATCGCTTTAAGTGAAGCCATAAAAAAAGCCAACCACAATGATTTGATTCTTGTGATTGGCAGTGTATTTTTAGTCGCTGAGGTGGACAGAACTAATTTTTCATAAAATTACCATCCCTTATTTGCTCTTAAAGTGGTGATATGCGCCACATGATGTTTGCCATGCCATGCATAGACTGCAAACAAATCCCAAAGACTTACCTCCGCGTTTCTGCCAGGATGAAATATTTTTCTTTGCCATTGTTCCTCTGTTAAACTCGATAATAAATTAGCCCACCTTTCATGCAAGGCATGCAATAAGGTCATAGAAAAATTAATAGGTGTATCTAATGCATCTGCCATGGATACCCACTTGTTCTCATCGTACGCTTTGAGAGTAGGTACTTCTTCGGTCAAGCCTAATTTAAATCTTGCAAACGCATTCATATGACTGTCTGCAATATGGTGTACCAACTGTTGCACAGTCCATCCTCCCTCTCTGTAGGGTGTTTCTAAATGTACTTGATCTAAATTCAATACAGCCATTTCGACGTCGGAGGGTAAATGCCTCAATGCATTGATCCATTCTTTTTTAGTCGCTTCTGAATAAGGTTTCAATTCATACTTACCAATGGGATACCTAGGGTCTGTTGTCATATTGTATTATTTAAGCTTCTCTTAATTGTTTTCCTGTCATATGGATAAAAACATCTTCCAAATTGGCCTTCTTTACTTCTTTTTCTTTTACAAATCCACGCTCTACCAATTCGTCAATCAATTGGTTGGGTGAATTGATGCCAATGATTTTACCGCTATCAATAATCGCCACTCTATCACAGAGTACTTCTGCTTCATCCATGTAATGCGTTGTAATGATGACAGTGGTGCCATTGTTTCTTATTTCTTGAATCAAATCCCAAAGATTACGTCTTGCTTGAGGATCTAAACCAGTGGTGGGTTCATCTAAGAAAATGATTTTAGGACGATTGATGAATGTGGTGGCAATTGAAAATCTTTGCTTCTGTCCCCCACTCAATTCCTTGAACTTGGATTTGGCTTTATCTACTAAGTCTACTTTAGCCAATAGTTCCATTGGATCCATGTCCATTTGATACAACCCAACAAATAATTGAATGAGTTCTGTTAAATTCAAATTAGGGTAAAATCCAGCAGTCTGTAATTGTACACCAATGATTTTCTTAATGGCTTCTGGATCTGTGTCTAAATTCATTCCATCTACGATCACTGTCCCTCCAGACTTTTGCCTTAAAGTTTCAATGATTTCTAAAGTGGTGGATTTTCCAGCACCATTAGGTCCTAATAAACCAAATATCTCTCCTTTAAATACGTCAAAGCTAATACCTCTAACTGCTTCAAAGTCGCCGTAGGACTTGGTCAAATCCTTTACTTGTATGATGGGTTCTTTCATGAATGCTTGTATTAAATCGTTCTTTAGCAAAAATAACCTAACTAACTTATATTTGCCCTATCAAAATCAGCTATATGAAGGTAGGTATTTTAGGCGGTGGACAATTGGGAAGGATGCTTTTACAAGCAGCAGCGAACTATGATCTAACTACTTATGTATTGGAGCAAGATCCCAAATGCCCAGCAGCGCACTTATGCCACCATTTTACAACAGGAGATATTTTAGATTACGATACTGTGTATCAATTTGGCAAACAAGTAGATGCCTTAACGATTGAGATTGAAGCTGTGAATGTGGATGCTTTAACACAACTAGAAAAAGAAGGTGTTAAAATATATCCTACCCCATCCGCTATTCGAACCATCAAAAATAAAATTGCGCAAAAACAGTTTTATGCAGACAACGAAATTCCAAGTGCCAATTTTGTCATCACTGATTCAGCCGAAGCGATTCGCCAACACTTAGAACTATTACCTGCGGTACACAAATTAGCAGAGGGAGGATATGATGGCAAAGGCGTTCAAGTGATTGAAGACGAAAAAGCTATTGCATTGGGTTATAACGCACCCGCTGTCCTAGAGGAAAAAGTAAAGATTGTAAAAGAATTGGCATTGATTGTAGGCATGAATGCAAAAGGTGAAACAGTCATTTTCCCTCCAGCCGAAATGGTTTTTGATCCAGTATATAATTTATTAGACTATCAATTAAGTCCAGCAAAAATAGAAGAGAGGCAACTTTGGAAAGCCGAAGCCATTGCAAGAAAAGTGGTTCAATCTTTAAAGAGCCCAGGCCTTTTTGCGATTGAATTATTTGTAGACCATCAAGGAGATATTCTTGTCAATGAAACTGCACCAAGAGTGCACAATAGTGGACACCATACCATTGAAGCCAATTATGCTAGTCAATATGATATGTTATTAAGAATTATTCTGGATTATCCTTTAGGCAACCCTGCACCTATTTTGCCAAGTGCGATTGTGAATCTAATTGGAGCAGAAGGCTATACTGGAGATGTGATGTATGAGGGATTAGAAGAAGTGATGAAGATGGATAATGTGTTTGTGCACCTGTATGGTAAAACCACTACAAAACCAGGCAGAAAAATGGGACATGTCACTATTATGAGCAATGACTATACGGACTTAACACATAAGGCCAACAAAATCAAGCATACCCTCAAAGTCATTAGTAAATAGCTTCTTTCTTATTCGCCACTTGTTAATAGTGCTGACTTAGGCTTTGTTTCAATCAATTTTTTCTTAACATTAAGGCTTCTAAAATAACCAATACCTATTATACTCTTGGTTTGTAAACCTGGCGATTTTTTATTTGGACCAAATATGCGAATCTTATCATCATAAATTAAATCCAGACTATAGGTTACTGAAAAGTTTTTATTGATCTTGAATGTAAATAAATTGGTCATGTAGAAATTGATATTCTCAGGCTTATCATAATAATTGGAGAAAAAATCTGCACGACCCCTATAATTGATATTTGTAGCAATGACTTTACTATAGTTGACTGTAACAAATAAACCTGTTTCTCGCTTCACCATAGATCCCGAATCCACACCATATTTACCAAGGTTTGACAAGGTTTTATTTAAAACCAATGTAGTTCTTGATGTTAAAGGAGAAAAGAAGATTGAAAAATTATTATCTGGCTTATAATCCAACCCAGCAGAAATAATCATATAGGCAGGCGCAAATAAGGAAGAGGTGAATGTGGCTTTTGTTCCACTAAAACTATAACCATCAAAAAGTTGAGAACGGAAATTAAACAAACCTGATAGATACCATTTACCCACTGTGTCCATTTTATATCCATACTTACTGAGTAAATCCAATCGATCATCATTCTTCCTACCCCCTTGTGAGGTGGATTGAACAAATCCAAGATTCACATCTATATTATTATCCCAATTTTGACGTTCTTTTTTATAAAGGGCGAAATAATTAAAATAGCTATTGATAGTCATATTAAAGTTATCACCCCCAGCTGCCCAATTGCTCAATGCACTTTGTGCCACATTTAAATTGTATAAACCACCCTGTTTCCAATTCCAATTAGCCGTATCTGTGTCTTTTTTAATATTCCTTGAAGTCTCGGATCTCAATTTTGCCACCACCAATTCTTGCGAATTTGCCCTATTCAAGCAAAAAACAGTTAACAATAAAATGAATCCCTTGAGCATGGTCAAATTTTTATAAATATACACCCTAGTCAATAATCGATTGATTAATAGGTTGATATAAAATTTATTGGTATATATCGTAGCTTATTTTAATCATTTGTATATCAATGAATTAGGAATTTTGTATGACAAGTTGACACATAAAAATATTTTGACTAAGTTTGCAGTTCAATATAAGTGCATGGAATCTAATTTACTGATTGATAAATCCCAAGATGAAGCTAGACAAGGGGAAGCCTATGCTAGCCAAGCGAGTTCGGGTGTCTTTCAAAAGCACTTCTATGTAGAGAGTTATGGTTGCGCAATGAACTTTGCAGACAGTGAAGTGGTTGCAGCTATCTTAGAAAAGAATGGTTTTGGAGGTACTAAAAATATTGAAATCGCGGATTTAATCTTAATCAATACCTGCTCTATACGTGAAAAAGCAGAATTAACCATCCGCAAGCGATTGACTGAATTTAGAAGATTGAAACAAGCCAACCCCGGTGTGTTGGTTGGTGTATTGGGTTGTATGGCAGAAAGATTGAAAGCCCAATTATTAGAAGAAGAAAAATTGGTGGACTTAGTGGTTGGTCCAGATGCATACAGAACCCTACCCGATTTGATTGCCGAAGCTGGTACTGGACAAAAAGCAGTGAACGTGCTATTAAGTAGAGACGAAACCTATGGTGATATTGCACCCGTAAGATTAGACAACAATGGCATTAATGCTTTTGTATCCATTATGCGTGGGTGTAATAATATGTGTAGTTTCTGTGTGGTACCATTCACAAGAGGCCGCGAGCGCAGTAGAGATGCCTTTTCTATTCTTGCAGAATGTAAAGATTTATTTAATAAAGGATATAAGGAGGTGGTATTATTAGGTCAAAATGTAGACAGTTATTATTGGAGCAACCCTGAAACGAATACCTCCACTACATTCGCCATGTTACTAGAAGAAGTGGCACAAATTGACCCAAGCCTTAGGGTTAGATTCAGCACTTCTCATCCAAAAGATATTACCGACGAAGTCTTACACATTATTGTTAAATATGATAATATTTGCAAACACATCCACCTTCCTGTTCAGAGTGGCAGTTCAAGGATCTTACAATTGATGAATAGAACCTATACCAGAGAATGGTATATGGCTAAGATTGACCGCATTCGTGCCTTATTACCAACCTGCAGTATTACATCAGATATCATTGCAGGATTTTGTACAGAAACTGAGGAGGATCATCAAGACACCCTTAGCCTCTTACAATATGCCAATTACGATTTGAGCTATATGTATTTTTATTCTGAACGTCCCGGAACATTAGCCGAAAGAAGATATGAAGATGATATTGATCTAGTGACTAAAAAAAGAAGGCTACAAGAAATCGTAGACCTACAATGGACCTTATCCAATGAAAGTAATAAGCGAGATGTGGGAACTGTATTCGAAGTATTGATAGAAGGAAATAGTAAAAGGAACGAGGCAGAATGGATGGGAAGAACGAGTCAAAACAAAGTCGTTGTTTTTCCAAAAGGCAACTTCGATTTTAAAAAAGGAGACTACGCACAAGTGAAGATTCATGATTTTACAAAAGGTACTTTATTAGGAGGCATCATTTAATTTAATTTAATTTATTCATACCATGGATTTACAATCATTAAAAAACAGATTCAGTATCATTGGCAATACGCCCTTACTGAATCATGCTTTAAATACTGCGGAGCAGGTTGCTGCAACAGATTTAACGGTTCTTATTGTGGGAGAAAGTGGTGTAGGTAAAGAAGTTTTTTCACAAATCATTCATAGCCTATCCTCCAGAAAACACAATCCATTTATTGCTGTTAACTGTGGCGCGATTCCAGAAGGTACCATTGATTCGGAATTATTTGGACACGAAAAAGGTTCATTCACTGGAGCTGTGGATAGTCGCAAAGGCTATTTTGAAACTGTAAGTGGTGGCACCATTTTCTTAGATGAAATAGGTGAATTGCCTTTGGGTACGCAGGCCAGATTATTACGTGTGTTAGAGACAGGTGAATTTATTCGCGTTGGTTCTTCTAAAGTGCAAAAAACAGATGTGCGCGTCATTGCTGCAACCAATAGAGAATTGATTGAATTCACAGAAAAAGGAAGATTTAGAGAAGACTTATATTATAGATTGAACACCGTGCCTATTCGTGTTCCTTCATTAAGAGACCGAAAGGAAGATATCCCCTTACTTTTTAGGAAATTCGTAGTGGATTTTGCTGAAAAATATAAGACCAAACCCATTTATTTAGACGAAGCAGCAAAAGGATTATTGACAGCCTATGGTTGGCCAGGTAATGTGCGTGAATTGAAAAATATTGCAGAACAAATTTCTGTATTGAGTAAAAACGACCACATAGATGCAGCGCAATTGAATAGCTTTTTGCCAAAACATACAGCGTATAAAATGCCTATGGTCACTGGCAATACACCTGTAGGTGAGTTTGCCAATGAGCGTGAAATTTTATACAAACTATTTTTTGACATGAAAAAAGATGTCAATGAATTAAAGAAAATGTTTTTAGAGATATTACAGAACCCAAGTTTATCAGGACAAGCGGCGCACTTTACAAAAGAAGCCATCATCAATGAATTAAAGGAAGATATTAGCCCATCCCATGCCCCAGTGTCTAATGTGAGTATGCCTAGTAATACCATGCAACTGCCAAATCACCAACCAGTCATCATTGACAATGATTTACAGAACCTTTATGAAATAGAAGAGTCTTTAAATATCATGGATAAAGAAAAAGAACTAATTTTAAAAGCACTTAAAAAACATAGAGGGCGTCGTAAAGATACTTCTACCGACCTAGGCATCAGCGAAAGAACATTGTACAGAAAAATTAAAGAATACGACATTGAAGAATAAACTATCTATATTAAGTTGTATCAGCCTATGTATCCTACTAGCTTCATGTGGTGTCTATAGTTTTAAAGATGCAATGATTCCCGATAATGTAAAGACGGTTAAGATTGGATTTATTGACAACAGAGCAAGATATGTCAACCCGCAGTTAGCGCCCCTATTGACAGATAAAATTTTACAAAAAATCATTGGTCAAACAAAATTAACAAGAACCAATAGCGACGACGCACATTATCAAATTTTTGCGACTATTACTAACTACGATCCTTCACAAACTGTAGGTGTGAGTGGCCAAGCAGCCGCAAGTAATAGACTCACTGTGACGGTTCATGTTGTTTTGAAAAAGACATTGGAAAATAAAGAACTTGAATTTGATGTATCCCGTAATTTTGATTTCTCAGCCAATTTGACTTTAAATCAAGCAGAGGGTCAATTAATGGATGAAATTATTCGTAGTATTACGGATGATATTTTTAATCAAATTTTTTCAAACTGGTAAAGCATGAGTGCATTAATGATCAACGATATAGTTAAACAATGGACAGGACATGCTTCATTAGAAGCCGTCGAAACTGAAGTCCTAGAAAAATATGCAATGGAGCATCCCTATGCACCAACGATTCAATTTCTTTTGGCAAAAAAATACCAACTAATTGCCTCCCCGCTTTTAACTGCTCAATTATATAAAGCAACTGCTTATTTCCCTTCTAGTCTTCATTTACATTGTTTGATGAATCAAGTAGCCCAAACTGAAGTCAATGCCCCTGCAGATGCCAAATTAAATAGCTTACTTAACAATCAAGTTGCACAATTCAATGAGCAAGTGGATGCATCTGATGTGTTAGATTATGAGAAAGAAATATCGACAAGCTTACAGAAAGACTACTTTGCTGCTCAAGGCATCGAATTAGACCTTTCTAAGCTCCCACAAGATAAATTTACCCAACAGCTAAGAAGTTTTACTGCCTGGCTTAAAGTGATTAAAAACAAGGACGGTGTAGATCAGCTTGACCAAATTGGTGCATTAGGGGCCGATCAGGAGCAAATCATTGCTCAAATTGCCGAAAAAGCCAATATTCCAGCGGATATTTTAACCGAATCCATGGCTGAAATATGGGAAAAACAAGGGAATTTGAAGAAAGCCATTGCCACCTATGAAAAATTAAGTTTTATTTTTCCTGAAAAATCCGTTTATTTTGCATCCCGTATAGAACAATTAAAAAATAACAAATGATAACTTTCTTTTTAATATTAGTCGTAGTAGCCTGTGTTGCCTTGGGATTCATGGTATTGATCCAAAATCCAAAAGGTGGTGGATTAAACGCCAATGTGGGTGGATTGAGTAATAATTTCATGGGTGTGAAGCAAACGACAGATGTACTTGAAAAAGGTACTTGGATTTTCGCCTCTGTAATTGCAATATTAGCCATCACTTCTACCTTATTCTTAAGTGGTAATGCTAGCAATGGAAATAGCGTATTGGACAAAGTCAATACTACTACTACTCCAGCAACTCAAATGGCTCCTCCTCCACCGCCTCCAGCTGCTGTGGATTCAAACAAAAAGTAATCAACAAGAATGTAATTACATTCTGTTAACATAGAATTTTTCCCCACCATCCAAATGGTGGGGATTTTTTTTGTATTTTAGTTGATATGAAAAAACTACTATCAATACTACTTAGTGTTATTGTATTTTATCTATTCTTTATTGTGCTTATTAAGAGCACTCATTTTAAAGGAGAACAAGTCTATGTTCAATACAATAATGAAGGATTGAATCAATTGGCTGATAGTTTGGTGGCAAAAAAAATCATCTACGAAAAAACGAGTTTTTTACTACTTGCTAAAGTATTGAAAGTCGAAGAAAAGATCAAAGCTGGCAGATTCCTTGTAAAAAAGAAAACCAGTCTGCTTGATTTCATAAGGATGTTCAGAAACAATCAACAAGCGACGGTCAAATTGATATTGAATAAAGTGCGCACAAAAGGGGAATTGGCAAAACTAATCGCAAAGGCTTTTGATAGAGACAGTGCAGCAGTGATGGCCTATTTAAGTAGCAATGATTCTTTACAAGCTTTCGATACAGATACCACTCAACTCTTTACTTTACTCATACCCAATACCTACGAATATTATTGGAGTAGTTCAATGGCTCAAATTTTAAGCAAATTACAAAAAGCGCAAATTTATTTTTGGAGTCAAAATAACCGTATTCAAAAAGCAGTAACCAAAGGCATGCGTAAAAATCAAATCTATACTTTGGCTTCTATTGTGGAAGAAGAAACCAATTTTGATTCAGATAAATCTTTGATTGCAAGTGTTTACCAAAATAGATTGGAAAAGCAAATGCCTTTGCAAGCATGTCCAACCATCAAATACGCAATGCAAGATTTCACCATCACCCGTATTTATGAAAAATATTTATCCAACGCCTCTCCCTATAATACTTATCGCATCAAAGGCTTGCCTCCTGGCCCTATTTGCACCCCAGCAGCCAAAACCATTGACTTAGTATTGGATGCTCCAGAAACGGATTATATTTACTTTGTGGCAAAAGCAGACTTTAGTGGTTACCATCATTTTAGTAATAACTATGCCGAACACGATCGATATGCCAAAGAATACCAGAAAAAATTAGACGCCTACCAAGCTAAAAAAGCGATGGAGCATAATCGCGATGGTAAATAATCAAAATTGAAAATAATCGTTTACAAATTAAATTATCAATAGCCCTTTTATTACTTGAAAAAAATAAAACAATACCTTCAAATCCCAATACAATTTGCAAAGCAGAAAGCAAAACGCATTATCATTCCTGGGTTTCAAGACGTGAATTTATTTCAAGTGATCCAGTTCTTATTTAAACAGTTAAATACCATTGGACTCTATGATCGTGCTTCTGCCATTTCCTTTAATCTAATTATGGCATTACCTGCTGGATTCTTATTTTTATTTTCAATCATCCCCTATTTCCCAAAAAGCTTAAAAATAAAAAAACAGGTTCTTTCTATTTTTAAGGACATCTCTCCCAATTCAAGTACCTATCGATTTATTTTGGACATCATCAATGATTTATTAAGTCAACACGTTGGTATTTTCTCCTTTGGTTTCCTATTACTGTTATTTTACGCTTCCAATGCCATGACAGGCATCATTAGAAGTTTCGATAAATCCATTATGCAAAACAGACCCTTCTTTCTGCATCAAAGAATGAGGGCGCTTCGTTTAACATTAATTTTAATGCTACTTGTTTTTGCAAGTCTACTAGTATTGATTGGACAGGATCAATTGACCACCCTTTTAAGAGAATTATTTGACATTAAAAGAAAAACAATCTTGCCTTATTGGAATAGTATTAGATGGGGTATCATTGTTTTACTTTTATTTTATGGTAATGCTTTTATATATAAGTATGCACCGCACGTAAAAGAAAAATGGCGCCTACTTTCGCCAGGTGCCATCTTATCAACTGTATTAATGCTAGCGACAACCTTGGGATTTTCTTATTGGGTAAATAATTTTGGCAGCTATAGTAAAATTTATGGCTCTATTGGAACCGTACTTGTGGTGATGACCTTAATTTATATCAATGCCCTTATTTTATTAATCGGATTCGAGTTGAACGTAAGCATTGAAATGCTTAAAAAAGAACAAGACGAGATAGATTACTTTAATTAAAAAATGAGCCTTTTTTTGGGAGACTCATTTATTATTCAATCAAATTATAAAGATTCAATTTTTACTTGTTGGCCATGTCTGGGATTTCAGCCGCTTTATATGCACCTGCATCCAACTTTGCTTTGGTCTCACTAAATGCTTTTAATGTCAAATCTATCTCCTCCTGTGTGTGCACTGCGGTAGGAATCAATCTGTAAATGATATGCCCTTTTGGAATTACAGGATACACTACAATAGAACAGAAAATTTTATAATTTTCTCGAATATCCATCACCATGGCAGTGGCTTCTTCTACTCCACCTTTCATATACACTGGCGTCACTACAGAATCGGTTTTACCAATATCAAATCCTCTTTCTTTCAATCCATTTTGTAATGCCAATGCATTCTTCCACAAATTTGCTTTCAATTCTGGCTTAGATCTTAATAACTCTAAACGCTTTAAGTTACCTACCACATAAGGCATTGGTAAGCTTTTTGCAAAAATTTGAGAACGGATATTATAACGGATATAATCAATGATGGTTCTTGGTCCTGCCATGAAAGCACCAATCGATGCCATACTCTTAGCGAATGTAGAGAAGTATAAATCAATTTCATCCTGGCAGCCTTGTGCCTCTCCTGCACCTGCACCAGTTTCCCCTAATGTACCAAATCCATGGGCATCGTCCACTAGTAAACGAAACGGCACTTTCTTTTTTAAAGCGGCAATCTCTTTTAGTTTACCCTGATCACCTGCCATGCCAAATACACCTTCTGTAATCACCAATACCCCACCTGATTGTTGTTTATCAACCAATGCTTGTGCTCTATGTAATTGTTTCTGACAATCCTCCACATCGTTATGTTTAAAAACAAATCGGTGGCCTGGAATCATTCTTAAACCATCAATGATACATGCATGACATTCAGCATCATACACCACTACATCATGACGACCACAGATGGCATCAATCGCACTCATGATCCCTTGGTATCCATAATTCATTAGGATCGAATCTTCCATATGTACAAATGCTGCTAATTCTTTTTCTAATTGTTCGTGCAAATCACTATTTCCACTCATCATTCTCGCACCCATTGGCAAGGCTAAACCATATTGAGCAGATCCATCTGCATCTGCCTTGCGCACTTCTGGATGATTCGCTAAACCTAAATAATTGTTTAAACTCCACACAATCATTTCTTGTCCTCTAAATTTCATCTTAGAGCTTATTTCGCCTTCTAATTTAGGAAACGCAAAATAACCGTGCGCTCTTTCACGGTGTTGACCAATTGGTCCGTAGTTTTTAATCAGCCTCTCAAATATATCTGCCATAGCTATTTAATTATACTTGCAAATTTAATAATTTTTTAGTTTATATGGGCTTAAATTATTCGTATTTTGCAGTCCTAAATCTTATAAAATGCGTATTTTATCCCTTTTATGTTTTTTGATCTTGTCTTTTGCAAGCAATGCTCAAGCACCAAAATCAACCTTATCAAGCACTTCAAGTAAACCTAAACTAGTTGTAGGAATTATGGTGGATCAAATGCGCTGGGATTATATCAATCAATTTAAAGCCTATTTTACCTCCCAACAAGGCTTTTTACGCTTTGTAAATGAGGGTGCCAGTTGTAATAATAACTTGATTCCTTACGTGCCAACAGTGACTGCATGTGGACATGCTGCAGTTTACACTGGCTCCACACCAGCATTGCATGGCATTACAGGAAATCAATGGTATGACAACTATCAGCAAAAAAATGTCTATTGTGTAGAAGACCCTACTGTTATATCAGTAGGTGTAGAAGGCAGTGCCGCTGGCAAAATGAGCCCTGTGAATGTTTGGACGACGACACTTGGAGATGAGATCAAGTTGGCTAATAATTTTAATAGTAAAGTGTATGGTATCTCCATCAAAGATAGAGGTGCCATCATTCCTGCTGGTCATAGTGCGGATGGTGCTTTTTGGTATGATAGTAAATCTGGTAATTTTATTAGCTCTACCTATTATGGCAAAAATTTACCAAATTGGGTAAGCGAATATAATAGTCAGCATAGAGTAGACAGCTTCTATACAAAAGGCTGGAATTTGAGTTTAGCCAAATCGGTCTATGAAGCGCATTGTGATGGAGATATCAACGCGTATGAATCTTCCCCTTTAGGTGCCGATCAAAAAGGATTTCCTTATACCTTGTCCCAATTTATTGGCAAGGATTACGGCAAGATCGCCTCTACCCCTTATGGCAATAATATTGTGCTAGAAATGGCAGAAAAAACTTTGGTGAGTGCGCAATTAGGCAAAGATGATATCACTGACTTATTGGCTATTAGCTTTTCGTCTCCAGATTATATTGGTCACTCTTTTGGTCCAAATTCTTGGGAAACCCTAGATGGTTACATCAAGCTTGATGCTGTGATTGCGCAATTATTTAATACCTTAGATCAACAAGTAGGAAAAAACAATTACACTGTTTTTTTAACGGCAGACCATGCTGTGGCTACTATTCCTGACTTTGCTAAAAAGCACCAAATTCCTGGTGGCCTAATCAGTGAAGCAGGATTGAAAAAAGAATTGGGACAATGGTTATCAAAGCAGGGTTTGAGTGAAAAATTAATAGCTGCAATAGGAGAATACAATATTCATTTCAACCATCCTTTAATGGATAGCCTTGGGGTGACGCAGGATAAAATGCTTCAATTAGTTAGTCGTTATATAGAGCAAAAACCAGGCATCTTACAAGTGATCGATGCGCGTAATGCGGCGACTGCTGCATTGCCTCAACAACTTAGAGAGCGCATTGTCAATGGATTTAATCCTCAAAGAAGTGGCGATATGTTCATTGTGACTAAATCGGGTTATATGGATGGGTCTGCCACTGGAACGAATCATGGCGTTTTTTATAATTATGATGCACATATTCCATTACTATGGTATGGCAATGGCATTAAAAAAGGTCAAGTTAATTCGGTGAATTATATGACAGATATTGCCCCAACAGTGACTACCCTTTTGGGGATTCAGATGCCAAGTGGTGCTATTGGGAAGCCTATTTTAGAGGTTTTAAAATAACCATATAAAAGACCTTTCAATAGATTTAACCCAAAAATGAGGAAAATCATAGTGAAAGGATCCACCATTTCTAATGGATTTCGTAAATTGCACCTACCTAGTATTTAGATAATTAAAATATAAAAATAACATTATGAAAAAATTAGCTACTGTATTATTTGCATCTTTATTATTATTAGCTGCAAACACCGCTTCTGCAAATTGTGGTAAAAAAGATTGCAAAGATTGTAAGAAAGAAATAAAAGCACATAAGTGTGATAAGAAATGCATGAAAGATGGCAAGTGTGCTGAAATGAAAAAAGAAACGCCAAAAGCAAAGACAAACTAAGAAAAATTTGTAAACCCCCTCAAGGTTTCACTAAAAAGCCCGATAGTAATTAACTACCGGGCTTTTTTATATGTTTAATTATTTAGCCAATTTCTTTTGCAAATTAGAGTCAAGTGCATCTAAAAATTCTTCTGTGTAGACATAGTGGTCACCGTGCTTCACTTTATTCCCGTGCACACATACTGCTAAATCTTTTGTCATGATACCAGACTCAACTGTTTCCACACAAACTTCCTCTAATGCTTTAGAGAAGCGAATTAGTTCTTGGTTATTATCCAATTGACCTCTAAATTCTAAACCTCTTGTCCAAGCAAAAATAGATGCAATTGGATTGGTAGAAGTTCTGTTCCCTTTTTGATGCTCACGGAAGTGACGTGTTACTGTACCATGCGCTGCTTCTGCTTCCATGACTTTACCATCTGGTGTAATTAAAGTAGATGTCATTAAACCCAATGAGCCAAATCCTTGTGCTACCGTATCAGATTGTACATCACCATCATAGTTCTTACAAGCCCATACAAAATTACCATTCCATTTTAAAGCACTCGCTACCATGTCATCAATTAAACGATGTTCATACGTAATAAAAGCATCTGCATATTTTGTGACGAACTCATTTTGATACACTTCTTCGAAAATATCTTTGAAACGACCATCATATTTTTTTAAGATGGTATTTTTTGTAGACAAATACAAAGGCCATTTTTTTGCTAAAGCTTGGTTAAAACAAGCTCTTGCAAACCCATAGATACTCTCATCTGTATTATACATGGCCATGGCTATGCCATCCCCCTTAAAATTAAATACTTCAAATTCTTGCACCGTCCCATCTTCCCCTTCAAACTTTACCGTTAATTTTCCTTTGCCTTTTGTAACAAAGTCTGTTGCACGGTATTGATCTCCAAATGCATGACGTCCAATACAAATTGGCGCTGTCCAGTTAGGCACTAAGCGTGGCACATTTGCACAAACAATTGGCTCACGAAAAACAGTACCATCTAAGATATTACGGATGGTGCCATTAGGGCTCTTCCACATTTGTTTTAACTTGAACTCTTGTACTCTTTGCTCATCTGGCGTGATAGTCGCACATTTAATACCAACCCCATACTGTTTGATTGCATTGGCAGCATCAATCGTTACCTGGTCATTGGTTTCATCGCGATACTCCATACCCAAATCATAATATTTAATATCTAATTCTAGATAAGGTAAAATCAATTTATCCTTAATGAATTTCCAAATGATTCTTGTCATTTCATCTCCATCCAATTCTACTACTGGATTAACCACTTTAATTTTTTGTCCCATATGTTTGAAATTTGTCTGCAAATGTACTAAATGTAGCTAAATAGCACCCTAGAATATTAAGAAGATTGTTGCACAATCAACACAGGGATTTTTACCTTATGCCTAACAGATTCTATAGTCTCTCCAAAGAAATAATCTTTCCAACCATAATGATGATGCGCGCCCATGACTAACAGTTGTGCTTCTGTGGCGATTACAATGCGTACAATCTCTTTGACCCTGTTTTTATAGCCAACAACATATTGAACCTGATACCCTTTTTCACTCAATGTTGCTGCGTACAACTCGAGTCTTTCTTCATCTTTTCTAGATTCTTCGTCATCACTTATTTCTTGAAAATAACTTGCTGTCACACTCTCCACCACATGGATCAGAATCAATTCTGTGCCAGCATGGGCTTGTGAAATGGCAGATTTGATTAAATTGGCATCTCCCGCACTAAAGTCAACAGCAATTGCAATTCTGTCAATAGGCGCTGCTGTCGTCCAATCTAATTCCACAGCTGCACCATGCAATGCTGTTCTTTCTTGCTTTTTCTTTGACTGAATCATTGGGAAAATAATGATATACAATAACAACGCAAAAAAGAAAAGAATGCATAAAACAAGTAGCAGCTTAATGAACAAAGGGGTTGGTCCAAATAGAAAAGCCTTGGCAAAATCAAATACTAAATTGGCATTCAAATAAACTAAAATACTTGCCACCAACCATGCTGAAATTTTAACCCAAAATTTGATGGCAAATTCACCCATGGTGCTTTTATCACTCACAAAGTGAATCAATGGAATCACGGCAAAACCTAATTGTAAACTCAAAATAACTTGACTAAAAACAAGCAACTCGTCCACCCTACCCTCACCCATCAGCCCAATTACTAAGACTGCAGGCACGATGGCAACTAGTCTAGTAAGTAGTCTTCGGATCCAAGGATTTAACCTTAGATTTAAATACCCTTCCATTACAATTTGGCCAGATAAGGTACCCGTGACCGTTGAACTTTGACCCGCAGCAATTAAGGCGACAGCAAATAAAATAGGTGCCAATTTCGAACCCAATAAAGGCTCCAACAAAGCATGTGCTTCTTCTATCTTAGCGATAGATTGATTGCCAGTTTGATAAAATGCAGTCGCAGCTAAAATCAAAATAGCCGCATTCACAAAAAAAGCTGCATTTAAAGCGATTGCGCTATCAATAAAATTATACCAAAGTGATTTTTTAATGCCCGCACTTGTTCTTTCTATTTTCCTAGTTTGAACCAGTGCAGAATGTAAATATAAATTATGTGGCATCACAGTGGCTCCAATCATACCCACTGCAATGTACAATGCTGCAGGTGATAATGCAGAAGGCACTAGCCCCTTTGCTGCACCAATTAAATCAGGTTTCGCAATGATCATTTCTGCAAGAAAACTACCTCCAATGGTGGCCACTAAAACAAAAATAAAAGCCTCCATTTTACGTATCCCATACCGTTGTAACAACATGAATAAAAAAGTATCCGTCACAGTGATGATGGTGCCATACATTAAGGGTAAGCCAGTTAATAATTTAATCCCAATCGCCATCCCCAAAACTTCGGCTAAATCGGTGGCAGCAATAGCCAACTCTGCAAGTAGGTATAAACAAAAATTGACAAATTTAGGATAGGTCTCTCTATTCACTTGTGCCAAATCTAAACGCCTAACAATGCCCAATCTTGCACTTAAACTTTGAAGCAAAATGGCCATGATATTACTTAGTAATAAAATCCAAATTAATTGAAATCCAAAAGCAGCACCCCCTTGTAAATCGGTCGCCCAGTTACCTGGATCCATATAACCCACACTGACTAAATAAGCTGGCCCAATAAAGGCAAATAACCGTCTCCATCCAGTTTTATTTTTTACTGGAACAGACTCATGCAGTTGATCTAAGGATTTATGAAACATAATTGAATGTAAATTTAACTATAAACCCATTGTTAAAGGCATATTGTTGCCTATTTTAGCAAAAAATAGAGTGCCATGCGCTATCTAAGTAATCTTTTGATCCTATTGGCATTGATTGGATGTGCTGAAACAAAAACAGACCTATCTGGGAATACCCCTTTGAAAATAAATGATTTTAATGCCGCTTTCAAAAATATTGAATTGCCCATTCGAATCAATGATACCAATTTAGTCTCTTTCACAGATACGATCAAAATTGGCAGAAAAGCCTTGGAACAATTTTTGCCAGATTCTGTAGTTGAAGCCATTGCTCCTAAGCTTGTTAAAAATGCATCCATTTTTACAGTTGGTAAAATTGAAAAAGAAACAGAATATTATTTATTGTTAAACAATAAGGATACCAAAAAACAAACGGTATCTGTCATTGCTTTTAGTAAGAAAAATGTTTTCTTAGGCTATCAAATATTGACTCAATTTGATCTCACACAAAAAGGTTCGCAATTTTATGGTAAAATATTATTCATCAATAAAGAACCTACCTTTTTAATTGAAGAAAATAAATTAGACCCTGAGCAAGGGCTCACCAATGAAAAAAAAGGATGGGCGTATACCGAACAAGGATTTAGATTAATCTATTTGGATGCCAATATTAAGCCAGAACAAAAAGCCATTTTAAATCCAATTGATACATTGCCTACACTGAATAGTTTGAGTGGAGACTATGCTAGAGATAAAAAGAATTTCATTTCATTAAGAGACTTTGGCAATGCCAATAAATACCAGTTCTTCTTACATTTTGAAAAGAAAGATGGCACCTGTGTTGGTGAACTTAAAGGTTTATTGAATTTTAATAAAAACCAAGCTACTTATTCTGAAAAAGGTGATCCTTGTACCATTCAATTTACCATCACTGGAAATATCATAAAAATTAAGGAAGATGGAAATTGCGGTAACCATAGAAACATGACCTGCTACTTTAATGACAGCTACGACAAAAAAAGAAAGCCAAAGTCTAAGAAATAATCCACATTCTGCCATTGCAAACGATTGTTATTCACACTAGGCTTGCCTTGGACCAAATTTTAAAGGCAAATAGGATATATTGCGGGTAAAATTAACCAAAGATCAAAAACATGTCTTTTAGAAACTTCCAAGTTCCTTACCCTATTAATGAAAAGTATTCCAAAAAAGCGGCATATTTCTCCATGGAGTTCGCCATCCACCAGCCTTTAAAAATTTATAGTGGCGGTCTAGGTTTTTTAGCAGGTTCCCATTTAAGAAGCGCGTTTGAATTAAATCAAAATATGATTGGTATTGGTATGCTATGGAAATATGGCTACTATGATCAATCAAGAAACCAAGACCAAACATTGCAAGTTACTTTTATGGAGAAGATGTATAGCTTCTTAGAAGATACTGGTATTAAATATCAAATTTTAATCCATGACCATCCAGTTTGGGTAAAAGCCTATTATTTAGCACCCAATATTTTTTGCAGTGCCCCTTTATTTTTATTAAGTACGGATTTACCAGAGAATGACTATGTTTCTCAAACCATCACACATCGCTTATATGATGCCAACGTAGCAACAAAAGTGGCACAGTTTATTTTGTTGGGTGTAGGTGGTGCAAAATTAATCGACGAATTAAATTTTAACCCAGAAGTCTACCACTTAAATGAAGCGCATGGATTCTCTGCAGCATTTTATTTATTGAACAAGTATAAGTCATTGGATGAAGTTAAAAAGCGTCTAGTTTTCACAACACATACTCCAGAAGAAGCTGGAAACGAAAAACACGATATCTACTTATGTCATAATATGGGCTATTTCTGTGGATTAGGATTGGACGAAGTAAGAAGATTGACTGGAATTCAAGATGATCAATTTAACCACTCCTTAGCAGCACTGCGTTTTGCAAGAAAGGCGAATGGGGTATCGGAATTACACGGACATGTAAGCCGTGAAATGTGGGGTAAATATGAAGGTATTTGTCCAATTGACCATATTACCAATGCACAAAACTGGCGTTATTGGGCAGACAAACAATTGTATAAATTTGCTGAAGCTGGAGATGATAAAGGTTTTGATGACAGAAAATGGTATTTGAAAAAGCGTGCTTTTGAAATCGTAGCCGACCAAACTGGAAAAATATTTGATCCAAATGTGTTGACGATTGTTTGGGCAAGAAGATTTGCAGGCTATAAACGTGCCGATTTCTTATCATGGGATTTAGAAAGATTCGAAAAATTATTATCTAATTTAAAATATCCTGTTCAAATTATATTTGCAGGAAAGCCATATCCAGTAGACCATCCAGCTATCTCTCAATTCAACCACTTAGTAAACCTAAGTAAAAACTATAAAAATGTAGCAGTGTTAGTTGGATACGAATTGGCTTTAAGTAAGCGTATGAAGCAAGCTTCTGATGTTTGGTTAAACAATCCTAGAGTGCCTAGAGAAGCTTCTGGTACAAGTGGAATGACTGCTGCAATGAATGGCGCTGTTAACTTCTCTACCGATGACGGATGGATACCAGAATTTGTCAACCATGGCAACAATGGTTTTGTAGTACCTAAAGCAGATTATGCCAACATGAGCACAGAAGCCCAGGATGAATATGATTTAAATGAAATGTATAAAATTTTAGAGCAACAAATTGTACCCATGTATTATGAACAAAAAGATACATGGAGACAAATTACTCAAAATGGTATGAAGGACATTCGTTTCCAATTTGATAGCAATCGTATGGCAGACGAATACTATGAGAAAATGTATAAAATTTAATTCATACTTCTTAAGACCCCCAATTCAACTCCTCTAATTTCTGCCAATCCCCTCAATCGACCAATGGCAGAATATCCTGGATTTGTTTTTTTGTTTAAGTCGTCCAACATTTGATGTCCATGATCTGGTCTAACAGGAATACAACATTTTCTATCATGCATCGCAATGACTAATGCTTTTATAACTGCATACATGTCTACATCTCCTTCCAAATGATTGTCTTCAAAAAAATCACCAAACTCGTTTCGACGCGTACTTCTTAAATGAATAAAATGTATACGATCAGCAAATTGTTGCACCATTTCTGGTAAATTATTCGATGGTATTACACCAAAGGATCCTGTACAAAAACACAAACCATTGCTTAAGGAAGGCACTGCTTGAATGATTGCTTGAATATCCTTTGAATTTGAAACGACCCTTGGAAGTCCAAGAATAGAAAAAGGTGGATCGTCTGGATGGATGGACATTACGACACCTTTACTTTCGGCAACTAGAATAATTTGTTGTAAAAAATAAATTAAATGTGCTTGTAATTTTAAATGGTCAATGTCCTTGTATACATCTAATGCTTTTTGGAACTGTTCAATAGTAAAGCTTTCCTCACTTCCTGGCAGTCCTGCAATGATATTTTTTTGTAATACTATTTTATCTTCCTCACTCATAGATTCAAACTTATCTGAAGCTCTTTTTATCGTTATTTCATCATAATCCAAACTGGCATCTTTTCGTTTTAAAATGTATAAATCAAAAGCTATAAATGCAGCCATCTCAAAACGTAAAGCTTTTGAACCATCCGCAACTTCATAACTTAAATCCGTTCTTGTCCAATCTAAAACGGGCATAAAATTATATGTGATATTAATTATACCACAGGCTGCTAGATTTAAAATACTTTGTTTGTAATTTTCAATATAAAGTTCAAACCCTTTGGCTTGCGTTTTGATAGCTTCATGAACAGGCACACTTTCAACAACAGACCAAACCAACCCAGCAGCTTCTATGATTGCTTTTCTTTTATTAATTTCATCCATCGTCCAAATTTCCCCATTGGGAATATGGTGCAATGCTGTCACTATGCCTGTACAACCTGCTTGTTTAATATCAGATAGCGAAACGGGGTCATCTGGACCATACCATCGCATTGTTTGCTCCATTCTATATCTTATATTCCCATAAGAAGGGAAATAATCATTCACCATAAGTTTTGTTATTTGATTTTAGATGTTAAACTAGCTATTAGAATAGTCGAATTTAGTAAAATAATTATCAACCAAGCTGTGTATTAAAAATAATTCAACAATTACGCCCTAAATTTGTTGTTATAATATGTCAAACAAAATCATCATAGCTATTACCGGTGCCAGTGGAGCCATTTATGCCAAATGCTTATTGGATAGCTTAAAGCAAATCCCTTCTCAATACCAAGCGGTTGGTATCATTATGAGCGATAATGCAAAGACGGTTTGGGAGACTGAACTGGGCAATCAGGATTATTTAAACTACCCTTTTGATTTTTACCATAAAATGGACTTTAATGCCCCTTTTGCCTCTGGTTCTGCTCAATACAATATCATGTTTGTTGTTCCATGTAGCATGGGCACATTAGGAAGGATCGCATCTGGCGTAAGTGATGATTTAACCACACGTGCTGCTGATGTGATTTTAAAAGAGCGCAGAAAATTAATTCTTGTCGCAAGAGAAACACCTTATAACTTAATTCATATTCGAAATATGGAAACAGTCACATTGGCTGGCGGAATCATCTGTCCTGCAACTCCTAGCTTTTATAGTGTCCCAAAAACGATAGAAGAAGTGGCCATGACGGTGGTTGCAAGAATGATGGACCTGGCAGGACTCGATATAAAAACCTACCGCTGGAGTACCCCATCCTAAATAATTTCAAAGAAAAATTTAAATTAAAGATTCAAAAAAATAATAAATAATACAAAAGGCCCCGAACTTACATTCGGGGCCTTTTGTATTAAATTTTAAAAAGCTTATTCTTGCTTTGGTTCTTTAGGCACTTTAGGTGCTTTTTCTTTTTCCTTTTTTTGTAAAGTAAAAGTCAACAATGATTTTTCCTTGTCTAGATCCCCTAATAAAGTATCCCCTTCTTTCACTGAGTGATTTAAAATCTCCTCGGCCAATGGATCTTCAATATATTTTTGAATGGCTCTATGTAAAGGTCTTGCACCAAATTGAACATCATACCCTTTATCAGCAATGAACTCTTTTGCAGCACTAGTCAAAACTAAGTTCAATCCTAAGTTCACTAAGCGAGCAAGCACTTGCTTCATGATGATATCAATGATCAAATAAATATTGTCTTTGGTCAATGAATTGAATACCACCACGTCATCAATTCTATTTAAGAATTCTGGAGAAAAAGTACGTTTTAATGCTTTCTCAATCACAGATCGATTGTTCTCGTCTGTTTGATCCATTCTTGTGGCTGTTGCAAAACCAACACCATCTCCAAAATCTTTTAATTGACGTGCCCCAATATTTGAGGTCATGATGATTAAAGTATTCTTAAAATCCACTTTACGACCCAATCCATCTGTCAATATACCATCATCTAATACTTGTAATAAAATATTATAAATATCTGGATGTGCTTTTTCTATTTCATCCAATAAGATGACACAGTATGGTTTACGTCTTACTTTTTCCGTCAATTGTCCACCCTCTTCATAACCCACGTATCCTGGAGGCGCACCAATTAAACGAGAGACAGCAAATTTTTCCATGTACTCACTCATATCAATACGAATCAAAGATTCTTCTGAGTCAAACATGTTTCTTGCTAAAGCACGTGCTAATTCTGTTTTACCTACACCAGTTGGACCTAAGAAAATAAATGTACCAATTGGTTTTTTAGGATCTTTTAATCCAACTCTATTTCTTTGAATGGCCTTCACCACTTTACCAATGGCCTCTTCTTGTCCTATCACTTGATCTCGCATCTCCTCGGACATCTTGCGTAATTTGGTGGTTTCTGCTTCTACCATGCGCTTAACAGGTATGCCAGTCATCATACTAATTACTTCTGCAATATGCTCTTCGTTGATTGGGAATCTTTTATTCTTACTATCGTCTTCCCAATTTAATTTTGCTTTGTCTAAGGCTTCACCTAATTTTTTCTCCGTATCTCTTAAGCTTGCAGCTTCTTCGAAACGTTGACTTTTCACCACCCTATTCTTCTCGTTCTTTACTTCTTCGATTTGCTTTTCTAAATCCACAATATCTTCTGGAACAGAAATATTTTTCAAATGCACTCTTGCACCTACTTCATCCAATACATCAATTGCTTTATCTGGAAGTAAACGATCTGTCATATAACGATCACTTAATTTCACACAAGCCTCAATCGCTTCTTGATCATAAATAACACTATGGTAATCTTCGTATTTAGATTTGATATTGTTCAAAATAGTAATCGTATCTGCAACACTTGGTGCCTCGATGATTACTTTTTGAAAACGACGATCCAATGCACCATCTTTTTCGATATGCATTCTATACTCGTCTAATGTGGAAGCACCAATACATTGCAACTCACCTCTAGCCAATGCAGGCTTAAAGATATTAGAAGCGTCTAATGAGCCGCTTGCCCCACCAGCACCTACAATGGTATGAATCTCATCAATAAATAAAATGACGTCTCTGTTTTTTTCCAATTCATTCATGATCGCTTTCATTCGCTCTTCAAATTGACCACGGTATTTCGTACCGGCCACTAAAGCAGCTAAATCTAAAGAGATCACTCTTTTATCAAATAAAACACGGCTTACTTTTCGTTGTACAATTCTTAAAGCAAGTCCTTCCACAATCGCTGTCTTACCCACACCAGGTTCACCAATTAAAATTGGATTATTCTTTTTTCGACGACTTAAAATTTGACTCACTCTTTCTATCTCTGCATCCCTTCCCACAATTGGATCTAATCCATCTTGCTCTGCTAATTTAGTGATGTCTCTACCAAAATTATCGAGTACAGGGGTTTTAGATTTACTTGTAGCACTAGTCTTAGATTTTGTGCCTCCGCCAAAACCACCTTTACCTTTTTCGTCATCAAAATCATCATCCCCTTCTTCTTGGTATTCTGAACTTGGAGTTGAAGGAGCAGATGGTGCAGAACCTACCATCCCTAATTCATTGCGGAATAAATCATAATCCACGTCAAATTGATTTAAAATTTGCGTAGCAATATTTTCCTTATTCTTTAAAATACTTAATAATAGATGCTCCGTTTCAACCATTGGACTTTTCAAAGCTTTGGCTTCTAAAACAGTCACACGAATGACTTTTTCAGCTTGCTTTGTCAAAGGAAGACTATTGATATTGGCAATATTTTTACCCGACTTATCCTTGACGGCCAGTTCAATTTCTTTTCTTAATTCTCCCAAATTGACATTCAGTTGCCTTAAGACTTTGATGGCCGTATTTTCTTGGTCACGGATGAGACCTAACATAAGGTGTTCCGCGCCAATAAAATCATTACCTAATCTTAATGCTTCTTCTCTGCTATAAGAGATGATTTCCTTAACTTGTGTTGAAAAATTATTATCCATATAAATTATTCGAGCTTTACAAGATTAACGAATATTTTTGACCTAAAGTATATGAGTTATGCAATATAAAATAGATACCAAAGAGAAATTCACCGTTTTAACCTTGCTCGACACTGGCCTTAGTTCAAATCTCGTGCCAGAATTGAATGATTTGATCAAAAATTTAGGCTTAACGAGCCCTAAGAACCTTGTGTTGAACCTTGAGCCCGTAAAAGACTGGGATTTAAGCATTATTGCCCTTTTAGCAGAGCATCAGGAGGTATTTTATGACAATAATTCCAGTTTTGTCCTTTGTTGTTTGTCAGATGACTTACAAAACGCCCTAGATTTGACTGAATTTGGCGAAGTGATGAATTTAACACCTACCGAATCAGAAGCCTGGGATATCGTTCAAATGGAAGAAATAGAGCGTGAATTACTCGATAGTGACGATATGGAGTTTTCTACCCAAGAATAGTCTAAGATTTGTTAAATTCGCGCTCCTATGATTACGCCTCAAACCATTCAACAAATTACCAGCCGAATTGACATCATTGATGTGGTGGGTGAATTTGTGAAATTGAAGAAAAGAGGCACCAATTATTTAGGCAACTGCCCATTCCACAACGAAAAATCTCCCTCATTTACGGTCTCTCCTGCCAAAGAAATTTACAAATGTTTTGGATGTGGCAAGAGTGGCAATACCATCACTTTTTTGATGGAACATGAAAAATATAGTTATGTAGAAGCTTTAAGATGGTTGGCTGCCAGATACAATATTGAAATTGAAGAAACCGAGACAAGTCCTGCACAAAAGATTGCACAACAAACTGCAGACAGTTTATATGCAATCAATCATTTTGCAATGGACTTCTTTACCAAACAATACTGGGATACAGAAGCTGGCGCTACCATTGCACAGAGCTACATGCAGCATCGTGGTTTTTTACGTCCGATTGTGGAAAAATTTAAAATCGGATACAACCCTTATGATAGAGATAGTTTAGCAAAGGCGTTGATTCAAAATCAATTTAATCCAGAATTATTTGCTAGAACTGGTTTAGTTGTAGAACGCGATGGCGTTTGGCAGGATAATTATAGGGACCGCATCATCTTTCCTATCCACAACACCACTGGAAAAATTATAGGATTTGGTGCAAGACAAATTGCCAAGAATGACCGCTCTCCAAAATACATCAATACACCAGAGAACGAGATTTATATTAAAAGTAGGATTCTTTATGGTTCGTATTTTGCTAGAACTGCCATTGATAAAGCCAATGAATGTTTATTGGTAGAAGGATATACAGACGTAGTAAGCTTACACCAAGCAGGCATTGAAAACGTCGTAGCAAGTGGTGGTACCTCTTTGACGATCGATCAATTGAGATTGGTTAAAAAATATACACAAAATTTGACCATTATTTATGACGGTGACGCAGCAGGTGTCAAGGCAGCGTTGAGGGGATTGGATATGGCATTAGAAGAAGGATTGAATGTACAATTGGTTTTAATTCCAGACAACGAAGATCCAGATAGTTATGTCAATAAAGTAGGTGTGGATGCATTCCGTGCATTTGTTCAATCTGCAAAGAAGGATTTTATTTTATTCCAATTAGAAGTCCAATTAAAAGAAGTTGGTAATGACTTAAATAAAAAAAATAGTCTAGTCAATCAAATGGCAGAGACTTTAAGTAAGATTAATAAGGCGGAAGATTTTACGAAATTACAAGAGTATGTAAGAAAATGTGCCGACATATTACGTATTGACGAAACGGGCTTAACCCAATTAGTCAATAAGTTCAAGCGTGATAAAATTGTCAAAGATGAAAAGAAGATGGCCTATGACGAAGCGGCCATTTTAATGCCCAATTTTCAGCAAACAACGCAGGACCTTGATAATATTGACCTTGTTCTTGACAAGGATTTTTTACACGAAAAAAACTTAGTGCGTTTATTGATTGAATATGGTAACGAAGTTTTAACAAATGGTAGCATGGTATCCACTTGGATTGCAGAAGAATTAGAGCCCTTCCCTTTGGATAACCAAGACATGATTCAATTGGTTAAAACTTACTTTGAATGGCAGGTAGCAGGTAAAATACCCAGCAATAAAACGCTACAATACCATGAAGACCCACAAATCCAGCAATTGGTGATGGGACTTTTTGAGCCAGAACATGAGTTAAGTTTAAGATGGAATGAAAAACTAGGTCTCAAGAAGCCAGTGGAGGACATCGGTTACCAACATCAAATTGAAGTGAGTTTATTGTACTATAAACTAAGAAAGATTAAAAAAATGATTCGCCAGAATCAGGAAGATATGGAGCAAGTAAACGGGGAAGAGCAAATACAATTGTTGCATATACATAAGCATCTTAAAGATGCAGAGCGCGAGTTAACTAAGATTATTGGGACCGTTATTTTTAAATAGATGCACTGTTCATACAATATGCCTATTCTAGAAATAGCCTACTTTTTATTATTTCTCGGAAGGATTTTGTTTGCCAGCAATTAACTTTTCTAAAGTCGCTTCTAAACGCTTTTGCTTGGTCTCTTCTTTTTTAGCACCATTGATCCAACTTAAATATTCCTTTTGATTGATGATAGATAGAGAAGTAAAGAATTCTCTTGCATCTTCGTGAGATTGAAATAATTTTTCCACTTCAAATGGTAAAGCAATCAATCTTTTGTCAAAATCGTCAATCTCAATATTAGGAGACTTAAAGCCAACGAAAGCCCTGTTTCTATTTGGGATTTGATCATATTTTGTAAAACGTAATGCTGTCCAAACATGGTCTAAAGTCACTTGACGAATGGCCTCATATTCATTATTGGCTAAAATTTCCCAGCTTGCATCTCTATTTAAATCTGAAACAACTTTTGAACTCGTTTTTGGATAGGCAATCCATAATTTACTCTCATGTGTCAATGCCGAGAAGACTTCTTTTAGAATATTACTTAGTTGCAATTGGTTGATTGCAAAAATAAGTGCGAAATCAATTTTCCTTGTCTTTAATAAAGGCGTCAGGTTCTTACAGTAATTCAATTTAGCAAATTGCTTCTCTACACTTGAGGGTAAACCTTGAATCAGTAAGTTTTTCTCATCCTTTAACTGTAATTTCTCCAAAATATTCTGACTGATCGACATAAATGTTAGGATTTTTAAGGATTGTGAAGATAAACTATTCTTAGTAGTTGCAATTAGAAAATTGATTATATCTTTCTAATCTATTGATAATCAATTAAAAATAAAATATATTAGGAATCTTATTCTTGCTATTTTCTATCTTTTTTGAACAATGGGGCCTTGTTCTCTTTTCCATTTAGCAATCTCCCAATATTCTTTTGGTGTGTAATCACTACCATCAATGCTACAATGATGGCAAATATTCTATAAGAAGTTTCTTTTTCATTGAATATAAATAGAATCAATACCATAAAAACGACTCCTGCTAGCATAGAACTCAAGGAAACAAATCTTGTTGTAAATAATGTAACTAAAAATACAAGCATGCAAATCAGCGCTACTATCGGCTGTATGGCCAATGTCATCCCTAAAATCGTTGCTACTCCTTTTCCACCTTTAAAATCGGCCCATATTGGAAAAATATGCCCAATGAGCGCAGCCATCCCCAGAACAATCATGAAATTGGTTCTTGCCACCTCATTATCTAAATAAAAGGGAATAAGAATATACAATGATGTAGCAATCAATCCCTTGCTGATATCAGCTGTCATTACAAAAGCACCCCATTTAGAACCTAAGACTCTAAATGTATTGGTTGCCCCCGCATTCCCACTCCCAAATTGGCGAATATCAATGCCAAAAACAGATCTACTAACCCATATAGATGTAGGGATAGAACCTAAAAGGTAAGCAAGTACAATAAGCATCATTTCGTTCATGAAAACAAGTTTGGTGTAGGCAAATATACAATCATTAAAAATAATACCTGTTAGTCCTATTGTTAATGCCTGAAACTACCTCTCTTAGCTACCTATTAAATAATAGGCTAACCCATCCATCTAAGGGTTGAGCTGATTGAAATTTCCAACCATTTGAATGCGCTAAGTCAACCATATCTAATTGATCTTCAATTAATAAACCACTTAGAACTAAAATTCCTAATGGTTTCCCAATTTGGGTTAATTCTTCCATATTGGCTTCTATAATATGCCTATTGACATTGGCTAAAACAATATCATATTGGTCTTTTTGCAAGGCAGATGCCACTTTTTCAATGGTAATAACTTTAGATGCGTTGTTGAGGATGTTCTCATTTGCGTTTTCTATGCACCAGTCATCGTTGTCAACTGCAAGTACTTTTTGGGCCCCTAATTTTTCGGCTAATATGGCCAATATTCCCGTCCCAGTGCCAAAATCATAGACTGTTTTAGCTTTAAAATCAATCCTTTGCATTAATTGTATCACAGAATAGGTCGTTGGATGATGCCCTGTTCCAAAACTCATTTTTGGCGTAATCTTAATATCATAGGCCAGTTCAGGCTCAAAATTTGGATGAAAATGCGCCCTGATGCCAACAAAGTCACCTACCCTCACAGGATCAAAATTTGATTCCCAAACAGCATTCCAATTTTCTTCATTAATAACTAATTTAGAATAAGTTAAATGATATTTATTGAATATAATATCTAATTCATTTTGTACCTGTTCAGCTTCAAATTTGTCCGTCAACATAAAGGTTTTGCAATGTCCTGCGCCTACACCTAATCCACCTGACATGTCCACACCATCATTCCTTCCTTCCTCTAGCTCCTCTTCATTGAAGCCTTCAAAGCCAAGTTCGACTAGCTCCGCCACAAGCAGCTCATATTGATCCTGATTGCTAAAGTCGAAGGCGATTTGTATGTATTCTTTGGACATATGTTTGATTATCTAATGTATGATTGACTTTTGAATTGTACTTTATTAATAAAGTATAAAAGATAGCTACCCCTCATCCTCATGCGGAAGGAACCGAAATCGGCTTCGGGGTACTATCTTTTATACTTATTTCATTTAATAGTATTTATTCTAATTTATATTAAGTTGATTGTTCAAAGTAAAGTTAGCTACAAAAAAATGCCCAGCGATTTGCGGGGCATTTTATATTTAAAGTATGTAAATACTATTGTTGAGGACCTCTCTCTTCACGAGGCGCTTGTTCTGGACGAGGTAATAAAACTTTATGACTTAATTTGAACTTGCCTGTTTTAGGGTCTAATCCAATTAACTTCACTTTCACCGTATCGCCTTCATTAAAGATCCCTTCCATTGTTTCCAAACGCTTCCAGCTAATTTCACTAATGTGTAATAAACCTTGTTTGCCTGGCATAAACTCAACGAAAGCACCGAACTCTTTCACACCTTTTACAACACCTTCATATTCGTCTCCAATTTCAGGAACAGCAACAATACCATTGATCCATCTTACTGCAGCGTCAAGGCTTTCCTTGTTTGCAGAGAAGATACTTACTTCACCATGGTTACCCACTTCCTCAATATTAATTGTTGCACCTGTTGTTCTTTGCATTTCTTGAATAATCTTACCACCTGGCCCGATAACAGCACCAATAAATTCTTTATCGATGATGATTTTAACCATTCTTGGTGCATGTGGTTTCACATCTGCTCGAGCAGCTGGTGTACACTCATACATCGCATCCAAAATATGTAAACGTCCTTTTCTTGCTTGAGATAAAGCTTCTCTCATAATGTCCATGCTTAAGCCATCTACTTTAATGTCCATTTGAACACCGCAGATACCATCGCGTGTACCAGTTACTTTGAAATCCATATCTCCTAAATGATCTTCATCACCTAAGATATCTGTTAAGATAGCATACTTACCATCTTCTCTAGAAATCAATCCCATTGCCACACCACTTACGTGTTTTGGAATAGGCACACCTGCATCCATCAATGCCAATGAACCGGCACAAACCGTCGCCATTGAAGATGAACCATTTGATTCTAAGATATCAGATACAACACGCAATGTGTAAGGGAATACAGTGCTATCAGGTAACATTTGCTTTAAAGAACGCATTGCTAAGTTACCATGTCCAACTTCACGACGACCAACACCACGCATCATTTTCACTTCGCCTGTTGAGAATGGAGGGAAATTATAGTGTAAGAAGAATTTAGCATATTCTGCACTTGCTGCAGTTTCTTGCATCAACTCATCTAATTTAGTTCCTAAGGTTACTGTCGTTAAAGATTGTGTTTCACCTCTTGTAAATAAAGATGAACCGTGTGGTGTAGGTAATGGTCCAATCTCCATCGCTAAAGGACGAACTTCATCCAATTTTCGTCCGTCTAAACGAATACGGCTATCCACCATCATATCTCTCACTACTTCCCATTTCAAGTCCTCATAATACTTACCTGCTAATCTCTTTTGCAAGTCTGTAATTTCAGTACCTAAATGTTCCATGATTTCTTTTTTCAAAGCAGAGAAAGCATTGCTTCGCTCATGTTTTGCAGAACCTAATCTTGCGATCGTGTCTACTTTTGCTTTCGCATATGCATATACTTTTTCACGAATTGCTTCGTCTTGTTCTGGTTTTTTATAATCACGTAATTCTGTGATACCAACTATTTTTCTTAATTCTGCTTGCGCTTTAATTTGCTTGCGGATAGCTTCGTGTGCAATTTCTAAACACTGAACTAATTCTTCTTCAGAACATTCTTTCGCTTCACCTTCCACCATCATTAAGTTCTTATCTGTAGCCGCAATGATGAATTCTAATGCACATTTAGCCAATTCAGCTTTAGAAGGATTGATTACAAATTTGCCATCAATTTTTGCAATTCTTACTTCAGAAATAATTTCTTTAATAGGAATATTAGATACCGCTAATGCTGCAGATGCTGCTAAACATGCTAATGAATCTGGCATCACGTTCTCGTCGCTAGAAATCAATGATATTAAAACTTGTACATCGCACAAGTAGTCTTCTGGGAATAAAGGTCTTAATGCACGGTCAATTAGACGACTCGTTAAAATTTCGTAATCATTTAAACGTGCTTCTCTTTTAAAGAAAGAACCAGGGATACGGCCTGCAGATGCAAACTTCTCTTGGTAATCTACGCTCAATGGAAAGAAATCTTGTCCGTCTCTAGGATCTTTATTGGCAACCACAGTTGCTAATAAAATACAATTGCCTTGTCTGATGGTAACTGCTCCGTCTGATTGACGTGCTAATTTACCTGTCTCTATAAAAATTTCTTGACCTGGATTGATCTCGAATTTTACTGATTTTGGTTGTGATAACATTTTTTAAAATTTTGGTATGTGAGAATGGGCGCTCTTTAATCTATTACAAAAACGATCTAAAAAAATAAATGCTTATAAACAACTAATCCCAACCGTAGTAGTACAGTTGGGACAGCTATTATAAGTTGTTCTTGATTATTTTCTTAAGCCTAATTTTTCAATTAGTGCACGGTAACCAGTTAGGTTATGTTTTTGTAAATAAACCAATAATCGCTTACGCTGACCCACTAATTGCATTAAACCTCTTTGAGTCGAATGGTCTTTGTGGTTGGCCTTTAAATGACCAGAAATGTGCGCGATACGTTGTGTTAATAAAGCAATTTGACCTTCAATTGAACCTGTGTTGGTTGCTTTACCACCAAATTCAGCAAAAATGCTTGCTTTTTTCTCTGTTGTTAAATTAGACATTGTGGAACTTCTTTTATTGTAGTTAACAATTAACTACGGTTTTGTTTTGTTTATTTCGGCTGCAAAGATAGGGATAAAAGCGTAACTAAATCAATAGTTTAGTCAAATATTTCTACGTTTTTAGGGTATTTGGCCCTGTTGAAAACGAATAATTTGTCTTCAAAACTAGCTGCATAGTTGATAGATAGCACTTTAACGTCTGTAATATTGTTGCTTTTATCTAAAATGATGGCATTTGAAAGGGCTGATTTAACCTTGTCGATGATTAAAGTGACTTTCTGAAAGCCTTTTTTACGATCTATAGGGAATAGCTCGATGGTTGCAGTATTGTTATTTTGAGCTAATAATTTGAAATTGAAGTCTTTATCATAGTTACCTGATAATAATTTCTGTGGACTTAAGGTTTGTTCGGTTTCTGTTAAACTAGACTTAGAAATGGTATTTAACCCATCAAAATTGAATATAGAAGTGCCATCACATAGGATCTCTAATTTACCCTCATTTAGAAGGTATTTCTCGCCCTTCATCTTTAATTGGATCATCTTGGTCCCCAATGCCTTCCCTTTGTTGTTTTTAGACACCAATTGGATCTTTACCAGTATCCCATTAGATATTTTCACTTTAACCCCTACTTTGTCCAAAATGGCCTTTGCATTAGGATCTTTTTGGGCTTGCACCTGAAAAGTCATCAGACTGAGTAAAAAGATAAAAACTATTCTCATATTAGGTTAATTAGGGGCTTAGGGGGTCTAATGTTCAAAAATAAACAATCCTTGTGGATTATGATAAATTTTGCAAGAAATCATATAACTCAGCATCAGATTTGTATAAAACTTCTCTTGGTTTACTACCCTGACTTGGTCCAACAATACCTGCGGATTCCAGCTGGTCCATTAACCTTCCTGCTCTATTGTAGCCCAATTTCATTCTTCTTTGAATGAAAGAGGTGGAACCTACTTGAGCACTTACAATCAATTTAGCAGCGTCTTCAAATAAACTATCTCTGTCCCCAGCATCAAAACCTGATGCATCTAAATCTTTCTCGTCAATGTATTCAGGTAAAATGAACGCTTCGGGATAGCCTTTTTGTTCTGCAATAAAATTACAAACACGATCCACTTCTGGGGTATCCACAAAAGCACATTGTAAACGTGTAATTTCTCCATTAAAGCTCACCAACATATCTCCTTTACCAATTAATTGCTCGGCACCTCCAGCGTCTAAAATAGTTCGGCTATCAATTTTACTTGAAACCTTAAATGCGATACGTGCAGGGAAATTCGCTTTAATCGTACCGGTGATGATATTCACAGATGGTCTTTGTGTGGCAATGATTAAGTGAATACCAACAGCTCTTGCTAACTGCGCTAAACGTGCAATAGGCATCTCCACTTCCTTGCCAGCTGTCATAATTAAATCTGCAAACTCATCTACGACCAACACAATGAATGGAAGGTATTGATGTCCTTTTTCTGGATTTAATTTTCTGGATGTAAACTTCTCATTATACTCTTTAATATTTCTACACCCTGCTTCTTTCAATAAATCGTACCGATTGTCCATCTCAATACAAAGTGCGTTCAATGTATTGATCACTTTTTTGGTATCCGTAATAATTGCATCTTCTTCTCCTGGTAATTTAGCTAGGAAATGCTTTTCAATCACACGGTATAAACTCAATTCCACTTTCTTTGGATCCACTAAGACAAACTTTAATTGAGAAGGATGTTTCTTATATAATAAGGATACCAAGATCGCATTCAAACCAACAGACTTACCTTGACCTGTCGCTCCTGCCATTAATAAGTGTGGCATGGCTGCTAGATCCACAATGAAATTTTCATTGTCAATTTTTTTACCAATGGCAATTGGCAATGAATGTTGGCTTGTTTGAAACTTCTCACTTGCCAATAATGTTTTCATGCTTACAATCGACTTTCGAATATTGGGCACTTCAATACCAATCGTGCCTTTACCAGGAATAGGTGCAATGATACGAATACCTAAAGCTGCTAAACTTAAAGCAATATCGTCTTCTAAGTTTTTAATTCTACTAATACGCACACCTGGTGCGGGGACAATCTCATATAAGGTAACTGTTGGGCCCACTGTGGCAGAGATGCGTTGGATTGCGATATCATAATTTTTTAAAGTAGCAATGATCTGATTTTTGTACGTCTCCAATTCTTCTGGATCTTGTACAATTTTTTCAGAGCCATGTGTCTCTAATAAATTAATATGTGGATACTTATAATTTTTTAAATCTAAGGTGGCATCATATTTGGTCGTTAAACTTCCAACTGATGCAAGGATTTTTTCCTTAGGTAGTTCCTTGATTTCTAAATCCAGGTCTTCTAATAATTCATCATCAATATCAAGATCCTCCGCTTCATCATCACTCGCTGTGCGCGAGTTCTCATCATCGCTATCTAATGGAGTTTTTTTTTCATCCCCTGGCTCTTCGTTTAAAGACAATTCATCTATAAATAATTTTGGACCAAGTTCCCCAAGTGCCTCGTCTGTCTCTTCAGATTCTGGCATGATGACTGAAATGCCAGAAGGATTCTCTTTTATTGAATTGCCACTAGCAGCTGGTATCATTGCTGCGGGAGGATTGTTTAAATCCCATTCTTGTTTCACCGCTTCTTCTGTATCCTCACTAACAAAATCTGGTGCTTTTTTCTTTGGGATTAAAAAATCAAAATTAGGTAGATTAAAACTTGGATTAAATCTCCATATGATATAACTAAATCCTGCGATCAATAAAATGGCACCAGTACCAAAACGTCCTACAAATTTGATTAACCAGCTACTGCAATATTCCCCTAAAGCGCCTCCCCATGAGAACGCGGTATTGGGTGTGCAATAGGCAAGGCAGGTACTTAAAACCAAAAGACCTAGTAGCACATATCTTAGATTACGCCACAAACTAAAAATTGGTTTTGTGAAAAATAAATTCACACCCAAAACAAAAAAGAATGTACAAAATAAATAAGCAGCTAAACCAAATCCGTTGAACATCATTTGATAAGCCACAAACGCACCAAGATATCCTAATAAATTATTGGCCTTGACATCTTGGATTGAAAACAATTGGGTTCTCCATAATTGTACCATGTCTTGGTCTTCCTGCCAAGTAAATAAATACGACGTAAAAGCAACAAAAAGAAATAAGCTAACCAATAAAGAGACTGCACCCAATATCTTAATTGTGCGTTCGTCTTTGACTACTTCAGACACAAGTACATCTGCTTCTTTGTCCGGATTTAAATTCGGGGAATTGACCTTTGGTGTTGATTTGCTTTTAAGCGTATTTGCCATGAGGACAAATATAAAAAGAAATTGGCTACATATCTACTTTATTCAACCAAACCACCCTGGCCCAACTAGCCCAGCCTAGCATGAAACAAAGTCCCCCAATTGGGGTAATTGGCCCAAGTATAAAAGACCAGCTTGGTTGCATTACAGATAAAAGCGATAGCCCATAAATAGACCCGCTAAATAAGCAACAACCCACAATGAAAAAATGTGCTGCCCATCCTATCCTTTTATTGGCTAAAGGATTTGTTTGGTTTAATTGACTATAAATAGATAAGGTAATGAGCGCCAATGCATGGATTAATTGATAACGTACCCCTGTCTCATAACTTTGTAATTTCTCTGGGCTCAAAACCGATTTCAATGCATGTGCACCAAATGCTCCAAGCAACACGGCAATGATTGCAAAACCAATTCCCCAAAGTAAAATTTTACGATGCATGATTTTTTATTAACTTCTTTAACCCTGATTCATTGATCTGATCTGATGTTAAACGGTAATGTGCTTGTTTATAAAAAGGATGCCTTTCTACTAATTTTTGTTCCAAAAAGGCTGTGAGTTCAATGTCTGAAAGATGCGCTATTAAAGGACGATGTGCTTTTTCGTTGGACAATCTTTTTACCAAAACTTCTACAGATTCATCCAGCCAAATCACGACTGCTTCTTTTTTCATCCAGTCTATATTCTCCTGAAAACAAGCAGTCCCTCCACCGGTAGCTACCACATACTTTTTCTTTTCTTTAAACCATTTTAATATCTTGGACTCTGCTTTTCTAAAATAAGCTTCCCCATCTTCATTGAATAATTCAGCAATGGTTTTTTCTTCGTTCATTTCAATTAAAGCATCTAAATCATAGGCTACAAATTTATTCCATTTTGCCATTTGCTTTAGCCAATAAGACTTTCCTGAACCCATCATCCCTATCAAAAATATACGCTCTGCTCCCATAAATTATGTAAATGCGTTGAATCCTGTAATATCCATTCCAGTGATTAATAAATGAATATCATGTGTCCCTTCATAAGTGATGACACTCTCTAAGTTCATAATATGACGCATCACCGAATACTCTCCAGTAATACCCATTCCTCCTAACATTTGTCTAGCATCTCTCGCAATATTGGTGGCCATTTCACAATTATTTCTTTTAGCCATACTAATTTGAGCAGCAGTGGCACGACCTTCGTTCATCAATACGCCCAAACGCCAAGCAAGTAATTGTGCTTTCGTGATTTCAGTCACCATTTCTGCCAATTTCTTCTGTTGCAATTGGAATCCGCCAATTGGTCTACCAAATTGAATACGCTCCTTACTATATCTTAATGCAGTATCATAACAATCCATTGCAGCACCAATTGTACCCCATGCGATACCAAATCTTGCTTTATTCAAACAACTCAACGGTCCTTTTAATCCTTTTACATTTGGCAAAATATTTTCCTTAGGCACTTTCACATTATCAAAAACCAATTCTCCTGTTGCACTCGCACGTAAACTCCATTTACTATGTGTCGTTGGTGTTGAAAATCCTTCCATACCTCTTTCAACAATGACGCCTACAATTTCTCCAGCTTCATTCTTAGCCCATACAACAGCAACTTGTGCAAAAGGGGAATTACTGATCCACATTTTTGCACCATTTAAAATAACATGGTCCCCTGCATCTTTAATATTGGTTAATATGCCAGAAGGATTAGACCCATGATCTGGTTCTGTTAATCCAAAACAACCCAACCACTCGCCAGATGCTAATTTTGGTAAAAACTTTTGTTTTTGTGCCTCACTTCCATACGCATGAATTGGGAACATCACCAAAGAACCTTGAACACTTGCAGTACTTCTCACACCACTATCCCCTCTTTCCAATTCTTGCATCATCAATCCATAACTGATATAATCTAAACCACCACCACCATACTCGGTTGGGACAGTTGGGCCAAAACATCCAAGGTCTCCTAATTGCTTCACAATTTGATTTGGAAATTCTGCCTTCTGTGCATATTCCTCTATGATGGGTGATATTTCTGTTTTAACGTAGGTTCTTACAGCATCTCTAACCATTAAATGCTCTTCAGACATCAATTCGTCTAATTGATAATAATCTGGGGATTCAAACAAATCTGCTCTTACTGCCATGGTTTGTAATTTTATAATAATGATTTGGGCATAAAGGTACTAGAAAGCGCTTAATAAAGCCTTATTTTTAAGGGTAATTATTAGCTTAATTATTCGCTTAATAAAGCTTTCATTTCGGTAGCATAGCCTCTTGCTGCCATTGCTGCATCCTCCGCAAAATTAGCGCCACTACTTGCAAAAATAACGGCCCTGCTTGCATTGATGAGTAAGCCTACTTCATTGTTCTTGCCATAGGCTGTGACCTCAGACAAACTGCCACCCTGCGCACCCACACCTGGCACCAATAGAAAATGTGTAGGAATGATTTTCCGAATAGATTCCAGCTCCTTGGCCTTGGTTGCGCCCACCACAAACATCAATTGTTCAGGGCTACCCCAACTTGCTACTTGTTCTAAAACGGATTCGTATAAAAATTGTCCATTCGCTAATTTTTGTTGTTCAAAATTTTGACTTCCCGGATTGGATGTCAATCCCAAAACAATTGTCCACTTATTTTGATAGGCTAAAAAAGGATCAATGCTATCCTTGCCCATGTAAGGTGCTACTGTGATGGCATCGAATGGAAGGGTTTCAAAAAATGTTTTTGCATATTGTGCGGATGTGTTTCCTATGTCGCCTCTTTTTGCATCAGCAATCGTAAAAAGAGTAGAAGGAATATGCGCCAATGTCGCTTCCATTGCTTCCCATCCTGCAATACCCTGTGATTCGTAAAATGCGGTATTGATTTTATAACTCACGCAATAAGGCGCTGTAGCATCGATGATGGCTTTATTAAAAGCAATGACGCCTGCTTTATTTTTTGGCAAGCCAGCGGGAAGTTTTTCAATATCTGTATCCAATCCAACACATAAATAAGATTGCTTTGCTTTAATTTGGTCTACCAGAAATTGTTTTGTCATAGCTTATGGTTTTTCAAAAACATCCTATTGAATAAATACCTTTCTATTTTTAGTCTAAATTTTTCTTTACAAAAACATGGTATCCCCAAGCTGTCATTTGCAAGGATTGAATGCCTGATAGTTTTTGCTTGGTAAATACTTCTTCGAATGAAGCTGGAGCTACACCTTCAAGGATTGCTTGTTGAGGTTGATTGGATAAATTCAATACCACCACCACTTTATCTTGTCCATTGGTTCTTTCGTATGCCATGATTTTTTCTGGAAGATTCACTTTCAATCTTTTGAAATTAGCATTGTCTGCAAAAGCAGTATTTGATTTTCTTAGTTTTAAAAGTGTGGTATAAAAATTAGCACGCTCATATTTATTGAACTCAATGCTGTCTTTTTCAAAAAATGCCAATGGTCTTAGCACAGGCTCTTCTTGACCGCTATAAATTAAAGGCATTGTTCTGTTGTAAGTTTGTGTAAACACCGCAAATGGCGCATGAATGGCCCCAGGCATTGTGGCATAGTCTGCTTTGTTCCAAGAGTTCTCATCATGATTGCTTGTGAAATACAATCTTTGCGCTCCTTTTATAAATTCCTTTTCTATGTTTTGCAAAACCATATCTAATGCAAGGATGTTTTTCTTTCCTGCTGCGATATCATTTAAAACATGGAACTCTTTCCAAGTATAAGTAGCGTCAAAACCATTCTCATGTAATTTTGCGTCATCTGCTTCTGCTAATAGATAAATATTCCTCATTTTTTTTAATGCTGGAATACATTTATCCCAAAAACTATAAGGCACACCCCAAGCCACGTCTACTCTGAACCCATCTATCTTAGTGGCGTTTAACCAATACTTCATGGTATTGATCATACTATCCTGCATGACAAGATTATTAAAATTTAATTCTCTTGTATCTGACCAGTCTGCGGTATAAGTAGGTTTGCCTGTTGAATCTGTTTCATAAAAATCTGGATGCGTTATCAACCAAGGATGATCTGCACCTGAATGATTAGGCACGTAATCAATTAATACTTTCATGCCAAGTGCATGTGCTTGATTGACTGTTGCATTAAAATCTGCAAGGGTGCCAAATTCAGGATTGATATCAGTATAACTAGCCACCGCATAATAAGAACCTAAACTTCCTTTTCTGCCAAATTTTGAAATGGGCTGGATAGGCATAAACCAAATTGTTTGTACGCCCATTTTCTGTAATCTTGGTAAGTGCTTGGCAAATGCTTTGAAGGTACCTTCCTTGGTATACTGACGAATATTCACTTCGTAGATATTGCCTTGATTCATGAATGCTGGATGTTTTTGTTGTCCAAAACTCGATGCCCCAATCAATAACCCAACAAATAATAGAAATTTTTTCATGTTGTCGCTTTATGCTTCAAAATTACTACCTAATCATGTAACTTTGGCTATGCATCTACAAAAATTAAAATACCTCTTTTTGGCGTTTTTTCTATGGCAATGTAGCCCATCAGACCAATATGAAATTGCAGACAACCCCTTAGATGGTGGGCGTTATTTTATTGAGAACTGCATGCAAGGGAATTTCAAGAAAGCCAAATTCTACGTGGTTGAAGATGCAGAGAACCTTGCTTTGTTCGAGAAAATGGCCAGCAACTACTATGGATTAGATAAAGAGGGACGTATGCAAATAAGGCTTGCCTCCATCCAAATCAATGAAATTACTGAGGTGGATAGCACGATCACCATCATGAATTACCAGAATTCTTTTGACAAGGAGGTGCATAAACTTAAAATTATTTCCACCCCCAAGGGATGGAAAGTAGATTTAAAATATACCTATGGGCCAAATTTATAGGTCCAAATAAGAATTATTGTATATTTGCAACTGAATTTAATTAATAAAAACAAAGCAAACAAATGGAAGTACAAACTGATACCAAAAAATACTGGGCCTTATTCTTTTTATGGTTCGCTATTTTAATCGTTTTATTATTCGTTTATAGAGAATTTTTCTGGTTAGCACTTCCTGGTACTTTGACTTATTTTGCCAAAGCAATGAAACTTTTCTAAAAAATATAGCTATAAAAAAAGCCGCTCGAAAAATCGAGCGGCTTTTTTTATTTTAATACTGAAAGTGCTGCATCTAAATAAGAATAAATTTCTGGTTGATGATGGTGTACAGGTTTTACAGTTTTAGACTCCCCTAGTCTAACCACTACTGCATTTTTTTCTTTAATGGCAAAAACATATTGTCCAAATAATCCATTTTGAAAAGGAATAGACATCCCCTTGTGCTGTATAATCCAGTATTGATAGCCATAGTAATCAACCGGCTTGTCTGACTCTGTTCGGTCCTTTAAGTATGAAGCTGGAGAAGTTGCTTTGAAAATATAATTAGAGTCTACAATTTGTATTCCACCCCAAGCACCTTTATTTAAAATTAATTGGCCGAATCTAGCATAGTCTCTAGCTACTCCATTAAAACAGCAAAACGCTTTTTCGTGCTTTTGATCTCCATCTAACAACCATAGCGCATCTACTTCTGCACCCATTGGTTGCAAGAAACGCTGAGATACTAAGTTTGAAATATTATCTCCAAATGCTTTTTCTACAATCAATCCTAGAACTTGCGTATCCCCACTTCTGTAATCCCAATAAACACCTGAAGGTTCTTTAAAAGCCATTTTACTCACCATATATTCTTCATTGTCACCATAATAACCATATGCATTTAAACTAAAATAACTTTTATCAAATTCTTTATAGTTAGTACCTGAACTCATGGTCAATAAATCAATAATTTTTATTTTATCTAAATTTGACTCTTTAAAATGAGGGACATAATTTCCAACAGGCTCTTCCAAAGATTTTATTTTCCCTTCTTGTAATGCAATTCCAATTAATAATGAGATAATACTTTTGGCAGCAGAAAATGAGCCACTCAAAGTTTTTGAATTGTAACCATCAAAATATTTTTCATACACAATCTTCCCATCTTGTATGACTAAAAAAGCATGCGTGTCATTTGAATCCAATGCAAGCACCAATGAATCTGGCATAACCGCTTTATTGTATGCACTATCTAATGGCCAATATTGAGGAACACTCGCTGCTTTAACAAGTCTTGTTGGATGCGTTTTATAATCATGAATAGAATGCTTCCCCCATTTTGCAAAGTTTCTTAAATGGGCGAATACGGGTGTATATGCAAGGCCAATCGTTAAAACAACCAAGGCTATAAAACCATAAAATATTTTCTTTATCATAAATTGTTCTTTTTGAATTGTAATTAAACAACTATGCTTAATTTTAAAGCTTAGTTGTAAATTTTACTCAAATTAAAAAAATATATGTCTTTATCGCAATCATTTGAAGAAATTATTGAAAAAAGAAGGTCTAATAGAAAATTCGACCCGAATGTAGAAGTACCGGACGAGGTGATAAAAAAAAGTTTAGAACGCAGTATACTGGCTCCAAATAGCAGCAATATGCAGTTATGGGAATTTTATTGGATCAAAGACCCTGCATTGCAAAAGGATTTTCATGCCTATTGTTTAAATCAAAATGCCGCAAGAACTGCAAAACAGTTGGTGGTCTTTGTTACCCGTCAAGATCATTGGAAGAAAAGAGTACAATGGCATTTGGACCTTATTAAAAAAGGCATCACAGGTGACACTACCCCCAATCAAGATAAACTATTGACCTACTATGGTAAATTAATGCCACTCGCTTATAGAACAGATCAGTTTGGTTTTTTTACTGCTTTAAGAAGCACTTTATGTAATTTGATTGGCGCTTTTAGACCAATGACTAGAATGAGAGGTAGAGCAGATCAAAGAATTACGGTGCATAAATCATGTGCTTTGGCAGCCCAAACATTTATGTTGTCAATCGCAGCAGAAGGTTTTGATTCTTGTCCTATGGAGGGCTTCGATGCTGTAAGAGTAAAAAAAGCTTTGGATCTTCCCGCAATGGCAGAAGTCAATATGATTATTAGTGTAGGTAAAGGTACTGAAGCTGGTATCTGGGGGGAAAGAGAAAGAGTGCCTTATGAAGAAGTCGTGATCATAAAATAATTTATTTTTTCGCTGGCGTAATAATGATATTTCTGTATTCAATTGGTCCATGATCTCCTTGCAACATGATTGGACCAGGAGCGCCTTCATCACTATTGATAGCACCCCCTGTAATACCTGGAATTTCTTGTTTGAAAATAATGGTTTGACCATTTGCAATAACAGTGACCATTCTTCCAATTAAAGTCACATCATAAGATTGCCATTCTCCAGGGGCTTTTGCTGCATTCACCCATGGATCAATAAAACCATATATCCCACCTAAGTAAACACTTTGTGGTTCTTTACCTTGGTTGTCTTCGATCTGAATTTCATAACGGCCTCTTAAATAGACGCCACTATTACTTCCTGCAGGATACCTAAATTCAATATGTAATTTAAAATCATCGTAGGTGGTGGTGGTTCTAATATTATCGCCTGATTCAGGACTAGTCAATACCCCATTGATGTTAACCCATTGATTTTTGTTGCCAGTTGATGCCCACCTAGTTAAATCTTTAGTGTTTAATAATTGAATTGGTGTACCCCAAGTAACTTCTTTTAAACTATTTAATCTTGGTGCTCGTACACCAGTCCAAGTATATTTTTGACCATAAGGCACTACCATGGTTCCTTTTAATTGATCTCCTACTAATTCACCTTCCACTACTAAATTATTTTCTGTGCGATCCCATTGTGGCGGAATAGTAAAATTTAGTTTTTTACCATCAAAAAATACTTGTGCAACAGGTCTAGCACTGCCACCGTCTGCGACAAATCTGCCAATTAGATTTTTTACGCCAGAATGACGCACTTCTAACCAAGAAGGTGCAAGTCTGCCACCACCCATATCCACCGTTAAATCCCAACGACCTTCTAATGGATTTTCTTGTGCACTCGTTTTTGTATGTATCAATATAATAGAAAGAAATACAACAAAAAAATTGACTCTTTTTAATAGATGTTTCATTGGGATGGTATTATTTGAACCTTAATTTACAATAAATTAATATAGTATTATAAATTATTTTTTAAATAAATCTTAAAGATGGCATAAAAAAAGATGGCCCTTTTGAGGCCATCTATATTATAATTCTTAAAAAATTATGCTAATTCAAATCGATCTAATTCCATTACTTTATTCCAAGCAGCAACAAAATCATACACAAATTTTGCTTTAGCGTCATCGCATGCATAGACTTCGGCCAATGCACGTAATTCTGAATTTGAACCAAAGATTAAATCAACTCTTGTTCCTGTGAATTTAACTGCTCCAGTTTTTCTATCTACCCCTTGAAAAGCATTTTGTGAATGATCAGTTGCACTCCATGCATTGTTATAATCTATTAGGTTTACAAAGTAATCATTGGTCAATACGCCAGGTGTTGTTGTAAATACCCCATGATGTGATTGATCAAAATTAGTATTCAAAGTTCGCATACCACCAAATAACACTGTCATTTCTGGAGCTGTTAAGGTTAATAATTGTGCTTTGTCAATCAACATTTCTTCTGCAGAAACCAATGTACGTGGTTTAATATAATTACGGAAACCATCCGCAATTGGTTCTAATACCGCAAAGGATGCTATATCCGTTTCTTCTTGACTAGCGTCTGCGCGACCAGCTGTGAATGGCACTTTAATAGTTTCACCACCATCCTTTGCCGCTTTTTCAATTGCAGCTGCACCAGCAAGCACAATTAAATCAGCTATTGAAACTTGTTTTCCACCTGTTGCAGATGTATTGAATTCTTTTTGGATAGTTTCTAATGCATCTAACACTTTAGACAATTGTGCAGGATTGTTCGCAGCCCAATATTTTTGGGGTGCTAAACGAATTCTTGCCCCATTGGCTCCACCTCTTTTATCTGATCCACGGAAAGTAGATGCAGAAGCCCAAGCAGCTGAAACTAATTCAGAAACAGTTAAACCAGAAGCAAGCACTTTTGCTTTTAACGCTTCAACATCTGATGCGTCAACTAATTTATAATTCACAGCAGGAATTGGGTCTTGCCAAATCAATATTTCAGCAGGCACTTCTGGTCCAACATAACGTGCACGTGGTCCCATATCGCGGTGTGTTAATTTAAACCAAGCTCTTGCAAATGCATCTGCCAACTGATCTGGACTTTCATAATATCTTTTTGAAATTGGAGCATATGCAGGATCAAGTATTAACGCTAAATCTGTTGTTAACATGGTTGGTGCATGGGTGATAGATGGATCATGTGCATCCGGTACAGTACCTGCACCAGCTCCTGCTTTTGGCTTCCATTGATGCGCACCTGCAGGGCTCTTCACTAATTCCCAATCATATTTATATAAGTTTTCAAAATAATTATTACTCCATTGCGTAGGTGTGGTTGTCCATGCACCTTCTAAACCAGAAGTGATCGTATGCACCCCGTTGCCAGTTCCAAATGTATTTTTCCAACCTTGGCCTTGCTCAGCAATATCTGCAGCTGCGGGTTCTTTACCTACATATTTTCCTGGATCTGCAGCACCATGTGATTTACCAAATGCATGACCGCCTGCAATCAATGCCACTGTTTCTTCGTCGTTCATGGCCATACGTGCAAATGTTTCACGAATATCTTTTGCAGATGCAATTGGATCAGAATTACCATTAGGTCCTTCTGGGTTCACATAGATCAATCCCATTTGAACAGCCGCTAAAGGATTTTCTAATTCGCGATCTCCTGTATATCTTTTATCGCCTAACCATTCTCTTTCATTGCCCCAGTATACATCTTCTTGAGGCTCCCAAAAATCTTCTCTACCTCCAGAAAAACCAAAAGTCTTAAAGCCCATTGATTCTAATGCACAGTTACCTGCTAAAATCATCAAGTCGGCCCAAGATAATTTTTGACCATACTTCTTTTTGATTGGCCATAATAATAATCTTGCCTTATCTAAATTGGTATTATCAGGCCAGCTATTCAATGGGGCAAAACGTTGCATGCCTGCACCTCCACCACCACGGCCATCTGTGGTACGATAAGTTCCCGCAGCATGCCATGCCATACGAATAAGGAAAGGACCATAGTGTCCATAATCAGCAGGCCACCAATCTTGAGAATTCGTCATTAAGTCCACAATATCTTGCTTCACAGCTTTTAAATCCAATGACTTAAACTCAGATACATAATTAAAAGTCTGCTCCATTGGATTGGACAATGCAGAATGTTGTCTTAAGATATTTAATTTTAATTGGTTCGGCCACCAATCTCTATTCACTGGTCCAGTTCCTGCAGTTCCTTGTTTTGATGAAAGCGTTGTTGCACCTGTAAAAGGACATTTAGCTGCTCCGTCTGTTGAATGATTATCCATTGTATCAATTTGTTTTTATAATTATTTGTAAAAATATGCCAAAAAACAATATTTGCAGCATTAAGTTTGATGGATGCACATAAAAAATCCCACAAAAGTGGGATTTAAAATGATGTGGAGTCGAGGGGAGTCGAACCCCTGTCCAAACAAAGTTACCATTGGTCTTCTACATGTTTATTGTTTTATTATTTGTCGGCAATCAGCAGGAAAAACACAAACCAATTGATTACTTAGCTGTATGGTACTTAAATAAGCGGCACAGCCTATGCTTATCGCATCCCTTTTTGTTTTGATTAAGCTAAGAAGCGGGTAAAGGGCCTACCTGCTATCTCGGCCATAATGGAAGTTAATTCACTGAATTAAGCAGCCATGGCGTAATTTGTTTCGCCTTTTGATTGTTTGGTATTCAGATTAAAGTGCTAATTACCCAACGCACTACATGCTTACCCCAACCGCTACGCTTGCTGTCAAAACCATACGACCCCAATTACTGCGATTAAAGCAAGTACAAAATTACAACTAATAAATGGATTTTAATTACCATCTACTTAAATAAACGCCAGAAGTCCAATCCCAATGCATATAACATAAGGCCAAACATCAAAATCATGCCTGCAATTTGTGCATATTCCATGAATTTATCACTTGGCTTGCGCCCTGTAATCATTTCAAATAGAATAAATAAAGCATGTCCCCCATCCAAAGCTGGAATAGGTAATACGTTCATGAAGCCCAATACGATCGAAAATACAGCTGTCAAAGTCCAGAATCGCTCCCAATCCCACTGAGATGGAAATGTATTTCCAATGCTGATTAAGCTTCCAAGTGAATCATTCGGATTCACTTTGCCTGTAAAAATTTGCTTGATGCCCGTAACATAATTATCCAATGTGGTAAAACATCTTTGAATGCCAGTTGGAATTGCTTCTGCAAAACTATACGCTTGATGTACAGTTTTAAAAAGTTGCATCGGTAATTTTACAAATAACCCAAGCTGTGCTTTATTGTTAATTAAGGTTCTAATCTTCACTGTATCCATTCCTCTTTTAGCAAGAATGGTGACCAATGAATCACTATACATTTTCTTCACTTCAATGAACTCATGTTGGAATTGAATGGATTGTCCATTGATACTTAATAAAGTGTCATTTTTTTGGAAGCTACCTTCTACAACGACTGCCGATTTACCAATGGAGTCCACAATCACAGGAAACAAAGGCACCACAAATGCGGTTGTGTTATTGGCATTCGATAATTCGGCTGCGATACTTGTTGGAATAGGTAAACTTAACACGCTATCCCCTCTTTTAACTTGAATTGTTTTAGGATCTTCTAAAACAATTTTAGATTCTAATTCAAAGAAATCTTTTAATTCTTTTTGATCTAATGCAACAATAATATCTCCGTCTTGCAATCCCATTTTTTTAGAAATCTCTGTAGGATGTATGCCATAACTTAAATTTTTTGCTGGTAAAAAATCGTCTCCCCAAAACCAAGCAATACCAATGAAAATAACAATGGCTAAAATGACATTTACAATCACACCACCTAACATCACAATCAATCTTTGATAAGCAGGTTTTGATCTCAATTCAAAAGATTCCGGGGCCTTATTCATCTGCTCCTTATCCATGCTTTCATCAATCATCCCTGAAATTTTTACATAGCCTCCAAAAGGAATCCAACCTAATCCATATTCTGTATCTCCTATCTTCTTTTTCCACAAACTAAATCCAGGATTAAAAAATAAATAAAATTTTTCTACTCTTGCGCCAAATAATCTAGCAGGAATAAAATGTCCTAGCTCGTGCAATACAACGATGATAGAAAAAGATAAAATAAATTGTGCAGTTTTTGTTGCAAGTACGGTTAAATCAATAGCAGCTAGATACATGTTTTTATAGTTGTATTAAAGAAGCAGCAAAATCTCTTGCAGCTCCGTCGGTTTCATAATAATCATCCAAACTTGGATTTGCGATAAATTCAATTTTCTCTAAAGTTCTTTCAATGAGATCTGTCATATCTAAGAACCCAATTCTATTTTTTAAAAATGCATACACCGCAATTTCATTTGCTGCATTCAATACACAAGGAACATTACCTCCAATACGCATTGCTTCTGTCGCCAAGGTTAAATTTCTAAATGTTTTCACATCAGGCTCATCAAAAGTCAATGTATTAGGTTTATCAAAATGGTATCTTGGAAAATCATTCACCAATCTTTTTGGAAAAGCCATTGCATACTGAATGGGTAATTTCATATCAGGCAAACCCATCTGTGCTTTAATGCTGCCATCTTGAAACTGAACCATACTATGAATAATACTTTGAGCATGCACCACTACTTTGATTTGATCTGGCCTTAAGTCAAACAACCATTTCGCTTCAATCATTTCTAATCCTTTATTCATCAAGGTTGCAGAGTCAATTGAAATTTTTGCACCCATGCTCCAATTTGGATGTTGCAGTGCATGATCTCTTTTTACATTCACTAAAAAATTAGGTTTCTTTCCTAAGAATGGACCGCCACTTGCTGTGAGAATAATTTTTTCGATAGGATTATTACCTTCACCAACAAGACATTGAAAAATGGCGGAGTGCTCGCTATCAACAGGAATAATTGCAGCTCCATTTTCTTTTGCAGTGCGCATTACAATATCGCCTGCTACCACTAAAGTTTCTTTATTTGCAAGGCCCACTGCTTTCCCACTTTGTACTGCAGTGAGTGTTGGTTTCAATCCAGCAAAACCTACAATGCCCGCCATCATAAAATCATAGCAATCCATGGCGGCAACTTGTTCTAAAGCTTCTTCTCCAGCAAACACTTTAATAGGTTTGCCTTCTAATGCTTTTTTTACAATTGCATATTTGCCAATTTCCCCAATCACTACAATATTGGGTTCAAATAATAATGCTTGCTCAATTAATAAAGATTCGTTTGCATGCGCCGTCAAAATCTCAGCTACAAATAAGTCTGGATTCGCCGCGATCACCTCTAGGGTTTGTTTCCCTATGGAACCTGTAGATCCGAAAATGGCAATTCTTTTTTGACTCATCCAGTTATTTACTTGTGGTTAAAAATACGCTTTTTATTCTATTGTTGCTATTTGCCTAATTGATTGCGCAATGCATCTGCAATTTTTCGGTCGTTACTTAATCTTGGTACTTTATTCTGTCCCCCCAATTTTCCTTCAGATTTCATGTACTCAATAAATGCATTTTTAGGAACCACTGTCAGCACCAATGGTGCTAAAATATTTCCAGCAATCAGGTCTTGATAGTATACATTTTTTGCACACATGGCTTGATCTAAATTAGATTTAAATAGCTCCATATCTAATGGTGGTCGTTCAAATTCAACGAGCCATTCATGGTAACTTTTTCCTTCACCTTGTGCGATAAAAGGTGCCACAGTAAATTCTACAATAGATGCGTTCATTTCATTAGCCACTTGCAACATAGCTGCTTCTACCTCCTCCCCAATCACATGTTCTCCAAATGCAGAAATAAAATGTTTCACCCTTCCTGTGACAATAATTCTATAAGGATCAATACTTACAAACTTCACTGTATCACCAATATGATAGCCCCATAAACCTGCATTACTATTAATCACGAGGGCATATTGAACCCCTAACGCAACTTGTGATAAATTAAGTCTTATTGGATTTGCTTCATGGATATTTGCTAAAGGAATGAACTCATAATAAATACCGCTATTGGTATTTAATAATAAGCCTTGTTGGTCTCTTGTATCTTGAAAAGCAAAAAATCCTTCACTCGCTGGGAACAATTCAATAGTATCGATTGATTGACCAATGGTGTCAAAAAGTTTAGACTTATAAGGTTCAAAATTAACGCCCCCTTGCACCAAGACTTGTAAATTTGGGAATACTTCTTTAACTGATTTTCCAGATCTTGCAACTATACGGTCAAAATACATTTGCATCCATGGAGGAATCCCGCCCACCAGGGTCAAATCTTGTAAGATGGTCTCGTCTACAATGCGATCTAATTTCTCCTCCCATTCTTCGATACAATTGGTTTCATAACTTGGCAATTGATTGCTTCTTAAATAAGCAGGAATATGGTGGTTCACAATGCCGCTTAATCTTCCAGTTGGAATCCCTGCTACACGCTCCAAAACAGGAGATCCGCTTAAAAAAATCATCCGCCCATTGACAAACTGGTGCTGTCCGGTGGTCGCCATATAAGTTAAGAGGGCATTTCTAGCCCCATTAATATGATTACTGATAGAATCTTTTGTTATAGGGATATATTTAACACCACTGGTTGTGCCACTTGTTTTGGCAAAATAGATAGGCTTTCCTTTCCAAAGGACATTTTGCGTCCCTTTTTTGATTTGTTCTATATAAGTCTTAAAGGCTTCATAGTCTCTTAATGGCACAGCTTCCTGAAATTCTAGGGGACTATTAACCTGATCAAATCTGTGGTCCTTGCCAAAAATAGTGGCCTTCCCAGTCTTAACTAATTGATTTAGAATGCTTTTCTGATCCTCCAAAGCAGTATTGCGCTCTTTTTGTATTTGTAGATAGATGACACCAGCAAAGGGTTTTGCCAGTAAAGACTTAATATTCATAAGGTTCAGTTAAAGACTTTCGAAGTCAGGAGCAAATTTAGGGGGTATTTTACGGAACTTCAACCCTCTTGCCGGTTTATATCCTTAAAAATTAGCTAAATTATATTTTTCAAGAATTCCTTGCATATTGCGATAATTATAATTACCTTTGCCCTCCTAATTTTGGACAATTATGTTAGCAGTAGTTAAAATCGCAGGACAACAATTCAAAGTACAAGCAGGAGATAGCTTGTATGTACCTCACCTGCAAGGTAAAACCGGAGACAAAGTTGAATTCAATGATGTAATATTCGTTGATAATAATGGCAGCATCTCTTTCGCGACTAAAGCGATAGTGAAGGCTGAAATTACAAACGACCTAGTTCAAGGTGACAAAGTGATCGCTTTTAAAATGAAGAGAAGAAAGGGTTTCCGCAAGAAACACGGTCACAGAACGCACTATACTCAAATCAAAATCGAAAACATAGCTTAAACTAAGATACTATGGCACACAAGAAAGGTGAAGGATCCGTTAAGAACGGCCGTGATTCACAAAGCAAAAGATTAGGCGTTAAGATATATGGTGGACAACCAGCTTTAAATGGCAATATCTTAATTCGTCAAAGAGGTACTCAATACCACCCTGGTAAGAACGTTGGTTTAGGCTCTGATTTCACCATTTTCGCCCTTACAGACGGAATTGTTGAGTTCAAAAAGGGTAAAAATAACAAAACGACAGTTTCTATAGTTCCTGTTGAATTAGTGGCTTAAAAAAATATTTTTTGTAGTTATTAAAAAAGTTTTTACTTTTAGTGCATATTTACTAACCATTAAATCTAAAAAACATGGCAACTGCAAAAAAAGCGGCTAAAAAAGCTGCTCCAAAAAAAGCTGCAAAGAAAGTAGTTAAAAAAGCTGCTCCTAAGAAGGCTGCTAAAAAAGCTGCTCCTAAGAAAGCTGCTAAGAAAGCTGCTCCTAAGAAAGCTGCTAAGAAAGCTGCTCCTAAGAAAGCTGCTAAGAAAGCTGCTCCTAAGAAGAAAGCTGCTAAAAAGAAATAATTATCTTCGGATAATATTGAAAGACCCTCGATATTATCGGGGGTTTTTTTTTGCCCCTACCTTCCCCTCCTATAAATGGACTCCTTAGTTTTATTTATATTTGCCCATGCACAATTATGAAATTGCCGAGTATTTTAGCTTATTAGCCAAACTGATGGACATCCATGGTGAAAATGCTTTCAAAATAAAATCATACAGTAACGCAGCTTATACCCTAGACCGGTTGAATGACCCTTTGGAAGCCATGTCGCCGGCTCAAATTGCGGGAATTAGAGGTATTGGAGATGCATTGGCACAAAAAATTGTGGATTTATTGGCCACAAAAAAGCTACAAATCCTAGAGGACTATATTGAAAAGACCCCCACTGGCATTTTAGAAATGTTAAAAATTAAGGGGTTAGGCCCCAAAAAGATCATTACCATTTGGAAAGAATTGGGAATCGAAAGTATCGGAGAGCTATTATATGCCTGCGAGGAAAATAGACTCATCAACTATAAAGGGTTTGGTGCAAAGACCCAACAAAGTATTCAAGATGCTTTGAACTATTACTTACAAAACCAAGGCAGCTTCTTATACCAACAAGTGCAATCCATTGTAGCGCAAATTGAAAATGCCTTGTCCCTTGAGTTTCCAAAAGACAAGCATCTGGTGTCTGGCCATTACAAAAGGCAGATGGAAACCTTAGATTTTTTAGATATTGTAACCACTACCTCTCACAGAATTTTATCAGATTGGTTGGAAGCAAAAGGATTTATACTTGACACTACAAATGATTATTTAAGTTGCAAGGGGCCGGATCAATTTGAATTGAGGTGGCATATTGTACCTGAACCCCAATTTTTTATCCAAGATTTTAGCCTTGCTTGTAGCCTGGAATTTTGGGTGGCATGGCAGGCCATTCCAAATTTTAATGCACAAATACCCTATCCTTCTGAATTAGCCATTTTTGAACAAGTGCAAATTCCATTTATTCCTTCTGCTCAAAGAGAGGATCCGTCCATTATTCAGCAAGCAAAAACAAAAGGATTAAATCCAACCATTCAAACATCCGACATAAAAGGAATCATCCATTCCCATAGCACTTGGAGTGATGGCTTGCATACGATAGAACAAATGGCCCTTGCCGCAAAAGAAAAGGGATTAGAATACTTAGTCATTAGTGACCACTCAAAATCTGCCTTTTATGCCAATGGTTTACAAGAAGATCGCATTCGAGCACAACATAAAGAGATTGATGCATTGAATAAAAAATTAGCCCCGTTTGTGATTTTCAAAAGTATAGAATCTGATATTCTAAATGATGGCAGCCTAGATTATCCAGATGAAATTTTAGATTTATTTGATATCGTCATTGCTTCTGTGCATTCAAATTTAAAAATGACGGAAGAGAAAGCGATGATGCGTTTGATGAACGCCATTGAAAATCCGTATACAAGCATTTTAGGGCATGCTACAGGTCGTTTGTTATTAAGCCGAAAAGGATACCCGATTAATCACGAGGCAATCATTAAGGCTTGTGCAGCGAATGATGTCGTGATTGAATTAAATGCACATCCAAGAAGATTGGATATGGACTGGCGTTATATTGGTCAAGCAATGCAAGAAGATGTGTTGATCTCCATTAATCCAGATGCACATGCTATAGATGGATTTGAAGATTGCGCTTATGGTGTTTTAGTAGCTCAAAAAGCAGGACTTAGTGCAGCACAAAATTTAAGTAGTTTTAGTTTAGCAGAAATAATGGAGTTTATTAGCTACCAACAGGCAAAGAGAAATTAAGCTTTTATATACACAATATATTCTCCAGGCATCAATTCAAATTGACTATTGCCATTGAATTCAAAACTAAGTCCCGAAAATAAATTGGTAAACTTTCCTGTAAATGCTTCATGGTCCACATGTACCTGTTGCCTTTCTGCGGACAAATTTAAAATCACCAAGGCCGTTTGCACTTGATCTTGTTTTAGATATGCCATTACAGGTCCATCTGTAGGCAAGTTAAATATGCTACCTGATTGTAACACTGGAAATTGTTTTCTTGCAGTCAATAAAGTTGTATAAAAATCATGCAGCAATGGTGTTTCGAATGTCCATTGAATCTGGTCCTTGTCAAAAAATGAAAGCCTTTTATGATTGGGTAATTCTTGTCCACTGTAAATTAATGGTTGGCCATTCCAAGTAAGCGTAAATACGGCCCATGCTTTTGCAGCGATGCCATACTTCTCATATTCTGTTCCATTCCAACTATTCTCATCATGGTTTGAAGTAAAAAATAATTTGGAAGCGCCTTTTGGATATTGCGCATATTGATGTAATTGATAATATACTTCATGCAATCCATCCTCCCCTTTTCCTACTTTTTGGGATGCATGCATCCAAGACCATGCATAGCTGGTATCAAATACTTGATGATACGCCAAGTCTTCGCATTCTGCTAGCCAATAAAGCGTTTTTATAGCTTGCAATTTCGTTCTGGCTTCTACCCAAAAATCTAATGGGATTAAGTGCGCCATATCACATCTAAAACCATCAATATTAAATTGACGCACCCAATATTCCATTGCATCAATAAGTGCAATGCGCATGGGTGAATTGTCAAAATTTAAATCAACCACATCATCCCATCCATTGCGTTCAGTAAAATTGCCAGAGGCATCTTGTGTAAACCAATTAGGATGTTCCTGCATCCATTCATGCTGACTACCTGTATGATTGGCCACCCAATCAATCATGACTTTCATACCCAAAGTATGTGCAGCATCTACCAAGTCTTTGAAATCTGCTGTGGTGCCAAATTCAGGATTGATTTTGGTATAACTACTACATGCATAATAACTTCCTAAACTTCCTTTTTTGTTTACTTGACTAATGGGCGTAATGGGCATCAACCATATCATATCAATCCCCATGTCTTTGATTCTTGGAAGGTGCTTTTCAAATGCTTTAAATGTTCCTTCTGCAGTATATTGACGAATATTCACTTCATAAATAGAAGCCGTATTGGCCCAACTTACTTGCTTGAATGAATCGATCATAATTGTAGCATTTTTTTTATTATCTTGTTGCTAAGATGAACCCTAAATTAGATCGCAAATTAAGTCTTTTACATGCAACTGCCATCAATATGATTGATATGGTAGGCATCGGTCCCTTTGTAGTATTGAGTGTGGTGGCTCAGATCATGGGTGGCCCTTATTTTTTATATGCCTGGATTGCTGGTGCAATTTTGTCTTTTGTAGATGCTATGGTTTGGAGCCAACTAGGTGCAGCATTGCCAAAAGCAGGTGGCAGTTTTCATTTTTTGAAGGAAGGATATGGTGGTAAATGGGGTAAACTAATGAGCTTCTTATTTGTATGGCAGACAATGATTCAAGCCCCATTGGTAATTGCATCTGCTGCAATTGGTTTTTCACAATATGCGAATTATTTTTTTCATTTGAGTTTTATACAAGAGAAATTAGTGAGTGGCGCTGTGGTGATTTTAGTAATCAGTTTATTATACAGAAATATTGAATCCATAGGAAGGATATCCGTGCTATTATGGGTGGGTGTGATCACAACGCTTTTATGGATCATTTTTGGTGGCATAGCACATGGTAATTTTATGGAACCCATTTTGCATATCAATGATGGCCTAAAAATTGAATACGGACTTGTTGCTGCGCTTGGATTTGCAAGTGTAAAAACAGTGTATAGTTATTTAGGTTATTATAATGTCTGTCATTTAGGAGCGGAGATTAAAAATCCAACTAAGAACATACCAAGAAGTATGTTTATTTCTATCACTGGGATTTCTATTTTATACTTGGCAATGAATGTAAGTGTAGCAAGTGTATTGCCTTTTGAAACGATTGTGAATAGTAAGTTTGTAGTAAGTGATTACATCAAAACTTTATATGGACAAAATGCAGGCGCGATTGCAACAATTCTTATTTTAATGGTTGCATTTGCTTCTGTCTTTTCGGCAACCCTTGGTTATAGTAGGATTCCTTTTGCTGCAGCTCAGGATAAATCTTTTTTCGCCTTCTTCGCCAAATTGCATCCTAGATTACATTTTCCGCATCGCTCCTTATTGGTATTAGGTGCAATTGCATTTGTGTTTAGTTTACTCTTTAGATTAAAGGAAGTAATTGACGGCATACTCGCGATGCGTATCATGATCCAATTTATTGGTCAAGCAATTGGTTTATTGATTTTATATAAAAGAAAAGGCAGCGGATTTTTCCCATGGAAAATGCCCTTCTTCCCTATTCCTTTATTTTTAGCTATTCTTATCTGGGCGACTATTTTTTACTCCACAGGACCTAAAATGATGTTAAGTGGGTTGATTGTAACAGGATTAGGATTGATCGCTTTTGCCCTTGCCACTCGCTTTGGATGGATTCACAAAGCTAGTGAGGAGTAAACCCATCACAATTCCAATGATCAATCCAATTTTTACATTTTTGAGCATCCAACCAATTCCAAGCCCAATGACAAGTAGCATAAAGAAACTTATTTTTCTACGTTGCTTCATGGCTTATTGATTTTTTGGTAGAGATAATAAATTGGCAAATAATTTATACGCTCCAGGATTCCCAGCGGGTAATTGTCTAAACAATGCCAAACTTACATAGGCAAAATTGCCCTTGCCAAATGGCGCAATCAATAAACTACCCAAACTTGGTGCTTCTCCAGTATCACTCATTTGTAATGGTGTTTGAAAATGCGCATCTATGTTTTCCGCCTGATAAGTACTTCTTTCTTGAACCCAGTTATTAAAATCTTGCGCGTTGATTGTATTTGGAAAATTAAGTACTGGATGATTCGGTAGTAGAAATGTTACATTCGTACTCTCTTCTGTCACACGTTTAGAAGAATTCACCGTTAATGGATAAGGCCCCACTTTAATATTTTGCGTGCCTACTTGATTGCTTTTTAGATATTGTACAATCAAGTTACCTCCAGCAGCGATATACTCATTTAAAACAGCTTGCTTATCAGATAAATACGGATACATATTAAATGCGCGAATACCGACTACAATCGCATCTAACCCTTTTAAATTTTCTGTAGTAATATCTGCTTCTTTTAAATAAGTTATTTGTGCTCCTAATTCAACTAATGCTTCTGGTAATTTATCACCAGCCCCATCGATATAGCCGACATGCTTGGAAGTATTTTTTACATTCAGCACAACAATTTTCGGTGATTCGTTGGGGATATAATTAATAGTAGGAATATGATCGTATACAATTGATTTAGAATTAATAGAAAAAAATTCAGTTGGGAATTTATTTGCACTATAAATATTTTCTTCCTTTTTTGTATTTCCTTTATGATCTTTTGTTTGATAAGTTAATATAATTGGTGCACCAGGTTCCACTAAATAAACATCCTTACTATATTTTAATACAATATCAGGTACCACTGCTATGGGCTGGTAAACATCTCCTTTTGTTAGATCCAAATATTTATATTCTAACGGAATTTTAAAACTGAATAACTGCTTTTCAATTTCCACTTTAACCACAGCTTCAAATTCAGGATCGTTTTCTGCTTTGCCAATCATATTTTGGTCATTTACTACGAACATGCCTTCTTTTTTTGGATCATCTAACCAATAAGGTTGTGTGAGCTCTTTATTTTCAGGAACTTGAAGGATATAACTAAATTCGAGATTTTGATTACTAAATAAAGATTTATTTAGTAAAGTATCCTTGAATGGTAATTGAACGGCTTGCAAAACTGAATTTGCATTACTCCTTTGATTAAATAAAAATTGGACTTTAACCATTTCGCCTGGTATAACCTGCTGTTGATTTATTGTGGCTTCTGTATAAATACCAGCACTTGATTTTATAATCTCTTGTAATTGATCCAACTTATAATTTTTCCAATTGGAATTAGGCAATGTATTTATTTGTTGGTATAATTTTACTAGTGCAGGTATCGAAGCAGAAGGATCATTTATTTTAAAGCTATTTACTATTTTATTTATATTCGCTTGAACAGCAGTAGCTTGTATACGAGACCAATTGGTCAACACCCCATCCATGATATCTATTTTTGCAGTATCCCCATTTAAGTGCTGAAAAAACTCAAAATAAGAGCCTCTTCTTCTTGGTCTGCCTTCTCCTTGACTTTTATGCATTGTCCTTGCTTCCGCACCAATCTCCCCATAGCTTTTCCCAATTATAGGATTGTATCCACCTACTTCTATCTTCATTTGACTGTCATCGGTGGTTTTGACTGTACCAAAATTAAAGGTGTTCCATAAAATGCGTTTTGCTTTCCAAGGTTGAACACCAAATTTAAATTGTTCTGGAAACATGTTAGGATCCGCAGCAGCGATATATGCCTCTTGCGCAATGATCGAAGAAGCGGCATGATGACCATGGCCCGCTCTTGCATCACCAGGAAATCTGGTAATGATGATATCTGGTTGAAATTGACGAATAACCCATACCACATCACTCAATACTTTTTGATGATCCCAAATAGCTAATGCTTCTTTGGCCGATTTACTATATCCAAATTCATAAGCTGTAGAAAAATATTGCTCAGCACCATCTTGCAATCTAGCAGCCAATAATTCCTGTGTTCTGATTAAGCCAAGTTCTACGCCTTGCTCTTTCCCAATTAAATTCTGCCCACCATCCCCTCTTGTTAGACTCAGATAAGCTGTGCGATATCGACGTTCTTTGGTGAGGTATGGAAGAAAAGCATTGTTCTCATCATCAGGATGTGCTGCAATATACAGGACAGACCCTAAGACTTCCATCTGTTTCAATTGAGTGAAAATAGCTGCACTATTATTTTGCCCAAAAATTGTTTTAGCAAAACAAATCGTAGTCAATAAAAGCAATATAAACTTCTGCATGTAGTATTAAAGATTCGATTAATTTATTGGCCGTGTAAAAAAACAGCATTGGTTAAAATTAATTTTCCACCCTCCCAGAAATTTCTGAAAATTGGATCATCTGCCATATACACAATTTTACCTGCTCCAATTTGTTTTACCCCTAATAGTACCCCTTCTGTTAAAGCAGCTTTAGCTTTTACACCAGCAAAACCAGTGATATAACTGTCTTTCTTATAGCTACCTACATTCCAAGCACTATTGGATGGCTCATACAATACCATATCTTGCTTTAAACTAAAATACATCCCACCAGTACCAAAACCCAATGGATGTGTTTCGTCCATATAGGTTTTATAAATTGCGCCAGGGATTGAACTTTTAATAGATTCTTTTTCTCTATCAGCATATTTCAAAAGATTTTGAACAGCTGGTTTTTCTTCTTTTGCATTCTCTTTTACTTTAATCCCCCAATCTGCATTGGATGCCAAGGTACTTGCCGCATTTTCTAAAGCAATCAATACCCCACCCTTTCTAACAAATGCTTGAAGCTTATCTGTAGTTGATTTTGAATTCAAATCACGGTATTGCCCATCTGGCGCAATCAATACATCGTAGTTGTCTAGATCGATTCGATTTAATTGAGCATAGGTTAATTGTGTGATAGGATAGTTTAATTGTTGCTCAAAAAAGTTCCATATTTCCCCTGCAGATAATGCCGCCACATATTCACCACTTAACATGGCTACTCTTGGCGCATAATTAATGATTGGAATATCAGGTGAGCCAAAATCGGCACCTTTCTCTGCATATCCTGTGTTCACTGCAACTGCTTCAATATTTAAATTGCTACAAACCGCTTTTGTAATGTCACTCCAATTTGTCTGATTACTAGTTTTTAGAACAATCAATGTCCCAATTTCGAAATTTCTTCCATTCATGGTGAAAGCTTTTTCTGCATAACGTACTTTCACTTTATTTTTTAATAATTGCGCCAAAGCTTTACCAGTTGCAAAAGAATGATAAGGAATCATATAACCATATGCACTTGTCGTAATTGCAGGTGCAATCACTTTAAAACCGGGTTCAATCGGCATAAGTTGCGTGGTCGCAAATCCATGAACGCCATAGGCATAAGGCAATGCCCATGCGGTGATATCATAGGTATTTGAATCATTTACCTGAGTAATTGGCTCTAATAATACGCGTGCCAATACACTATGCACTTGATTTGCATTGACTGCTAATGTATAGCCTTCGTTGATAAAATCTCCTTCCTTTTTTGTGTAATAATCAAATGCTTTAAATTTTAAATCCGCATTTTTTAAAGTCCCATATTCAATGTTGTTCTTTTTTAATAAACTAGCTAATCCTTCTAATTGACTTGCATTTTTAGCAGTCATGATAAAAGTTTTAAATTCAGAGACTGTTCCTTGACGACTATTGTCAAAATATTTTTTAAAATTCTCCAACAGCTTTGTTTGATTCGCAGCGCTAATTTCTATAGTAGATAAACTTGTAGTAAAATGATGCGTTGCTCTTGCTACCAATGTAACAGTATCACCACTATTATCTTCTACACCTAAGCCTGCACTAATTCCTCCTTGCTCATAAGTCATTCCAATTGCACCATTGTACATTGGATAGGTATCTCCATAAGACGGATACAAAAGGTCAAATCTTTCTTTCGTAAAAAATAACCAATTATTTTGGTCAAAATATTTTGCATGATTTTTTCCAATTTGATCTTGGAAAGATTTTTGCCATGGTGTTAACACATCATGTAAAGGCTCTGCTGCAGGGGCAAAATAATAAGGTGCGTTGTATCCTTGCTCATGAAAATCTACATGCACTTGAGGGTACCAACTTTGGTAAAGCGGTATTCTTTGTTGTGTCTCTAATTGTGTTTGCCATGCCCAATCTCTGTTCAAATCAAAATTATAATGATTGGTTCTTCCTGCAGGCCAAGGCTCCATATGTTCTCTTGCTGCTGGGTCTGTATTGTATGTTGATCCAACTGCATTGTTATACCAATTCACATATCTATCACGACCATCCGGATTAATACAAGGATCAATCATGACTACCGTATTTTTTAACCAATTTTTTGTTTCGTTATTTTTTGGATCCACTAAAGCAAATAATGTCAACATCGCTGCCTCTGAAGAAGCAGGCTCATTGCCATGCACATTGTAACTCAACCAAACGATTCCTGGTTGATTTAAATCTTGCACTGTACCTTCTACTAGCCCAAGATTGTGTTTTCTAATTTGCTCTAAATTTTTAATATTTTCTGCGGTACCAATCGCTGCTACCATCAAATCTCTTCCTTCGTTGGTCTTACCATAAGGAATGATTTTTACCATGTCAGACTTAGCAGCTGCAATAGCTGTAAAATAATTGACAATTTGGTGGTGTCTGGTAAAGCGTGTTCCTACTTTATAACCCAAAAATTGTTCTGGACTCAGTACTTGAGCGCATAATGAAAATGGTAGGAGCATTAAACTTACCCACAAAATAGATTTAAACACAGATTTTTGTTGCATAAAATAGCTATTAATTGAGCTTAAAAATAGTCATTTTAGGGGTGGTAAAAGGCCACAATGGTAGATAGTTTTACACAACCCTATGCATGACTTGTTGATACCTAAATAATTAAGTAATTTAACGGTTCAATCTACCTACTATGAAACAGAAATTTCAGGTTTTTAGCCTCCTATTATTAGCCATCTTTCAGTTAAGCAATGCTGGCAATGCGCAAGAATTTTTTAAGCAACATCCTCAAATCAATCCATATCAATACACTGTCGTTAAGGAACAATCTTTTCAAAAAGCTGCTGTGACTTCGGCCCATCCTTTAGCAAGTATGGTGGGCGCTGCCATGATGAAAGACGGAGGGAATGCATATGATGCTGCCATAGCAGTTCAATTTACCCTAGCTGTCGTCTTTCCAGGAGCAGGTAATATTGGCGGGGGTGGATTTTTATTGTCTAGAAACAAAGCAGGTGTTTTAATGGGCATTGACTTTCGTGAAGCAGCCCCAAGTAAAGCACATAGAGATATGTATTTAGATGAAAAAGGCAATCCCATAGAGGGCATGTCTAAATTAGGCGCATCTGCATCTGGTGTGCCAGGCAGTGTAGCAGGCATGTTTAGCGCACATGCATTTGCAAAAATGACTATGAAACAGCTTTTACAACCAGCTTATGAATTAGCAGCTGGTGGATTTGTGATCACAGAAAGTGAAGCTAGAAGCTTAAATGCGGAACGAAAGAACTTTATCAATCATAGCGCGCAAGCATCTGCCTTTACAAGAAAAGAAAATTGGAAAGCCGGTGACACTTTGTATCAACCAGAACTGGCAGCCACCATTCTTCGCATTCAACAAAAGGGTAAAGCCGGATTTTATGAAGGCGAAACTGCAGCTATGATTGTGGAAGAGATGAAAAATAGTAAAGGCGTAATTAGTTTGGAAGATTTAAAAGTATATTCCCCAAAATTTAGAAAGCCAATTGAATTTGATTACAGAGGACACCATATTATTAGTTTTGCACCTCCATCAAGTGGTGGTATTTTAATAGCACAAATGATGCAAATGATTGCCCCCTATCCAGTTTCTGTAATGGGCGCCAACACATTTGAATCTGTAAGTTTAATGGTAGAGGCACAGAGAAGAGCCTATGCTGATAGAGCAGAACATATGGGTGATCCAGATTTCTGGAAAGTGCCTACAAAAACATTGACAAGTAATGCATATGCACAAGAACGTATGAAAGATTACAAGCCAGGTGTTGCAGGAAATAGTAAAATGATTCAAGCAGGTGTCGCAAAAGAAAGTGAGGAGACAACCCATTTTAGTGTGATAGACGAGGATGGAAATATGGTCGCTGTTACCACTACGCTAAATGGTGGTTATGGTAACAAAACCATTGTTGGAGGAGCAGGTTTTCTTTTAAATAATGAAATGGATGACTTTAGTGTTAAACCAGGTGTGCCTAATATGTATGGTGCATTGGGTGGCGAAGCCAATTCGATTCAACCAGGAAAAAGAATGTTGAGTTCAATGACACCTACCCTTATTATAAAAAACAATCAACCTTATATCACCATTGGTTCTCCAGGTGGTACCACCATACCAAATCAAATTTATGAAGGCTTAGTGAATATCATTGACCATAATATGTCTTTAAAAGCTGCCATTGATGCCCCTAGATTTCACCATCAACATATTCCTGATAACCTAAACGTTGAAGCAGATTTTCCAGAAAAAACGATCAATGCCTTAAAAGAAAAGGGATACATAGTGAATAAAAGATATGCATTTGGTAGAATGGATGGCATCATGATACTTCCTAACGGGAACAGGGTTGCTGCAGGTGATAAAAGAGGTGATGATAGTGTTGCTGGGTATTAATGCATTTAAAATAAATAAACAAAACCCCCTTGGTCAAAAATAAGCTTATTTATGTTCGTATACTGATTGCCAGTTTTGTGGGATTGCTTTTGCTCTCCTACTTGCTCTTGCTTTTACCAATCGTGCAAGAAAAAATTGGTCGTCAAATTGCGTCTAATATGAGCCAGTCCTTGGGCACTGAATTTCAATTAGAGGGTTTAAGTTTTTCCTTATTCAATAGAGTGGATATCAAAAATGTCCTCATAAGAGATCAACAAAAAGATACTTTGTTGTTTGCACAAACGCTTAAACTTAGAGTCACTGACTTATTGTTTTCTAGCAAGGACCCAGTGCTTGGGTATATTGGATTAGAGCAAGCAAAAGTCTATTTACACAGAAAAACTCCAGTATGGAATTACCAATTTATAGTCGACCATTATAAATCAAATGATACAAGCACCTCATCCAACCAACCATTTGATTTAAAGAAAATTGATTTTACCAATATTCAATTTATCCAAGACGACGAATGGATAGGATCCACCACAAAGTTTGAAGCGAAACATGTACTCGCTAATTTCAATCAATTTAAAGGTAAAAAAATTGAGATTGAAAAACTCATACTGGACAAACCCTTTTATTATCTTTTAGACAAGCCAGGATTGGCTCCTATCAAAAAAATAAATAAAAGAAAGTCCCTCAAAAAGGAAATGTATTTTAATCCATCTGGCTTAAATATACTCGCTAAAAAAATTGAAATTGTACAAGGAAAAATTTGGATTGAATACGGATTTGGGCAGCCCGTTCCTCATTTTGATGAGGAGCATATTCGGATGCAAGACCTGAATGCCAGTATTGATAACGCAAATTTTATCGCAGATACCATCAGAGGAAATGTAAAATTATCCTTGAAAGAAAGATCAGGCTTTGTGATCAAAAAATTAGCTACCCAATTTAGAATGACCCCGCAAATTATGGAATTTGCTGCCTTGACCTTAAAAACAAATAATAGCATTATTGGCAACTACTACGCTATGGAATACCAAGACTTTACGCCTGACTTTAGAGCATACATGCACAAGGTGAACATGCGTGCGAATTTTAGCAAGTCTATTGTGGCTTTTGATGACATTGCGTTTTTTGCACCAGCACTAAAAGATATTGATCAAAAAATTACAACCGGTTTTAACTTCAATGGCACAGTGGATGATTTTAAAGTAGACCAATTTGGCGCACAGTATGGTCAGTCTTTTGTACAAGCTGCTATTGCAATGAAAGGTCTTCCCAACATGAAGCAAACAATGATTCAAGTGGATGAATTGAATGCAAAAACCAATATACTAGATTTAGGAAGCTGGATACCCGACATCAAGCAATTAAAAAATCTACCTTTAGACGCATTTGGAAATCTTTATTTTCAAGGAAGTTTAGCTGGTACAATCTATGATTTTAAGACAAATGGTACCATTGCTACAGATATTGGAACAGCAGTAACCAGCATACACTTACAATTTCCAGCCAACAATGAGCCCATCTATGATGGTAATATTGTGACCACAAAATTGAATGCTGGCAAATTATTTGACATACCGTCCTTAGGTCTGTTAAATTTCAAGGGTAAGATTGCGGGTAGTTCATTCAAACTGGATAAGATAAAAACAAATATCGAAGGTCTGATTGACTCTATTCAGTTAAATGGATATACCTATGCACAGATACAAACCAATGGTATCCTACAAAAGCAATCTTATAATGGTTCAATAAAAATTAAAGATCCCAATATTAATTTCATAAGCAACTTAGAAGTTGATTTTCAAAATGACATACCTACTTTTAATGCAGTTGGTGATTTAACCAATGCCAATTTAAGTGCCCTCAAATTTTCAAATAATGCTATTCAGTTAACTGGTTTATTAGACGTTAATTTTTCGGGCTCCAATATTGATAATTTCATTGGCTCTGCAAAATTCTACAATGGAAAATTAAAAAGTGCTACCAACACCATCAACTTTGATTCCGTTGCTTTAAAGTCCAATATTACAAACGGAAATAAGCAAATTAGTTTATCCAGTGATGATATCCAAGCTAGTATTGTAGGAAAATTCAACATCAATCAATTACCAAATAGTGTTCAATATTTTTTACAAGGTTATTTCCCTAATTATATAAAAAACTTAAAGGAAGCCCCCATCAACCAGCAATTTTCATTCCAAGTGAACACCGCCTACTTTGAACCCTATATCAGCATTTTTAAAAACGAGTTTTCAGGGTTCAATAATATGGCCATTAGTGGTACAATTAATACAGATAAGCAATCTCTTCAATTACAAGCGAAGCTCCCTTATTTACAATGGGGTAACTATGCTATTTCAAATGGCATCATTGGTGGAACTGGTAATAAAGACAGTTTAAAAATTGACCTAACAGCAACCTCATTTAATCTGACTGATAGCTTTAAATTAAATAGTACAAAATTACGTATCACCACTTCGAAAGACCAATCTATATTTAAATTAAATGCAGAAAGCAAATCTGCCCTTACCTATATTTCATTTGAAGGAAAGGTGAAGACCTATACCGATGGGCTAAGCATCCAATGGGCCCCTTCTTATTTTATTTTAAATGAAAAACAATGGACGATTCAAAATGAAGGTGAAATTTCATTAAGAAAAAATAATACTTACGCAAAACAATTTAGCATCTCACAAGGGTTGCAAAAAATTGCGGTTCAAAATCACCCAAAAGATGCCAATGGATTACAGGTAACACTTGAAAATGTGATTTTAGGCGATTTGACCAATCTATTTTTTAGTTACCCTAAACTAGAAGGTATCACGAATGCAAGTATCAATTTAAATCAATTCAATGATCAATTTTCATTGAATTTGAATAGCACAATCAATCAATTTAGTTTTAACTCAACGCTAATAGGCAATACGACCCTTAAAGCAGATTATGATGCTAAAACAGGCATCGTTCCATTTGATTTAAACAGTCAAAACGAAAGCTATCATTTAGCTGCAAAAGGGACTTATGCTATTCTAGACAGTCTAAATCCATTGGATGCAACCCTTACACTGAGTCAATCCAATTTTGGATTGATTGAAGAATTTATTGGAGGGGTTTTGACAGATTTAAAAGGAAAAGCAACAGGCACCATTCATTTTGGCGGGCGCATTGAAAATCCTGATTTAAGAGGTGTTGCTACAATCAATGATGCCGCATTCAAAGTAGACTATACAAAAGTCAACTATTTTATACCAAATGCGACCATCGCATTCACAGACGAAGGCGTCAACTTTGGCAGCATTCAAGTCAAAGATCAATGGAACAGAGTGGCCCAATTTAAAGGAAAGATTTTGCATCAAAGCTTTAAGCACCTCGTTTATGACATGGAAATGCAAAGTCCAAAAATTGAACTCTTAAATACAGATGTCATAGACAATAGCTATTTTTATGGACAAGCTGTAGGTAAAGCCACTATGACAATACGAGGACCTGAAGAAAATATCAAGATGTCAATCAATGTCGAGGTCAATGATAGTTCACATATTTATCTACCAAATACCACAAGTAAAGAAACGGGTAAGTCCGAATTCATTGTCTTTAAAAAAATAGGTAAATCAATCATCTCTAATGCAGAAACACCAACCTATAATCTTGTAGTGGATTTAGATGTGAGTGCTGATAATAAAACTCAGATAGATGTCATATTAGACGAACTAACAGGTGATGTCATCAAAGCAGTAGGAAATGGACGTATTAAAATTAGAGCTGGTAATATTGAACCACTCACCATGCGTGGGAAGTACAATATTGAAAGTGGAAAATACGATTTCAACTTCCAATCATTTATTAGAAAGCCATTTGATCTTATACCGGAGGCAGGTAACTTTATTGAATGGACAGGTAATCCTTATGAAGCAGATATACATGTAGATGCTAGGTATACTGCAGAAAGAGTGAGTTTGAACGAATTGGTAGGGAACGCAAATTTTAGCAATGCGGTAAAATCATACCGAGGCAATGTCTTTGTGATTGCAGCACTAAGAAATCAATTGGCAAGACCTGATATTCAATTCACCTTGGCCTTTCCTCCAGGAAATCCTATCAGCACGGATAATGAATTCTCACAATTTATTACAAGGCTAGAACGTGATGAAAATGAAATTATCAAACAGGTTTCATTCTTAATTGTGTTTAACTCATTTGCACCTGTTGGTTTCAATACTGGAAATAGCAACAATGCCTACAGTGTGACCACCATTGGGATCAATTCCATCTCGCAATTATTAACTAAGGAAATCAACAAATCTGTTACCAATTTATTGAATAAGGTAACAGGCGATCAAAGCCTACGTTTTGATATAGGCTCAAAAGTATACAATAGCGGTAGTTTACTAGACCCTACTGGATCTGGCATTGCAATCAATTCCAATAAGATAGACCGTCAAAGGGTGAATTTTAAATTAGGCCGAAGCTTTTTTAATGATAAAGTAATCGTCAATTTAGGAGGCGATTTTGACTTTAATTTAAGAGCCGCATCTAGTATCGATAATAATAATTTTCAATGGTTGCCAGATTTGAATATTGAATTCGTATTAACAAAAGATAGAAAATTGAGAGCCATCGTCTTTAACCGAAATAGTTTAGATATTATTGGTGGCAACATGGGAAGAAGAAATCGTCAGGGGGTAAGTATTTCCTATCGAAAAGATTTCGAAAATTTTATTTTTTAGGTAAAATTGGCGCTGGTATCTTTTGACAATTTTTAAATCGATACACATAAAACTTTCTTAGCACCACTCCCCTTTCTTGAATTTGGATGCTATCTGTTTTGCCCATTTTTTCAAAATAAGGCAAGATTAAATTGGTAGGATTGAATGGTAGATTGGAGGGCTGTATAAAGTAGGCGTCCTGCCCCAATTGAAGACTAGGTTGGTCTTGATTGAGCCAAGCAAATTTGTGAACATCTTCAATGGCCCCTATGGCTATCACTTGTTTTTGGATGGGTCTAGCAGTATAAAATAAAATATGCCCTGCAGGAAACCATTTAGAGACGATCATAGGCGCTTTAGCATGCATGAGGTCATTCTTTTCATCAAGTGCTGCAAGGGTCTTAAATTCAGCGCTAAATTGCGTCCACCCTGTTACATCATTGATTGGATTGTACTCCCCTAAATTTTCTTGGCTTTTAGAACCTAATTGAAAAGGGAATACATGCACCAAGCCAATATATCCAATCACTAAGACTATAAAAAATCCTAGTGCCCATTGAATTAACTTTGGAAAAAGTTGGGTGGAAAATTCGGACCAATAAATTCCAGCTAATAAAAATAAAGCAATGAAACCTGGGCCTGTCCAATGTGGTAAAGTAGGATTGAATAAGGAGATGCCCCAAAATAGCACAATCAAAGGAAGACTAAGCCATAACAATAAAGCTATAATTGGAGCCGAATTATGGTCGGGTGCATTTTGATTTTGAACAATTGCTTTTAATTTTTTGAATCGAATTAATGGAATCAGGCAACTGATATACACCAATGGATTTTGATAAAACACTTCCCCCACAATTTGTTGTAATAAACTTGCCACCTGAATCCCAGCATGCAATACCCGCTTTGAATGAAATGTATACGTAATGAAATCATTGTCAAAATTCCAATACACAATAGGAATCAAAGCAACAATAGTGATGAGCACTGCGATATATAAAAATGGTTGCTTAAGCGTTTTAATTTGATGGAATAAAATAAACCCTCCAAACCCCACCCATAAATATAACCCATGCACTTTACTTAATGTAGCTAGACCAATTAAACAACCTAATCCAATCCAGTTGATGGCAGTAAACAAATGCGGCTTTACGACCCATTTTGCTATTAAATAAATACTCCCTGTAAAAAATAAAAGTTGAGGACTATCAGGCATAATAAATAAGCCTGCAATGATACTTGTGTAAATAGAACAGGTATACAATAATGCTGCAACCCATCCAGCACGTTCGGTATGCATTAAAGTCCCTGTTCTAAAAATAATCCATGTAGAGATGGCTGCAGCAAGGATACTTCCAAGACGCATAGATAAAGTGGAGACCCAGTTTAAATTCAGTGTAGAGAGTTGTATCAACCAACCGACCATTGGTGGATGATCAAAATGGTTCCAGTCAGGTTGAACTGCGTAGGTATAATAATACACTTCATCGTTGCCCAACTCCAATAAAAAAGACAAAGCTATTTTTACAATGACTGCAATTCCGATTAACCAGATTGTCTTTTTAGGATAATCTACCTTAGAATATTGCATGGACCAATAATTAAATTATGATTTGCTTGCAGCTTGATCTACGAACCATGTTGTAGCAAGATGATATCCTTTTAACCCTAAGCCAACAATTGAACCAACTACTTTAGCAGATACATGCGATATTTTTCTGAAATCTTCACGAGCATGTATATTGCTAATATGCACTTCTATCACAGGTGTTTGAATAGATGCAATGGCATCACCGATGGCAACAGAAGTATGTGTATAGGCTGCAGGATTTAAGATCATCCCATCTTGATTAAAACCATATTCTTGAATCGCATTCACAATTTCCCCTTCTACATTCGATTGAAAATAAGTGAAATTAACTTGAGGAAAAGCTTGTTTTAATTGCAGTAAGCAATCTTCAAAACTTTCATTACCATAGACACCTGGTTCACGCTTGCCCAATAAATTTAAATTAGGTCCGTTGATGATGGTAATATTAAGCATAGTACTGATTTTGTGATTTCTAATATCGAATTAGTTGGTCTTCATTAATGCAATAAAATCATCAAATAAATAACGGCTATCATGTGGTCCAGGAGTTGCCTCTGGATGATATTGTACACTGAATGCAGGACGATCCTTTAAACGAATGCCTTCGATAGAATCATCGTTTAAATTCACATGTGAAATCTCCACATTAGCATGTGCTTTTACGGCATCCGGATTCACACCAAAACCATGATTCTGTGTCGTGATTTCTGATCTGCCTGTGATGATATTTTTAACTGGATGATTTAATCCTCTATGACCATGATGCATTTTAAAAGTAGGGATATCATTGGCCAATGCCAACAATTGATGCCCTAAACAAATTCCAAATAAAGGTTTCTTCTCTTCTAAAATGGCTTTAATTGTTTTCACCGCATAATCCATAGGCGCTGGATCACCAGGACCATTGGATAAAAAATATCCAGTTGGATTAAATGCTTTTAAGGTTGCAAAATCTGTCTTTGCAGGATGCACTCTTACATGCGCTCCTCTATCAATTAAACATTGTAAAATATGTTGCTTTACACCAAAATCTAACACAGCTACTTTAATAGGTGAATGGACATCTCCTAATTCATACACTTCCTTTGTGCTTACTGTGCTAGCTAATTCCAAACCATCCATGCTAGGTACTTTTGCTAGTTGTGCTTTCAATGCATCTATGTCTAAATTATCCGAAGAAATAATACAGTTCATTGCGCCACTTGTTCTTACGTGTGCTACCAATACCCTTGTATCTAATCCTTCGATTGACACGATATTATTTTCAATTAAATAGTCGCTTAAATTTCCATCGGCTTGAGCACGACTATACTTTTCTTCTAAATTTCTTCCAATTAAACCATGAATTTTTACAGACTTACTTTCAACGTCTGTTGCTTTAACACCATAATTACCAGTGTGCACGTTGCTCATGATGATAATTTGTCCAGTATAACTTGGGTCAGTAAATACTTCTTGATAACCAGTCATCCCCGTATTAAAACAAATCTCACCAGTGGTTGTTCCAATTTTTCCAAAAGCTTGACCATGAAAAACGTTCCCATCTGCTAAAACTAAAATTGCTGGTTGTGTGGCCATATAGGTAGGTTGATTTAATTATTCAAAAATAGGCAAAAAAAAGGCAAGACCAAAGTCTTGCCTTATATGTAAAATGAATTAATTCATTATTCAGCTTTTGGAGCTTCATCATTAGAGACTTCAGTAGATGCTTCGTTAGTTGCTTCTGGAGTTGGTTCAGTTGCAACTTCTTCTGCTGGGGCTTCTTCAGCCTTAGCAGCGGCTGCTTTAGGAGCAGCTGTAGATGCTTTGCTTCTACGAGTCTTTTTAGCTGGTTCAGTCGCAGAAGCGATGGAATTACCATAAATTTCGTTGAAGTCAACCAATTCGATCATCGCTTTTTCAGCATTGTCACCTGGACGAATACCTAATTTGATAATTCTAGTATAACCGCCTGGACGTGTAGCAATTTTAGGCGCTACCACTGTAAATAATTCCTTTACAGCAGCTTTGTCGTTTAAATAACTAAACACGACTCTGTGATTGTGACTGATTTTTTCCTTGCTAGCTGATTTCTTAGTTTTAGTGATTAATGGCTCAACGTATTTTCTTAAAGCTTTTGCTTTCGCTAAAGTTGTAACAATACGCTTATGCGTAATAATTTGACAAGCTAAGTTCATCAATAAGGCTTCTCTGTGAGCCTTTTTTCTTCCAAGGTTGTTTTGTTTGTCTCCGTGACGCATGACATTTAAGTTTTATCCTTACACCGTGTCAGGAATTGTAAGGTTTGAGCTTTCGCTCGGTTATAAATAGTGATTTACTAAATCTTTGCAGACTATTGTAAATCTAATTTGTCTAATCCTAATTTACCTAAGTCCATTCCAAAGCTCAATCCTCTTTCGATCAATACTTGCTCGATTTCAGATAAAGACTTTTGACCAAAGTTTCTAAACTTCATTAGATCTTCTTGCTCATATTGTACCAATTCGCTCAAGCTGTTAATTTTAGCAGCTTTCAAGCAATTGAATGCACGAACAGACAAGTCTAGGTCTTCTAATGGCGTTTTCAATACTTTTCTTAATTGCAATACTTGCTCATCCACCACATCTTCTTTCTTATCTTCTTTGTTGTCGAAGGTAATGTTCTCGTCTGTGATGATCATAAAGTGTTGGATCAAGATTCTAGAAGCTTGCTTTACAGCATCTTCTGGGTGGATCGTTCCGTCTGTAGCAACTTCCAAGATTAATTTTTCATAATCTGTTCTTTGCTCCACACGATAGTTCTCCATTACGTATTTCACGTTCTTGATTGGTGTGTGAATAGAATCAATTGCGATATAACCAAATGGCATATCTTTTAATTTATTCTCTTCAGCTGGAATATATCCACGACCTTTTTGGATCGTTAATTCAATCTCTAATTTAGCAGAAGGATCCATGAAACAAATCACTAATTCTGGGTTCATCACCTGGAACTGTTGAGACGCTTCACCAATATGACCTGCGTTAAATTCGCTACCCCCTTTTATAGATAATGTAATTTTTTCAGAACTCACATCTTGATCTGCCTTACGCTTAAAACGAACTTGCTTTAAGTTTAAGATCATTTCTGTTACATCTTCTGTAATGCCTTTGATTGTAGCAAATTCGTGATCTATTCCTTCAATTTTGATGCCTACGATCGCAAAGCCTTCTAAAGAGCTTAATAAAACTCTTCTTAAAGCATTTCCTAATGTCAAACCAAAGCCTGGCTCCAAGGGACGGAATTCGAACTGTCCTTCGAAATCATTTACTTTTTGTAAAACAATCTTATCTGGTTTTTGAAAACTTATTATAGCCATGTTACTACTTTTTTTTATTTTGATTCTTTCATTAGAAAGAAATTGTGTTAAGTGCTACCTACTATTTAGAATACAATTCTACAATCAATTGCTCCTTGATATTCTCAGGAACTGCCTCGCGCTCAGGCATCGCAATAAAAGTACCAGTGTTGGTAGTTTCATTCCAATCCACCCAGCTAAACTTAGTGTTTCTAGCACGTTGCTTGCTTACAATAGAAGAATTGTGAGCACTCTTAGGACGATAAGTGATGACATCACCTGGACGACATGTATAAGAAGGCACATTGGTTACATCACCGTTTACAGCGATGTGTTTATGCGCAACCAATTGACGTGCTTCAGGACGGCTAGCAGCCAATCCCATTCTAAAAATTGTATTGTCTAAACGAGATTCTAATAATTTGATTAAGTTTTCACCTGTAACGCCTTTGATACGCGCTGCTTCTTCAAATGTTTTGCGGAATTGACGCTCTAATACACCATAAGTATATTTAGCTTTTTGCTTTTCTCTTAACTGTAACGCGTACTCGCCTAATTGCTTACGCTTGCGTTGCGCACCGTGTTGTCCTGGAGGATTGCTGTTTTTACCCAACCATTTAGCGTTCCCTAAGATAGGTTCGCCGAAAATGCGGGAAATTTTTGTTTTGGGGCCTGTGTAACGTGCCATAATGTTGCTTTTTTTGATTTTTTAATGTCGACGCATCATCAGTAAAAATCTAAAATCAATGATGCATCCTGGTTTATAAATAGTTATTAAAACTCGGAATAATTATACTCTTCTTTGTTTAGGAGGACGACATCCGTTATGTGGCATAGGCGTTACGTCACGGATAGAAATCACTTCGATGCCAGATTGAGAGATAGAACGGATTGCACCTTCTCTACCAGAACCTGGACCCTTTACAAAAACTTCTACTCTTTTAACACCAGCATCTAACGCTACTTTCGCTGCGTCTGCTGCTGCCATTTGAGCTGCGTATGGGGTATTCTTTTTAGAACCTCTGAAGCCCATTTTACCTGCACTACTCCAGCTGATCACTTGACCTGCTTTGTTTGTGAAAGCGATAATTAAATTGTTGAATGTTGCACTGATACGAACTTCTCCAGAAGCGTCTACTTTAACGACTCTCTTTTTTGAAGCGGCTTTTGCACTGTTCTGTGCTTTGTTTGGTTTTGCCATTTTTTTTGAGGTGTGCCCTAAAAACTTGTAAAAATACAAGTAGAAAGAGCGGGTTATTTAAATTGAAATTCCGCCGAAGCGGAAACCGAGTAAATCTCCCCTGAAACTTTGGCGTCAGGATCTAATTTTAACCGGATTTATACAAGAATAGGCAGTCACGATAGTGACTACCTATCTAATAATTTTTTATTTCTTAGCTACTTTCTTCTTACCAGCAACTGTCTTACGCTTACCCTTACGAGTACGTGAGTTCGTCTTAGTACGTTGGCCACGAACAGGTAAACCTTTTCTGTGACGCAAACCACGGTAACAAGCGATATCTAATAAACGCTTAATGCTCATAGAAACTTCACTACGTAAAGCACCTTCTACTTTAAACTCAGCATTGATGATATTACGAATAGCAGTTTGCTCATCGTCATTCCACTCATTTACTTTTTTATCGTAACTGATGTTTGCTTTGTCTAAGATGTACTTAGCTTTAGAATGTCCAATACCGAAAATGTACTGTAGTCCTATTTCTCCTCTTTTGTTTTTTGGTAAGTCGATACCTGCAATACGAGCCATATGCTAAAACTTGATTTTTTGTTAATTTTTATTTTCTAAAAACTTTAGCGTCTCCGCTAAAAGTCTTACTATCCTTGTCTTTGCTTAAAGCGAGGGTTCTTTTTGTTGATCACAAATAATACGCCTTTACGCTTTACGATTTTGCAATCGGCACTACGTTTTTTGATAGATGCTCTAACTTTCATCTTTTTGTTTTTAAATATTTATTCCTAATGTTTTTTAAACGCTTTTGAAGAAATAGATTCAGCTTATTTATGTCTGAAAATAATTCTTCCCCTTGTTAAGTCATACGGACTCATCTCCACTCCTACTTTATCACCTGGCAAAATTCTGATATAGTGCATGCGCATTTTACCAGATATTGTTGCTAAGATTTCGTGACCATTTTCAAGCTTCACTCTGAACATAGCATTGCTCATTGCTTCTATAATTACTCCATCCTGTTTAATCAGCGGTTGTTTTGACATACTTATTTTGGGGTTGCAAAGATATGGAAATGAATGGAATAACGAAAAAATCCCGAGTAATTCTTCTAAAAAGGGCAAAATAAAAGGAGAAGTGGTACTTCTCCTTTATAATATATTGAAAATCAATGTGTTAAATTTACTCCACTAGCCCATTCCTGGGAACAAAGGACGACCAATACCTGCCCTAAAAGGCCAAGGGATCGCTAAAAGAATTAAAACGAGGGCAATTAAGTATAAAATACGAGTTGGACTTGGTTTTAATGTCTTTTTATATTTCAGATGGCCAATCGTGATGAGCGCAACCGCCAAAATCATTGTAAAAATATGTTCAACTGCCCAAAAGCGGCTTGCCGCATTTTTCATAGTGGCAGCCATCCCGGCAGATTGAATCATTTTAATCCCTAAAGGACCAACTATATAATGATAAAGACCTACCAATAAACTTATATGGGCACTAATTAAAAGGGTTTTACTTGACTTTAATGCGTCCTTTTGAGTAAATAACTTGAAAATACTAAAGATTAAGGCAATTAAAACGACCCACCTTAAGATATTCTGTAAATGTAAAAGTCCTGTATACATAGGTTGCTATTTGTAGCTAAAGTAATCAAAAAAAACCATACTATCTAATAGACCCAGTCCGCCACAAATAAATTGGTATCCCTTGTGCCTTTGTTGTTTCTATTAGATGCAAAGATGATTTTTTTTCCGTCTGGGCTAAACATTGGGAAAGCGTCAAACCCTTTATCTCGACTTATTTTAACCAGGCCAGATCCATCTAGGTTGATCAAGTACATGTTAAAAGGGAAGCCTCGCTTGTACTCATGATTGCTGCAAAAGATGATCTGTTTGCCGTCAGGCGTAAAATTAGGTGCCCAATTGGCTTGCCCTAGGTTGGTAATTTGCTTGACATCCGACCCGTCCACATTCGCAATAAACACTTCCATATTGGTAGGCGCCACCAAACCTTCTTTCAAAAGACTGCTATACTCCGCTATATCGGTTGCTGTTTTTGGACGACTCGCTCTCCACACAATTTTTTTACCATCAGGACTAAACCATGCACCTCCGTCATAACCTAAAGTATTGGTTACTTTCTTTTCTTTACCAGTGGCGATGTCCATCACATATAAATCTAAGTCCCCATCCTTATCACTACAATAAATCATTTTCTTCCCATCATTAAGATAAAGTGGCTTCTGCATCATAGCCTTTGGCAGTCGTTAATTTTTTTACCACATTGCCATTGGTATCCGCCATAAAAATGTCATAAGTATTGTACAAAGGCCAGATATATTTGTTGCCATATTTTGCGCGATCTACTGGCGCAGGACAATCTGCACTGCCCTCGTGTGTGGATGCGTAAATGATATGTTTCCCGTCTTTCATGAAATAGGCGCATGTGGTCCTGCCCTTTCCTGTACTCACTAATTTATATTTAAATGGGTCTAGCTGATTCAATGGCAGGTTCCCCATATAAATTTGATCACAAACAATCCCTTCTTTCGGATTTGTTTTTTGAAAAATAATCTGCTTACTATCAAAACTCCAATAAGCTTCTGCATTGTCCCCTCCAAATGTCAATTGTTGTACATTTTTAAAATGCGTTTCTCCTTCAAATAGAACTGTATCTTCTTGTGCCATCAAACTGAATCCAAAAAATAAGGCTGGTAAGACGCTGATGAATTTTTTCATATTGATTTCAATTGGGCGCAAAAATAGCGTTAATCATTAAAGACAAGATGGCAAACTCAAAGAATCAGGTAATTTGGAATTTTTTTTGACGAAAAAATGACAGTTCCCAAAAAAAATAAGAACTTTGAACAAATCCAATTTATGGCAATCATTGCACCTTCCCTGTTGGCAGCTGATTTTTTAGAACTAGGTAAAGCTTGTTCGATGCTCAATGCTTCTGAAGCTGAATGGTTTCACTTAGATGTGATGGATGGTGTTTTTGTTCCAAATATTAGTTATGGTATACCCATCATCGAGCAGATAAAAAAAACAACAAATAAAGAAATGGATGTGCACTTAATGATTGTGCAACCAGAAAAATATATTACTGCATTTAAACAAGCAGGTGCCACTATCTTAACAGTGCATTACGAAGCCTGTCCTCATTTACATAGTACCTTACAACAAATTAAAGCACAGGGCATGAAAGCCGGCGTAGCATTGAATCCACACACCCCAATTGAAGTATTGAAAGAGCTTATTTTTGAAATAGATGTAGTTTGTATTATGAGCGTGAATCCTGGTTTTGGTGGACAAAAATTCATTGCACATACTTACGAAAAAGTAAAAGCTTTAAAGCAATTGATTGTTGAACACAAAGCATCTACTTTAATTGAAATTGATGGTGGCGTAACTTTAGAGCATGCTGCAAAATTAGTTGCCGCTGGCGCAGACGTTTTAGTGGCTGGGACTACTGTGTTTAAAGCAACCGATCCCCTACAAATGATAGCTAGTTTAAGAAATTGTTAAGCCCCAATTCGCACAAGCAGTAATCCACATAGTGTGCAAATGTTTGACTTGGTTTATGGATAGCCGTATGTTAAATTGTGTTAGGTAGATACATTACCTCTCCATCACCTCTAAAAACTACTACATTGACTGAAACCATCATCAACCTAGAATCTGTTAATCCAATTGATTTTTTTGGTGTTAACAATAACAAATTTGATCTCTTAAAAAAGAAATTCCCGCTCCTTAAAATTTTATCACGTGGCACCCAAATAAAATTAAGTGGTGCTCCAGAACAAATTGATATTGCAAAAGAAAAAATTGAATTAGTCATTCAATACATGCAACGCAATGGCCATTTAAGTGAAAATTATTTTGAACAAATATTAGGTGGCGATGATGCCGAAGTAATTGATAATTTTGTGGATCAAAATCCTAATGAAATATTAGTCTTAGGTCCTAATGGAAAATCGGTGAGAGCAAGAACTGCCAATCAAAAAAAGATGGTCACATCGGCAGATAAAAACGATATTGTTTTTGCTATTGGGCCCGCAGGTACTGGTAAAACTTATACTGCTGTTGCCTTAGCAGTACGTGCATTAAAAAATAAATTAGTAAAAAAAATAATCCTTACTCGACCAGCAGTAGAGGCTGGAGAAAGTTTAGGCTTTTTACCTGGGGATTTAAAAGAAAAGATTGATCCTTATTTAAGACCATTATATGATGCACTAGACGACATGATTCCCGCAGATAAATTAGCGTATTATATGTCTTCGAGAACCATTGAAATTGCACCACTAGCTTATATGCGTGGACGTACTTTGGACAATGCATTCATTATTTTGGATGAAGCTCAAAACGCAAACGATTTACAAATTAAAATGTTTTTAACACGTATTGGCTCCAATGCAAAAGCGATTATTACAGGTGACCCCACTCAGGTAGATTTACCTCGTAATCAAAAGAGTGGTTTAGATAAAGCGGTCCGAATTTTACAAAATATCGAAGGCATTGCGCACATCCAATTAGACGAGGAGGATGTAGTGCGTCATAAATTAGTAAAAGCAATCATCAAGGCTTATGATAAAGAGCGTGAAAATGAAACAGAAAATGCCTATCATCGATAGTATTTTTTGAATCAATCATTGATTATGACTGAAAATCCAAGCATTTTATTATATATTAATTATTTATGATATACATAAGACATTGATATTTTAATTTGTGTTAAATTGTTAAGAAAAACACAAATGGATTTGAAGGATTATTAGTTTCTTTGCTATACTAAATAAAACAACAACTATGCTTAGTAAAAAATTACTACATTTTGCAGTGGCCATGCTATTATTACCTGTTTTGACATTTGCTCAAAATACGACTGGTAATATCAGCGGTTCTGTAAAAGCTGACAACGGTGAAGTCCTTGTCGGTGCTACCATTTCAGTATTACACGTACCAACAGGTTCTGTATACAATGCACAATCAAGAAAATCAGGTTTATTTGATTTAAGTAACTTACAACCAGGTGGACCCTATGTTGTTACTGTATCTTATATAAACTATCAGTCAGAAAAAAAAGATGAAATCTATGTTGCCTTAGGTGATGTGGTAAGATTAGATTTTATCTTATCTTCCAAAGTTGATAAATTAAAAGATGTTACTGTAGCTACTACTAAAAGAGGTTCAGACTTATCTGTTAGAGGTGGTGCACAAACCATCATTGGTCGTGATAAATTAGACAACTTACCTACTGTAGGTAGAAACGTTCAAGATTTCTTACGTTTTACGCCAACTGCAAAATTTGTTGGTAGTAATGGTGATTTAGCTGGTGTATCTATTGCTGGTCAAAACAATCGTTTCAACTCTTTATACATTGATGGTGCTGTGAACAATGACCAATTTGGTTTGAGTGCAAGTGGAACCAATGGTGGACAAACAGGCGTTGGACCCATTTCTATTGATGCGGTAGATCAATTCCAAGTCATGGTTTCTCCTTTTGATGCATCTATCGGTAACTTTACTGGTGGTGGTATCAACGCAACAACAAAAGGTGGAACAAACAATGTTTCTGGAACAGTTTATTCTTTCACCCAGAACCAAAATTTAACTGGTAAAACACCAATTGGTGCTAAAGATAAAGCGGTTAAATTAAATCCATTCCAAGCAAAAACTGTTGGTGGAAGTGTTGGTGGTGCCATTTTTAAAAATAAATTATTCTACTTTATTAACTTTGAAACTATTGAAAACGAAAGGCCTCAACCTTTTGATATCAGTGGTTATAAAGGCGCAAGCGGAAAAGCGGATATTGATAAATTAGTTGACTTTGTAAAAACAAAGTACGGCTATGATGTGGGTGGATACCAAGACAATGCTGCTTCTACAAGTGCAAAAAGATTGGCGACTAAAATAGACTGGAACATCAATAAAATGAACAAGTTCAGTATATCTTACCGCTTGAATGAAACAAATTCTTATGCAACATCTTCTTCTAGTGCTTCTAGAGTGAACTTCTACAACAACGGTGTTTTATTTCCTAACAAGACCAAATCTTTGTCAGCTGAATTAAAATCTTTTTTTAAGAACGGCGCAAGCAATAAATTCTTATACACTTATACAGACGTAGTAGATGACAGAAGCGCAATTGGAAGTCCTTTCCCACGTGTTACAATCTTAGATGGTACTGCTGGTCTAATGATTTTTGGTTCTGAAGAATTCTCTACAGCGAATTTATTGAAGCAAAGAAATATCAATTTCCTAGACTACTTTAAGTTTAATATCAATAAAAATGCCTTTACAGTTGGTGCAGACTATGAATTGAGTAAGTCATACAACGTGTTTATTCGTCAAAATTATGGTTCATACCAATTTGGTTCTTTAGCAGATTTCTTAGGCGAAAAAGCCCCAATTCGTTATGACCGTTCTTTCTCTATATTAGATCAAACAACTGGAGACAATACCAAGGCTGCAGCTAAATTCAATTCTAGTAGAGCAAGTGCCTTTATCAATGACGAAATTAGATACTCAGACAATTTAACTTTCAATATTGGTGTTAGAGCTGACTATACAAAATTCATAACTAAGCCTCTTGAAGATTTGTATTTTAATTTTTATAATACTCAAATTTACGATTACAACGGAGCAAGATCTGGATCAATTCCTGATCCAAAAATGTCGATCTCTCCAAGAGTTGGATTTACATATAAGATGCCAGAAGAAAACATCACCCTTCGTGGTGGATTCGGTATGTTCACTGGACGTATTCCTTTAGTATGGCCTGGTGGTGTTTACAACAACAATGGTATGGCGGTAGGTGGTCTTGCTATTACTAATTCAACTGATATCGCTAAATATGCTATCACATTTAGACCTAATCCATTAGGACAATACACTGCTGCAGATTTAGGATTGAGCACTGCTGCTGCAAAAGGTCAAATGGACTTAATTTCTACTAATTTCAAATTGCCTAAAATCTTGAGAGCTACTTTGGCAATGGATAAGAAGTTAAAAGACAATTGGTCAATTACTGTTGAAGGAACTGTAAGCAAAAATATCAACGAAATTTATTACAGAAGATTGGATATTCTAAAGCCAGTGGGTCAATTAGCAGGTCCAGATAATAGATTTATCTATGACTTAAAGCGTGTTGGTTACCCAGCTGCACCTGGATCAGGCATTTTAGCTGGTTCGAATCCTTACACAGGTGTATACCTATTAGAGAACCAACGTTATTATGGACGTACTGGATTTGCATATAACTTTACTGCGTCTATTGACAAGTCTTGGACTGATGGATTCTCATTCAATGCATTCTACACGTATGGTTCATCTTTTGTAACACACGAGCCAACTTCTAGCCAAAATAACTCTCAATGGAGATTTATGGAGACGGTGAATGGTAGAAACGGCGTACAAAGATCAAGATCAGACTTTGACTTAGGTCATAGAGTAAGTGCTTTTGTTGCTAAGAAATTTACTTATGCAAAAGGTGCTTTAGCTTCTACATTTAGCTTAGTATACAACGGACAGTCTGGTAACCCATTCAGTTATGTATATGCAACTGGTCCAGTTAGAGATCAAGGAACAGGTGAATCAAATGATTTAATCTTTATCCCTACTGCTGATCAAATTAAAGCAATGACTTTTGTAACGAATACTTCTTACCCATTGTCTGCTGAACAACAAGGTCAAGCATTGGAAGACTATATTGCTCAAGACAATTACTTAAGCAAAAACAGAGGTAAATATGCAGAGCGTAACGGTGCAAGATTGCCATTTACAAATATCATTGATGTGAAATTTGTACAAGATTTCAATGTGAAAATGAACAATAAGAAATACCAATTCCAATTAACATATGATGTATTTAACTTCACCAATATGTTAAACAGAAACTGGGGTAGAACCTACTTTATGTCGAACGATCAGTTCTCTGTCATTAAGTACCAAGGTGCTACTGGTTCAACTTCACCTAGCTATAGCTTCTCTCCAATTGGGAACAACACACCTTGGGGTATTAGTTCAAGCACTACACCTAGCTACAGTGCTCGTTGGGTAAGCCAATTAGGTTTACGTTTCAAGTTTTAATGGAACAAATTAAAGATCTAATTTAGATTGATATCAATGCCCTCCAAATTGGAGGGCATTTTTTTTGACATGGTTTTTGTAAGATCTTAATATTATTTGTAGTTTTAAGCAGTATGGGCCAAAATTTAACGCAGTTTACAATAGGTATTGAGGAAGAATACATGGTTTTAGATCCTGCTTCCAAGGAATTAAAAAGCCATCAACAGTCTATAGTCAATGAAGGAGAGAAAGTTTTTAAAGATAAGATCAAGGCCGAAATGCATCAGGCGGTGGTTGAAGTTGGAACAGGCATTTGCCAAAATGTAGAAAACGCTTTTCAGGAAGTATTTGAATTAAGAACACATGTGGCTAAAATTGCCAAAGAATTAGGATATAGTGTTGGTGCATCGGGTACCCACCCATTTAGTTTATGGGAAACACAATTGATTTCGGATCAAAGCAGGTATCAAGCACTTTTAAACGAATTACAGCAAGCTGCAAGGAGTAATTTGATTTTTGGTCTACATGTGCACATTGGCATGGAAGATCGCCGCATGGCCATTCATATTGCCAACACAGCCAGATATTTTCTGCCACATATTTATGCATTAAGTACCAACTCCCCTTTTTGGGAATCTAGTAATACAGGGTATAAATCTTACCGCTCTAAAATATTTGATAAATTTCCAAGAACCGGCATCCCTGACTATTTTGAAAGCATCGAAGCTTATGAAAGTTTTATACAATTATTGATTAAAACCAATTGTATCGATAATGCTAAAAAAATATGGTGGGATTTAAGAGTACACCCTATTTACAATACCATTGAATTTAGGATTTGCGATGTGCCTATGACGGTGCAAGAAACAGCGACCATTGCTGCTTTGTTCCAAGCTTTATGTGCTAAAATTTATACACTCCGAAGACAGAATATCAATTTCATCAATTACCAACGTGCATTGATCAATGAAAATAAATGGCGTGCAAGCCGATATGGGATTGATGGATTGCTCATTGACTTTGGTAAAGAAAAAGAAGTCCCTGTGAAGGAGTTGATTGACGAATTACTTGAATTTATAGACGGCGTGGTGGATGATTTAGGAAGCAGAAAACATATTGAAAAAGTACAGGATATTTTTACCAATGGCACTGGAGCAGACAGGCAATTGAAAGTGTTTAAAGAAACCGGCAGCTTAGTTGAAGTGGTAAAATATATTGAGGGAAGTTTCTTACAACATTAAGAGAATAAAATTTACTTAAAATCAAATAGCGTAGCTGTAAAAAGTCCACGCTCTCTCTTTTTAAAAATCACATCCCAATCTCCCTTATACCTTAATATTTTAGGGACTAAAAGACCATTCGGCGTGTAGGTCATTTCTACTTCCATTTGTACATTAAAATCATAGACACCTGCTTTGTAGCTCAATGAATAATTACGGCCTAAAACCTCCAATGTAGTTGGATTAAACCAAGTGATCATTTGATCTACTACCACTCTATCTTTTGCAAAAAAACCAAGATCTTCTTTGGGCTTGATCTCAAATACATAAGCCAATTTGCCATGGTAGTCTACATAATCCAATCTGTAGGCATACAATTCATGTGCGTTGTCGTCGTATAAATCTAATTTATTACCAATCATGGGTATCCCAGGAATTTTTTCACCCGGATTAAAAAATAACATCTTCAACTGTTCCTTAGCTTTTTCAATGCCAGACCCGTGAATGGTTCTTTTTTTACCTTTTACAATATTGGTTTCACCACAAATTTTTCCTTTTGTAAAAAACAAACTTGCGTACAAAGAAGGTGTGACGTAATTGTATTCCCCTTTACTGTCTCTTAAGTTCCCAAATATTTTTTCTTCTAATACATCCATTGTCCTGCAGTCTCCAATTTTATTTTGACGGGTTCTGCTATCTAAAGACGCTACCATTTTTTGATTTTTATCATACATTTCGATATGATTGAAGGAGCTGTATCCTGTAGTCCTTAAGGTTTTGAAGGCTTTATAAAAACTGGTATCCCGCTTAATCCTTTCTAAAATGTCTTTGTATTCAAAATTATTTCTAACAATCGCATCTGCTAATGTAAAAGTCTGATTTTCAAAACTCAGTGTGGTATCCTGCGCCCAAGAATGACATATTGAGCTCATGCAAATTAAAAATAAGAATGAACGCATGTTTATTTGATTTGAGTCATTTTATAATCCACTTTTACTTTGCCTTTATGAATGTCATTCAACTTACCCTGCAGCATTTTTTTTCTAAGAGGCTTAATATAATCAATGAATAATTTACCCTCAATATGATCATACTCATGTAAAATAATACGAGCAGTCATGCCATCAAAAGTAGCTGTATGTTCAACAAAATTTTCGTCCATATATTTCATTGTCACTTTTTCGTGTCTTAACACATCTTCTCTAATTTTTGGGATACTCAAACATCCTTCGTTGTATACCCATTCATTCCCACTTAATTCAATGATTTCTGCATTGATAAATACAGCTTTGATTCCAGGAGCATCTGGATAAATGGCATCCCCTGGTTCGGCGTTCTCAAATATTTGTTGACTATCCATGACAAATAGCCGAATGGCAAGATTGATTTGAGGTGCCGCAAGGCCAACCCCATTACTATCGTACATGGTTTCCCACATATCTTCAATGAGCTTAGTCAAATTGGGATAATCCGCATTGATTGGCTCACCCACTTTTCTTAATACAGCAGCACCATAGGCTACAATTGGTAAGGTCATAGTTGTTCAATTATGGGTGCAAAGTTACAATAAATAGGTCGTAAATAGATTCAGCTTTCTCTAAGGCATTAGATCCTTATGATTGAGGTATTCTTGAAGGAGGATGGTCGCAGCAATTAAATCTACATTTTGCTTCACCTGACGGTCTTTCTTTTTCATCCCCATTTCGATCATGGCCCTCACAGCTGTTTTTGAACTAAATCGCTCATCCACCGTTTGAATGGGGATGGTAGGGAACTTTTCGGTTAATTCAAGGATGGCTTTTTTCACCAAGGGCGTGGCATGGGTTGGAGAAGCATCTAAGTTCAAGGGCTCACCTATTAAAATTAATTCAACTGGTTCCTTGGAGGTATAGTCTGCTAAAAAAGTATACAAACTTTTTGTATCCACTGTGATCAGTGAAGTCGCAATCATTTGAAAGGGATCGGTCACTGCCAATCCACATCGCTTTCCCCCGTAATCTATGCAAATGATTCTTGCCAATTGATTTATATTAAAAAGTTAAAATGATCGACGTAATCACAAAGATACTAAAGACAATGCTTGCAATCCCATTTGCTGTCATGAAAGCCAGATTGACTTTGGATAAATCGTTTGGCTTCACAATACTTTGCTGATAGACGAGCATACTATTAAATAAAATAACCCCAATTAAATACAACCAATGAAAATCTCCCAAAAAATAGGCAGTCCATAAAAAAACGCTAGAGAAAAAATGAAAGACTCTAGCCATTTTTAATGCATTATCTCCACCCCAATGACTTGGCATAGAATAAAGCGAATGTGATGCGTCAAATTCAGCATCCTGTAACGCATAAATAATATCAAATCCACTTACCCAAAAAATAATTGCGAAAGAAAAAAGCAATGGAAGGATATCAAATGCCCCAGTCACCGCTAAATACGCACCAATAGGCGCTAAGGAAAGCCCTACCCCTAATACCAAATGGCATAAATAGGTAAAACGTTTTGTATAACTATAAAATAAAATCACAAATAAGGCCACAGGTGAAAGGTAAAAGCAAATTGAATTAATAAAATAAGTAGCAATGATAAAAATGAGTGCATTCACCACCACAAAGCCCAATGCTTTTTCTGCTTTAATAATTCCTGCAGGAATTTCACGAATGGCAGTCCTTGGATTCAGCTGGTCAAAATGACGATCTAAATAACGATTGAA
>JBBAJV010000001.1:0-4127 GCA_040403925.1 Sediminibacterium sp. | reverse complement strand
TGAATCACTTCATCACTAACCCCATCCACTTCATTACCAAAAATAAATGCCGTTGGTGTATTGGTATGTTCATATGCATTGAGCAACACGCTACCCTCTGTTTGTTCAATGGCAAGTACCTTATACCCTCTTTCTTTTAAAGCCAAAACAGCGTCAACTGTGTGTTCATAATATACCCAATCTACTGAATCAGTCGCCCCTAAAGCTGTTTTATGGATATCTCTATGCGGTGGCTGTGGGGTGAAACCACATAAACAAATCCCACTAATTAAAAACGCATCTGCCGTTCTAAAGACACTCCCAACATTGTGCATGCTACGGATATTGTCCATCACCACCACCAGCGGCTTTTTGTCTGCCAGTTTAAAGTCTTCGACCGACTTTCTCCCCAATTCTCCCATGCTTAATTTACGCATAGTGCAAAAGTAAGCTTTTCAAATATTAAAAAATTATGTAGGTTTGTTACCCATGGCAAAATCAAGTTCAGAAACTCCTCTAATGCAACAGCATCGGGCTATTAAACAAAAATACCCAGACGCTATTTTACTCTTTAGAGTGGGTGATTTTTATGAAACATTTGGTCAAGATGCGGTCATTGCATCTAAGGTCTTGGGCATCACTTTAACCAAAAGAAATAATGGCGCATCGGCCTCAAGTGAGCTAGCTGGATTCCCTTATCATTCATTGGATACCTATTTACATAAATTAGTGATAGCAGGACACCGCGTAGCCATCTGTGACCAATTAGAAGACCCGAAAACTGTGAAGGGTATTGTGAAAAGAGGTGTGACAGATATGCTGACGCCAGGCATTGCCACCAACGATAAATTATTAGAGCATAAACAAAATAATTTTTTAGCGGCTTTATTTGTTGAAAATGATAACGGTGGTATCGCATTCTTAGACATCACGACTGGTGAATTCTTAGTTGCCGAAGGAAATTTGGAATACTTAGATAAATTATTGCAAAGTTTACAACCTGCAGAAATCCTCTACCCTAAAAATTATCAAAATGCATTTAAGGAATATTTTGGTGCTGGATTTTATACCTATGGTTTAGACAGCTGGATTTTTGATGAAGCATTTGGTACTGAGCTTTTATTAAAACAATTTCAAACACCGAGCTTAAAAGGTTTTGGTATCGAATCACAAAAATTAGGCATCATCGCTGCAGGTGCGATCCTACATTATCTAAAAGAAACAGAACATCCTCATCTGCAACATATCCATACCATTGGCCGCATAGACCGTAATGAGATTTTATGGATGGATAAATTCACTATTCGTAATTTAGAATTAATAGGCAACGGTGCAGGACAAAAGGGATTGATAGATATCATGGACGCCACTAAGAGTCCTATGGGTGCAAGGTTATTAAAACGTTGGCTCATTTTCCCTTTGCAATCTTTGGAACAAATTAACCAAAGACTGAGTGCAGTCGCCTATTTTGTAGATGCAAAAGAAATAGCCAGTCCCCTCCATGAAACCATTGAGTCTTGTGGAGACTTAGAAAGATTAACGAGTAAATTAGCGAGTCGAAAAATTCAACCAAGAGAATTAGTACAACTAGAAAAATCATTGACTGCAGTCGCAGACATTAAAACAACATTAACGCCAAGCACGAACCCTTATTTAAAACAACTTGCAACTAACTTAGTAGTTTGTCAAAAGACGATGGATGCAATTCAATACCATATCATGGAGCAGCCACCTGCTACCACCATGAAAGGCGGATTTATAAAAAATGGCGTATCCACCGAATTAGATGAACTAAGAAATATATCCAGTGGCGGCAAGGAATACCTAACTCAATTACAAAATAAAGAAGCAGAAATCACTGGTATAAGTTCTTTAAAAATTGGCTATAATAATGTGTATGGATATTATTTAGAAGTGACCCATGTACATAAAAATAAAGTCCCCAATGATTGGATTCGAAAACAAACCTTAACGACTGCCGAAAGGTATATCACACCAGAACTAAAAGAATACGAGGAAAAGATTTTAGGCGCAGAGGATAAAATATTTGCATTAGAACAACAGTTGTACCAAAATTTATTAGACCTCATTTTGTCCGACCTCAATGCCATTCAAACCAATGGACAGTTTGTAGGGGTGATAGATTGTTTATTATGTTTTGCACACATCGCTAAGCAACATAGATATTGCCAACCCACGATGACGGACGATGGTATACTATCCATCACAGATGGTAGACATCCCGTGATAGAGCAAACCCTCCCAATTGATACGCCCTATATAGCCAACAATACATTATTGAATCCTAATGCAGAACAAATTATTATTCTTACAGGACCCAATATGAGCGGAAAGAGTGCGGTATTAAGACACACTGCATTGATTACTTTGATGGCGCATATGGGCTCCTTTGTGCCAGCTACTGCTGCTTCTATCCCATTAACCGATAAAATTTTTACACGTGTTGGTGCAAGTGATAATTTAAATGCAGGCGAATCCACTTTTATGGTGGAGATGATTGAAACTGCGAGCATCTTAAATAATTTAAGTGCAAGAAGTTTGATTTTGTTAGATGAAATTGGAAGAGGCACATCTACTTACGATGGCATCTCCATTGCTTGGAGCATTGTAGAATACTTACAAAAATCTGTGCACCGTCCAAAAACATTATTTGCAACTCATTACCATGAGTTAAATGATTTAGAAGGTCAACTAACCCGTGTGCACAATTTCCATGTAACGCATAAAGAAGTGGGTAACAAAATTATTTTCTTACGCAAATTAGCTAAAGGCGGAAGCACCCATAGCTTTGGTATCCATGTAGCTAAGATGGCTGGCATGCCCAATGAATTAGTCGATCGCGCCAATACAATTTTACAAGAGATGGAATTAAAAAATAAGGACCAACAAAAAACTAGTCCTACGGTGCAAGCAACAACCGAAAAATTTCAATTATCCATTTTTGATGCACATACAGAAACTTTTGAATCTATCCGTAAAGAATTAGATAGCATAGACATCAATAATCTGACGCCAGTGGAAGCCTTGATGAAATTGCAGTCCATCAAACAAAAATTGAACTAATTATTTATGGATGCTGTATATATCTTTGTAGATAATTTTTAATACGCTCATGCAATCCTGCACTTACTGGCACAAGTGGTAATCTTAATTCATTTTGAACTAATCCCTGCTCTGCCATGAAAGCCTTGATGCCCGCAGGATTATTCTCTTCGTACATATAAACATATCCTTCTACCAATAAGTCATTGATTCTTTTTGCCATTGAAAAATCACCAGCCATTGCAAATTTTATCATATCTGAAAAAGGTTTTGGGAAAGCATTTGCAGCAACACTAATCACCCCGTCCATGCCACATGCAATTTGTGCCATCACAATTTCATCATCTCCACTTACTACTAAAAAATCACTTGGACGATCTTTTAAAATATCAATTGTCTGTGACATTTTTGGTCCAGCTTCTTTTATCCCTGCAATATTAGGATGATTTGCTAAACGCAATGTAGTACTTGCGTTCATATTAATGCCTGTGCGACCTGGCACATTGTATAATAATATAGGTTTAGGTGCAGCATCGGCTAATGAAATATAATGTTGGAATAATCCTTCTTGAGAAGGTTTATTGTAATAAGGCGTTACACTTAAAATAGCAACCACTTTTGTTAAATCAAATTTGCTAAAAGATTGAATCACTGCCGCAGTATCATTTCCACCAATACCAATCACAATAGGCACACGACCATTTACTTTATTCACCGTGCAATTAAATACTTCAATTTTTTCTTGGTCTGATAAAACAACTGATTCACCAGTGGTACCCAAACTAACGACATAGTTTATTCCACCACCAATTTGAATATCAATTAAATTTTCTAATGCTTCAAAATCTATTGATTTATCTTTTTTAAATGGTGTGACTAAGGCAACACCTGTTCCATTAAGGGTATGTCTTAACATGTTGGTATTTAATTTTAAGCTTCTTCCCAGAAGCCCATTTTGCTATATTTTTCGATTCTATTTTCAACCCTTGTAGCAGGTGCAATATCTTTAATTTCATCCAAGGCTATAATAATTTGTTTTTTAAGCATCTCGGCAGCCGCTACATAATCCCAATGCGCACCACCGA